>NZ_JBVVNQ010000004.1:0-558253 GCF_055810675.1 Burkholderia sp. YHN3-13 | reverse complement strand
CGGGCGGCGCCGACCGCGCGCAGCGCGGCGTCGTGGATCGTAATTGGGCGCTATCTTCGCACGAAAACGGGGCCGTCAGCCATCGCCCCGGCCGGCGGCGGCCGACGCCGCACCGCGCACCGCCATGAAAAAAACCGCCGGCTCGTGACGAGCGGGCGGTTCCAGGTACAGGGCGGGCGGGTGGGTGGGTGGGTGGGAGCGTCCTTCCATCGGCTCAGTGCCGATCGAGTCCCCGCACGTACCGGTGGAGCGTCATGCGTGACGCATTACTTCGCATCGATCCGGATCTCGACGCGGCGGTTCTGCGCGCGGCCTTCCGCGGTCGCGTTGGGCGCAACCGGGTCGGCGGCGCCGAGGCCTTCCGACACGAACGACTGCGCCTTCAGGCCGTTGCTGCTCAGGTAGTTCATCACGTTGCGGGCCCGCGACGCCGACAGCGCCAGATTGTGCGTCTTGCTGCCGGTCGAATCGGTGAAGCCCGTGATGGCCACGCGGCGGAATTCGATGCCGCCGTTGATCTGCACGAAGCGGTCGAGCTGGCTGCGCGCCTCTGGCGTCAGTACCGCGCTGTCGAACGCGAAGTTCGCGTCGCCCTGCAGCAGCACCTGGCGCTGCTGAACCGGCTGCGGCGCCGGTTGCGGTTGCGGTGCCGGCGGCGCGGCCTGCACGACCGGCTGCGGCTTGCCGCATATGAACGTGATCTCGCGCGGGTCCTTCATCGGTGCGCGGCTGTACACGCGGTCGATCATCTCGAGCGGCGTGAAACCCTTGCCCTGGCAGAATTCTTCCGCCGCACGGGCGCAGGCGTTCGCGCTGCCGAGCAGCCCATCGCAGCTCACGCGGAATACGTTGTCCGGCTTGCCCGGAATCGACACCGCCCGGATGTCGTAGGTGACGCCCGATTGCGTCGTGCACGCACCGAGCGCCATCGCGATCGCGCCGATCGATGCCGCGCGCAACAACAAGGTTTTCATGGTCATGGTGAAACATCCGCCGTGACGGCGGACGCCTGGAAAAAGTTGAATGGAGTCAGTCGGATCGACGTCGCGGGCGGGGCGCGATGCCCCGCCCGGCGACTTACCACTGATACGAAGCGCCCACGCCGACGGTGTTGCCGCCGCTCGACATGCCCACGCCGGCCTTCATCTTCAGGTTCTGCGTGATGCGGGCCTCGCCGCCGAACGCCACCGCCTGATAGCCCTTGTAGGTCGCGCCGCCGATACCGAACGACACCGTCTTGCCCGGATCGACGCCCGGAATCATCGTCAGCGCGGTGGCAGCGGCGATGCCGGAGTACGCGTTGCGCGACAGGTCGTTGACCTGACCTTGCACGCCGCCGATCGCGCGATCCATCTGGCCCTTCGTCGCCGCGTCGGACGCGTTCACGCCATCGGCCAGGTTCGAGATCGTGCGCTTCTGATCGGCCGTACCGACGGACACGGTGTTGTCGCTCGACGCCACCGAACCGGCGCCCAGCGCGACGGAGTTCTTGCCCGATGCGTTCGCACCTTCGCCGATCGCCGTCGACTTCTCGCCGGACGCGTTCGCGCTGCTGCCGATCGCGGTCGCCCCTTCGGCGCTGCTCTTCGCGCCCGAACCGATCGCCGTACCGTTGCTGCTCGATACGTTCGCGTTCGAACCGACGACCGTGGCGTTGTTCGCGCCCGTCCCGATCGTCGAGCCCGAACCCGCGGCCGTGTTGCCCGTGCCGCTGCCTGCGTTCGCCTTCGTCGTACCGTCCGCACCCACGTCGGTACCGGCGAAGTAGTCGTTGCCGGTACCGCCATCGCCCGGATTGCCCGTGCCCGGGTTCCGCTCCAGTTCGCCGACACGGTCGTCGAGGCCGCCGATCTTGTCGTTCAGTTCGCTCAACTGCCCGAAGTTCACCGCGTCATACCGGCTCGAACCGTCCGCGACGTTGCCCAGGCGCACCGGTGCCGCGCCCGAGCCGCCGAGGGTCACCGAACCGTAGTTCGGCGTGCCGTCCTTGTTCAGGTCGTAACGCACCGCGAGCGAATCGGTCGCGCCGTACTGCGCGGCGGCCTGGACTGCTTCGGCCACGGTCTTGTACTTGCTGCCGTTGACCTCGATCGACGTATCCGCGAGCTTGCCGTCCGCATCGACCGTCGTCCCGCCGCCGATCACGTCCGCCACGCTCTGCGCGGTGCCGTGCAGCTGCGCACCGTTGATCGCATCGCGGCTCGTCGCGCTCACCGCTCCCGCGCCCACGCCGGTCAGCACCCGGTCGCCCGCCGTGCCCGCGAAGTTCACGGACGTGCCGTCCGTCTCCTTCGCGACCGTGATCTCGCGCGTGTCCGCGTCCTGCTGGACGAGGCCGATCGAGCCGTGGACGAGGCTGCTCGAGATGTTCTCGATCGCATCGCCGACGTTGTCGTACGTCTTGTCGTTCACGGTGTACGTCGGGTTCGTCACGTTGCCGTTCGCGTCGACGGTCGAACCGCCGCCGAGCGACTTCGCGACGCTCTGCGACACGCCGTGCAGTTGCGCACCGTTGATCGCGTCCGTGCTGGTGGCCGATACCGCACCCGCCTTCACGTTCGTGATCGTCGTACCGTTCGCGCCCTTCAGCGTGATCTGGTCGAAGTTCGCCGAACCGTTCGCCTGCTTGTCGTACGTCACCGCGAGCGACGTCAGGCCCGCACCCGGGTTCGTCGGATCGATCGGCGTGAGCACACCCGCGCTCTGCAGTTGACCGACGTTCACCGCGTCATGCTTGTCCACGCCGTCCGCGACGTTCTTCAGCGCCACCGGAGCCGTCGCGCCCGCGCCGCCCAGCGTCACCGAACCGCGGTTCGCCGTGCCGTCCGCGTTGCGGTCGTACGTCACCGCCGCGATCGACTGGCCGCTCACCGGGTCGACCAGACCCGAATCGGCCAGCTGCTTGTTGATCACGGTGATGTTTTCCGTGTTCGTCGTCGTACGGCCGTCGAGGTTCGACAAGGCGTCGCCCACGTTGTTGTACGACTTCGACTTCGACGCATCATCCGGATCGGCCAGCGAGTACGTCGGGTTCGTCACCTTGCCGTCCGCGCCGACGGTCGAGCCGCCGCCCAGCGAATCGGCCACGCTCTGCGCCGTGTCGTGCAGTTGCGCACCGTTGACCGCGTCCGTGCTCGTGGCCGTCACCGCGCCCGCCTTCACGTTCGTGATCGTCGTGCCGGTCGCGCCCTTCAGCGTGATCGTGTCCTTCGCGGCACCGTCGTATGCGACGGCGAGCGACGTCAGGCCTGCCCCCGGGTTCGACGGGTCGACCGGCGCAACCAGGCCGGCATCCTGCAACTGGCCGAGGTTGATCGCGTCGTGACGCTCCGTGCCGTCGGCAACGTTCTTCAGTGCGACCGGCGTCGTGGCGCCCGCGCCGCCGAGCGTCACGGTATCCTTGGCCGCGCCGTCGTACGTCACCGCCATCGACGTCAGGTTGCCCTTGCCGTCGTCGCCCACCACGCCCGCGTTCTTCAGCTGGCCGAGGTTCAGTGCATCGCCGTCGTCCGTCGCGTCCGCCACGTTCTTCAGCTGCGTCGGGCCGGCGCCGTGGCCCAGCGTCACCGAACCGTAGTTCGGCGTGCCGTCCGCGTTGCGGTCATACGTGACCGCCGCGTTCGCCTTGCCGTCGTCGCCGATCAGGCCCGAACCCTTCAGCTGCGAAACGTTCACCGCGTCCATGTCGGCCACACCGGCCTTCACGTTCGACAGCGTCGTGCCGGCCGCGCCCTTCAGCGTGACCGTGTCCTTCGCGACACCGTCGTACGCGACGGCGAGCGACGTCAGGCCCGCCCCCGGGTTCGCCGGATCGACCGGCGCCACCAGGCCCGCGTCCTGCAACTGGCCCACGTTGATCGCATCGTGACGGTCCACGCCGTCCGCGACGTTCTTCAGCGCCACGGGAGCCGCCGCGCCCGCGCCGCCCAGCGTCACCGAACCGAGGTTCGGCGTGCCGTCCGCGTTGCGGTCGTACGTCACCGCCGCGATCGACTGGCCCGTTGCCGGATCCACCAGCCCCGAATCGGCCAGCTGCTTGTTGATCACGGTGATGTTTTCCGTGTTCGTCGTCGTACGGCCGTCGAGGTTCGACAGTGCGTCGCCCACGTTGTTGTACGACTTCGACTTCGACGCATCCGCCGGGTCGGCCAGCGAGTACGACGGGTTCGTCACCTTGCCGTCCGCGCCCACGGTCGAGCCGCCGCCCAGCGAATCGGCCACGCTCTGTGCCGTGCCATGCAGCTGCGAGCCGTTGATCGCGTCCGTGCTCGTGGCCGTCACCGCACCCGCCTTCACGTTCGTGATCGTCGTGCCGGTCGCGCCGCCTTGCAGCGTGACGCGATCCTTGGTGTCGTCGTCATAGCCGACGGCCAGCGGATTGCCCGAACCGCCCGAGTTGTCCGCGACGTACTGCTTCAACTGGTTGTAGTTGATCGCGTCATGGTCGTCCGTCGCATCCGCGACGTTCTTGATCTGCGTCGGGCCCGCGCCATTGCCCAGCGTCACCGAGCCGTAGTTCGGCGTGCCGTCCGCGAGACGGTCGTACGTCACCGCGGCGATCGACTTGCCATCGTCGCCGATCAGGCCCGAGCCCTTCAGCTGGCTCACGTTCACCGCGTCCAGGTCCGCCACGCCGGCCTTCACGTTCGACAGCGTCGTGCCGTTCGTGCCCTTCAGCGTCACGGTGTCCTTTGCATTGCTGTCGTACACCACGGCCAGCGATTCGCCCGTGACCGGATCGATCACGCCGCCCTTCGACAGCGAATCTTCCAGGTTGCCGACACGCGTGTTCATCGCGAACAGCTGCGAGCCGTTCACGGCGTCCTTGCTCGTCGCCGACAGTTCGCCATCCTTGACGTTGTGGATCGCCACCGGCGTGGTCGCGCCCGTGCCGCCCAGCGTCACGCTGTCCTTCGCCGCACCGTCGTACGTCACGGCCATCGACGTCAGGTTGCCCTTGCCGTCGTCGCCTACCAGGCCCGCGTCCTTCAACTGGCCGAGGTTCAGCGCATCGCCGTCGTCCGTCGCGTCCGCCACGTTCTTCAGTTGCGTCGGGCCCGTGCCATGGCCCAGCGTCACCGCACCGTAGTTCGGCGTGCCGTCCGCATTGCGGTCGTACGTGACCGCCGCGTTCGCCTTGCCGTCGTCGCCGATCAGGCCCGAACCCTTCAGCTGCGAAACGTTCACCGCGTCCATGTCGGCCACACCGGCCTTCACGTTCGACAGCGTCGTACCGGTCGTGCCGGCCAGCGTCACGGTGTCCTTCGTCGCGCCGTCGTACGTCACCGCCAGCGACGTCAGGTTGCCCTTGCCGTCGTCGCCCACCAGGCCCGCGTCCTTCAACTGGCCGAGGTTCAGCGCGTCGTGGTCGTCCTTCGCGTCCGCGACGTTCTTCAGCGCCACCGGAGCCGTCGCACCCGCACCGCCGAGCGTCACCGAACCGAGGTTCGGCGTGCCGTCCGCGTTGCGATCGTACGTCACCGCGGTGATCGACTGCCCGGTCACCGGATCGACCAGCCCGGAATCGGCCAGTTGCTTGTTGATCACGGTGATGTTTTCCGTGTTCGTCGTCGTACGGCCGTCGAGGTTCGACAGCGCGTCGCCCACGTTGTCGTACGACTTCGACTTCGTCGCGTCCGCCGGATCGGCCAGCGAGTAGGCCGGGCTCGTCACCGTGCCGTCGGCACCCACCGCCGCACCGCCGCCAAGGGCATCGGTCACCCCCTTCAACTGGCTGACGTTGACCGCGTCGGTTGCCTGCGTGCCTGCCGCGACGTTGACGATCTGGCGTTCCGCCCCTGCACGGCCGACGGACACTGCGTTCGCACGATTCGAGAACGCGTTCGCGCCGAGCGCGACGCTGTTGGCCGCGCCCGCGGTCGCATTCGAGCCGAGCGCCATCGCGCCTTCGACGCTGCGCGCGACGTTCGCACCCGTGCCGATCGCGACCGCATTGGTCGAGCCGGCCCGCACGTTCGCCGCGCTGCCGAGCGCGATCGAGCCGTCGCCGATCGCCTGCGCACCGTTGTTACCGACCGCCAGCGCATACTCGCCGTTCGCCTGCGCGTTCGCACCAAGCGCGACGGCCTGCGTGCCGTTCGTCTGGACGTTCGAACCCACGGCGACCGAGTAGTCCTGGCCAGCGCCGGTTTGCGCGAAGCTGCCGATTGCGACCGAGTTGTTCGAACCCGCGCCGCTCTGGAGGCCGACCGCCACTGCGTTGGCGCCGCTTGCCGCCGTCGACGATCCGATCGCGGCCGCCGTTGCCGTAGCCGGATCCGCGCCGTTCAGCGAAGCGACGTTGTTGCCCCGCAGACCTTCGATCGCGACGAGCGGGTCGCTGACATCCATCGGCTGCATCGAGCGCGAACTCACTTCGTCGATTGCAGCCTTCGTCTTCTTGTCGATCTCCGACGAGAAGGTATCGATCGCCTGCTGCGTCTTCGAGGTCACCGATGTCGACAGGGTGTTCAGTGCCGCATACAACTGGCCGCCGTTGACCGCATCGGTGCTCTGGAATGCGACGTCGCCGTCCGCCACGTTGACGATTTTGCGTTCACGGCCCACGTCGCCAACCGACACGACGTTGTTCTGGTTCGCGACCGAGTTGTAGCCGATCGCGACCGAGCCGTTGCCGGTCACGCGCGCACCGCTGCCGAGTGCCAGCGAGTTGGCGCTGGTCGCCCGCGCGTCGGAACCGATGGCGACGGCGAGCGCGCCGCTTGCGACCGCCGGCGTGCCCGTGACCGGGTCGGCATTGACCTTGACGAAGCGCAGGTTGCCGCCGGAAAACTCGTCGCGGAGGTCAGACAGGCCCGTGTTCAGTTGCTTGACATTGACCGCGTCCAGGTCGTCGACGCCCGTCGCGACGTTCTTGATTTGCGTCGGGCCTGCGCCGTTGCCGAGCGTCACCGTGCCGTAGTTCGGCGTGCCGTCCGCGTTGCGGTCGTACGTCACCGCCGCGATCGACTTGCCGTCGTCGCCGATCAGGCCCGAGCCCTTCAGCTGCGACACGTTCACCGCGTCCATGTCGGCCACACCGGCCTTCACGTTCGACAGCGTCGTGCCGTTCGTGCCCTTCAGCGTGACGGTGTCCTTCGCGTTGCCGTCGTATACGACAGCCAGCGATTCGCCCGTGACCGGATCGATCACGCCGCCGTCCTTCAGCGAGTCCTTCAGGTCGCTCAGGTTCTGGTTCGTTGCGAACAGCTGCGAGCCGTTCACGGCGTCCTTGCTCGTCGCCGACAGTTCGCCTTCCTTGACGTTGTGGATCGCCACCGGCGTGGTCGCGCCCGTGCCGCCCAGCGTCACGCTGTCCTTCGCCGTGCCGTCGTACGTCACCGCCAGCGACGTGAGGTTACCGCTGCCGTCGTCGCCCACCAGGCCCGCGTCCTTCAACTGGCCGAGGTTCAGTGCGTCGTGATCGTCCGTTGCGTCCGCGACGTTCTTGACTTGCGTCGGGCCCGCGCCGTTGCCCAGCGTCACCGTGCCGTAGTTCGGCGTGCCGTCCGCGTTACGGTCGTACGTCACCGCGGCGATCGACTTGCCGTCGTCGCCGATCAGGCCCGAACCCTTCAGCTGGCTCACGTTGACCGCATCCATGTCCGCTACGCCGGCCTTCACGTTCGACAGCGTCGTGCCGCTCGCGCCGGCCAACGTCACCTTGTCGCGTGCCGTGCCGTCGTACGTCACGGCCATCGACGTCAGGTTGCCCTTGCCATCGTCGCCCACCAAGCCTGCGTCCTTCAGCTGGCCGAGGTTCAGTGCGTCGTGATCGTCCGTTGCGTCCGCGACGTTCTTGACTTGCGTCGGGCCCGCGCCGTTGCCCAGCGTCACCGTGCCGTAGTTCGGCGTGCCGTCCGCGTTACGGTCGTACGTCACCGCGGCGATCGACTTGCCGTCGTCGCCGATCAGGCCCGAACCCTTCAGCTGCGAAACGTTGACCGCGTCCATGTCGGCCGCACCGGCCTTCACGTTCGACAGCGTCGTGCCGCTCGCGCCGGCCAGCGTCACCTTGTCACGTGCCGTACCGTCGTACGTCACCGCCATCGACGTCAGGTTGCCCTTGCCATCGTCGCCCACCAGGCCTGCGTCCTTCAACTGGCCGAGGTTCAGGGCGTCGTGATCGTCCGTTGCGTCCGCGACGTTCTTGATCTGCGTCGGGCCTGCGCCGTTGCCCAGCGTCACCGCACCGTAGTTCGGCGTGCCGTCCGCATTACGGTCGTACGTCACCGCAGCGATCGACTTGCCGTCGTCCCCGATCAGGCCCGAGCCCTTCAGCTGCGAAACGTTGACCGCGTCCAGGTCCGCTACGCCGGCCTTCACATTCGACAGCGTCGTGCCGTTCGTGCCCTTCAGCGTGACGGTGTCCTTCGCGTTGCCGTCGTATACGACAGCCAGCGATTCGCCCGTGATCGGGTCGATCACGCCGCCGTCCTTCAGCGAGTCCTTCAGGTCGCTCAGGTTCTGGTTCGTTGCGAACAGCTGCGAACCGTTCACCGCGTCCTTGCTCGTCGCCGACAGTTCGCCTTCCTTGACGTTATGGATCGCCACCGGCGTCCCGGCATTGCCCAGCGTGACCGCGCTCTTGGTTGCATCGTCGTACGTCACGGCCAGCGACGTGAGATTGCCCTTGCCGTCGTCGCCCACCAGGCCCGCGTCCTTCAACTGGCCGACGTTGACCGCGTCCATGTTCGCCACGCCGGCCTTGACGTTCGACAGCGTCGTGCCGCCCGCACCGGCCAGCGTCACCTTGTCGCGCGCCGCACCGTCGTACGTCACCGCCATCGACGTCAGGTTGCCCTTGCCGTCATCGCCCACCAGGCCCGCGTTCTTCAACTGGCCGAGGTTCAGCGCGTCGTGATCCGCCTTCGCGTCTGCAACGTTCTTCAGCGCGACCGGCGTCGTGGCGCTCGCGCCGCCCAGCGTCACCGAACCCATGTTCGGCGTGCCGTCCGCGTTGCGGTCGTACGTCACCGCGGCGATCGACTTGCCGTCGTCGCCGATCAGGCCCGAACCCTTCAGCTGGCTCACGTTGACCGCATCCATGTCGGCCGCGCCGGCCTTGACGTTCGACAGCGTCGTACCGGTCGCGCCGGCCAGCGTGACCTTGTCCTTCGTCGCACTGTCGTACGTCACCGCAGTAATCGGCTTGCCCGTCACCGGATCGATCAGCCCCGAATCCTTCAGTTGGTTCACGTTCACCGCATCGGTGTCCGCCGTCCCGGCAGCCAGATTGGTGATGCGTCGCTGCAACGCCGACGAACCGACGGAGACCGTGTTGTCTGCGGTCGCGATGCTGCCGCTACCCAGTGCGACCGACGACACGCCGGTCGACGACGCATTCGCGCCCAGCGAAACGCTCGAATTGCCCGACGCAAGCGCAGCAGGCCCGAATGCGAGCGTATTCATCCCCGATGCGGACGAACGGGTGCCGAGCGCAACGCTTTGACTGCCGGCCGGTCCCATTGCGGTCGCGCCATCGCCGATCGCATAGTTGGCATAGTTCGACTTGGCGCCGAACCCGATCGCACCGCCGCCAGCGTACCCGCTCGTGCCGGCTTGCGCGTTCACGCCGATCGCCATCGTGCCGTACCCGCCGCCGCTGGCATTGGCCGTGGCACCGTTACCGATGGCGATGTTTCCGCCAGAGCTTCCCGACTGAGCCACCGCTCCGCTTCCGAGCGCGACAGATCCCGATCCGCTGGCCGTCGCCGCGGTACTCGTCGCGTTACCCAGAACCTTGATGTAGGTGTTGTCCGTCTTCGTCGACAGCGCCGTGTTCATCTGGCCGACGTTTACGGCATCCGTATTGGCGACGCCGGCCTTGACGTTCGACAGTGTCGTGCCGCCCGCGCCCTTCAGCGTGACCTTGTCCTTCGTCGCGCCGTCGTAGGTCACCGCGTTCGGATCGCTGCCGCCATTCGCGGCCAGCGCATCGAGCGCGTCGCCGACGTTGTGGTAGTCGGTTCCGGCGACCTTGTAGGTCGGCTGAGTGACGTTGCCGCTGCCGTCGACCACCGCGCCGCCGCCGAGTGCCTTGGTCACGCCCGACAGCTGGCCAACGTTGACCGCGTCGGTGGCTTGCGTGCCGGCCGCGACGTTCACGATCTGGCGCTGCTGCGTCGCCGAGCCGACCGAAATCGTGTTGTTGCGGGTCGCGCTCGAACCGGAGCCGAGCGCCATCGCACCGGTCACGTTCGCGGCGACGGCTGCTTGCGTGCCGAGCGCAACGGAATTGGTGGCCGATGCGCCAACGACCGCGCGATCGCCAATGGCAACGGCACCATTCGCGCCGGCATTCGCCTGATTGCCCAATGCAGTTGCGTGACTGCCGCTTGCCGATGCCATACGACCCAGCGCCGTTGCGCCTTCACCATTGGCCACCGTACCGGAACCGAGTGCCGTCGCGGACAGGCCCTGTGCGGAAGCCGCATTCCCGATAGCTGTCTCCGCGCCCATGGTGCCGGCCACGGCCGCATTGCCGATCGCGACGCCATTCGTGCTGCCCACGCTGGCCGCCGCGCCCGTCCCGCGAACGTTGACGTACGTGTTGTCGACCTTCTTCGACAGCGCCGTGTTCATCTGCCCGACGTTCACGGCATCCGTATTCTGCGTACCGGCAGCCACATTGACGATCTGTCGTTGCAGCGACGTCGACCCGACCGACACCGCATTGTTGCGATCGCCCACCGAGTTCGCGCCGAGCGCAACCGCATTCGTACCGCTGGCCAGTGCACCACGACCGAGTGCCGTCGAGGTCGCGCCCGTTGCACTTGCCCGCTCACCCAAGGCAACGCTCGACGCCGATGTCGCGTTCGCGAGCACACCGATCGCAACGGCGTTCGTGGTTGCATTCGCTGCATAACCGATTGCGGACCCATAGGTCCCGCTGGTGCTGGCACCGCGGCCCACCGCAATGGCGTTCGCGCCGACGGCACTTGCCGTCATGCCGAGTGCCGTGGCACCGTCGGCGCCCGAATAGGCGCCATAGCCGACGGTAGTCGCATTGGTGGACAGAGCCGCCGCACCTCGGCCCATTGCCGTCGAATTGCTCCCCGTCGCGCGTGCGCTCACGCCGACCGCCACGGTCTCGCTGCCCGTCGCGTTCGCAAGGGTGCCGAGCGCAACGGCATTCTGCCCCGTTGCAACGGTATTCCCGCCGAGCGCGACGGCCGACGTGCCGCCGGCGTTCGCATTCGCCCCGATTGCCGTCGCGCTGCCGCCCGCGCGTGCAGCCGTCGCAGTCGCATACGTACCGGTATTGGTCACCACGTACGGGTTCGCCGTCCCCGCGGCCGCAATCGCCGCGTTCAACTGGTTGACGTTAACGGCATCCGTCCCGGCCGTACCGGCAGCCAGGTTGTTGATGCGGTGATTCGTCATGTTGAAATTGCTGTCGACGTCCACCGGGCCGCGAAGGTGCACGCCCGAGCCGCCCAGCAGGAAGAGATGGCCGTCGACGGTACCGCTGATGCCGGCCTCGGTCGCCGCGCTTGCCTGACCGACACCACCACCGTTGACGTTGCTGTTGTTGTACAACTGAAACGACCTGACGTGACCTTCGCTCAGTCTGAAATTGGAGATCGCCGTACCGCACGCCGCAGTCGTCCTGGTTCCGACCGTGTTGCCGCCGCCAAAGGTCGTCCCATAATAGCCGCTGCCCGCCGGCGCACACAGCGACAACGATCCACCGCCATTGGCGGCCTGCGCCATCGCGTCGTTCGCCATGGCACCACCACCCACACCGGCCATCACGGCGACCGCCGCGGTGACCGACGAACGCATCGTCGTATTCGACTTCGATTTCGTGCGCATCCGCGCCGTTTCGGCTGCCGCCGTCCATGTACCCGTCGTCGCGTTCCAGACGGTGCGATAGGTCTTGTTCACGTTGTTTGCCTCAGTAGAAAAAAGGGAGAAGGACGCTCCTCGTCCACCATTGGCAATGTATTGATCGCCCGTCGTTTCGATAATCAGACGGCCGGACGTCACATGACTTATTTCGTAGGCCTGGTCCTAACATGACGTTGCTTGACAATCGGTCATGTCAAACGCGACGCGACATTCCGTTCTCTTGAACGATTCCGTTTGACACGGCTGCGTTGCAGGACGTATATACGCTGCGCGCGACCGATTGCATGAATAGGACTGGTCCTATCCTTCGCGCGCGAGTGTTTCGGACTGCCCTACATACAGCCTCGTCCACTATCCCGATAATTTTCCCGTTCCCCGAGCCGGCGGCGCATCGCGCTGCCTTCAATCGGCTCGCGGAGATCGTCCGCGTTCCGGCCTCGCCGCGGCGCGTCCCCGATTCGCGCATTGATTCACCAGTCTTCGCCCCATGCCCATTCGCCACCTCTTCGCGTCCCACACGGACGCCAGCGCGCCGTTCGCATCGATCGACGACGACACGCGCGACCTGAGCCTGCTGAACCGGTATCAGCGCTTCACGCTGTACGGCGGCGCGGTCGTGCTGTCGCTCGTGATCCTGATCGCGGCAGGCATCCTGCTCGTCGGCTCGGTGCGCGACTACATCGCCGAGCGGCGCGACCTGTTCGCGACGCACAAGGCGCTCGTGCAACTCGAAATGGACGCGAAACATGCGTCGATGCGCCGCGCGGTGATCAATGCCGAGCTGCTGTGGAACGGCCATCCGCCGCACGCGCGCGAAGCCTCCGACGCGCTGCGCAGGGACGGGCACGTCCTGCTCGCCCCGATGCCCGGCGTGAGCGAGATCTTCGTGGCCGCGTCGCCCAAGGCGCTCGCCGAGCGCGAAACGGATCGCTACGTGCAGCTGATGGAGCGCCAGACGATCTCGGTCGCGGCCGCCGAACGCCAGACCGGGCGCGCGGTACGCGGTTATGCATACAGCCCCGACCGCAACGTGATCGCGATCACGCCGCCGCCGTCGATGCCGTATCCCGACCTGCTCGCACGCATCGGCGTGCCCGACACGCCTACGCTGATCGAACACCTCGCGTTCGACGCGGCCGACTGGTCCGATCCGGCCATCGCGCGCTACTGGCGCCTGTCGCGCCGGATCGCCTGGCAGGCGCCGGCGATCGATCCGCTGACCGGCAAGACGGTCTTCCGTCTCGTCGAACCCGCATTCGACGGCCAGCAGCATTTCATGACCTTCGTGAGCGACTTCGACGTCGACGTGATCGCCGAGCGGATGAAGCATGCACCCGGCGATGCCGTCGCGATGTTGATCGACGAAAACGGCCGCGTGCTGCTGGATGCCGATCGCACCGGCGACGCGGAGGACGGCGCGGCCCTGATGAAACAAGCGCTGGCCGAAGGCACCTGGCGGCGCGGCCTCGCGCATTTCGACGAAAGTTACCGTCACGGCATGTTCACGATCACCGACCGGATTTCGGACACCGGCTACGCGATCGTCTATGCGTACTCGTGGCGCACGATCGCCTTTGCGATCTGGTCGACGATGCTGCGCGAGTTCGGCACGACCGCGACCATCCTCATCGTGCTGTGGACGCTCGTGATCGCGTTCGACCTGCGGGTGTTCGCGCCGCTGTTCCGTCGTTCGCGCCGCGTGTTCGAAAGCGAGCGGATGAGCCGCACGATCGTCGCCACCGCGCCGTTCGGCATCGGCCTCGTGTCGCCCGATACGCAGCAGGTGCTGCTGCGCAACCGGATGCTCGAGCTGTACGACCGCGAGGCCGGCGATCCGCCGCTGCACGAGCGGCTGCTGGCTCGCTACCGCGAGCGCGCGGACGCGTCGCCGGTGCAGCTCGACGTCGAACTGCCCGTGACGCTCGACGACGGCCGCGCGCGCGACCTGCTCGTCAACTTCGTGCGCGTCCGCTACAAGGGCAAGGAAGCGCTGCTGTTCAGCTTCTCCGACATCACGACGCGCGCCGACGCCGAACGCGCACTCGACAGCGCGAACCGCGCGAAGTCGACGTTCCTCGCCACGATCAGCCACGAGATCCGCACGCCGCTGAACGCGATGCTCGGCAATCTCGAACTGCTCGACAAGGCGCCCGACCCGAGCCGCCAGAAGCCGCGCCTGCATGCGGTCACGTCCGCCGCGCGCATGTTGCTCGACATGCTGAACAACGTGCTCGACATGACGAAGATCGAAGCCGACCGGATGACGCTCGAAGCGACGGGGTTCGGGATCGACGAGCTGATGCGCGACGTGGCGGACCTGTTCGAGCCGGTGGCCGGCGCGAAGGGCGTCGCGCTGCGTATCGACGTCGATCCCGCGGCGACCCGCACGTATCTCGGCGATCCGATGCGGGTGCGGCAGATCGTCGTGAACCTGGTCAGCAACGCGATCAAGTTCACCGATCGCGGCACGGTCGCGCTGTCGGTGTCGGCGCCGCCGGGCGATGCGACGCCCGTGACGATTCGCGTCAGCGATTCGGGCATCGGCATGACGGCCGACCAGCTTGCGCACGTGTTCGAGCCGTTCGCGCAAGCCGACGAATCGATCGCGCGCCGCTTCGGCGGAACGGGCATCGGCCTCGCGCTGAGCTACAAGCTCGCGGAGTCGATGGGCGGGCGCATCGACGCGAACAGCGTGCCGGGCGTGGGGTCGACGTTCGTCGTCACGTTGCCGCTGCCGCTCGACAGTCAGCCGGGCGCCGCGCACACGCCGTCCGGCGAGGATGCGCCGAACGTGCGCGTGCTGTTCGTCGACGACAACCCGGTCAACCGTTCGCTCGTCCACGATCAGCTGGACGTCCTCGGCTATCAGGCCGATATCGCATCGAACGTCGCCGAGGCGCTCGATCTGGTGGACCGTCACGACTATCCGGTCGTGCTCACCGATCTCAACATGCCGGGCCTCGACGGGTACGCGTTCGCACGCGTGCTGCGCGAGCGCGGGCGGGTGCAGCCGATCCTGGCGGTGACCGCGCATGCCGAACCGGACGAGTTGCGCCTGGCGTGGGAAGCGGGCATCGACGAGATCGTCACGAAGCCGACGTCGCTGAAATCGCTCGAACAGGCGATCGCGAGGTACACGGGCACGTGGCGTCGGCCGGTCTATCCGCCTGCACCGGCGCGTGCGTCCGGCCCGCTGCCGAAAGACCTGCATACGGTGCTCGCCGATGCAACGCGACGCTCGAGCGCGACCATCGCTCGGGCGCTGCAGGACGGCGACCTGAAGGTCGCGCGCTCGGAGATTCACAGCATGCGGGGCGCGTTCGCGATGATCGGCGAGCGGGAGATTTCGGGGCTCTGTGCGTCGATGGAAGCGCTGGCGCTGGCGGGCGATGCCGCCGCGTTCGCGCGGGAGTTCGAGCGCTATCGACGGAGCGCGAACGAGATCCTCATGCGGCGGGCGGCGGGCTGATCGAAATCGCCGACTGAAACGATTGCTGACACATCCGGAAGGAATCGATCATGCGGCCGGCCGGCTCGATTGCGCCGCACACGTTGTGCAGCAGGCATTCGAGGCATTGACCTGATGGCCATCGCGGATGATTTCGTACATGACTGCCCTCTGACACCGCGCGATCTCGGCTACAGTGGTTGCACGTTTTCGCCTGGACCCCGACATCATTTCGACATGCCAAGCATGTGACGGACTGATCGTTGGCATCCACTGCGTAAACGAGCGCGGCCCGCAGGTGATACAGCACCCACGGGCCGCTGACCACAACCAACTCAACACAGGAGTTGACCATGGCTGGCGCGCATCATAACGCACCGATGTATTTCCGCGATTGTTTTGTCTCCCCTCAATCTTCTTTCCAATCTGGCCGCGTCGTCCCGCACATCAGGCTGACCGACATGGCGCCGCCTGTCGTGTATCTGTGGACGCAGCTGTCCGGCCGGTGGATCGAGGCTGCCGGCTTCGATCCCGGGCAGCGCCTGCGGATCGAGGTGTCGCACAAGCGGCTGGTGATCACGCCGATCGAAGACGCTGGCTGCACGTCCGTTGAACGAGCGGGATGCCCCGATATCGATCGCGGAACCGGGCGGCAGCAACGATCGGTGATGACGGAGGAAGCGTAATGAACTACGACGCATCGAAGCAGCACACCGACGACGTACCGGACGATTTCGACTACTACGATGTCGGCGAACTGGCAGCCAAGTCCGTACTCGTACTTAAGCTCAACGCATTGATGGCATCGCGCGGCCTGACCGAAGAAGAGGCCGCGGCGCTCGCGGAAATGGCCCGGCCGGTCGTGACCCCCGAGCAGCGCGAGCGGCTCCGCAACGTGACGCTGGATCAACTGATGCTGACACTCGCCTCGTTCGGCCAGCATGTGGAGATCGTCGTACGACCTGCGCGGGAAGGCGGGCCGGCCGGGATCACGGTTTCGGTGTGACGGCCATCGGGCCGGCTTGAAGGAGCGTGTGGCGGCCGGAAGCGCCTCGGCGCTCGCATGAGGCAGCGTTAGGAGTAGTGCTATCGAATACATAGCATGACGACGGCCGGGCCCAGCGGCCGACGCCGAAGCGGCTCCGGCACCACACTCGTTCAATTTAACGTGAACGATCGTCACAACCAATCGGACCAGGCTGATTCTTCTCCTGTCGTAGCGGCATCCTCGGCCATGCCATCGGTGGCGCATCCGATCGACTCCAATCCGTTACCTGAATCCGCCGCCTCCAGTCCACACGCGCCACGCGCCATCGATCCCCCAAAGCAGACGCGGCGACCGTCCGGTCACGCATCGAAATGACATCGGCCCGCGCTCGAATCGAGCAACGGGCCGACGTATGTGACACATACCCGGAATGTGGGCCGTTTACTGCTGAATCACCGCCTGCTGCGCCAGCTTGTCCACCAGCGCCGTCATCGCACGCTGCTGCGCCTGTGCTTCGAGCTGCTGACGCAAGACGTTTTTCGCCGCGTCGAAGGTCGGCACGGTCGTCGCACGCTTCTCGTCGAGTTTCACGATCGCGAACGCGTTGCCGATCCGGATCGGGCCCGCGACGGCGCCCGGTTGCAGCGACGTGATCGCCTGCGCGAGCGGCACGGGCAGGCCCCCCGTCTTCCCTTCGGCCACCGGCGTGCGCAACTCGACCCACTGTGCCACGCCGCCGTTCGGTGTCGTGTTGTATTTCTTCGCCACGGCGTCGAACGCGGCGCCCTGCTTCAGCTCCGCGACCAGCGCGTTCACGTCGGCCGGATCGGCCACGGCGATCACGTCCGCGCGATATTCGAACTGCGCGGCATTCGCGACGACGTCGTCGTAACGCGCCTTCACCTGCGCATCGGTCACCGCTTGCGGGTGCAGGTTGTCGCGCAGATAGAGATCCGTCGCCGCCACCGTGCGGGCGCGCATCACGACGCGGTTCACTTCCGGCCGGCTGCCGTAGTTGGCCTTTTCAGCCGCCTGCTCGACCAGATGCTGGGCGATCAGTTCACGCTTGGCCTGTGCACGCAGTTCCGGCGTGGCGGCCAGCCCGGTGGTTTCGATCATGCTGTCCACGTCGCTGCGCGCAATGGGCGTGTCGTTGACGACCGCTTCGACGCCCGACGGCAGCGGCGTTTCGGTTTTCGTGCCTGCGGCGCGCGCGACGGGTGCGCCGCAGGCGCATGCGAGTGCGATCAGCGTGGAAACAATGGATATGTGGTGCTTCTTCATGAGGGTTCCTTCATCGAGGGAGGGAGTTGCCGCACGCGATGGCGGTCGGGAGAAAGCGCGGCGGTTTCGCCGCGGGCAACCGAACGGATCGGTGCCGGACAGGCCGCGCGCGAACGATCGCGTCGCGGCCGGACCTGGAACGAGAACCGGTCGACCCGGTCTCGCATGGGATGGCACAGCGGCCGCCGGCGACGCAACGGCGGCCGTCGGCGCGGAAGACAGAGATGAATGCCCTGCGCTCGCATGTGGCAGCGTTCTCCCAACCTGCGACCCAAATGGGGCAGACGCGACCGAGCCCACCGGTCGCCGCAGGGCATTCACGTCTCGCCATCCGGCTCGGCCCGCTTAGGCTGTATCGTTCGATTCGGGCGCACGCGGAGAAAAATGCGCCGCCCGGCGAACGGGCAGCGCGTCCAACGAAGCGGGGCTTCGGATACGAGGTGTCGGGCGCACACCATGCGACCGCCCGACGTTTGCATTGTCGAAGTTCGGACAGCGTCCGCACAATCAGCCGGGTCCTATTCCGCACGACATCACCGTTGAATCGTCGAGGTCTCGCGCGCATTCATCGTCACGGCGAGCGGCGGGAATGCGGCGACGCTGCGCATCGCGCCGTAGAACTTGTTCATCGCGACGTCGATCCCGTAGTTCGGCAGCGTGCGGCCAAGCCCGTGCGAGAACAGCGTCTCCGGCTGCAGCGGAAAACAATGGTCGAGCAGGAAGCGCGCACCGGCCGGCGAGATCGTATACGCGCAGATCCCGTAGAACTCGAGCAGGTTCATCACGAGCACGGGGCCGCGATCGATACGGAAATCCTCGGCGGCCTGCGCGAGCGACGCCTCGTCGAAACGCATCGTCACCGGCGTGCGGCTGTTGAAGATCGAGCCGCGCAGGATCGAATCGAAGTTGTAGCCCCACGCGACGAAGTCGTAACGGCCGGCATGCGCACGCAGGAACCGCATCGCGGTGTCGTCGAAGTCGGGCCTGAAGATCGCGTCGTCTTCGGCGACGGTCACGAGCGCGTCGCCTGCGGCGATCGCGGTCCACAGCCGGTGCGTGGTCATCGCAATGCCGATCGCGCCGCGCGTATAGGGCAAGCCCGGTGCGAACAGCCCGCTTTCCTCGATCGTCGCGTCCGACAGCGCGCGCCCGTCGACCGCGTCGACGAACGCAAAATCCAGATTCGGGTTGTTCGCCCGAAATGCGTCGCGACGGCCGCGTTCGTCCTCCAGCGAAATCACGCGCAGCGTGCGGGATACGGTCGGCATGCACGCGTCGGACACCGAGGCGGAATGCCGGGCGGTCGGGCCGGGCCGATCGGTAACGGGTGTCGACATCGTCACCACCCCGTCACGACCGACACGCCGAACACGATACCGAGCACGATGCCGACCGAGCGCCCTTGCAGAATCGGCTTCAACGCCGCGGGCTCGAAAAACGGATCGACCGCTTCGTGCCGGTTGCGCCACGCCGCGAGCAACGGCGGCGCCAGCAACGCCAGCGCCATCAGCAGCGCGGTTGCGCCCATCACGACCGCGCCGGTCGACGTCCAGCGCGTGCCGAACTCGACGACGACATGGACGAGCGCCACCGTCGCCGCACTGGCGATCATGCCCATCACCGTGCCTTTCACCAGATGATCCGCGTCGCTCATGGTTCGTTCTCCCAGTAGGTTGGCGGCCGAACGCCGTCGGCCGGAATACCCCGTATTAAAGGGATGCGCGACGCGAATCTCTGTCAGACGAGTCCGATTGGATGGCCCGACACGCAAAAATAGGACTGGGCCTACACGCGCGGCGCGGAAATCCATCAACGCGATGCAGATTAGGACTGGTCCGATTCAGTTGCCGAAACGGCATGCCTAAAGTGGCAGTCGACACGGAGCCGGTGTCGTCGAGCTCTCTCTCGTCGCCCGGCTCCACGACCGACAACCCGACCGTCCGCATGCCGTCACGCGGACGACTCACCGGAGCGACTTCCATGCAGACCATCTTCCCCGACACGCCGCCCGCCGCCCGCATGCAGCCGATGCCGATCGCCCGCGAGGACATCGTGTCGCCGGCGATGCATGCCGACGACAACGCCGTCGCGACGCTGACGCAGGCACTCATCGATCGCGGCGCCATCGCGGATGCCGTGGATCTCGCCGCGCGGCACTGGCACGCGCACCCCGACTCGGCGCATGCCGCGTTCAACTGCGGCTACGCACTGCAGATCGCCGGGCGCCACGCCGACGCGCTCGCGCCGTATCTGCGCACGTACGAACTGGCGCCCGCGTGGCCGTCGCTGAAGAACAACCTGGCACTGGCGATCCGGCTGACGAACGGCGACCCGGATACCGAATACGCGCTGCTCGAACACGCGCTCGACGACGACCCGAACGACGCGCAGGCATGGACCAATGCGGTCGTCACGCGGCTCGAACGGCTCGATCTCGACGGCGCGCTGGATGCCGCCACGCAGGCGTACGCGCTCGCCCCGGAAAGCCCGCTGGTCGCCAACAACACGGCGACCGTGCTGAAGGAAGCCGGACAGTGGGATGCCGCCGAGGCCTATGCGCGACGCGCCATCGATCTCGCGCCGGACAACGCGGCCTACCGCCACAACCTGTCGCTGCTGCAGCTCGCGCGCGGCGACTTCGCGTCCGGCTGGCGCAACTACGAAGCACGCTGGGACGGCTCCGGCGAACTGCGCGGCCGCCTGCCGGTGTTTGCCGGGCCGCGCTGGCGCGGCGAATCGCTTGCGAGCAAGACCTTGCTCGTCTGGGGCGAACAGGGGCTCGGCGACGTGCTGCAGTTCTGCCGCTACGTGCCGTTGCTCGCGGAGCGCGTGCGACGCGAAGGCGGACGCCTCGCCTGGAACGCGTTCCCGGTGATGGGCGCGCTGCTCGAGCGCAGTCTCGCGCAACACGTCGACGTGTACGACATCGCGACGCAACCCGACGCGCTGCCGGCCTTCGATTTCGAACTGCCGCTGATGAGCATTCCGTGGATGCTCGGTCTCGACGGCGACACGCTCGCCACGCCCACGCCCTATCTGCACGCCGACCGGGCCGCGACCGATGCCTGGCGCACGGCGCTCGCCGACGAGACACGCCTGAAAGTCGGCCTCGCATGGACCGGCAGCGTCACGCATGCGCGCAACCGCTACCGCCGCGTCGGCCTCGACCGCTACGCCGATGCGTTCGCCGGCCTGCAGGACAAGGTCGCGTTCTATTCGCTGCAGCCCGGCGCGCAGCACGACGTCGAAGCGGCGCGCGCGCGCGGGTTCGTGGTGAAGGACTGCACACACGAATGGAAAACGCTCGACGACACCGCATCCTTCGTCGGCGCGCTCGACCTCGTGATCACGGTCTGCACGTCCGTCGCGCACCTGAGCGGCGCGCTCGGCCGCCCCACGTGGGTGCTGCTCGATGCGAATCCGCACTGGGTCTGGCAGCACGAGCGCCGCGACAGCCCGTTCTATCCCGACGCGTCGCTGTACCGGCAGCCGACGTTCGCCGACTGGGGGCCGGTGCTGAACGAAGCGGCCGACGATCTCCGTGCGCTCGCCGCCTGACGGCGCCGCCCGATTCCACACCGCCGCCGGGCCGACGACGCGCGATCGCCGTCGGGCCCGGTGCGACACCGGAGCCTCGCCATGCACTACAACATCTGCGTCGTCCGGCCGCCGGGCTACGCGCATTCCGGCGCATTCACGGAACTCGCCGAAGTCGTCGCCTACGGACTCGACGATCTCGGCCACACCGTCCATATCAGCGAGAACGCGATGATGCCCGACGCGCGCAATCTGCTGATCGGCTGCCATCTCGCCGATCCCGACGCGACCGCGCACGTGCCCGACGACACGATCGTCATCAACACCGAGCAGATTCACGTCGACGAACAACCGTGGAACGAGAAGATTTACCGCTGGGCGTCGCGTTACGAAACCTGGGATTACAGCGAACGCAATCTCGCCAAATTGCGCCGCCTCGGCATCGCGCATGCGCACTATCTGAAGCTCGGCTTCCATCCGGCGCTGCGCCGCATTCCGCACGACGTCGAACAGGACATCGACGTGTTGTTCTACGGCACGATCGGGCCGCGACGCGCGGCGATACTCGACACGCTGCAGGCGCGCGGGCTGAACGTCGGCATCGTCAGCGGCGGCATCTACGGCGCGCCACGCGACGCGGCCATCGCGCGCGCGAAAGTCGTGCTGAACCTGCATCACTATGCGTCGCAGATATTCGAGGTCGTGCGCGTGTTTTATCTGATGACGAACGGCAAGGCCGTCGTCGGGGAAGTGTCGCCTGCCACGGCCCTCGATCCGGACTATGCAGGCGGGTTTCAGGCGGCGCCGTACGACGGACTGGTCGACGCATGCGTCGAGCTGGTTCGCCATCCGGAGCGGCGTCGGGCACTGGAGGCGGCCGCGCTGGAAACGATCGGCCGGCATCCGCAGGCACGCGCGCTCGCACCGCTGCTGCGGGAAGCGCTTGCCGCATCGTGACGGGACGCGTTCGATCGGTCGCGCGTGGCCGCCTTGTCCACACCGTCGGCTGCCATTCCGAAGCGGCGTCAAGCGACTCGCCCATCGGCCCATCCAATTCTTCTTTCACAATCGTTGACAGACAGCTAAGACGCGTCTGATTCCCTGCACCCCGCCCATTCGACACAATGGCTGCGCTGGATGGCTAACAGGCCGTCACCCGGCAAGTAATGCGAATTTCGTTGCGATTGGCGTCGTCGTTTTTTTGTTCTCGAATCGATGTTTTTTGTACGGAGTGCGTATCGATTTCTCGTCGATCACCTTCCGCATCGATCAGACGCCATGGGCGAAAACCGCTTTACATCGGGCGCGCGCCGGTGATTCCCGGTCACGAACAGCTCGATTTTTCGTACATGTCCCATGGTTTCGGGACAAGACGGCACCTAGACTCGTCTTCCTCTCCGGATACGTCGGCAGTTGGCCCGCCGAGCAGCGTCCCGTGACCGGGCAGACGAGACGGCGCCCCATCGCGCCTAGCGGATCAGGTTGGAAGGGAAGAGAGACATGAATGGCAGGCAGCCCACAGGCAGCGAAATCACCGTGTGCGCGGTAGACGTCGCCGCGATCGTCGCGATCGCGGCCTGGGCGCATACCGGTTCGTTCCGCGATCTCGCATCGATCCGCGTCGAATCGATCCTGGTCGGCGTCAGCGCACTGCTCGCGGCGTTCCTGCTTCGCCTCACCGGCGCCGGCATGGACGGCCGGCGCCTGCCTGCCACACGCGCCGCATTGCGCTCGCTCGCGCTGTGGTTGGTCGTGCAGGGCTTCGTGTTCGTGAAGATGATCGCGCTGACGACGCTCACGGCCATGTTGCTGCACTGGTTCTTCGACTGGACGATCGGCGTCGCGATCGCGCTCGTGGTGTTCCGCATCGCCCTGAGCGTCGCGCGGCGGCGCAGCCTGCGCGCGACGGTCGCGCCGTGCCGCGTCGCGATCGTCGGCGACGGTGCGCGCATCGAGCGCCTGGCCGCCACGCTGCGGGCGAACGCCGCGCCGCAGTATCGACTCGTCGGCGCATACCTGACCTCGGGCGACATGCCGGAGCTCGACGGCGACGCACGCATTCTGGACACGCTGCCGTCGTTCTCCGCCTGCGTGCGGCGTGCACAGGCGGAAGAAGTCTGGATCGCGCTCGCGATCGAGGACGACGCGGTCGAGCCCGTGATCGACGAGTTCCGCAACGATTTCGTCGAATTGCGCCTGATGCCCGATGTCAGCAAGCACGCGCTGTTCGGCAGCCGCATCGACGAGATTCTCGGCGAGCCGGCGATCTCGCTGGCCGCACCGCCGCTGTCCCGCGGCGCCCGGTGGACCAAGGCGATCTTCGATCGTGCGTTCGCGGCGGTGGTGTTGATCCTGCTGATGCCGTTGCTGCTCGCGATCGCCGCCGCGATCAAGCTGAGTTCGCCGGGCCCGGTGCTGTTCACGCAGAAACGGCGCGGCGGCGACGGCGGCACGTTCGACATCTACAAGTTCCGCACGATGCGCGCGCATGCCGAATCGCCCGGCACCGTCGTGCAGGCAACGCGCAACGACCCGCGCGTGACGAAGGTCGGCGCGTTCCTGCGCCGCACGAGCCTCGACGAGCTGCCGCAGTTCATCAACGTGCTGTTCGGCGACATGTCGGTGGTCGGCCCGCGCCCGCATGCGGTGGAACACGACGCGCAGTACCGCACGCTGGTCGACGGCTACATCCATCGCTACCGGATCAAGCCCGGCATTACCGGCTGGGCGCAGGTGAACGGATTGCGCGGCGCGACCGAGCGGGTCGAAAGCATGCAGTCGCGCGTCGATTACGACCTGTACTACCTGCGCAACTGGTCGTTCGCACTCGACCTGCGAATCATCGCGGCGACGGTGCTCAAGGGGATCGTGCATCCCAATGCGTACTGAGCGGCCACGCCGCCCGGGGCGGCATCGCGGCCGCCGATTGATGTGACTGCGGCGCAGTGCCGACGCCACGGCCGCGCTGCGCGGCGCTCCTGGAAGGAACCCATGACCAATCCGATCGTACCGGCGGCCGTACGCCGCCTTGCCGCGCCCATGCTCGCCCTGACGGCCTGCGTGTGGCTGTCCGGATGCGCGCTGGCGCCCGGCATGAAGATGAGCCCGTCGTATCTCGGCTGGCTGGCGGACGACCCGCACCCCGCGCCCGCCTCCGCCGACGGCCCACGCGAAACCCGCGACGGCTCCGGCGGTGCGCCCGCCGCGCCGCAACCGCCGGGCGCTGCCTCCGGCGCGATGCCGCCCGTCGTCACGATCGACCCGGCGCTGATCGCGCGCCAGCATGCGGCGCACGAAGCGGCGGCCGCGTCGCTGGCGGCGCTCGCCAGCGCGCGCGCACCGGCCTACCGGATCGGCCCGGGCGACGTGCTGCAGATCACCGTCTGGGATCATCCGGAACTCGCGGCCGCGCAGGGCGGCACGCCGCAGACGCCGTCTCGCGCCGCCGATCCCGTCGCGGGTTTCGTCGTCGACGATCGCGGTAACCTGACGTTTCCGTATGCGGGCACGCTGAAGGTGGCCGGTTCGACGGCCGCCGAGGCACAGGCGAGCGTGCGGCGCGCCCTGGCGTCGGTCTACCGCGATCCGCAGGTGACGCTGCGCGTCGCGTCGTTCCGTTCGCAGCAGGTCTACATCGACGGCGAAGTCCACACGCCTGGTGCGCAGCCCGTCAACGACGTGCCGATGACGCTCGCCAGCGCGATCGCCCGCGCGGGCGGCTTCACGCCCGCCGCCGACCAGAGCGACGTGACGATCGTACGCGGCGGCATACCGGTTCGCATCAGCCTGACCGGCCTGCTCGAACGGCGCACCGATCCGTCCGGCATCGTGCTGCGCGACGGCGACCTGCTGCGCGTCAATGCGCGCGACGACAACGGCGTCTACGTGATGGGCGAAGTGAACCGGCCCATGCTCGCGCTGCCGAAGCGCAACGGCCGCCTGACGCTCAGCGACGCGCTGCTGCAGGCCGGCAGCATCAACTCGAACACGGCCGACGCCGCGCAGATGTTCGTGATCCGCGGCGCGCACAGCCGCGCGCCGACGATCTTCCATCTCGACGCGCGCTCGCCGGTCGCGATGGTGCTTGCGAACCAGTTCGAACTGGAGCCGAAGGACATCGTCTACGTCGACGGCAACGGGCTCGTCCGCTTCAGCCGCGTGCTGAGCCTGCTGCTGCCGAGCGTCAACACGGGCGTCGCCGCCGGGATCGCCGCGAAATGAGCGCGCGCCCGTTCCTGCTCGTCGTATGCGAAGGCAACCTCTGCCGCAGCCCGCTCGCGGCCGCGCTGCTCGCGGCGCGGTTGCCGCAGGCCGACGTGGAATCCGCCGGCCTCGCACCGCCGCCGCGCCGCCCGGCCGACCCGCTCGCGTGTGACATGGCCGAAGCGCGCGGCCTGACGCTCGACACCCACGCCGCCCGCCCCGTGACGACCGCGCTGTGCACGCGCGCCGACCTGATTCTCGCGATGGACGACGGCCAACGCCGCGTGCTCGAGGCGCGCCACCCGTTCCTGCGCGGGCGCGTGTTCCGGCTCGGCGAATACGCGCGTGCGTCGGACGACGCGCGTCCCGGCCTCGACATCCCCGATCCGTATCGCGGCACGCGCGCGGATTTCATCCGTTGCGCGGCGCTGATCGATCTCGCCGTTGCCGGCTGGCTGCCGCGCCTCGCCGCGCGCTGGCCGGCCCACCCCGTTTCCGTCTCCCGGTCATGAACACGCCCTCTTCCTCCGAACGCGAGATCGACCTGGTCCGCGTGCTCGACGTCCTGCGCCATGCGCGCTGGACCGTCGCGTCGATCGTCGCGGCCTGCGTCGCCGCCGGCGCGCTCTATGCGTTCGTCGCGCCGCCCACCTATCAAGCCGACCTGATGATCCAGGCCGACGATGCGAGCGACGCCGCATCGAAGAACCTGCTCGGCGACGCCGCGTCGTTCTTCAACGTCGGCTCGCCCGCGTCGGCCGAAGCGCAGATCCTGTCGTCGCGGCTCGTCGTCACGCGCGCGGTGGAAGACCTGCGCGCCTACATCGTCGCGAAACCGTCGCGCGTGCCCGTGATCGGCGCGTTCGTCGCGCGTTTCAACGACGGCGCGGTGTCGCCCGGCCTGCTCGGCTTCGGCGGCTATGCATGGGGCCAGGAGCGCGTGGACGTCGCGCGCTTCGACGTGCCGACGCGCGCCGAAGGCGACACGTTCCACGTCGTGCGGCTCGACGCCACGCGCTACCGGCTGACGGGCGCCGACCTGACGGCCGACGCCGTCGGCCGCGTCGGCCGCGCGGAAACCTTCGCGACGCGCTACGGCCCGCTGCAGATCGAGATCACCGGTTTCGACGCGCTGCCCGGCACCCGCTTCAGGCTGGTCCGGCATTCGCGCGCGGAAACGATCGACACGCTGCGCACCGCGCTCGACGTGCAGGAGAAGGTCAAGCAGTCGGGCGTGCTGGTCGCGTCGCTGCGCGGCGACGACCCGGCCGACCTCAGCGCGACGCTGAACGCGGTGGCGAACCGCTACGTCGAGCAGAACATCGCGCGCCGTTCCGCCGAAGCGGCGCAGTCGCTGACGTTCCTGAACGGACAGTTGCCGATCGTGAAGCAGCAGCTCGAACGGGCGGAAACGCATTACGCGTCGCTGCGCAGCCGCACCGGCTCGGTCGATCTCGCCGAGGAAGGCAAGCTTGCGCTCCAGCAAGGCGCGGACCTGCAGACGCGCGCGCTCGAACTGCGGCAGAAGCGCGACGAACTTTCGCGCCGGTTCCTGCCCACCCACCCCGACATGGCCGCGCTCGACGCGCAGCTCGCGACGCTCAGGCGCCAGCAAGGCGCGCTCGACAGCCGCATCGCACACCTGCCCGCGCAGCAGGCCGAGGAAGTGCGCGCGCAGCTCGACGTGAAGGTCAACACCGACCTGTACACCGCGCTGCTGAACAACATCCAGCAGCTCGAACTCGTGCAGGCCGGCCGCACGGCCAGCGTCCGCGTGGTCGACGCGGCCGTCGCACCGGCCGATCCCGTCCGGCCGAACCGGCCGGTCGTGATCGCGGCGGCCGCGCTGGCCGGCCTCGCGCTCGGCATGCTCGCCGCGTTCGCGCGCGAGTTCCTGTACGGCGGCCTCACGGCCGTCGACGAGATCGAACGCCACACGTCGCTGCCGGTGCGCGCGGTACTGCCCGCCGCCGCGCGCCAGCGCCGCCTGATCCGCGCGGTCGAACGGCGCGACGCGGGGTTGTACGTGCTGGCCTACGACGATCCGGACGAACCCGCGATCGAAGGGCTGCGCAGCCTGCAGACCGCGCTGCACTTCTCGCTGGCCGACGTCCCGCATCCGCTCGTGCTGGTCACCGGCCCCGCGCCCGGCACCGGCAAGTCGTTCGTATCGGTCAACCTCGCAGCCGTGCATGCGGCGAACGGCCAGCGCGTGCTGCTGATCGACGGCGACCTGCGCAAGGGCTATCTGCATCAGTACTTCGGCCTCGAACGCGGCGCCGGTTTCGCGGAACTGCTCGACGGTCGCGCCCGCGCGGACGACGTCGTCCGCCGCGGCGTCGCGCCGAACCTCGACTTCCTGCCGACCGGCGAACTGCCGGCCGCGCCGATCGCGCTGCTGCAGCACGCCGGCACCGGCGCGCGGCTCGCGTCGCTGCGCGAGCGCTACGACCTCGTGATCGTCGATGCCGCGCCGCTGCTCGCGGTCACCGACGCGACCTGGCTCGACACGCACGCGGACGCGACCCTGCTCGTCGCCCGCGCGGGGTCGACCCGCGCCGGCGAACTGGTCGAGTCCGCGCGACGGCTGCCGCAACGGCCCGCCGGCTCGCTGGGCGTGGTGCTGAACGGCCTCGATCCGCGCTCGGGCGCGTCCGCGTTCGGCTCGAAATACGGCAGCTATCGCTACGAGGCCTATCGCTACACGTGCGGGACGCGCTGCACGTATCCGGCCCGTCTGCGCGCGGCCCTTCAACGCCTGCTCCGGAGGTCCGCATGACCGACATCGAACTTGCCCCGCCGCCCGCCACGCGCACGGCCGCCCGCCCCACATCGAACCTGGCCGCGCCCGCAGCCCGCGCCGCACGGCCGACGCGCATCGCGCTGGTCGTCGAAGCAGCCGGCGGCGGCGTCGCCGTGCACCTGAGCGACCTGATCGCAGGCCTGCGGACACGCCCGGGCGTCGAGATTCATCTGATCGCCCCGCTCGGCGAACGCTTCGACGAAACCATGCTGTCCGCCGCCGCCGCGCAATGTCACGCGTTCCACCGGCTGCCGCTGCAACGCGCGGTCGGCCTGCACGACCTGCACGGCGCACTGGCGTTGCGGCGGTTGCTGCGCAAGCTGCGGCCCGACATCGTGCACAGCCACAGCTCGAAAGCCGGCGCGCTCGCGCGGCTGTGTCGCGGGCCGTGGAAGCAGGTCTACACGCCGCACGCGGTCTATACGCTGAACCCGGCGCTGTCGCCTGTGAAGCGCGCGTTCTACGGCGGCATCGAGCGCGTGCTCGGCAATGCCTGCTCGGACGCGGTGATCGCGGTGTCGCAGGACGAGGCCGATCACCTGCAAGCGCTCGGCATTACGCACCAACGGATTCGCGTCGTCGAGAACGGCGTCACGCCGCCGCGGCTGCTCGCGAGCCAGGCCGCGCGCATCGCGCTCGGGCTCGCCGACGACACGTTCGTCGTCGGCTTCGTCGGCCGTTTCGATCATCAGAAGGGCGTCGACCGCCTCGTGCGCATTGCACGCGCGCTGGACCGGCGCCACGGCCGCCGCGTGCAGGTCGTCGCGATCGGGTCCGGCGATTTCGCCCGCGCGGCGGGCGACGAGGCGCGCGACCTGCCGCTGAACCTGTACGTCGCGGGCCGCGTCGACGACGCGCGCCGCTACTTCGCCGCATTCGACCTGCTCGCGCTGCCGAGCCGCTACGAAGGCTTTCCGTACGTCTGCCTCGAAGCCGTCGCCGCGCATGTGCCGATGGTCGCGACCCAGGTCGCGGGCGCGGCCGAACTGATCGCCGCGCACCACGTCGGCCTTACCGTGCCGAACGACGACGATCCGACCGTGTTCGCCGCGGCGGTCAGCCGGCTGGTCGAGCACCCGGCCGCATTCCGCATGATGCGCGATCGCTGCGCTCAAGCGTCCCCGCATTTCTCGGCCGACGCGATGGTCGACCGCACGCTCGCCGTCTATCGCGCGCTTCTCCAGGAACACGCATGATGAAACGCTCCGTTCACGTCGTGCTGCTGCACGCCTACAGCGCACGCAACTCCGGCGACGGACTGCTCGTCGACCTGTCGGTCGCACTGCTGCGCGAGGCGTTCGGCCCCGACACGCAGGTCTCGATCGTCGCGGCCGATCCCGCGTCGTTCCCCGGCTACCCGGACGTGCATCCGGCGCCGGTGCTCGCGGCCGGCGGCGCCGGCCGCCTGATCGGCGCGGCGATGGCCACACTGCCCGTCGGCGCGAACCCGGCGCTCGCCGGGCTGCGTGCGCTGCTGCGTCGTGCGGACCTGATCGTCGGCGTCGGCGGCGGCTATCTGCGCGCGCGCAACGCGGTCGAAGCGCTCAAGCTCGAGGCCGGGCATCTCGTGCAGATGCGCGCGGCCCGCGCGGCGGGCAAGCCGGCCGTCTATCTGCCGCAGAGCATCGGGCCGGCTGCCGGCAGTCCGGTGCTCGCCGCGCACCTGACGTCGCTGCTCGCGGGCTTCGACGCCGTGTTCGTGCGCGACGACCGCTCGGCCGAGCTGCTCGCCGCCAATGCGAACACGCGCCGCGCCCCCGATCTCGCGGTGCTCGAATTCGCGCACCGGGCGAACGACCTGCGGATGCGCACGCATGCAGCCGCGTCGACGCCCGCCCACGTCGCATTCGTGCTGCGACGCCCGCCGGCGTGGAGCGACGCGCAACGCGCGCGCTATCTCGCGGCGACCGACGCGCTGATCGAGCGGCTCGGTACGCTCTGCCGCATCACGTTCGCGGTGCAGAGCACCGGTCGCGGCAACGACGACGCCGCGTACTACCGTGAACGCGGATTCGACGCCACGCGCACGCTGAAGGACGTGCTCGCCGACGACACCCCCGACGCGGTCGTGTCGGTGCGTCTGCACGGTGCGCTCGAAGCGATCCTGCACGGCGTGCCCGCGTACCACCTGAGCTACGAGCGCAAGGGTTTCGGCGCGTACGCGGATCTCGGCGTCGGCCACTGGGTCGCGAACGCGGCCGATTTCGACGCGGACGCGGTGTGCGACACGCTGCTCGCGCCCCATGCACTGAGCCGCTTCTGGATGCAGGCCGACGCCGGGCTCGCCCGTCTCGCACGCGAACGCGGAAAGATCGTCGCCGCACTGCGCGATGCGCTCGACCGCGAGGCAACGCGATGAGCGCCGCATGGTTGCGCCTCACGCTGCGCGTCGGCGCGCTCGGGCTGAAGTTCATGCTGACGATCGTCGTCGCGCGCACGCTCGGCTTCGATGCGGTGGCCGCGTACGGTTTCGCGCTCGCGATGTCGGTCGTCGCGTCGAAGGTGCTGGGGCTCGGCTTCAGCACCGAGATCAACCGCCGGCTGGCCGGCCCCGATCCGCACGACGCGGTGCGGACCTGCGTGCGCCTGTCCGTGCTGTACGCCGGGGTCTACGCGTTGCTCTGCGGCGTGGCCACGCTGCCGATCGCCGCGCCCGGCGCGCTGCGCGATGTCCCGCTCCTGCTCGTCGCGCTCGTGGCGTGCACCGAGCATGCCGCGCTCGAAGTCAATACGTGGCTGTTCTCGCTGCATCGCGCACGCGCCGCATCCTGGCTGCTGTTCGTCCGCACGGGTGCATGGGCCGGCGTCGCGATCGGCGCGCTGACGCTGCGCGCGATCGCGTCGGTCGAGGATCTGTTCGCGATCTGGATCGCCGCCGACGTGCTGGTCGTGGCGATCGGCTGGATCCTGATCGCCGGCGCCGCGCGCCGCTTGCCGGCCATGCCCGCGCTGTCGGCGACGCGCGTGCGGCTCGCCCCGGTGTGGCGCGACGGTGTGCCGTTTTTCGTCGCGCTGCTGCTGCTGTCGGTGTTGCAGTATCTCGAGCGCTTCGTCGCGTCCGCGCAGCTCGATGCGAACGCGCTCGGCCACTATGTGTTCGTCTGGTCGATCGCCAATGCGATCCAGACGGTCGCGGCGGCGACCGTCGTCGCCGTCGCCGCGCCACGCGTCGTGCGCGCGCTCGACAGCGTGCACGCAGCCGCGCCCGCGTTCCGCGCCGAGCTCGCACGGGCCCTGCGTGCGTCGCTCCTGCTGACCGGCGCCACCGCGCTCGCGATCGCGCTCGCCCACCCGTGGCTCTTCCGGCTTGCGCACGGCGGCGACGATGCGCGGTCGACCGTGCTCCTGCTGATCCTGCTGCCGTCGTTCGTCCTGCGTGCTGCCGCCGACGTGCTGTGGGCGGCGGCAGTCGCGCTGCGTGCGGGGCGCACGGTCGCATGCGTGATCGCCGCGCTGACGGTTGCATGCGTGCCGATGTCGATCGCACTGGTCCAAAGCGAACATGAGCTCGGCGCGGCCTGCGCCCATCTGGTTGCGAGCATCGCGGTAACGGCGTGGCTCGCGTGGATCGTCACGTCGCGCCTGCCCGCCGTGCGCGGCAAGCGCACTCGAGCCGGCCATGCTGCGTAACGTCATCCGAAGCGCGATCCGCAGCGGGCCGCTGCTGAGTCCCGGCCTGCGCGACGCGATCGCGGCGCTCGTCGCGTTGCTGTACGTGGGCGTCTACGCGAATGCACGCGCGCTGCTGCCGGAATTCATCTTCCGCGATGCGGACAAGATCCAGACCCAGATCGGCGGCGGCTCGACCTACGACGGCTCGTCGTTCGACGCGGTCGGCAAGCTGTACCAGGCGCTCGGCAGCGCGGGCACCGCCGTGTTCGTCGTCGCGCTCGGCGTCGCGACGATCTGGATCGCGCTGCGCGAGACGCGCCGGCTCGGCGGGCTCGTCATCTATCTCGCGCTGATCGCGCCGTGCCTGTTCTTCAACCTGTTCGTCGCGAGCAAGGATACGATCGTCGCCGCGATGTCGATCGCCGTGCTCGCCGTCGCGCGCCTGCGCGGCACGGCGCGGCGGATGCTGATCGTTGCCGTGCTGTATCTCGCCTACGCGGCGACGATCCGCAGCTACTTCGCGCTGATTCTCGCGATCGCGTTCGCGGCGTGGGTATTCCGGCGCGTGTCCATGCTGCCGAGGGTGGCCGGCGCGCTGCTGCTCGTCGCGGTGCTGGTCGCGCTGCCGAACGGCGTTTATACGCTGCTCCAGCAACCGCGCGACCTCGCGGTCGACTATCTCGTCTATTCGTCGCCGTTCGGCGCGCGCACGAGTTTCTACAATCCGCTGCCGCCCGATTCCTTCGTGCATTTCGTCGGCAATTACGCGTATTCGGTCGTCCGGCTCAACCTGCCGGTGTTTTTCTCGTTCGATCCGAAGGGCTGGGCGATGCAGGCGCTGATCGCGCTGTTTCTCTGCGCCGCGTGGCGCCGCCTGCCGGTGCGGCGCATCGACGGCCACGCGATCGCACCCGCACGCGATGGCGAGTTGCTGGCTTGCGTGGTGCTCGGCCATGTCGCGGTGTCGATGCTGTTCGAGCCCGATCTCGGCAGCTACCTGCGGCACCTGTCGAGCGTCGCGCTGCTGGCCGTCGCGCTGTGGTCGGTCCGCACGGGACCGAGGTCGCCCTGATTACCGGGGAAGCGGCGCCGTGCGCAGCGCGGCACGCAATGCGTCGAGCGCTGGCTTCGGCGACCGGTCCGCATGCACGACGCCGTAGGCGCGTTGCGCCGCGTCGCCGGCGCTTGCGGTATCGGCCCACTCGTAAACCGAAATCAGCGGCGTATGCAGTTCGCCGCGCGCATCGAGCAGCGCGCGCAGGCGATGCGCCTGACGCTGCTCGCCATCGCCGCCCGTCGACGCCGCGCCGACTTCGGTCACGATGGCCGGCAGCCCATAGCGCGTGTCGATGTCGCGCGCGGCCGCGCGAATCTGCGCGGGCGTCATCCCGTACGCGTGGTAAGACACAGCGTCCAGACAGCCCGGTGCGGCCGCATGCACGCCCGCCAGCAAGCGGTCCGGCACGCTGCCCGGCAGCGGCGCGCGCGCGAACCCGAAGCCGACGACCGGCACGCCCGGCGCCGCGTCGGCCAGCGCGCGGCACAAGGCTACGGCGAATGGTGGAAAGGTCCGCGCGACATCGCCGGTCGGCCAGTAGCGCGCGAGGTCGGGTTCGTTCCAGAGTTCGACGGCGATCAGGTCGTGCCGATGCCGCGCGGCCAGCGCCGCGATCGCATCGGCCATCCGGCGGCCCGCGAGCGCGAGCGCGTCCGTCTTCGTTTTCGCGTCGTGCGCCGGCACGAGCGGACCCAGCGCGCGCACGGTCAACAGCACCGGCAGGCCCGCGGAACGTGCGGCCGCGAACGCCTCGTCGAGTTGCGCCCGATAAGCCGCCTGATCCAGACGTTCGGCCCACGCGCCGAAGCGGACGAACGCGAAGCCGGTGTCGCGAATGTTGCGCGCATCGTCGCGCGTCAACGACTGGATCTTGACCTGCACGCCGACGCGCGGCTCACCGCCCGACGCGCCAGGCCAGCGCGCCGTATCAGCGGCACCGGCCGCAGCCGCCAGCATGCAGCCGGCGGCGGCGATCGCCAGCTTGCGAATTCGATTGGACATCGCGGACAAGGCCCCCCTTCTGTCATGGAACGCGCACGAGCCGCGTCGATCGGCGCCGGTCACAATACGAAGAATATGGCGACGGTGACGCATATCGCGATGATCAGCAGACCCATGCAAGGATTCCCTCAAATCCCGACAGCATCGCCTGTGTCGCGCATGTGGGCAATCGGACCGGTCTTAGCCGCGCCACCAGGAAAACGTGGGCGGCCGGGCGCGATGGGCGCGCTCAGCGTTGGTAGGTTTGGGCTTGATCGGATTGCGGCGCAACTGTCATTTCATCGACGGTCAACGCGCGGGATGCCCTGATTGATGACCGGGTCCCGGAAAACGTCGTCTTGCCGGCACGATCACGCTTTCATCGGTAAGCACGTCCCTGAGCGCGTATGTGCCGTTACCTGTCCGCTCACCGAAACTCGTCGACGCGAATGCGCGTCCGGAGGATTGCATGCGGGAAGCAGAATACGCGGACACCGGCGAGCGCGGATCGCCGCTGCAACAATGCTCCGTGACATCACCCGGCAGCCCGTTCATCGTGTCGAAGGTCGCGCAATGGATCAGAAAGCGCCCTTCCTGCCGGTTCGTGCGCAAGCGCCGCGAGCGCGGCGACGATTTCGTTCGCTTCCCTATTTCGGCAACGGCGAAATAGGGAAAACCGAAAAGCCGGCTTGACGAGGGAAAGCTGCCGAGCAATAGAGCGACGCAGCCGGACGGCATCCCGTCGACGGCCGCATCACATTCACCTGCACACTTCTCGATGCACGACCGGCCGTCAGCGTCGGCCCGGCGCCCGGCTCACGGCCGCGAGAACACCATCACGCGCCCGTTGACACGCTGGAGCTTGAGCCAGCCCATGTCGGCCGTGAAACGCAGCTGCTGCAACGTGAAGTCGAACGACGCATGCTCGGCGGCGCTCACGACCGCGTTGGCGATCCAGCGGATCAGCGCCTTGCCTTCCTCGGTCGTCACGCTGCCGTTCTGGACGCCGTAGAAATAGCGATTCCCGGCGTTGACCTCGTTCTGCAACTGCATCCAGTGCCCCGGCAATCCCGGCAAGGTCCTGAACAGGTCGGCGACCCGCTGCGTCGTGAGCCCGCGCGCCCACAGCGCGCCGTTCGCGGCCGGCCGCGCCAGGTTGTGGCGGTCCGCCGCCTGGGCCTGCCCCTTGATATCGCCCCGCAGGGCATCTTCTTTCGACATGACACATTCCTCGTGGTGATGGGCGCGATAAAACGGACCCGCGCGCCGCTTGCACGATACGCTCGTTATGTGAAGTCATCGCCTGTCAGGTTTGTCAGGCCTGCGTCACACCGGCGCACCCATCACCGCTCGACTTACGCCACGGCCTTCACCGCGCGCGCCACGTCAAAGAACGTCGCCTGCACCGCCTCGTCCGCGCGCGCATACGCGCGGTTGATGCCGCTGATCACCGCGCGGATCGACGCGGTCGTCAGGTTCGCATCGATGCCGACGCCGAACGCGCTGCCGCGCACGCCCGTGCCGGCCAGCTCGGCGATCGCGATCGCCTTCGCATCGGCGCCCTGCGACAGCGCGCGCTCCTCATAGTGCTGGATCCGCAGCGGCGTGCGCAGCGCGTGCATCAGCGCGTCGAGCGGGCCGTTGCCTTCGCCGCGCAGCACGCGGCGCTCGCCGTGCACGTCCGCGGTCAGCACGATCGTCTCGCGGCCGTCGCGCTCGGTCAGCTCATGGCCGACATAACGCAGCGGCGCATCGCCCGCCACATACTCCTGCTGGAACAGCGACCAGATCTGCGCGCTCGTCACCTCGTGGCCGCTGTCGTCGGTCAGGCGCTGCACGGCCGCGCTGAAGTCGACCTGCAGACGGCGCGGCAACGCGACGCCGTAGCCTTGTTCGAGCAGGTACGCGATACCGCCCTTGCCCGACTGGCTGTTCACGCGAATGATCGAATCGTAGGTGCGGCCGAGATCGCTCGGATCGATCGGCAGGTACGGCATTTCCCACACGGCGTCGGGTTTCTGCACGGCAAACCCCTTCTTGATCGCGTCCTGATGCGAGCCGGAGAACGCGGTGAACACGAGATCGCCGACATACGGATGACGCGGATGGATCGGCAATTGCGTGCATTCTTCCGACGTGCGCGCGACTTCGTTGATCTGCGAGAAGTCGAGGCCCGGGTCGACGCCCTGCGTGTACAGGTTCAGCGCGAGCGTCACGAGATCGACGTTGCCGGTGCGCTCGCCGTTGCCGAACAGGCAGCCCTCGATGCGGTCGGCGCCGGCCATCACCGCGAGTTCGGCCGCCGCGACCGCGGTCCCGCGATCGTTGTGCGGATGCACCGACAGGATCAGCGCATCACGACGCGCGAGGTTGCGGTGCATCCACTCGATCTGGTCCGCGTAGAAGTTCGGCGTGCCGACTTCGACGGTCGCCGGCAGGTTCACGATCGCCTTGTGCTCGGGCGTCGGCTGCCACACGTCGAAGACGGCATCGCAGACTTCCTTCGCGAAGTCGAGTTCGGTGGCCGTGAAGGTTTCGGGGCTGTATTGCAGCGTGAACCGCGTGTCGGTCGCCGCGTCGGCGCAGCGCTTGATCGTGCGCGCCGCGTTCACCGCGAGTTGCTTCACGCCGTCGCGCTCGAGGCCGAACACGATCTTGCGGAATTCCGGCGCGGTTGCGTTGTACAGGTGCACGATCGCGCGCTTCGCGCCGCGCAGCGACTCGAACGTGCGCTCGATCAGGTCGTCGCGCGCCTGCGTGAGCACCTCGATCGTCACGTCGTCGGGAATGTGGCCGCCCTCGATCAGCTCGCGCACGAAGTTGAAATCGGTTTCCGACGCCGACGGGAACGCGACCTCGATTTCCTTGAAGCCGATCGCGACCAGCGTCTTGAACATCCGCATCTTGCGCGCGGCGTCCATCGGCTCGAACAGCGCCTGGTTGCCGTCGCGCAGGTCGGTGCTCATCCAGATCGGCGCGTGCGTGATCGTGCGCGACGGCCACGTGCGGTCCGGCAGGTTGACGGGCGTAAACGGTCGGTACTTCGTCGCGGGGTTCTTCAGCATCATGATGTTCGGTCCTCGGTCGGTATGTCGGGAAACCGCGTCGCGGCGGCCCTCGGCGGGTGTGGCCGGCTGCGCGCGCAGCGGTGACAGCGATGAAACGGCACAACGGCAAAGCGGTACGGCGAACGACGGCCTTGGCGGTTGAGCGACCGGGACGGAGCGGAGCGATACGGAAAAAAGACGAACTCAGGCGCCGGTCGACAACCGGGGCCAGGTCGGTGATACGGGGAAAATCTGGCGCTTCAGGACAGAAGCAGACGGAAAGCGCGCAGCCGCAGACCCAGCCCGGAGAAACGGGCGAGTAGTCGTAGCGAGAAGAGGGACTGGGCGGCTTGCATGGCCGGAATCAGATCACAGGGCGACCGGGGCTGTCAACCGGGCGCTCGGGATTCGCGGTTTTTGCCGGCACTCAGTGCGGGCGCAAAATCAGTCCAGTCCGATAGGCGACGGCCTGCCCCGTCGATATGCTTCACGGGTGCGGCGCCGGTGAGGTCCTATTCATGTTCGGAGTGAGTCGGTCCATCCTCTTCGCCGGTGTCGCACCCCTTCCCCTTGCGATCGGGCTTCGGTGCGGGCGTTCGACGGTGGCCGGTGGGCGCGGCCACGACCGAGATGCTGATGTTGAAACGAAACGCTGCCATATGCGAACGCCGAGCGTCTGCTCCGAAGCCCGATTGTCCGCTGCACCTTCCCGCCACGCTCTCGCCGCGCTACGGCCCGCATCGTTCAGGAAAACGATACGCGCATCGACATAATTTCCCGAATACATCGAAAATCGATTCATTAACTGCAATTCATTAAATCGATTAACCTTGATTTTCGATTTACTGAACAATAACCATTCCCGCTCGAATATTTTTTTATTTATTTTTCGCCATGCTTTGACCGTCGCGTTTCAAACGGCAAACGTTTGCGCGACAGCGCTCACGCCTTATCCAACAAACCTCAGGAGGCAAGCATGGCCGACTCTCAAACGTCTTCCAATCGTGCCGGCGAGTTTTCGATTCCGCCGAATACCGATTTCCGTGCGATTTTCTTCGCGAATGCCGCCGAGCAGCAGCACATCAAGCTGTTTATCGGTGACAGCACCGAACCCGCCGCGTATCACAAGCTGACGACGCGCGACGGCCCGCGTGAAGTCAAGCTGAATTCCGGCAACGGCAAGCTCCGCTTCGAAGTGTCGGTCAACGGCAAGCCGTCGGCCACCGACGCGCGCCTCGCGCCGGTCAACGGCAAGAAGTCGGACGGCTCGCCGTACACGGTCAACTTCGGGATCGTCGTGTCGGAAGACGGCCACGACAGCGACTACAACGACGGCATCGTCGTGCTCCAGTGGCCGATCGGCTGACCTGACGCGATCGACGACCGACCACCGCCGGCTGGCCGCGTCCGCGCCGGCCGGCGGGTTCGCGCCGCGTTCGGCGCCCCCTCACGCCGCCATCCCAGAACCGTGTCATCACCGGAGACTTCCATGCCGCTCCTTTCGGCTTCGATCGTCAGCGCGCCCGTCGTGACGTCGGAAACCTACGTCGACATCCCCGGCCTGTATATCGACATCGCCAAGGCGGAGATTCGCGACGGCAAGCTGCAGGTCATCCTCAACGTGCCGACGCCGTACGCGACCGGCAACAACTTCCCCGGCATCTACTTCGCGATCTCGACCGATCGAGGCGTCGTCGCGGACGGCTGCTTCACGTATTCGTCGAAGGTGCCGGAAAGCACCGGCCGCATGCCGTTCACGCTGGTCGCGACAATCGATGCCGGCAGCGGCATCACGTTCGTGAAAGGCCAGTGGAAAAGCGTGCGCGGCAGCGCGATGCATATCGATTCGTACGCGAGCCTGTCCGCGATCGGTGAAACCGCCGCGCAATCGTCGTCGCACGGCAGCGGGAATCCGGGCACCGGCAACATCGGTGGAGGGGCCGGCGGCGAACGCGACGGCACGTTCAACCTGCCGCCGAACATCAAGTTCGGCGTCACCGCGCTCACCAACGCGGCGAACGACCAGACGATCGACATCTACATCGACGACAACCCGACACCCGCCGCGACGTTCAGGGGCGCCGGCGTGCAGGACCAGAACCTCGGCACGAAGGTGCTCGACTCCGGCAAGGGCCGTGTGCGCGTGATCGTGATGGCGAACGGCAAGCCGTCGCGGCTCGGCTCGCGGCAGGTCGACCTCTTCAAGAAGTCGTTCTTCGGGATCGTCGGCTCGGAAGACGGCGCCGACGACGACTACAACGACGGCATCGTGTTCCTGAACTGGCCGCTCGGCTGATCGGCGGCAGTCACGCAGCTTCGCGATGGCGACGGGGCCAACCACACATTGCGAAACTTTCAAGCAGTCCCACGCTTTGCGCCGCGCGCGGCACGGTGACCCCGGTCACCGGCTGCGCAACGCGAGATATTCCATCGAGACGAGGACGACATGTCACAACCGTTTACCCATGACGATCTGTATGCGCTGCTGCAACTCGCCGGCAACGACGCCACCGCCGTACAAGCCAACGGCGACCAGGCCGTGCTCGACCGGATGCGTCAGTTCATGACCGCGCAGCTGGTCGAGAAACTGCCGCAATACGACGTGTTCGTCGATATCGCGACGATCCCGTACAGCTTCGACGTCGGCAGCTGGCAGAACAAGGTGAAGACCGATGCGGCGGGCGAAGTCGTCGCCTGCACGGTCACGTGGGCCGGCGCGCCCGGCGTGCTGCCCGGCGCCGCCGCCAAGTTCGGCGTGGGCGCAGTCGTCAACTATTTCTCGAAGGCGACGCCGCAGCCCGTGCAGCCGGCGCCCGCGCCGACCGGCGGCGGCGAACGCGACGGCATCTTCAACCTGCCGCCGAACATCGCGTTCGGCGTGACCGCGCTGGTCAACTCGTCGGCACCGCAGACGATCGAGGTCTTCGTCGACGACAACCCGACACCGGCCGCGACGTTCCAGGGCGCCGGCACGCAAGACGCGAACCTGAACACGCAGATCGTGAACTCGGGCAAGGGCAAGGTGCGCGTGGTCGTGACGGCGAACGGCAAGCCGTCGAAGATCGGCTCGCGCCAGGTCGACATCTTCAAGAAGACCTACTTCGGGCTCGTCGGGTCGGAGGATGGAACCGATGGCGACTACAACGACGGCATCGCGATCCTGAACTGGCCGCTGGGTTGAACCGCAGCAGCCCGTCGATCATCGCCACGCCGACCGGCGTGGCGATGTGCATTTGTGCAGCCGCCCGATCACGGCTGCCGCGCAAGAACGATCAAATGCCCCGGCCGCCGATACCATATAGTCCACCCGACACCCTCATTGGTACGCCATGCACCCGGTTGGACAAGCACTCTGGTTTATCGAAACCGAACTGGACAGGGAACTGACGCTCGACAGGATTTCCGCCGATTGCGACATGACGCGCTTCGGCTTCTCGCGCCTGTTCTCGATGAATACCGGCTGGCCGGTGATGCGCTATGTCCGGTCGCGGCGGCTGACGCGCGCAGCGCATGCATTGGCGCAAGGCGCGCCGGACATCCTGCACGTGGCGCTCGATGCCGGTTATGGCTCCCATGAGGCGTTTACGCGCGCCTTCCGCGATCTCTTCGGCATGACGCCCGAGGAGGTGCGGGCACGGCGCACGCTCGACGGATTGTCTGTTGTGGAGCCGCTTCGCATGAAAGAACTGAAGATCGTCGACGTGATGCCGTCACGTTTCGAGACCGCCGGCACGCGGCTGATCGCGGGCATGAGCGACCGCTATACGTTCGAAACCAACGAAGGGATTCCAGCGCTCTGGCAGGCGTTCATCCCCTACCTCGGGTCCTTCCCCGGCCAGCTCGGCGACGTCACGTACGGCGTGTGCTGCAATCCCGATGCGGACGGCAGCTTCGAATACATCGCGGGCGTGGAAGTCACGCGCGTCGACCGGCTGCCCGCGCCGTTTCGCTGGGTCGAACTGGCCCCGCAGCGCTACGCGGTGTTCGAACACGCCGGGCATATCTCGACGTTGCACCAGACCTTCCACAGCATCTGGAACGGCTGGCTGCCGACGTCGGGATTCAAGGCGGTGGACGCGCCCGAGTTCGAGCGCTACAGCGGTGACTACGATCCGGTGACGGGTGCCGGCGTGCTGGAAGTCTGGTTGCCGGTCGAACAGGCGGCGTAAGCGGTCGACTTTGGTATCCGCACCTTCGGCTGATCAGCGCCTGACGCCGGCGTGTTCAAGCGAACGAAATGACGAGCTTCTTGCCGCACGCTGCGGCGTACTTGCGCAGCGTCGCAAACGACGGCGAGTGCTTCTCGCTCGAAAACGAAGCTTCGAGCCTGGATACGGCCGATGTCGTAGTGCCCATTCGTTCGGCGACCTGAGCCTGAGTCAGGCCCGCGTCTTTACGCGCGTCGAGCAACGCACGAAGCGCGGTGAACTCCTCTTCCAGCGCATCGTACTCCGCCTTGATCGCCGGATCGGTAAGTAGACGCGCGGTGTCTTCGGCAGTGTGTCGGACCGGTGCATACCGCTCCTCGCTTGCATGCGCGTGGCGGGCCTTAGCCATTGTTACGTACCTCCTTCATTCGCCGGCGGGCGATTCGCAACTCGTCGCCGGATGTTTCCTGGGTCTTCTTGACGAAGGAATGCAGGACGACGAGGTCATACCCCACCTGCATGCAATAGAACACGCGCCCGATGCCCTCGCGACCTCGCGGGCGCAACTCAAACAATCCTTCCCCCATCGCGCGCGAATGCGGCATCCGTAGATCCGCACCGTATTCTTCCATCGTCTCGATCAGTCGGAGGTAGCCAGCCAGAATGCCCTTGGGCAAAGCGAACACATCACGTTTTACTCGTTCGTCGTAGTACAGGATCGTCCACTTCTTCATCGCAATGTTAGCAAATTTGCTAATTCTCATCAAGCTGTCGAGTCCTTCCGGTCAACGCGCCACGTACACGTGACCACCCGCATGTATTGAGACTCCCGCGACAACGCGACGTGCCCGTTGCCGGTCACGAGCCCCGATCAGGTCACGCTCGTCAGGCCAGGTGAGCCGGGTATCTGGCTTCGGTATGTCAAAGCGTCTCTACACGCTTCCTTCGGACTCTAAGGCGACCTCCTCGCGATTCGTCAGTTAGCTAAACGATCTAATTCTTGCGTTGCACGTACTCTGAAAAAATCCGCCGTCATCGACAATGGCAGCGGCGTGACCGGCTCGCACACGCTTACTGCTTAATCATCGTCTGCGCGGCCAGCTCGTCGATCAGCGCCGTTATCACGTGCTGCGGCGCCCGCGCTCCAAGTCGCTGACACACCACTTTCTTCGCGGCATCGAAGGTCGGCACGACCATCGGGCACTTCTCGTCGAACTTCACGATCGCAAACGCATCGCCTCTCCGGATCGGGCTCGCTGCAACGAGCTTCAAATGCTGCATTGCTGCTAGTTGCGATACGCATGCTCCATGCGAGCATCGATTGCCCGCGCCGCAGCCGAATCGCTGCCACGGCGCGCCCTCACCACGCCCACCGCACACCCGCATTCCCCGTGATCGTGCGCTGGTGCTCGCCGCCCAGGTTCGTCAGATAGCTGACCGTCGCATACACGCTGCCGCGCTTCGTCAGTTGCGCGACCAGCCCCGCACCGACCTGACCGGCCGTCTGCCCGACCTGCGTTCCGATCGTCGTCGAACCGCCGAATGTCGTCTTGTCGTCGCTGCCGAACGAACGCAGCACGTTCACGCGCAGGTATGGCTTCCAGCTCACGCCGTTCGAATCGAACGCGTATTGCAGGCGAGCGCCGATCCGGCCGAGGAATGTGTTGCCGTTGTTCCACGTGACATCCGACACGCCGTCGTTGAATTTGTCCAGCGACAGGTACTGCCACACCAGTTGCGCCTGCGGCTCCAGCGTCAGCCCGTAACCGAGCGCGATCGGGAAACCCGCTTCGACCGAACCCGTGAACGCGTTGCCGTTCGTCGAGCCGCTCACGTTGTCGTTCGAATGCGTGCGCACCGTGAGTGCACTGCCCATCACGACCGCATCCGTATACCAGCCGCCCGGGCCGATATGCGTCCAGTAACCGCCGAGGTTGTACGCATTGACCTGCAGCGAGCCGACGCCCATGTCCTGCTGTGCGAGAGCAAAACCGTTCACGTCACCGACCGCGCGCGAGAAGCCGAGGAAGAAGCCGTAGTGATTGCGATGGCCACCGGCAGTCGTATCGGCGTAGAGATCCTGGCCGACCTGCATCCCCCACACCGTGCCGTCGAACGACGGCGTCACGTCGCCCTTCTGCTTGATGTCGCTCTTGCCGCCCCACATGCGTGCCCATGACGCGGGCACCGAACCGTTCTCGGCCAGCAAGCCCTGTTCGCCCTGCCGGTCATGGAACGTGTCGATCTGCAGCAGGCCGAGCTGGCGCGCGACGGCCGGCGCTTCCGCGTACAGCGGCACTTCGGGACGGTAGATCGGTTCCGGGTTACCGCCGGTGCCTGCATTGTCGACAGCTTCAACGATCGATCCCGGCGTGCCTTCGGCCGGCGTGACCGGCGGTTCGGTCGGCGGCGTCGGCTGGCCGGGCTCGACCACCGGCGGCTGCGGTTTGGGCGGTACCGTGTTGCGCAGGTACCAGTTGTCGCCGGTGCCGTTCGCCGTGCCGCCCTTCGCGAGGAAATACGAATACGCGCCCGCGCTCACCGTGCCGCCCGACAGCGAGAACGCGCCCGCGCCAGACGTCCCGCCATTGTTCAGCTGCACGACCTGGATGCCGTCGCCCGTTGTCTGCGCGCCGGGGCCGCCCACGTTCGTCACCTTCAGCATCGACGAGCCGCTGACACCGCCTGTGCCGACAATCAGCCGATCCGATGCAGCGCCATCCCCGGCCAGATAAGTATTCAGCGCAACCGTCCCGTTCTGCCCGATGTAGCCGCCACCGACGATCGTCAGCGTGTTGCCAACGCCGGCGCCACCCAGTTGCAAGAGCCCCGCGTTCGTCAGCAGCCCCTTGATCTCCAGGTTGCCGTTGCGGCCGCTCGCGAGGCCGGTCAATGCGTTCGCGACGGCAACCGTGCCATAGTTCACTACGTCGCCCGCCACACTGCCGTAACCGCCGAATGTTGCACCGGGCTCGATCCTCGCCCCGCCGCCACCAGTCATCGTGGCAGGTCCACCCAGTCCATCGCCAAGCACCAGCGTTCCCGCCTTGATTTGGGTGAAACCTGTGACATTGCTGGGGCCGTTCAGCGTCAACGTGCCGCTGCCCAGCTTCGTCAGGGAGCCATTACCTGTGAAGTTCTGCGTCAGTGTCGTGTTGAAGCCCTGCGTATCGATCGTGCCGGTGCCCCCGGGCGTGATCGACACCATACGGCTCGACGACAGGTTGAACGAGCTACCAAGCTGCAATGTGCCGCCGTTGAACGTCAAGCCTCCCGACGCCGCACCGAGCGCGTTGTCCGCCGCGACCGACAGCGTGCCCTGCATAATCGTCGTGCCGCCCGAGTACGTGTTGCCGCCGGCAGAAGAAGGCGTGACCGTCAGCGTCCCCGCACCGGTTTTCTCCACCGCGCCCGAGCCGCCGATCGTACCCGTGTACGTGCCGGGGCTGTCCTGCTGGAAGCGCACGAGCCCGTTGTCGGTGACGGACAGCGGCAGGTTCGACGCATTCGCCTGCAGCGTCGCGCCCGCGTTGACGGCCGCGACGACCGACGCCGTCGTCGTGCCGAGCGTGCCGGTCAGGTTCAGCGTGCCGCTCTGCACCAGCGCGGTCGAGAACGTGCCGGTGCCGGCCCACGTCCAGTCGGTGCCGGCCATCGTCAGGCTCTGGAAGTTCGTGAACGCGTTCGACGCGGTGCCCGTGCCCTGCAGCGTCACCGTGTTGGCGCCGGCGCCGCCGTTCGCCGTGCCGACGATCTGCGAGCCCGTCTGCAGGATCAGCGTCACGTTGCCGTTGCCGCCCTGGATCGCGGTACCGCCGCCGCCCTGGATCAGCCCCGCGTTGGTAATGGCGGTCGCGCCGTTGGTCGACCGCACGCCGATCCCGTTGTTGCTGATGATCCTGCCGCCGGCCTGGTTCGTGATCGTCGCCGTGAACGCACTGCCGAGCGTGTTCGATACGACGGCGTCGACGCTGCCGCCGCTCGTCGCGGTACCGGTCGTCTGGATCGTGCCGCTGTTGACCAGCGTGTCGTTGTTGCCCTGCATGTAGACGGCCGGCGCATCGCGGCCGTTCGACGTCAGCGTGCCGCTGTTGGTGATCGTGCCGTTGCCGCCGAGCAGCGACGCCGCACGCGCGTTGTTGCCGGACGTCGTCACGGTGCCCGTATTGACGATCTGGTTGCCCGCCGCGCCCGGATTGCTCTGCCCCCACGCGGCCGTCATCCCGTACGCGTTGTTGCCGGTGGTCGTGATCGTGCCGTTGTTGACGAGCGTGTTGTTGTTGCCGTTCGCGGCCATCCCGTCGTTGTACTGACCGGTCGTCGCGATCACGCCGGCCGCGCCGTTGGTGAGCGTATTGCCGTTGTTCACGCCGAGCAGCACCGCGCCGCGGTTCGCGACGCCCGTGCCGTTGCCGGACATCGACAGGTTGCCGTTGTTGGTGACCGTGCTCGACGTGTCGACGGAGAACGGTGTCGGCACGGACGACAGCACGTAGCTGCCCGTCACCGTCGAATCGAGGTTGATCGTCACGTTGGTGCTGCCGGCCGTGGCCACGACCGACGGCGCGTTCGCGCCGGTACACGTGACGGTCGTGCCGCTGCCCGGCGCGGTGGCCGAGCATGTCGCATACGTACCGACCGGCATTGCGCCGGTCAGGATCGCCACTCCACCCAAACCCAGATTCCGCGCCTTTCTTTTCATTTTTCCGCTCGCATTTATTGGTGACGTTATTGCTGCAAATCGGTGCGTGAAACGGGTTATATCACCTGCCTCGAAATAATCGCAAGATGCGATTGCGTGATATCGGCAATCACGCGGCGATTCATTTCGGATTGGGAAACAAGCGAAACGGGCTGGGCTGCTGCTTTGCAGCAACCCTTTGCGCGACGGCGCGGCGGCCGCGCGGCGGGGAAACCGGTTGAATTTGCCGGTTTGGACGAAAACGCTGAAAGTGCGGATGACGGATTTCGGGCGATTCGGAAATACTGACGCAATGCCGCCATTCGTTGGCCATGCATTGGCGATATGCCGCTCGACGATGCTGCTCTGCACGATGCGGACGACCCGCATCCGGTACACCCGCTCGCCGATTCGATTGTCGAACCGGCCGATACGTATTCCAGCTTGCCGGACGACTGTCGCCGGAGCCGTCATTCGACAGGCTCCGGCGACAGTCAGACACTGGGCCGCTTATCCGCGTCGGCGCTCGCCTCGTGCCATGCTCGAGAAAACGCCGTCCCGGTAGATCCACGCATGAACCAGGGCAGCCGACAGATGGCCCACGACGACGACGAACAGCAGTCGCGCCAACAGGCCATGCGCATCGCGCAGCCATGCGAAGAGGGTCGGACTGGCCGGCACGATCGCCGGCAGGTTGACGCCCTTGAACAGGACGATCGGGAAACCGCCCGCCGACAGCAGCGCCCACCCGATCAGTGGAAGCGCCAGCATCAGCGCATACAACATCCAGTGCGATGCCTTCGCGGCCAGCCTCTGCCAATGCGGGAGATTCTCGGGCAGTGCGGGCGGCCGGCTGTGCAACCGGTTCGCGACGCGCAGCAGCGCGAGCACGAGGATTGCGATACCCAGCGGCCGATGCAGGTCGATCAGCCAGATTCGATGATGCAACGACGTCATCATGCCCGCACCGATGAACAGCATGGCCAGGATCATCGCGGCCATCAACCAGTGCAGACCTCTCGCCAGCGCATTGAAATGGCGCGGCGCGCCGCCGCTCGCGCGCTTTTGCGTACTCATTTGACCTCCTGCTTGCCGACCGCCTCGGTCGCGTTGCCGTAGCCGATTTCCCGCTCGCGGCGATTGAACGAATGCGCGTATGCGCCCGAACGCGCATTCAGGATCGGATCGTTCGACACCTCGACGCCCGCAGGCACGATCGAAGGATCGAAGTTGATGTCCCGGCAGGCGCCCTCCGCCTGCTCGACGACGCCCGTCATTTCCAGCGTGCCGGCGACGATCTGCTTGCGATCGGCCGGCCACGGCTGCGATGCGTCGTCCACGGCATCGCCGGGCTGCGCGAGCTGCAGTACGTAGTCCCAATAGAGCGGCTTCTGCGCGAGCCGCGCGCGCACGCCTTCGAACAGGAAGTCGTGGTCGGCCTTCCGCCGTTGAACATCGCTCAAGGGCACGAACGGATCATGCGGGCGCATCATCCAGCGCACCGCTTGCCGGTGCCCGTCGGCGGCCACGAGATAAAAGGCGTTGACGCTATGGAACGTCGCGCCGGCGAAGCTGCCCGGCGCCGGTTCCCGTGCCGCCCATTTCATGAACTTCCCTGCCTCCGGGTACGCCTTCAGAAAAGCGGCTACCCGCTCCGGGTCGGGTTGGCCGGTGGCCGGATCGGGAGCCGTTGCCCGCTGCATCGCCAGAAAACCTTCCGGTTCGTGTGTCGCGAAGTACGGCTGGTTGTTCATGGCCATCCGCCATTGCTGCTTGTCGTCGGTCGTCAGCAGCAGGGCCATGCTCAGCGTCGTCGTGGAACTGTCCGCCGCATGCGGACTGCCGGTCCCGATCGAGAGCCGCCCGACGACGGGAATATCCGCCTGCGTGAAGACGCGCGCAGTCGACAACGGCACCGCCGCGCCGTCGGGACGAAAGGTGCCGGCGAAACAGATGCCCTTGCCGTGCGCGCGGCGAAAGCCCGGCGGAAACGGCTGCGGCGTCTCGGACACCAGCGATGCGCTCGTCGTGCGCGATCCGATCCAGCCCGCCGCCCACGCGAGCGCGGACGTCAGTGCGCCGGCCACGACCGCGATCGCCGCCAGTGCGCTCCAGGTGCGTTTCGATGTGAGGTCAAGTTTTGACATAGATGGTTTTTCATCCCGTTGTGTCGTCGCGCATTCCGCGCCGCGGCCGTCGACACATGAAGCGTCGACACGCCTGCGGACACCATCCGGCGCGCGCGATCGAGCCGATTGACGCGCGAACGCGACAGCGACGATCACCAGCGGAAATCGCCATGCGCGTTGCATACGAAAATCTTAGCGACGGGACGAAGACGGGTACATCGGACTGGGCTGAAAGCACCGGACGGACGTAGGCCCCGTCCTGCCGTACGAGCGCCGGCGACGCGCACATTCGGTGGCGACGGAGCACCGGTTGGCCCACGCAACGATGCCGGTCATTGCGACCGGCATCGACGGACTTCGGAGGCTGGCGGTCAACCCGCCCGCGGCGCATCGACCTTCGACATTGCCACCGGCTGCGCCAGCGCCGCCAACGCCAGTTGCGTGCGCGCATCGCGCGCCACGCGGCGGAACGCCACGCGTTGCTCCCCCTTGAGCTTCGCCGCTTTGGCCGCCTGCACCAGCGCGATCGGATCGACAAGGCGGGCATGCCTGCGCACCTCGAAGTGCAGATGCGGGCCGGTGGCCGTCCCCGTGCTGCCGACCGCACCGACGCGCTGGCCGCGCACGACCCGCATGCCGGTTCGCAACGCCGGGTCGAACGCCGACAGGTGCGCGTAGTACGACGCATAACCGCCGTCATGACGGATCACCACGTACTTGCCGTAACCGCGCGGCTCGGTGCCGATGAACGTCACGACGCCGCGCTCCGACGCATGCACCGCGCGCCCGGCCGGCGCCGCGAGATCGACGCCGGAATGCACGTGACGCGCGCCGCTCACCGGATGCACGCGCGCACCGAAATGCGAGCTGATTCGCGTCGCGGCGACCGGCATGGCAAACCGCGAACCAGCGAGCGGCATGCCGTCGAGGTCGTAATACGCGCCGGGCGCGCGCGCATCGGGCACGAACCATACGGCCGCGACCCGCTGCCCGCGAAAGCGGATATCGAGCGCCGTCACGCGTGCACGGCCCGGCTGCTTCGCCCTGCCGTCGGATTCGAATGCGACGCGGAAGGTGTCGCCGGCCGCACCACGCTGCGTCGGATCGACGCGTCCGGCCAGCAAGCGGGTGATCTGCGCGGCGACGCCGGCCGGCAGTTCGGCGCGCGCCAGCGACGCCCGCAAGGTGCCGGTGATCGCGCCGGCACGGGTGCCGCGGCTGGGCGGCGCGAGCGTGAACGCCTCGGCCGATGCGAGATCGACGGCGGGACGCCCGGGCACCGATGGCGGATCCAGCGCGGGCAACGGCGACGCAAGGCCGTAATCGAACCGCGCTGCATAACTGCGTTCGACCGCGCCGCGTGCCGCCTCGCACAGCACGCGGTAAGCCACGCATGCACCGAAGCGGGCAACGGGGCCGTCGCGCTCGGCGGCCGGCGGCCCGTGCAACGCGTACGATGCGTACGCGACGTCGAGCGGCACGACCGACGCGCGCAAACCGCCCCACGTCGTTCGGGCGGAACTGAAAAAAGGCACGCCGGCAAGGTCGCTGGATTCCGCGGTCGCCGGTGCGAAGGCGGCATCGTGCACCGCTTGCGCCGCCGACCCGTGCGCGCCGGCCACGCAGGCCGCCGCGGCGACACCGCGCATCAGCGCGCGGAGCGTCGGAAAACATCGGAGGCCGCGCTCGGCGGGTCGACCTTGTTCGCGTGCGAGACGGGAACGCAGGTCTAACCGCATGACGTCGTCACTCGCTATCAATGAAAAATCGGGAAAAAACACGGAAAAACCGGGCATCACGAACCATGATCGGCGCGGCCCGGCAACTTGAAACCGAGTGTATCGGCGTACCCACTTCGGCTAAATAGGACCAATCTTATTTTTGGAAAATGCCGTTTAGTACACGAACGAAATTGCGTTTCCACCGTCCGACCCCGTGCAATCGCGCGAACCGCCGTGCGCCGGGTAGAGTCGAAGGCTGCCTGCGCACGATATACCGCGCCCCTGTCTTCAACCCGGAATCCCGTCATGTTTCTCGATCAATTTCATCCGGAACGCTGGACGTTCCTGTGGAACGCGTTGTCCACGCTCTCCCTCCGGCTCTGCGCCGGCCTGGCGCTGCTCGTCGCCGGCTGGTGGCTGTCCAAACGCATCGGCCGCTGGCTGAACCGGCTGCTCGCGAACAAGGAACGCGTCGACGACACGCTGCGGCCGATCCTCTGCGACGTCGCCGTCTGGGGCATCCGCATCGTCGCGATCGTCGGCGCGCTGTCGCAGCTCGGCATCGAGACCGCGAGCCTCATCGCGGTACTCGGGGCCGCCGGCCTCGCGATCGGGCTCGCGCTGCAGGGCACGATGCAGAACATCGCGGCGGGCATCATGCTGTTGCTGCTGCGGCCGTTCAAGGTGGGCGACTACATCGACGGCGGCACCGGCGTCGCGGGCACCGTCGACGAGGTCGGGCTCTTCATGACGCGGTTGACGAAGCCGGACGGCATCTGCGAATACGTGCCGAACAGCGCGCTGTGGGGCAGCGCGATCCGCAACTACACGCGCAACCCGACGCGCCGCCTCGATCTCGAAGTGGACGTGTCGGTACACGACGATATCGATCGCGCGCTCGACGCGCTGCGCGCGCTGGCCGCGGCCGATCCCGACGCGCTGCAGGATCCCGCGCCCGACGTGATGGTGATGCGCTTCGACGACAGCACGGCCGTCGCGAACCTGCGCGTGTGGACCCATACCGACACGTTCTGGGCGATGCGCTGGCGCCTCGCACGCCAGGTGCGCAAGACGCTCGCCGACGCGGACTGCGCGCTGCCGATCCGCACGCGTGAACTGCACATCGTGCACGACGCCGAACGCCGCACGGACGGCGCACGCGCGCAGCGGGTGTAAGCGGCGGGGACATCGCTCCGGAGCGATGCGCCCGCTGGCCGCGCTCAAATCAGACTTGTCTGATTCACTGCGCGTGCGACGCTCGCCACAATGAGCGTGCCGGATGAAGCGGTCATCCCGTCCGGCACACGCCAGTATCCATCTCCGTTCTTCGCCGCTCTTGCCGAGCGGCGTTTTTTTGCCCGTCGATTCGACACACGGGCATTCAATCGGGAAACCCGCATGAAAGAACGCGCCACCGTGCTGTGCCGACGCGGCGACCGGATCCTGCTGGTCGCCCGGTTGAATGCCCGCTGGGTACTGCCCGGCGGCACGCCGCGGCCCGGCGAATCGTTGCGCGACGCCGCGCGCCGCGAACTGCTCGAGGAAACCGGGCTCGCGTGCGGCAATGCCCGCTATCTGTTCCGGATCGCAGGCGCGCACAAGGTGCACCACGTGTTTCTCGCCGAGATCGATCCGGATGCGATCGCGCGCCCGATGAGCGAGATCGCGCATTGCGCGTGGATCGACCGCGCGTCCGTCGGGTCGCTGCATTGCAGCCGGCCGACACCGCTCGTCGTCGAACTCGCGTTCGACTGGCTGCGGCAGCCGCGCCTCGTGCCCGTCGTGATCGACCACGACGTGTTCGCCGATATCGCGGCCTGAGGTCCGCGCGTGCGACGGGCGCGCGATACCGGCGCGCACCGCGTCACATCTTCACGATGTCGAGCAGCGCCTTCTTGCCGCCCCTGTACGTGAACACCGAGATCGCGCCGTGCTTCAGGTCGCCCTGCGGCGTGAAGCTCGTCTCGCCGATCACGCCGCGATAGTCGGTGGCCGGCATCGCGGCCAGCACCTTCGCCGGGTTCGTCGAATTCGCGCGCTTCATCGCGTCGACGATGATGTACACCGCGTCGTACGAGAACGGCGCATACACCTGCATCGGCTGGTGATAGCGCGCTTCGTAGCGTTTCGCGAATGCCGCGCCGCCCGGCATCTTCTCGAGCGCGATGCCGGCTTCGGAGCACACGACGTTGTCCGACGCCGGGCCCGCGAGCTTCGGCAGGTCGGTCGAGCACACGCCGTCGCCGGCGAGGAGCTTCGCGCGCAGGCCGAGCTGGCGTGCCTGCTTCGCGAGCGGGCCGCCCGTCGCATCCATTCCGCCGTACATGATCGCGTCCGGGTTCTCGCCCTTGATCTTCGTGAGGATCGCGCGGAAATCGATCGCCTTGTCGTTGGTCGCGTCGCGCGACACGACCTTCATCCCGGCCGATTGCGCGGCCTTCTCGAACTCGGTCGCGAGGCCCTGCCCGTACGCGGTCGCATCGTCGACCACGGCGACCGTCTTGATGCCCAGGTGCTTCGCCGCGTACATCGCGAGCGCCGGCCCCTGCTGCGCGTCGGTCGCGACGACGCGATAGGTCGTCTTGAACCCCTGCTGCGTGTACGTCGGATTGGTCGCGGCCTGCGAGATCTGCACGATGCCGCCGTCGCGATACACGCGCGACGCCGGGATCGACGTGCCCGAGTTGTGATGGCCGACGACGCCGACGACCCTGTCGTCGACGAGCCGCTGCGCGACCTGCGTCGCGGTGCGCGGATCGCCCGCGTCGTCCTGCGCGTCGAGTTGCAGCGTGACTTTCCGGCCGCCGATCGTCAGGCCCTTCGCGTTGATTTCCTCGACCGCGAGCCGCGCGCCGTTCTCGCTGTCCTTGCCGAGATGCGCGATCGCGCCGGTCAGCGGCGCGACGTGCCCGATGCGCACGATGTCGTCCGCATGCGCGGGCCATGCAGCCAGCGCGCACGTCAGTGCGGCCGCGGTGGCGAGTGCCGTCTTGTGATGCCGGTTCATGCCTGTCTCCTCCTTAATCACGCTTCGTTCGTGTCCGGATCCGTCGTTCGTCGAAGGCCGCGCATGCGCTCACGCGCGCCCTTCGAATCCCAGCAGGACGTTCACCGCGTTGATGCCGATCTCGTCGACCATGTAGCCGCCTTCCATCACGAACAGCGTCGGCAGGTTCAGGCGCGCGAGCGCCTCGCCGATCCGCAGGAAGTCGGGCGAGCGCAGCTTGAAATGGCTGATCGGGTCGTGCTCGAACGTGTCGACGCCGAGCGACACGACGAGCAGGTCGGGCGCGTGCCGCGCGATCGCCGCCGCGGCGTGGCCAAGCGCCGCCGAGTAGGTGTCCCACTGCGTGCCCTTCGGCAGTGGCAGGTTCAGGTTGAAGCCTGCTCCCGCCCCCTCGCCGCGCTCGTCCGGATAGCCGGAGAAGTACGGGTACGACACCGACGGCTCGCCGTGCAGCGACGCGAACAGCACGTCCGGCCGCGTGTAGAAGATGTCCTGCGTGCCGTTGCCGTGGTGGAAATCGACGTCGAGCACCGCGACGCGCGCGGCACCGCTCGCGATGCCGTGCTGTGCCGCGATCGCCGCGTTGTTCAGGTAGCAGTAGCCGCCCATGTACTCGCGGCCCGCGTGATGGCCGGGCGGGCGGCACAGCGCGAACGCCGCGCGCGCGCCGCCGCCCGACAGCAGGTCGGCACCGGTGAGCGCCGAGTTCGCGCTCGCGCTCACCGCGTCCCACGTGCCCGCGTTGATCGGCGCGCCGGCATCCATCGCGAAGAAGCCGAGCTTGCCGTCGATGAAATCGGGCAGCGCGGCCGACGCCGGCATCGCGCGCACCGGCCACACGAGCGGCAGCGCCTGGCAGGTGCGGCCGGTCGCCGTCCATTCGTCCCACGCGCCGGCGAGGAAATCGACGTAGCGCGCGCTGTGCGCGCCGGCGTAGCTTGCGCGGTCGAACGCACGCGGCGCGATCACGTCGCCGAGGCCCTCCGTGCGGACCTGCGCGAGCACCGTTTCGGCGCGAAGCGGGTTTTCGAACGACTCGGTTATCGCGCCGTCCTTCAGTTCGACGCCGCGATGCAGGTGGTGATCGCTGCTGTAGACCGTGAGCATGATTGACCGTTGCCGTGATGACCAGGGGAATGGGGTGGTAACAGTCTATTGACGCCGGCCGGCAATAACTTTGCTTTTCGCTTCTTCGTTTCGTACAATTTTGAGAAATCTGTCTACGAGACACCGGATATGAGCAAAAATCGCGCTTCGGTTGAACTGGACGGTGTCGACCGCGCAATGCTCCGCCTGCTGCAGGAAGACGGCGCGCTGTCGAACGCGACGCTCGGCGAGAAGCTGTCGCTGAGCGTCACGCCGTGCTGGCGCCGCCGCAAGCGGCTCGAGGACGAGCACGTGATCACCGGCTACCAGGCGAACCTCGACCGCCGCGCGCTCGGCATGAACGTGTTCGCGTTCGTGCAGGTCACGTTCAACATGCACTCGGATCAGGATTCGGATCACTTCGAGGAGGTGATGCGGCGTCACGACGAAGTCACGTCGTGCCACAAGATCACCGGCGCCGCCGACTACCTGCTGCAGGTCGTCGCGGCCGATCTCGACGCGTATGCGGAATTCGTCGAGCGCGTGCTGCGAAAGCAGGTCGGCGTATCGTCGATCCAGTCGAGCCTCGCGTTGCGCGAGGTGAAGTTCTCGTCGCGCGTGCCGGTGCCGGACGCGTGATCGATCACGCGTCCATGCGCCCGTCCGCGGGCATCCGCCACCGATCGTCACCCATGGAGCGCTACCCGATGAAACGTTACCTTCCCGCCGCGTCGTTGGCCGCCGCGATCGCCTGCGCATTCGCATTGAGCGCCTGTGCCGCGCAATCGTCCGCGCCGGCCAGTGCATCGGCGCCGGCCGGTCCCTCCGCGCAAGCGGCCCCGCCGACCGTCGGCGGCGATCGCGACGCACACGGCTGCATCGGCTCGGCCGGCTACGCATGGTGCGAGCATACGCAGCAGTGCGAGCGTCCGTGGGAACTCGCGAAGGCACATGGCTTCGCGAATTCGGCACCGGCCTACGCGCAGTTCTGCCGGAACGGCGAAGCGAAGTGAAGTGATTCGACGTGAACGGGGCGCGGTGCAACGCCGCGGCCCGATGACGTACCCGCGTGGCGCACCGCGTGTCCGTCGCCCGCATTTCGCGCTTCCGACCCCGCCGGTTTTCCCGCCTCGCGCACCGTCATTCCGGAAACCCGGACACGCAAAAAACCCCACGAAAACAGGGGCATTCGTCGTCTGCGACACGTTGTCCGAGTTCGGTTATATTACGCGCCCCTTGCCACCCCGCCCCCGCAAAAACGCATCGCGCGCGGCGCCTTTCCACGCAGCCTGAAGCGCGTTCCGCCGAGGCTTGCCACAAGGGCCCGGGCACGTTGCGCACCCTCGCGATGCTGCGATTGCCTGCCCGCGGGAAGCCGATCCGAAGGTGTCCTTCCGAACGGCTGCGCGTGCGCAAATGCAACGGCGCATCGCGTCGATCCGGAATTCCGGATTCGCGATCCGGATCTCCGGATCCGCATGCCGGCGCAACGGAACCGCGCGCCGGGCGGCATGGCAAACCGATGTATCCAAGTTGAAAAAGGGATCTGCTGTGATCAAAACGTTACGGGTAATACTGTCGGCGCTCGCGCTGTGCGTCGCGACGTCGTCCGCGCACGCCGCCGATACGAAGAAGGTCGACGTCCTGCTGGTGGGCGGCGGCATCATGAGCTCGACGCTCGGCGTCTGGCTGCACGAACTCCAGCCCGACTGGTCGATGACGATGGTCGAACGCCTCGACGGCGTCGCGCTGGAAAGCTCGAACGGCTGGAACAACGCCGGCACCGGCCACTCGGCGCTCGCCGAACTGAACTACACGCCGGAGAAGGCGGACGGCAAGATCGACATCTCGAAGGCGATCGAGATCAACGAGTCGTTCCAGATCTCGCGCCAGTTCTGGGCGTGGCAGGTCAAGCAGGGCGTGCTGAAGAACCCGCACTCGTTCATCAACTCGACGCCGCACATGAGCTTCGTGTGGGGCGACGACAACGTGCGCTTCCTGAAGAAGCGCTACGAGGCACTGCAGGCGAGCCCGCTGTTCCGCGGGATGCAGTATTCGGAAGACTACGACCAGATCAAGCAGTGGGTACCGCTGATGATGGAAGGCCGCGACCGCAACCAGAAGGTCGCGGCGACGTGGACGCCGATCGGCACCGACGTGAACTTCGGCGAGATCACGCGCCAGTTCGTCGGCTACCTGAAGACGCAGCCGAACTTCACGCTGTCGCTGTCGAGCGAAGTGCGCGAGATCACGCGCAATGCCGACGGCACGTGGCACGTGTCGTGGGTCAAGCTGCACTCGGATGAACCGCCGCAAGCCGTCGACGCGAAGTTCGTGTTCATCGGCGCGGGCGGCGGTGCACTGCACCTGCTGCAGGCGTCGGGCATCCCCGAGGCGAAGGACTACGGCGCGTTCCCGGTCGGCGGCTCGTTCCTCGTGACCGACAACCCCGAGGTCGTGAAGCAGCACCTCGCGAAGGCCTACGGCAAGGCGTCGGTCGGCTCGCCGCCGATGTCGGTGCCGCACCTCGACACGCGGATCATCGACGGCAAGAAGATCATCCTGTTCGGGCCGTTCGCGACGTTCTCGACCAAGTTCCTGAAGAACGGCTCGTACTTCGACCTCGCGAAGAGCACCAACCTGCACAACGTCGCGCCGATGATGCGGGTGGGCGTCGACGAATTCCCGCTGGTCCAGTACCTCGCCGGCCAGCTGATGCTGTCGGACGACGATCGCTTCAACGCGCTGAAGGAATACTTCCCGAACGCGAAGAAGGAAGACTGGCGCCTGTGGCAGGCCGGCCAGCGCGTGCAGATCATCAAGCGCGACCCGGTCAAGGGCGGCGTGCTGAAGCTCGGCACCGAGATCGTCGCGTCGCAGGACGGCAGCATCGCGGGCCTGCTCGGCGCATCGCCGGGCGCGTCGACGGCCGCGCCGATCATGCTGAACCTGATGAAGAAGGTGTTCAAGGACAAGGTCGCGACGCCCGAGTGGCAGCAGAAGATCCGCCAGATCGTGCCGAGCTACGGCACGAAGCTGAACGACAGCCCGGCGAAGGTCGTCGAGGAATGGACCTACACGAGCGACGTGCTGCAGCTGTCGCCGCCGCCGAAGATCGACCTCGGCGTGCCGTCGCAGCCGGCCGGCAACGCGCCGGCCCGCCCGGCGAAGGCGTCGGCCGACATGGCGCTGTAACGCGCCCGGCCCCGTTTCGCCACGCCGCACGGCCGCCCTCCGGGGCGGCCGTTTTTCTTGGCGCGCGCCGGGCGGACGCCCCCGCATCCGCTAGAATTGCGGCACGCGCGACCCCGTCGCCGCCCGATCCATCATCCGCATCGACACAACCCGAGCCACCGCCGGTGCGGCCCGCGCCTGAGCCGCGCGAGCGCCGCCCGCCGTTGCCGCGCCCGCCCGGGCGCGCCATCAACCGAATTCAGCTGGAGAAAGACCGTGTTTATCTGCAGAAACCAGAGCTGCGGCACGCAGTGGGAGCAGTCCGACGTCGTCATCAAGGACGAAGGCCAGGGGCTGCTGTTCCGCTGCCCGCTGTGCGGCGCGCGCAACTACCTCGAACGCTTCGAGGACGACGAAGGCAACGTCGTCTACGAGCAGATGGAAGGCCGCCCCTACCTCGGAGACCTGTCCTGACATGACCCAATCGACGCCCACGCCCTTCAGCGCGCTGCCACTGACGCCCGCCACGCTCGCGAACCTCGCGCAGCTCGGCTATGTCGACATGACGCCGATCCAGGCCGCGAGCCTGCCGGTCGCGCTGGCCGGCCAGGACCTGATCGCCCAGGCGAAGACGGGGAGCGGCAAGACCGCCGCGTTCTCGCTCGCGCTGCTCGCGCGCCTCGACGCGCGCCGCTTCGACGTGCAGGCGATGATCCTGTGCCCGACGCGCGAGCTGGCCGACCAGGTCGCGCAGGAAGTGCGCCGCCTCGCACGTGCCGAAGAAAACGTGAAGGTGCTGACGCTGTGCGGCGGCACGCCGATGCGCCCGCAGGCGCAAAGCCTCGAACACGGCGCGCACATCGTCGTCGGCACGCCCGGCCGCATCATGGATCACCTCGACCGCGGCAACCTGAAGCTCGACGCGCTGAACACGCTGGTGCTCGACGAAGCCGACCGGATGCTCGACATGGGCTTCTTCGACGACATCGCGAAGGTCGCGCGGATGTGCCCGACCACGCGCCAGACGCTGCTGTTCTCCGCGACCTATCCGGACGGCATCGCGAAGCTGAGCCAGCAGTTCCTGCGCAACCCGAAGGAAGTCAAGCTCGAGGAGCGCCACGACGACAGCAAGATCCGCCAGCGCTTCTACGAGGTGACCGAGAACGAGCGGCTGCACGCGGTCGGCCAGCTGCTGAACCACTACCGGCCGGTGAGCACGATCGCGTTCTGCAATACGAAGCAGCAGTGCCGCGACCTGCTCGACGTGCTGCATGCGCAGGGTTTCCACGCGCTGGCGCTGCACGGCGAGCTCGACCAGCGTGAGCGCGACCAGGTGCTGATCCAGTTCGCGAACCGCAGCTGCTCGGTGCTGGTGGCGACCGACGTCGCGGCGCGCGGGCTCGACATCGCGCAGCTCGAAGCAGTGATCAACGTCGACGTGACGCCCGACCCCGAAGTGCATGTGCACCGCATCGGCCGCACCGGCCGCGCGGATCAGCAAGGCTGGGCGCTGAGCCTCGCGAGCATGGACGAGATGGGCCGCGTCGGCGCGATCGAACAGGCGCAGAAGCGCGACGTCGAATGGCATCCGCTCGCGGAACTGAAGCCGGCGGACGACAGCGTGCTGCTGCCGCCGATGGAAACGCTGCAGATCCTCGGCGGGCGCAAGGACAAGATCCGCCCGGGCGACGTGCTCGGCGCGCTGACCGGCGACGCCGGGTTCGACGGCAAGCAGATCGGCAAGATCAACGTGACCGAGTTCTCGACCTATGTCGCGATCGAGCGCGGCGTTGCGCGCGACGCGTTGCGCAAGCTCAATGCGGGGAAGATCAAGGGCAAGCGGGTCAAGGTCCGGTTGATGGACGAAGACGACGCATGACGCGCGACGCGGCGCGCCATGCCGCGCGCCGCCCCGCGCTTCACGCCAGTTCCGGATAGCCGTGCGCGGCCGCGTCCTCCGCGAGCCGCGCAATCGTGTCGTAGTCGGCCGGCGACAGCCGCTCGAATCCCTTCAGCCGCAGCACGCGCGCCCGTTCCGCGTCGGCGGCCACCGCCCGATCGAGCGCCTCCCGCAATGCGCCGACCTGCGTTTCCGGCAGTGCCCGCGACGCGATGAACGGCAATCCCGGCGCGGAGGCCGTCGTGCCGATCACCCGGATGTCCTTCAGCAGATCGGGCAGCGCATCGCGCACATAGGCAAACGTCACGCAGTCGATCGACGCGCAATCGGCCTCGCCCGCCGCCAGCGCACGCAGCACGTTCACGTGCGAGCCGAACGGCGTGACCGCGCCGAAGAAGCGTCCGTCATGCGCATGCGGCGCGACCGCGTGCCGGAATGCGTTCATCCCGCTGTGTGAATCCTCGCCGTTGAATGCGGCGCGCAGCCCCCGGCATGCGGCGAGCGTCGTCGCGCCGCCCGCGTGCACACGCGCCGACACGACCAGCACGCTGCTGTAGCGCGCGCCGTCGCAGCCGTCCGCGTCGAAGGCGGGCGTCGCGATCAAGCGCACGACGTCGCGCAGGCCGAGCATCCGGTACGGATAGCCGCAGGTCTGCGACAGCAGCAGATCGTCGCGCCGCCACAGCGCGTGCAGGTCGTCGAACGGATCGTCGGGCAGCACGACGTCGGCGGGGCCGCCCGCCTGCGCGAACGCATCGAGCGCGTCGCGCAACAGCGCACGCCACAGGGCGGCGTGGCGCGGCGTCACGTTGTACATCGGGAGTACGGCGATCGATGGGCTCATGCGGGCATTCTACGCATCGGCGGCGGCCCCGATGCTTATCGGCCGCCCGCCGATAAGCAAATACGAATCGATTGGTTGGCCATGGCGCGCCCGCCGGTTACCGTTGGCGGGCCTGCCGGCGCCGCACCCTGCGCGATGCCTGGCGGGCCGACCGTGATCCGCGAGACACCAGCGCACCCGGGCCGAGCGCCCCGGTTCCACCGCTCGTTCCCCGCACTGCCCGATCCATCCCGCCTCAACGCCATGGCCGAATACTTCGACGTCGATCATGCGCGCGCGATTGCCGCGCTCGACGCCCGCTTCACCGCCCGCACCGAGTGGCCGACCTGGCTGCTGGTCGCCGTCATCTACGGCGGCTGGCTCGCCGTGCTGCTGCTCGTGCGCGACGGGCGCCTGCCGCTCGCGGCCGCGACACCGCCGCTGATCCTGCTCGGCGCATGGCACATGTCGCTGCAGCACGAACTGCTGCACGGCCATCCGACGCGCTCCGCGTTCATCAACAAGCTGCTCGGCTATCCGCCGCTGACGGTCTGGTATCCGTACACGCTGTATCGCGACACCCACCTCGACCATCATCGCGACGAAGATTTGACCGTGCCGGGCGTCGATCCGGAAACGAACTACGTGACGCGCGAACGCTGGGCGCGGCTGCCGCGCTGGCGCCGTGCGCTGACGGTCGCGCGCAAGACTTTCATCGGACGAATCGTCGTCGGGCCGCCGCTCTCCGTCGCGGCGACCATCGGCGATGCCTTCGCCGCGTTCCGGCGCGGCGACTTCCGCTATCTGCCGATGTGGGCGACGCACGCCGCCTGCGTGATCGCGCTGCTCGCATGGCTGCAATGGGCGATCGGCGTGCCGTGGTGGTACTACCTGCTGGCCGTCACGTGGCCCGCGCTGTCGCTCGCGATGATCCGCTCGCTGTACGAGCACCGCGCCGCGCGGCATCCGAAGGCGCGCATCACGATCAACGAAGCCGGTTTCGCGATGCGGCTGCTGTACCTGAACAACAACTATCACCTCGTCCATCACGACCTGCCGAAGCTGCCGTGGTACGACCTGCCGCGTGCATACCGGATGCGGCGCGACGCGTATGCGCGCAAATGCGGCGGCTTCGTGATCCGCGGCGGGTATCGCGCGTTGCTCGCGCGCCATGCGTGGACGCCGACCGACCCGCCCGTGCATCCGTTCGACGAAGGCACGGCGTCGCTGTCGACCGGAAGCGGCGTGAAGGTGGCCGTGGTCGACACGGTGCTGCAGATCAGTACGTGACGGCCGGCGATCCCTCCGCTTTCGCGCCAATTCTTACAAAAAGCCGACAACGTCGATCTTCGCCGGCGAATTGCCAACCGGGCCGGCAATGGCCAGAATGGCGGCTCATCCGGGGCTTCCAACAATCATTCGCCCCGGCTCCGCCCGACGGCCGCGCGCCGCATTTCCCGACGACGATGCAACCGAACTCCCCGCCCGGCGCGATCCGCACGATCGGCAACGACTGGTCCGTGTCCGCGATCACCGCGGGCTTTCTCGCGGTCCTGATTTCCTATGCGGGCCCGCTCGCGATCTTCTTCCAGGCGTCACAAGCCGCGCACGCGTCCAATGTGATGGTGTCGTCGTGGGTCTGGGCGATCTCGATCGGCGCGGGCGTATCGGGCCTGTTCGCGAGCTGGAGGCTGAAGGTACCGGTCGTCACCGCGTGGTCGGCGCCCGGCACCGCGCTGCTCGTCGGCCTGTTTCCGCAACTGACGCTCAACCAGGCCGTCGGCGCGTACATCACGGCCGCCGTCATCATCCTGCTGATCGGCGTCACCGGCTACTTCGACCGGCTCGTGCGCCACATCCCGCGCGGCATCGCGTGCGGGATGATGGCCGGCATCCTGCTGCCGTTCGGCATGCATGCGTTCTCCGCCGCGTCGGCGCAACCCGTGCTCGCGTTCGGCATGATCGCGGCCTACGTGATCTTCCGGCGCCTGCTGCCCCGCTACAGCATCGTGCTCGTGCTGCTGACGGGCGCCGCGCTCGCGACGCTGCTCGGGATGACGCATCTCGGCAACGTGTCGCCGAGCCTCGCGCGGCCGGTCTTCATCGCCCCCGAATGGACGCTCGGCACGACGCTCAGCCTCGCGTTGCCGCTCGTCGTCGTCAGCCTCACCGGCCAGTTCCTGCCGGGGATGACGATCCTGCGCGTGTCCGGCTATCCCACACCGGCGCGCCCGATCATTGCCGCGACCGGCGTGATGTCGCTCGTCGTCGCGTGCTTCGGCGGGATCACGATCGTCGTTGCCGCGATCACCGCCGCGCTCTGCACCGGCAAGGACGCGCACGAGGATCCGGACCGGCGCTACGTCGCCGGCCTCGCGAACGGCGCGTTCTACCTGCTCGGCGGGCTGTTCGCGGGCACGATAGTCACGGTGTTCTTCGCGCTGCCGAAGGCGTTCGTCGCGATCCTCGCGGGGCTCGCGCTGATCGGCGCGATCAGTGCGAACGTGCACGGAATCTTCGAGGACGAGCACCACCGCGAAGCGTCGATGATCACGTTCCTCGCGACCGCGTCGGGGATGACGTGGCTCGGGCTCGGGTCCGCGTTCTGGGGGATCGTGATCGGGTCGGTGGCGTATGCGGTGCTGAACAAGGTGCGCCGGCCCGCGTGATGCGCGCCGCGTGCGGCTGCTTCACTCAACGCGCATGCCGGCGCACCAGTTGCGCGAGCGCGTCCTCCGGTGCCGTCGTCCCGTAAGCCCGCTCCGACACGTCGGCCTCGACGTCGATCCGCCCCGCGTTGTGCACGTCGTACAGATCGACGATCAGCTGCGCATGGCGCTCGCCGAGCCCGGCGCGCAGCAGTGTCGCCTGCCATGTCTCGCGCGGCAGTTCGTGCGCGACGACCGCACGGCCGGCCGCCGCGCCGAGGGTCTCCGCGATCGCCGTCACGCTCACGCGTCGCGGCCCCTCGACGCTGACGATGCGCGGCCCGTTGCCGCCTTCCGGCGCATCGAGCAGCAGCCGCGCCGCGACGACGCCCACATCGGGCGCCCACACCGTGGGAAACACCTTGCCGACCGGATGATGGAAGCTCGGCAGCACGCCGGCGCCGAGCGCGACCGGCAGCACGCGTGCCCAGTTCTGCAGATGTTCGGCGGCGCGCAGCAGCGTCAGTCGCGTCGGGATCGTCTTCAGACGTTCCTCGAAATCATGAAACAGACGCGTGATACCCGTATTGCCTTCGAGCTCCGCTCCGTAGTCCGACAACGCGAGCAGCGCAGGCGGCGGGCTCGCGGCGAGCGCGGCGGCCGCCACGTCGATCGTCCGCGTCATCGTCGTGGCCGGATCGGGATCGGCGACCGGCACCGGACACAGGATCTGCACGGCCTGCGCACCGTCGATCGCCGCGGCGACGGCATTCTCGTCCGTCAGGTCCGCGATCGCGACATCGCAGCCGAGTTGCACGAAACGGTCACGATGACGCGCGTCGTGCAGCACCGCGCGCACGGCATGGCCGGCCTGGCGCAAGGTCGTCACGGTCGACAGGCCGACGTTGCCTGATGCTCCGAAGATCACGAACACGATCCGCTCCTGGGGGATGAAGGTGTCGTGATTGTCGGCATGCGCGGCCGGAAAGGCGCGCAGGGTGGGATGAATCGCGCAGGAAAGGATGACGGGATGCGGGCGCCGTTCGTGCGATCCGCCCGCCGGGCCGCTATCGGCGCGCAGGCTTCACGTCGTCCTCCCCGTCATAAGCCAGCCGCAACCGGCCCCGTGTGCCCGAGCGCGCAATCTCCGTCGGCGTCGCGCCGAGCACGCGGTTCATCCAGTTCGCCATGTGGCTCTGGTGCGCGAACCCGGCTTCGAGCGCGATCTGGCTGATGCTGAGCCGGCCTTCGAGCAGCAGCGCCTTCGCGCGCTCCACCCGGCGCCGCACGACGTACTGGTGCACGGGCATCCCGAGCGTTTCGCGGAACAGCACCTTGAAATGCGGCACGCTGATCGACACGAGCGCCGCGAGTTCGGCCAGCGTCATGCGCCGCTCGAGGTTCGCCTCGACATAGTCGATCACGCGCGCGGCCGCCTTCGGCGCCAGCGTGCGCCGGCGTTCGCGGAACGCCGGCTGGCCGTCGACCAGCCGCGCGACGAGCGCCGTGCACAGGCTTTCCGCATAGAGCGGGTCCGACGCGTCATCCGCTTCGAGCTCGGCGGCCATCGCCCACGCGATGTGCTGCAGCCGCGGGTCGCGCACCTGCAGCCGCCGGCGGATCTGCGCGTGCGACGGCTTCAGTTCGAGGTGCTCGACGGTGCGTCGCACGAACGTGTCGCTGAGCATGATGTGCAGGATCCGACAGTCGGCGCTGTCGGTCCACTGGCCGGGCAGGCCGGCCGGAATCACGTCGACGTCGCCGTGCGCCTGGATCCGCGACACGCGCTCGCCGTCGCACACGCAATCCGCGCGGACGGGCCCGCCGATATGCACGCCGATGCGGTGATGCTCGGCCGCCGGAATCCGGTACGTGCCGGCGCGAATGTCGAGCAGCGCCGCGCCGAAGCCCCGCCAGCCGAGCCCGCGGCTGGAACGCAAACTGACCGGCACGCCGTTGTCCGGCGGCGCGGCGGGAATCGGATCGCTCATGGCTGGGCTCCACCCATTCGTGGTTCGAACGCGCATTGTGACGCGTTTTCGGGCCGCGCGCCGGGCCTGGGCGGCCGTCCCGGCACCGAGCGGAAAAAGATCATCCGTTTCTGCTCGGGACGATCCTTGCGTGCGCGCCAGCGGGCGCCGCGGCGCTTACGATCGCCCCATCCGACACCTACGGAGCCCGCCATGCCCCATTCCTGCCCGCTGCGCGCGACGTTCATCGCGCCTTCGCCTTCCGGCGCCGCCCGCCCAGCGTCCGATCCCCGCCCGCGCACTCGCCGCACCGCCATCGCCGCCTGGTGCCTGCGCGTCGTCGGCGGGTACCGGCTCGAACGGCTGCTCGCGTCGATTCCCGACAGCAACGACGACTTCGGGCTCGTCTGACCGGCAGTCGATGCGTTCGCCTACTTGCGCCGCCGATCGTGCGGCGCCACCGTCGCGCCGTCGATCACCGGCGCGCCCTGCTTGATCAGGAAGTCGCGGAACAGCCCCGTGACCTGCGAGATGCGCCGGTCGGCGAGCGTGACCACATACCATTCGCGCTCGATCGGGTTGCCGGGGAACGGCAGTTGCCCGAGCAGCCCCGTGCGCAGCTCGAGCGCGCACGCGTGCAACGACAGGAACGCGATGCCGAGCCCCGCTTCGGCCATCTGCTTGATCGCCTCGTTGCTCGACAGTTCGGAGCCCACATGAAACCGGTGGCCCGCGTTCTTGAACAGGCTCTCGACGGTCGAGCGCGTGCCCGCGCCGCGTTCGCGCACGAGCAGGTGCGCGGATTCGAGATCCTTCAGCGCGACGCGCTTGCGCTGCATCAGCGGATGGCCGGGCGCCGCGACGAACACCATCGGATGCTTCGCGAACTCGACCGCGTGCGTGCGCAGTTCCTTGGGCGCGCTGCCCATCACCGCGAGATCGATTTCATGCGTCGCGAGCATGCGGATGATGTCGTCGCGATTGCCGACCTTGAAATACGTCTTCACGTGCGGGCGCGTCGCGGTGAACTTGACGAGCAGCGGCGGGATCAGGTACTCGGCCGTCGTGATCGCGCCGATCCGCAACGTGCCGCCGAGATCGCCCGTCAACGCGGCCACTTCGTCGCCGGCCTCGCTCCACAGATGCAGGATCTCGCGCGCATAACGCGCCACGATCTCGCCGGCCGCGGTCAGCTGCACGCCGCGCCCCACCCGCTGCAGCAACGCGGCGCCCGCGGCCTCCTCCAGCAGGCGAACCTGCAGCGACACGGCCGGCTGCGTCAGGTTCAGCTCCTCGGCCGCGCGCGACACGCTGCCGAGCCGCGCAATCATGTCCAGCGCCTTCAGCTGCCGGAACGTCGCGGTCTTTCCTATAAGTGAATACATATGAGTCGCTTATAAACATTAAATTGTTCGAGTGGGTGCCAAACTATATCGTCGGTTCTTGAGCAATGTCATCCGAATCGTCATTCAGCGGGAGCCCCACATGGACAACACCACGCCCAACCTTGCAACGGACCGCGCACCGCGCCTGCCGCGCATCGTGATCGTCGGCGGCGGCGCCGGCGGCCTGCAGCTCGCCACGCGTCTCGGCGATACGATCGGACGCCGCGGCCAGGCCGACATCGTGCTCGTCGACCGCTATCCGACGCACTTCTGGAAGCCGCTGCTGCACGAAGCCGCATCGGGCCATCGCGATCCGGCCTCGCACACGATCGAATACGCGGCGCAGGCCAAGCGCCACGGCTTCCGCTTCGTGCAGGGCGCGCTGCAGCAGGTCGACCGCGCGGCACGCACCGTGACGATCGCGGCCGTGCACGACGCGGACGGCACCGAAGTCCTGCCGCGGCGCGAACTCGGCTACGACGACCTCGTGCTCGCCGTCGGCAGCGTGACGAACTTCTTCGGCGTGCCGGGCGCCGCCCGCCATGCGCTGCCGCTCGAAAACCTCGACCAGGCCGAGGATTTCCGCCGCAAGTTCCTCGCGGCCTGCACGAAGGCGAATCACCTGGCCGAGCAGCAGCCCGCGCGGCGCGCGGCACCGATCTGCATCAACGTGATCGGCGCGGGCGCGACGGGCGTCGAACTGGCGGCCGCGCTGCGCCACGCGGTCCAGCAGCTGACGACGTACCGCTTCAAGGCGCTGGTGTCCGCACGCGACGTGCACATCCGGCTGATCGAAGGCGGCCCGCGCATCCTGCCGGCGCTCGACGCACGGCTCTCCGGCAAGATGCACGCGCAACTGCGCGCGCTGAACGTCGACGTGCTGACCGACACGCGCGTGGCGGAAGTGGGCGCGGACGCCGTGACGACCGCGACGGGCGAACGGCTCGCGAGCGACATCACGATCTGGGCGGCCGGCGTCGCGGGCCCCGCGATCCTGCGGGACATCGGCGACCTCGCGCTCAACCGCTCGAACCAGGTGATCGTGACCGACACGCTGCAGACGCCCGACGATCCGCACGTGTACGCGTTCGGCGACTGCGCCGCGTGCCCGTCGACGGGTGCGAGCGGCTTCCTGCCGCCGCGTGCGCAGGTCGCGCACCAGCAGGCCGTGTATCTGGTCAACGCATTCGCGCGGCGCATCGCCGGCAAGCCGGTGGCCGGCTTCACGTTCCACGATGCGGGCACCGTCGTGTCGCTCGGCCATGCGGGCGCCGTGTACCAGGCCGACATCAGCGTGCGCTCGCGCTCGCTGATCGTCGACGGGCTCGCCGCGATCGGGCTGTACAAGTTCCTGTATCGCAAGCACCTGTTCAGCGTGGTCGGCGCGAAGCGCGCGCTGTTCCAGTCGCTGAGCCACTGGCTGCAAAGCCGCAACCAGCCGTCGATCAAGCTGCACTGATCGACGGCACGCACGCGGCATCGCAAGACGGCATGCCGGGCGGCCATCGCTCGATATGCCGTTTTCTTATATGCATATGCCGAATGCATTCAAACCGCGCGCCACGCTGGTGCATCACGTCGAACGCCGTCGATGCGACGTCATGCGCGCGGGAAACACCATGCGGCCCGCACCCCGCGCCCGCTCTGGCGCGCCACCTCATTCATAAGCCATATCATATGAGTCACCTATAAATATTAATTGGTCGTATTTTCAAGATGAACGCTAAGGTGTGTGGCATTCCCGTCGGCGAACGGATCATCACGTCTCTGAAGAGGAATCACCGTGGTCATCGAAGCCATCGTCACCCGTCTCGACGCAGCATTCGCACAAATCGAAGCAACACCGGATTCGCGCGAATCGCGCCATCAGCGCGACGCGATCATCCAGTGGCTCGATCGCGCATCGGAAGAAGGATATCGACTCGGTCTCGTCACGACGCTGCCGGCCGCCCGGCTCAGCGACATGTTCGAAGGCCAGTTCGGCCGCGCGCACCTCGACCGCTTCTCGGTCGTCGTCACCGATTCAGATCAGCAGGACTCCAGATCGAATCAGCATCCGTTCGACGTCGCGCTGCAGGCGCTCGGCGTGCCGCCCGAACGCGCGGTCGCGATCGCAAGCAGCGAACCGGAGCGCCGCGAAGCCGAGCATTTCGGCCTGTCGCGCTGCGTGAACATCACCGACACCGTGCGCTCGATCGCATCGGCCGGGCTCCACTGAACGTCGGCACGGCGGCCGGCGGCGACCGGCCGGCGCCGATCCGGCGGCAATCCGACGATTGCCCGACCGAACCCTGACATTCCGCTGTCAAAGTCGCTTGCCACACTTCCGGGCTCGATCCCACTCTCCCGGAAACGGAACGGCGCGCATCCGCATGCGTCCGTCCGCCGCTCGCCACGATGACACGCCCGACCCGCACCGCCGCCGCCCTCACGATCGCCTGTCTGCTGCTCGCCGCCTGCGGCGGGGAAGAATCGACGCCGCCCGCCACCTCGGCCGACAACGGCGGCGCGACGCCCGCGCCGCAGCCGCAGCCGCAGCCCACGCCGACACCGGCGCCCGCGACCTACTACCAGACGAAGACACCGTACCGCCCGCAGCAGGACGCCGCGACGTACGAAGCGCCGCCCGCCGGCTACGCGCCCGTCTATGCCGAACTCGTCGCGCGCCACGGCTCGCGCGGGTTGTCGGGCTTCAAGTACGACGGCGCGATCTACGCGATGCTGCTCAAGGCCGAGGCCGACGGCGCGCTGACCGCGCTCGGCATGCAGCTCAAGGCCGACACGTACGCGATGATGAAGGCCAACGCGCTGCTCGGCTACGGCGTGCAGGGTATCTCGACGCCCGGATACGGCAACCTCACGCAAACCGGCATCCGCGAACACCAGCAGCTCGCCGCCCGTCTCGCCCAGCGGCTGCCCGCGCTGTTCGCGGCGGGCACCCGGCAGGTCGTCGTCGTCAACTCGGGCCAGGATCGCGCGGTGGACAGCTCGACGTATTTCTCGGCGGCGCTCGTCGCCGCCCGGCCGGCGCTGGCATCCGCCATCACGCTGCCGGCCGCGCCGTCCGGCTATCCGGCGAGCGCGCCGGTTGCGCAGCCGGCCGGCACCAACCGCTTCCTGCTGTATTTCCATTCGCTGAAACCGGCCACCGATCTCGTCACCGATACGAGCGATCCGTACTACGCGACCTATCAGGCGAGCCAGGCGTACCAGGCCTATGCGAACGACGCGACGGTCGCCGCGAAGCTGAAGGCGATCAAGGCCGCACCGCAGGCGGCCGACGTCGCGCAGACGGTGCTGTCCGCACTCGTGTCGCCGGCCTTCATCGCCAAGCTCGGCAGCGACGGCTACACGTTCGCGAACACGGGAACCTACGCGTTCACGTCGACGGACGGCAAGTTCACCAATACACTGAAGGGTGACGGAAAGACGAGGATCGCCACGGCCGTCGATGCGGTGAACGTGCTGTACAACCTGCTGCAGGTCGCGCCAGCGATGACCGCGGAAACCGGCGGCGTCACGATGGAGAAGTACATCGGCGCGGAGCAGGCGCAGTATCTCGCGTACCTGCAGGATGCCGAGGACTACTACCAGAAGGGGCCCGGCATCCAGGAAGCGAACCCGGTCACGTACCGGATGGCAAAGGTGCTGCAGGACGATTTCTTCGGCGAAGTCGACGCGATCGCCCGCGGCGACCTGACGCGCGCCGCGAAGCTGCGCTTCACGCACGCGGAGATCGTGATTCCGTTCGCATCGGTCATGAACCTGAAGAACGTGTTCGTGCCGACGCCGCAGGCGCAGACGTACACCTATGCGAACAACCCGTGGCGCGGCGACCAGGTGTCGCCGATGGCGGCGAACCTGCAGTGGGACGTCTACCGCAACGGGTCGCGGCTGATCGTGAAGATGCTGTACAACGAGCGCGAGACGGATTTTCAGGCTGCGTGCGACGGCGCGAAGATCGCGCCGGCCAGCCACTTCTACGACTACGCGGGGTTGAAGCAGTGCTACGGGTATCAGTGACGCGAGGATGAGGCGCGGTGCGGGTCACGCAAGTCGCATCATCGCGTGCCCGCTCGCTACCTGAGGATCGAGCAGCATGACCTCGATCCGCTCCTTGCCCTTCCCGATGTTCTTGCGCTTGAGCGTCAGCATGCCGATCTCGCCGGTCGTCGCCGGGTGTGTGCCGCCGCAGGCCATCGTCGCAAAGCCGTCGACCGCCCAGAACCGGCGCTGTGCATCGACATCGCTGAAGTCGGTCACGATGCGCAGGTCACGCCTCGACAGGTCGGCGGCCGCCGATTCGATCTCCGGGAACAGCGGCGACAGGCTCGTGTCGCTCGCGAAGTCGATGCGCGCCTTGTCCTGCGCGATATGCGCGCCGATGCGCTCGATGCCGGGCCTGAGCCGGTAGACCAGTTGCAGCACCATTTCGGCCGCGAAGTGCAGGCGCATCAGCCGGTACCGGCGCGCCCAGTCGATGCGCCAGGTCGCACGATCGCCGACGCGCAGCGCGTGATCATGCGGGAGCGTATAGACGATGTCGAGGCCCTGCTTGTCGGCGCGGATCACCGGATAGTCGCCCAGCGATCCCGCGTCGCTTTCCTGGCCGCCCGAAAACGCGAAGAAGATGGTTGCGTCGACCCGCACGCGATCGCCGTCGACGTGCGTGACGACGGTATCCAGTGTGGTCCGGTAGGGATCGTCCCAGAACATTTTCCTTGTCATCGCCCGCCACGCCTTTCGCCGAGGAAAACGCCCAGCTTAGCCCGAACGCGTCCGGGCGGCTTGTACGATCTTGCGCCCCGTTGCCGTCGCACCCTCCGCCGGTGCGTCGCGCGGCGCCATCGCGTCTTCCTCGCGCTTGCGCTCGACGCGCCACGTGTGGATCGGCCGATGCCCCGGCCGCTCCCACCCGGGCGGCATCCACAGGTGTTTCACACGCTGCATGACGGGCCCCGGCGCAAACACGTCGCGCCACATGTCGACGAATTCGTGCACGTTCAGCACCAGGAAGTTGTACGAACGGATCTGCTGCGTGATCCCGTAGTCGACCGGTTCCGTTTCCTCGACATACGTGCCGAACATGCGATCGAAGATGATCAGCACGCCGCCATAGTTCCTGTCGATATAACGCGGATTGCGGCCGTGATGCGCGCGATGGTTCGACGGTGTGTCGAACACGTATTCGAACCAGCGCGGCAGCCGCCCGATCGCTTCGGTATGCACGAAGTACTGGTATGCGAGATCGACCGCGAGCAGGAACAGCACGACGGCCGGCGGGATGCCGAGCCACACGGGCGGCAGGTAGAACACGAACACGCCGACGAACGCATTCAGCAGCGACTGCCGCATCGCCGTCGTGAAGTTCATCACTTCGCCGCTGTGGTGCGGCACGTGCTCGGCCCAGAACCAGCGCACGCGATGCGACGTGCGATGAAACCAGTAGTAGCAGAATTCCACGACGACGAAAATCGGCACGACCGTATAGCCGTTCACGGGCACGTCGAACAGCCGGTGTCGATGGACCCACGCGAAGATCGCGCCGGTAAACAGCAGCCCCATCACGGTCTCGGCCACCTGGTAGCCGGCACCGAGCGACAGGTTCGCGACGATCTCCTTCCAGCGAAACGGCTCGCGGCGGCCGCGCCCGGTCATCACCGCATATTCGATCGCGAACGCGATCAGGAACACCGGCGTCATGCCGATCAACAGCACCTGCTTCCAGTCCACGTCGTTACCCAGGAACGCGTGGAGCCACGTCATCAACTCGTTCGGCATGTCGGCGGCCTCGATCGGGAACTGCCGCGCAGTATGGTCGCGCACGGGTCCGCTCGCGTTGACACTTGCCGACGATTACTTGACACTTTCCGCCATGCCCGCCGCCTCCCCGCTCGCGACCCAGCGCGTCTACTACTCGAGCACCTACGTGCGGCTGCTGTTCGACTATCTGTCCGGGCAGGGCCAGGATGCCCCGCGCGTCCTCGGCGAGGCGCGGCCGCCCGAGGACGATCGCGGGCTGACGCTGTACGCGAGCGCGCATTGGCGCGGCCTGCTCGAACGCGCGGCCCGCGCGCTCGACGATCCGCTGCTCGGCCTGCACGTCGGCCAGCGGATCACGCCCGCGCATCTCGGCGCGCTCGGCTATGCGCTGCATGCGTGCCGCGATGCCGGCGCCGCGCTCGCGCGCTGGCAGCAATACGAACACCTGATCGCGAACGTCGCGCGCATGGAAGTGCGCGTCGAGGCGACGTCGGTCGCGATCGAATGGCACGATGCGCCCGAGCCGCTCGGCCCGCTCGTCGACGAAGTGGCACTGACCGCCATCGTCCAGTTCGCGCGCAATATCACCGGCACGCGCCACGGGCCCGACGAAGTCTGCTTCGTGCATCCGTCGCCCCGCGACGCACAACCGTACCTCGACTACTTCGGCTGCCCGGTGCGGTTCGGCCAGCCGGTGAACCGTCTCGCGTTTCCGTTGCACCTGCTGACGCAGCCGCTGCAACGGCCGGACGACGCGCTGCGGCACATGATGGAGCGCCAGGCGAGCGCGCTGCTCGCCGAGCTGCGGCAGGCCGACGACCTCGAACGGTCGGTGCGCGAAGCCGTCGCGCGCTTGTTGACGCACGGCGAAGCCGGCATCGAGCCGATCGCGGCGGCGCTGCACGTGTCGTCGCGCACGCTGCATCGCCGGCTGGCCGAACTCGGGCTGAATTTCAGGACCCTGCGCGAGGACACGCGGCGGCGGCTCGCGATCGACCACCTGAACGATCCGCGGCTGACGCTCGCGGAAGTCGCCTGGCTGCTCGGCTATTCCGAACACAGCGCATTCACGCGCGCGTTCCGGCGCTGGACCGGCGAATCGCCTCAGCAGTGGCGCGCCCGACAGCCGCTGCGGGCGGCCCGCGTCGCGCGCGGCTGACGAACTCGCGCCCGCCGGCACGGTCGAACGGACATCGCCGGAGAATCCTCATGAAACGCGTTACCGCTGCTGCTGTCCTGCCCCTGCTTGCCGCCGTCAGCGTGCCCGCCGACGCCGGCGCGCTCCCCGGCGCCGCCGCGCCGGTTCCCGTTCAGGCGCACGCGAAAAACTGCGTGCCGTCGCGGGAGGCCACGCAGGACGTCCGTTCGCCGTCGAAGGCACCGCCGATCCGCGTATGCGTCGGCGATTCCGATACGCAACTGAACCTGCCATGGTTCCTGACCGACGTCCTGACCGCGGTCGATACGCACCAGTCGCCCGGCGCGCTGCTTCACAAGATGCGCAACGATTTCTGAGTCGCGGCCGGCGCCGCGCCGGCGCCGCTCATTCCGCGTCAGGCCGCGACAGCACCTCCACGAACGTGCTGACGATGCCCGTCCACATCGCGGGGTCGGCGATACGCGCCAGCCATCCCCGCAATTCCTTTCGCTCTCCTTTCGACAGTACCCCGTGCGCGCCGCAGATGGTGTCGTAGCGCGGCGTACCGCGCGACGCGAGTGCGCGATCGAGCAGATAGTTGCGGACCTGTCCGTCGATCGAAATCTGGATCCACAGCGAGCCGCCATCCGCGGCGGCAGCGCCATCGGTCACCATGACCGTCGTAGGAGCGGTATCTTCTTCCATCATTGCGAAACTCCGGCATGACGCGCGAACAGCCCCCCGCGCGCTCGCGGCGACCCGCCTAAAACGGTATGTCGAGGCAATGTTTCTTTTTTAGACGCAATCACAAAACTGCACCAATTTTTAATCAATAATATTTCGTAATAGCGCGCCACATCATATACTTGCCGCGCACCATCCTCGTGCCAAGAGACGGTGTCTTTCGACCCGGCCGCATGACCATGCGGCCGGGGGTTTTTTCGGTGTGCTACGTCAATATGGATGCGCAAAATGCACTCGTCAGAGACGTGAGCCGTCGGACCGAATGGCCGATCGCGACGGGCCTGCCGCCGCTGCCCAGCGCGATCGTCGCGCCGGTTCGCATCGCGATGCCGATACGCGAACCGGATCGCCCGGACCAGGCATGACGCATGCGCACCGACCGGTTCGACATGCCTCTCCATGCGTACAACATCAAGGGCAACCGCGGGAATGTCGGCGCTCATACCAGGCTCGAAGTCCGTTTTCCAGCGTAGCGGTACATGGCCGCGGGCGGTCTTTTTCGTCGCGGTAATCGTTTGCGTGCTCGTGCCCGCCTGCGCGATCGTACTGGCCGATCGCTACGCACGCGATGCCGTCACCACGCAGGAACGCGTCGTCGCGAACGACATCGTGGCGACGGTGAACCGCATCCTCGACGGCGTCCGCCTGCGACATGCGGACGAGCTGACCGCGCTCGTCGGACGCCCTTGCGCGTCGGTATTCCGGACGCTGGCCGAAGTGGGTACTCGCCTGCGCTACCTGCGCGCCGTCGCGCTGGTGAACGACGGCCGCGTCATGTGCTCGTCGGCGCTCGGTGCGATCGACCTGCCGCTCGACGCATACTCGCGCGAGCCCGAACCGGGCGCGACGATCGTCACGCTGCTGCGCCAGACGCCGTTTCAGCGCGGCATTCCGGTGCTGGCCGTGTATCGCGCCACCGCGCGTGGCGCGGGTGTCCTGTACCTGATCGAAGGCGACTACGTGGTCGATGCACTCGCGCCGAGCGCCCGCACCGGGACGGAATCCGCCACGCTGTCGATCGCCGGATCGGGCCGTCTCGACCAGCAAGGCAAGTTCGCGCCGGAATCGGACCACGCTCCCGCCGGCGGCACCACGATCGCGTCGCAACGCTGGCCCTTCACGGTGTCGGTCGCCGCATCGGCTCAGTACGCCTCGCACGTCCAGGGCCACTACCGGTTGATCGGCATGACGATCGTGCTGTTGGCCGACGGTCTCGTGATGGCCGCCTACCTGCTGGCGATGGCGCCGCGGCGGCTGTTGCTGAAGGCCGTTCGCCATGCGCTCAGGCGCAACGAGTTTCACGTCGTGTACCAGCCGATCGTCGACGTGCAGACGCGCCGGACGGTCGGTGTCGAGGCGCTGCTGCGCTGGCAGCATCCGAAGTGGGGAGTCATCAGCCCGGCCGTGTTCATCCCGCAGGTGGAAGCGAGCACGGTACTGCCGAAGGTGACCGAATTCGTGCTGCGGACGGCCGTGTCGGAACTGACCGCGCTGACGCCGTCCGCGCCGCTGCGCATCGCGGTGAACATCGCGCCGAAGGATCTCGAGCGCGCGCGCTTCGTATCCGTCGTCGAGGAAGCGATCCGCGCGCTGCCGCCGAGCTTCACGCTGGTGCTCGAGGTCACCGAACGCATCCTGCTCGAGAAGAACGCGCGGACCACCGAGGTCTTCAACGCGCTCCGGTCGAAAGGCGCGAAGTTCGCGATCGACGATTTCGGCACGCATCACAGCAATCTCGATGTGCTGTCGCGTTTTCCGTTCGACTACGTGAAGATCGATCGCCAGTTCGTCGCCCAGCTGAACGACGGCGGCGCAGGGCTGATCGAGGGGATCGCGGCCGTCGCGCACCACTACGACCTGAAGATCATCGCGGAAGGCGTGGAGACGGAAACGCAGCATCGCGCGCTGCATGCGATCGGGATTCAGTATGCGCAGGGCTATCTGTATCGGCGGCCGCAGCGCGCGGAGAACCTGAAACGCGATTGCGCTTGGGTATCGTCGTAGCGGCACCGGGCCCGACACGCACCGCCGGCGGTTACTGTGCGCCGTATTGACCGCCGAGACGTACGCGGCCCAGTTCGACCCAGCCCTCGAAGTCGTCGCCGGTCTTGCCGTTCACGTACATGATGTTGTACCAGCGCCCGTGCGACTTGTAGACGGTCACCGAATCGCCCGGGACGATGAAGGTTCGCTTCGTCATGCACTGCGCGTCGGGTGCCGAGTAGAAATATGCGCGCCCGGCGCCGATGACCGTGCCGGACGCCGGCGGCCGGAAGTTGTCGTCCGGGCCGCTCGTGGCCGCATCGAGCTTCCCGCAATCCACCGCGCTTTTTGCCTGCGCGCCGTTCGCGACGAGGCTCGCGCCGATCGCCAGCAGCGCGATGCACGTGCGCATCCACATGTTCATTCGCATGGTTCGTCCTTCAGGTCGTCGTGTTCGGGGTTCGCCGGCGCGCGACCGGCGCGGCACCGATTGTAGCGCCGCCCGCGGCGTGTTCAGTCGTGCACGACCGCGGCCGCCTCGACGGCCGCCGCGTGCGGGCGATGCCCGAGCCGCGCGGAAATCGCCTGCCCGGCTTCCTTCAGCAGTGCGACATAATGCGCTTTCGTGTCCGCGCCGCAACGCATCGTCGGGAACGACAGCGACAACCCCGCGATCACGCGATCGAAACGGTCGAACACGGGTACCGCGAGACACAGCAGGCCGTCTTCCTGCTCTTCGTTGTCCTCGCCGTAGCCCTGCTGCCGCACGTGCGGCAGGATGCTCATCACCGCATCCGCCGACGCGAGCGTCTTCGCGGTCGACTTCCTGAACTCGATGCCGGCCAGCACCGCGCGCGCTTCGTCGGGTGTCATCCAGGCGAGCAGCACCTTGCCGATCGCCGTGCTGTACAACGGATTGCGCCGGCCGATCCGCGACTGCATGCGCAGCCCGTAATCGGCGTCGATCTTGTGGATGTAGATGATCGCGTCCTCGTCGAACGCACCGAGGTGCACGGCTTCGCGCGTCAGCTGCCCGATGCGGCGCATCTCGAGATCGGCCTCGCGCACGAGGTCCACGCTCTCCAGTGCCTTGCTGCCCAGCTCGAACAGCCGGATCGTCAGGCGGTAGCGGTCGGTCTCGCCTGCCTGCGCGACGTAGCCGAGCGTCTTCAGCGTCTGCAGGAAGCGATGCACCGTGGTCTTCGACATGCCGAGATGCTGCGACAACTCGCTGATGCCGATCTCGCGGCGATCGCCGAGCGCGGCGAGGATCGTGAAGACCTTGCCGACGGCCGCGACCGAATCGGCCTTTTCGGCGGCACCGGCCGCCGACGGGTCGGCTTCGGCGCCGAGGTTCGCCTGATCGCCTTTGCGCTGCCTGGGCGTTGCTGTCATGTCCGTGAATCCGTGAGTGCGAATCGGGAGAGCATAACGCGTCCGCCGCGAAGCGCGATCAGCGCGCGAGCCACCCGCCGTCGACGGCGAGCGTGTGGCCGTGCACGTAGTCCGACGCAGGCGACGCAAGAAACACGGCCGCGCCCGCGAGGTCGTCGGGCACGCCCCAGCGGCCGGCCGGGATGCGTCCGAGGATTTCGTCGCTGCGCCGGCTGTCCTCGCGCAGTTGCGCGGTGTTGTCGGTCTCCATGTAGCCGGGCGCGATCGCGTTCACGTTGATCCCGCGCGCGGCCCATTCGTTCGCGAGCAGGCGCGTGAGCCCCAGCACGCCGCTTTTCGACGCGGTGTACGACGGTACGCGGATGCCGCCCTGGAACGACAGCATCGACGCGACGTTCACGATCTTGCCGCCGCGCCGCTGCCTCACCATCTGTCGCGCGACGGCCTGCGACAGGAAGAACACGCTCTTCAGGTTCACGTCGATCACGGCGTCCCAGTCGGCTTCGGTGAATTCGAGCGCATCGCAGCGGCGGATCATGCCCGCGTTGTTGACGAGGATGTCGACGCGACCGAACGCATCGACCGCGCCGCCAACGATCCGCTCGACCGGTTCAAGCGTCGACAGGTCGGCGCGCACGTCGGCGAAACGCCGGCCGGCCGCCTCGACGCGCGCCGAGGTCTCGGCCGGGGCCGAACGGTTCGCGCCGACGATGTCGCACCCGGCCGACGCGAGCGCGACGGCCATCGCGGCGCCGAGCCCCGTATTGCAGCCGGTGACGATCGCAACCTTGCCGGTCAGGTCGAACAGGCCGGCGCGCGCGGGGCGCGCGTCGACGGCGGGAAGATCGGGCGTATCGCGTTTCATGGTGTCAGCGCAGGTCCGCAACGGCGATGTGATCCATGTCCTTGAACACCTGGTTCTCGCCCACCATGCCCCAGATGAACGTGTACGCCTTCGTGCCGACGCCCGAATGGATCGACCAGCTCGGCGAGATCACCGCCTGCTCGTTGTGCACGACGACGTGACGCGTTTCCCGCGGCTCGCCGAGCAGGTGGAACACGGCCGCATCGTCGGCGAGGTTGAAGTAGAAATACACCTCCATCCGGCGCTCGTGCGTATGGCACGGCATCGTGTTCCACAGGCTGCCGGGCTCGAGTTTCGTCATCCCCATCGACAGCTGGCAGGTGGGCAGCACGTCGGGCACGATGAATTTGTAGATCGTGCGGCGGTTGCTCGTGGCCGCATCGCCGAGCGTTTCGGGCGACGCCTGCGCGAGCGTGATCGTGCGTGTCGGCCAGGCCGTGTGCGCGGGCGCGCAGTTCAGGTAGAACTTCGCGGGACGCGTGCGATCGTCGCTGCCGAACACGACGCCCTGCCCGCCTTGCCCGATGTAGATCGCCTCCTCGGTGCCGACCGCATGGCGCTGCCCGTCGACCTCGACCCAGCCGGGGCCGCCGATGTTGATCGCCCCCAGTTCGCGACGCGCCAGCAGATGGCTCACGCCCATCGCCGCGCCGAGCGATGCGGGCACCTCGACCGGCCGCGTGGCCGGCCACGCGCCGCCGACGATGATCCGGTCGATGTGGCTGTAGGTGAGCGACAACGCGTCCGGAGCGAACACGTTCTCCACCAGGAAATGCCGGCGCAGGCCGGCCGTATCGAGCGTCTTCGCGTGTTCGCCGTGTATGCCCTGTCGCACTTCCATGCCGGCTCTCCGTTGGGGAAGAAGACGCCGCCGACGCGCGTGCCGGCGGTGGTCATACGATGAATTGAAGCACAGATTCCGCAAATTCGGAACGTCGATCCGAAAATAGCCCGCCGTACAACGATAGCGCAATTCCCTTTTTTATCAGCCATTTATAGTGATACGGGTATACGATTACCGTTCCAAACAATAAAAACGGACCGACGTTCCGAATCATGTCCTATAGTCAGTCAGCAGACATCATTCGACAACGGGACGCATCGACGTCCACGGAGGAGACGTGAAGCTGAAACAGGCCATCGACCGCATACCGGGCGGGCTCATGCTGGTCCCGATGCTGCTCGGCGCGTGCGTGCACACGTTCGCGCCGAACGCCGGGAAGTACTTCGGCTCGTTCACCAACGGCCTGATCGCGGGCACGGTGCCGATCCTCGCCGTCTGGTTCTTCTGCATGGGCGCGACGATCAACCTGCGCGCGACGGGCGTCGTGCTGCGCAAATCGGGCACGCTGCTCGCGACCAAGATCGTGGTCGCGTGGCTGGCGACCCTGATCGCCGCACGGTTCATCCCCGACGACGGCATCCGCACGGGCCTCTTCGCGGGCCTGTCGCTGCTCGCGATCACGACGTCGATGGACATGACCAACGGCGGCCTCTATGCGGCCGTGATGCAGCAGTACGGCAGCAAGGAAGAAGCCGGTGCGTTCGTGCTGATGTCGATCGAATCGGGGCCGCTCGTCAGCATGCTGATCCTCGGCGCGGCGGGCGTCGCGGTATTCGAGACGCGGCTCTTCGTCGGCGCGGTGCTGCCGTTCCTGATCGGCTTCACGCTCGGCAACCTCGATGAAGACCTGCGCGAGCTGTTCGGGCGCTGCGTGCATCCGCTGATCCCGTTCTTCGGCTTTGCGCTCGGCAACGGCATCGATCTCAACGTGATCGCGAAGAGCGGGCTGCCGGGCATCGCGCTCGGGCTCGCGGTGATCGTCGTGACGGGCGTGCCGCTGATTCTCGCGGACAAGTTCGTGGGTGGCGGCAACGGGACAGCCGGGCTCGCCGCGTCGTCGACGGCGGGCGCCGCCGTGGCGAACCCGGCGATCATCGGCGAGATGATTCCGAAGTTCAAGCCGATGGTGCCGGCCGCGACGGCGATCGTCGCGACGGCTTGCCTCGTGACGGCGATTCTCGTGCCGATCCTGACGGCGATGTGGGCGAAGCGGGCGGCCAGGATGTCAGGCATGCCGATCATCGTTGCGGCGCGGGCCGGGCATGGCGCGCCGATCGAACATGAAGGGCATGTTTGAGAGGGAAGGTTCGAGCCCGTCTTTCAGGTTCCGGCTGCGGGTCGATCCATGTTCGACGACATGAAACTCCCGGGAAATCGACGCGTTTCCCGGGGTTTTTTTCGTTGGTGTCGGCGCGCGCTCCGGACCCGGACGCGCGTCAGCCGCGCGGCGCTACGCCACGCTTCAGTCGAACGTATGCACGATGGCGGACGCCTTGGTGGCGATCAGCCAACTGCCGTCCACCTTGTGCATGACGAAGTGATCGTTGAACAGCCGGCTTCCGATCCGCACCCGCACCGTCGCCGTCGAAAGGCCGTCCGAGACGTACGCCATGGAGAGGATCGCCTCGTCTCGGGGTGCGCCGGTTGACCGGGGGCTCGGTCTCCCGTTGACGAGCGCCTCGTACTCCGACGACGACAGCGTGCGCAGCCGGCCTTCGTCCAGCCACTGAATCAGGCAGCTCGGGTGAAAGACCTTGTTGAAGTCACGGCTCCTCGGCTCGTAAGCCAGATTGAAGTAATCCTCGATCAACGCGACGACGGCTTGGGTCTGGGTCATGACTGGCTTTCCTCGAGAGTGAACGGCTCGTATAGTGAGCGATCGTCCTCGCCTCGGCTACGGCGGCCCGTTTATCGCTGCCATTACAGGAACTCATGGATCATGGAAGACCTCGACGGAGGACTTGTCGGCGGCTTGCTCGTGCTTGCGGCCATCGCCGAATCCGGGAGCTTTGGCCGTGCGGCATCCCGTCTGGGCAGGACTCAGCCGGCGGTCAGTCGCGCCATTCAGCGACTGGAAGACCGCCTGCACGCGAAGCTCGTGCATCGCACCAGCCGGCACGTCGAAGTGACGGACGCTGGCCACGCGCTGTTGTCGAAAGTGCGGCCGTTGCTCCAGGGAATCGAAGAGGCGACCGCCGAAGCCGCCGGCCAGACCTCGGTCGTCAACGGAACGCTCCGTGTGGCGTGCGACGCGGCGTTCGCTCGACTTGTGCTGGCGCCGGAGCTGGCCCAGTTCATGAAGGATTACCCGGCGCTTCATGTGAAGCTGGAAACCCGGAACGACCTGTCGGATCTGGTAAGCGACGGTTTCGATCTCGCGATACGATTCGGGCCGCCGTCCGTTTCCACGTTGGTCTGTCGCAGGCTGTACAGCCCGCGGGTCCTGACGGTGGCCGCGCCGTCCTACCTGGCGCAACGCGGCCGGCCAAGGTCGCCGCAGGATCTGGTCGATGACGGCCATGAATGCATCCTGGCCATCGATCCGGCTACCGGTCGGCCCTTCGACTGGGAATTCTGGCGCGACAACGAGAAAGTGAAAGTGGCTGTCAACGGGAATCTGACCGTCACGGATGCGGGAACCAAAATCGGCGCGTGCGTTGCAGGCTTCGGGATCGCCCAGCTGATCGACCTCGGAATCGACGCGCACCTGCGTGCCGGCACGCTGGAGCCGATCCTGACGGACTGGAGCGACGAGACGTTCCCGCTTTATGTCTATTACCCCAGCCGGAGTCACGTTCCGGCCAAGGTACGAGCGTTCATCGACTTTGTCGTCGGCATGATGCCCGGGCTGCAGTCGAAGGGCCATGGCGCTGGCGAGCGGCCGTCATCGGCCGTGCTCGAAACGCTGCATCGCGCATAGTTTTCCGGCGTTCATGCCGAGGGTGCCGGCCGCGACAGTATGGTATGCCTTGGGGTGGCGATGTGGGCAGCCAGTGTCAGGGGTTCCGTCCGCACCCGCGTTCGGCCTCTACAGCGAAGGCATTCCCCGAGGCGCTTCGACAGTGTCGCGGCTCACGGTAGTGTAGAACACGTGGAACCACACCCAATGGGTGGCAATCCCGTCGCGGGATCGAGATGCTTGGTTTTCGCTATCTTGCCGATGCGTTCGTCCGAGGGCTTCTGCGGCGGCGTCCGCCGCGCATTGAAACATTTGACGAGCAATATCCCGCGCGGCGTCAGCGGGTCGAGCAAGTTTGCCACGTAATACTGCGTGTCGGCATTCCCCAGATCCGCAGCGTTTTGAATATACCGACGCGCCGCATCTTCATCATGCTGAAGGCGAGATTCGGCCGTACTTCACTTACATCAGGCAACGGACTGAGAGCGTTTTCGCTCTTCGATCAAGTCGCCAGCAGGCACGAAGCAGAACTATAGAAGCTCTACGCATGACTAATGGAGCCCACTTCGTGGCCGAATTCGAGCGAGAGATTGGCCACGCGGAGTTGCTGAATAAGTCGATCAAGTCTGATCAAGATACGCAATGAGTTCCCATGCCACTTGTTCGACGTGCTGGCGTGTACCCATCATACTGTCGAGCACTGCCAGCTTTCTCGGCTCATGCACAACGACAGACGGCAACGCATCGCCCTTGAGAAACCGGCGCTGCGTATCACCAATCTGGCCGGTCGCGAGTTTCGCGCACCAAACGCCGTCCTCCGGGCAGGATTGACCGGTGTGAGCGATCGTGCCCAACGGCAGGCGGGACGCGACGCTTTCCGGTTGCTCGGTCTGTGACGTCTTGTCTACCGCTCCCTGAACTGGCAACCCCGTCGCAGGATCGAGATGCTTGGCTTTCGCCATCTCGTTGATGAAATCATCCGAAGGCTTCGGCGGCGGCGCGGCTGCATCTTGCTCCTTTTGCCACTGGAATGTCCCATCCCACGCCGGGAGCTTCGCTGGAGGCAACGGAACAATCTTGTCGAGGTCGGGAACCTTGGGATTGCGGCTCTCGTTACTATCAAGAAATTTTCCGATCAAACGATAACGACGCGAGCGCTCTGGATCATGCGCGAGCGCCAGGTACGAAAGACGATTTGATGTCTCTGGACCATTGAATCCATCTTCGAGAGCCAACGCAGCCTGGGCATTCCCTGCCTTTACACCTTGTTGAAAAAATGAAACAGCATCCGAATATTTTGAATCGTTTTTTAAATTGATCCCCAAATAATTGGCAGCGTCTCCGTATCCTTGATCGGCAGCACATTGTCTCATTTGAAGCGCAACCTTGGGAGCTCGATCATGTGGCGCCAGTTGCTCTGCAACATATGTTTGCGCCTCAGGACTTCCCATGTCGGCAGCCTTCCTGAAATACCGTAAAGCCATCTCGGTGTCTTGCTTCAAGCCGTATCCAATTTCGAGATAGTGCCCGATATCATAATAACCACCAGGAACTCCATCTTCGATTAGCTTTTTTGCTAGCTCAATGGTTTCCTTTGCTCCATCGGGGGAGTTGGCTAGCCCTTGAGAAATCAGCTTCTGTGCATTGGTGTTGGCTTTGTAGTGACCATACGCCGAAGCGACTCGATAGTATCGGACGATTTCATTGAAATCCTTAGGACCATCAAGCTTCTGCAAATACCGACCATACTGAAACAATTGATCTGCCCGCGGATCCAGCGGCGGAAGGTGCTCACTCTCGTGCACGCAAGTGAATGCGAGATTGGCCCGCACAGCCGACATATCGGGTAAATTTGATTCCACAGAGTCTTCCTTATGGGTGCATGCACAGCCCAGCAACACGATTGCATAAATTACAAGCGACTTTCTCATTTTTCAGTCTTTGTAGGTGCGTTCGTTTGACGTGCGCATGAAACGAACGATCGAAGCGATGGGTGATTGCTTGCCTCCACCTTGAAGGTCGGCATTGTTGTTGAGGATAATCTCCCACTTATTGAAAGCTTGCCCAGAATCGTCCTGCGCCCCCACCTTATTTGTATGCAGACTCCACAGCTGCTGCCGTAACCTCTTGGTCACGTCACCATTCTCATGACAGATGTTGAGTTCGCTATCTGCCTCCATGCTACGTGTGTTGATGTTCGCCGACCCGAGCGTCATGAACACGTCATCGATCGTCATCAATTTTGCATGAACGTAGACGGGCACCCAGTTGCCTGGCGGAGAATCCGGAGCCACGAGCGTACAGACATGAACCTTGAGGCCATCGTATTCCTTGTTCAAGACCGGCTGGGGCACGCTCTTCATGTTCGATGCTATCGATTCTCGCTGCTGTTTCAACTGCTCGATTCTCGCCTTCGCATCGGCAACCCGCTTTGCCGAGTCAGGCGAGTCGACAATGCCTTGCACTTCAAGAGCCCCAAGCAACGCTTGGTTTGCCTGCGACTGCTGATCCGCAACCGCTGCCATCTGATCCTTCAGAGCAGTCTGGCGAGCATCCTCTTGCTCCAACGTCGCGACACCCGGAATGCTCTGCGCCTTTCCCAACGCGTTCAGCATCCGGTAAGTATTGACGGTCCCGGTTCCGACTGCCTCGTCACCGGAATTCGTGATGGCAAACAGATACAGCGGGCCATGCTCGGTGACGTTGCGCCCCCAACTGACGTGCTTGGCAGCGACCGCTTTGATTGCATTCGCAAGCGGCGGCCATCGAAAATATTGATTCTGGATAAAGATGTGTTGCGTTGCGTTGTTCACCGCTTGCAAATAAAGCTTCTCGATATCGCGCCGCCCCTTCTGGGACTGTGTACGCACGATCTGAGCCATCATCGGCGTATCACCGCCCGGAACGTATCGGACCTTGAGGCGGTCCTTAAGACCCTCCCGTGCCTTGCCTAGGCCTTGGCCGGTAGCGTCATCCCATGCCTGACAGAAGTTCGCATTCAGATGCTGCAACACCGGACCGGTCACATAGCTGGAGATGTCCTGCCACGGGCTCGGACCATTACGCCCGGTCGAAGGTGTCTCTGGCTTGTAACTGTGAGCGTCCGTATCCCAGTACTGATCGAGCATGTTGTGCCCCATCACAAAACCGACGGCATTCTCCGGGTTCTCATAATCGACAAGCACCATCTTTTGGTGGTGTGTCGGAATTCCGGCACCCATGCCAACACTGTTCATCGCCTTGGTTTGGAGGTCGCGATCCTTGTCTTTACCATGCCAGAAAGTACGCCATGCAATCTCCGCCCGATTGGAGGGACTGAAGCCACGAGTGGCGAAGTCGATATTCTTCAGCGCATGCTCTTTGTAGTACCGTGCACGCGCTTTTTCGTAGGCCAGCTTCGCCAGCGGCGACAGAGGCGACAGGGGTGATAACAGCGAAGTGCTTGTTACGTTATTCAAGTCAGCGCGCCAATACCATTCCGCGTCGAATTTTCTTTCTTCGTCAGTTTGATAGTCACGGGACAACATCGAGCTCCGACGATAGATATCGTCGGATATATGTTGCTTTAACCCGGTCACTGCGTCGTAGCCCGGCATGTTGTTCTCGCCCAATTCGGTGAGATACAACGGGTCCCGCCAACACAGCAATCGGATTTTGACGCCCTTCTGCCCCTTCTGCTCAAGCAATTCTCCGATCCGAAGCGAGTTACCTTTGCGCCTGAAATACATGGACGGCTGAAACCCCCAGCAAATGATGTCGATGGTATGCTGAGCTCCCATGAGTACATCGTAGAGCGTCCCGAACGCTTCTTCGCCGTTTACCAAGGGCCTGAATGTTGCCTGCTTCGCGGCGTATTCAGTAAATTGCAGAAACCATGGCAGCGTCGCCGTCGCGTTCGACGTATGATTCAGCGCCAGCGGCGTGGTGAAGGTATTGTTCGGCGTTGCCATGAGCTATGCGTCCGAAGAAGGATTCAGCAGATCGTTGTACTGTTGTCGGTGGACAGCCCGATCGGGAGCAACTTCGTCCTCGGGCGAACTCTCGAGGAACTGAAACCCCTGATTGGCGAGTTTCCCGTTCGCCGCATCGCGATACTCGCCCGGCACCGGAATCTCATGCCTCACCCCGTTCGCCATCTCCAGCGTGTACTTCTGCGTGGTGACCTGGTGATCGATCGGCAACTGCCCCGTCTTGTCGAATACGCCCTGTTTGACCAGCGCCCCGTCCGCATAGAGCTTGTAAGGCATGCCGACCGGAACGACACCGGTGGCAGACGGCGAAGCCATCGTATTCAGCATCAACCGACGCGTCGGCAAGTCCTTGAACGCCGGATTGGTCACGTCCATGCTCGTCGGACCACTGAACGCATGCTGCGCACCCTTCACGTCGATCTTGCCCGGCGCATGAATCTCGATATCGCCGCCTTTGAGACGGATGTACGCACCGCCGGACGTCAGCAGGATTTCCTGCTGTGCCGATGCGTGGACCTTCTCGGTAACAGATGCCAGCAATAGTGACTTCTGCGCTGTCACCTCGACGTTGTCCGCGTGAGTCTGGACCTCGATTTTCCCTTTTGCCGCAAACAGCTTCATCCCGGCATTCTGCACGAACAGGCTCAGTTTCTCCGTAATGCTGGCAACGAGTGACTTGCCGGTGGCAACGTGCGTGCTTTGCCCGCTAACGATATTGACATGCTCATCGGCTGCTACGTGCGTCGACTTCTGCGTCGACAGGCCGATGCCGGCAGGTGCCGCAACCAGGATCACGGGCAGCTTGAACGCGCCGGCATCGCCCGTCCCTCCACCCGCTGTCACCCCCCCTCCGCCCGTCGCCCCTGATTCGTGGTGCTGCGTCGCATCGGCGAATGCCTTGAAGGTGTCGTGGCCGTCCTTCAGGCTTTCCGCCGTCGACGTCTCGCTCGCTTGCGACAGGCCGTCGAGCATATTCACCGAACCGTTCAATTGACGCGTCGCCAAGGTGGTATCAAGCGGCTGGCCGGCGACCGGGTGTGTCGTCACGAACAGCCCTCGCCCTGCCCGTAGCGCGCCATAGGCCTCCGAACTCAGATCGAAGCCCTTGCCCAGATAGCTGCCGCGCGTGTTGTCGGTCTGGTCGATCAGGTAGCCCAGGTGCAACGCCGCGTTCGAACTGCTGCTGTACAGGTGCACGCGGTTCTGGCCCGTCGAATCGTCCATCACCATCTGGTTGTAACCGCTCCCCGAGAACTCCTGGGACCGGTAACCCGACAACAGGGCATTCGAATGCCATCGTGGCTTTACGCCCCCGTTGTATACCCGATGTAGTGCAATCGGACGATCGATGTCGTTCCCGATATGGCCAATCAGCAGTTCTTCGCCCGCGCGTGGCATATGAACGCCGCCATAACCGTCGCCGGTATCGGATTGCGCGACGCGCACCCAGCACGACGCCCGCTCGTCGCCTTCGTTGTGCCGATCCCAGATGAACAGCACCTTGATCCGGTTCAGGTCGTCGGTATACGCCTGCGCCCCCTTCGGACCGGCAACGATGGCCGATTCGAGCTTTGCTTCGGGCTTTTTGTGTTCGAGGGGGCTGTGATACGGGACCGACGTGCGTTGCGCTTCGATCGCAACGCGATAGAAGCCCGCCGAGCCGTCGACATGCGACACGGTGAACAGCTTCTCGGTGTCGTCCGCATCGGCCTGCTTCACTGCCTGATAGAGACTATGCGGGTAATTCGCTTCGTGCCCGGAAAGCGGAATGTTGTTGACGATGATCCACTCGACGTCGATCACCGCGAACTCTCGATGGTCGGCCGCGTCCTGATCATGCTCGGGATGTCCGGTCAGCGTGAACCGCCGTCCCGCATCGATGCGGCGCACCCCGCCGACGCCGTCATAGCGTTTGGCCTGCGACTCCCATTCCTCCATGCGGATCTTGCTGAGATGGTCGCCACGCTCCTGTTCGGGGTACGTATAGCCGCCCGTGTATTCATACACCTCGGCCTGCGACGGGAGATCGCCCTGATTGGCCATCGTGGGAATCGAAGTCGCCTTCGGATTGGCCGGCGTGGCCGGACTCTTGTAGTCGAACGTTCGCGTCGACAACAGGACGGACTGCAGTGTCCGGGTTCCGGCCCACTGCGTAAGGGCGTTCACTTCACCATGAACGCTCGCGCGGGAAAAATCGACTGTCGGAGGCGCAAGCGGCTCGAGCGCCTGAAGACGATCGGTAATCACCAGTGTATGCGACTTTCCATCCTGAGCCTGCTTCCAGATACCGTACAAGCCCTCGGATTCGAGGAGCCGGTGCACGAAATTCCAGTCGGTTTCATCCTGGCGGCAGTAGGAGCGTGAGGGTAGCGGTTGCGATAATTCAAAGCGATACATTCCGCGCGCCTGCGGATGATCATTGAATACCTCGGTAATGATCGCGTCGACGCTTTTGTCTTGCCAGTGACGCTGGTCGCGGCGAAATTTCAGGAAATGCAGCCACGATGAAAAACTGAGCTGGTAGCAAGCGAGGCCGCCGTCCACACCGAGTTTTCTCGCGGTATGCACATAGCCGTGGTGAGGAAGATAGGTTTTGTCGGTCTGCTGGACCCACAGCGTGATCGGCTGCGAAATCAGTGTCTTGAGCTGAACATCGTTCGATGTCGACACGCAGTCGATCATGAACAGGTAATCTCGACCGATGCGGGACTGTCCGAACACCCGGTGCGGGATCAAAACGTTGCTGCCAAGCGGTGTATCGAGCTTGAGAAGCCGTTCCTGCTGGGCCAGCCCTCCCGTGATTGCCCCGATCATGCTGTGCGCATCCATAGCGCCTCTCTCAGAATTATGTTGTTCTTGATCTGTGATTCTACGAATGACGATTCTGTGACGTCAATCGGGTGGAATTCAAACAATTGAAAACCGTAATCATTCAGTCATGCATGTGAATGCATTTGGTAATATAAATCCAACGGCGAAACGCATTGACCGCAAGACCAGATTACGCCGCGATCGAATTCGCCACAGACGAATACATCACGCAGAAGCAACGCACAGTCATCATGTGTCGCTGACTGTTGCGGCCCGCCGATGCCACGCGTACTGCATCGCACGTCGCCGAAAAACTGCAAGTCGCCAGATATTCCAGCCCGAAGGGCTCCGGCCCTTGCACGACAACACCTGCCTGCCGTCGCTCATCAGGCCACATAACGCCCGAGTGGCGATCCCTGCCCCGTACGCCCTAATGGCGCAGATCGACGTACCGGGGTCGGGATATGCATCGTCCATCTATTCGTTACTGGTGCCCACAGCGAATCAACACCCACCTCACCCCTGAACGCTAAGCGCCTTCTCGAGCGCGGCGATCAGCTTGAACGCATCGTCCCGCCCGATCAGAAAACCGCGGCTGGTGTACTCGCATCCGAACGCATAGAAGCTCGGCAGCAGTGTCACCATGTCCTTCTGCCGATCGAGATCGACTTCACATTTCGTCAACGGGAAGAACGGGGGTGCCTCGGCCGGCATGTTGTACACGATGTTCTCCTAGTACATTTTGCGCGGCGGCAGCATGCGCTTCGCACGCAGGCGCTGCCTGGCCACGGCGCTGGCCTTTTTCCGCTTGCGTTCGGTCGTCGGCTTTTCATAGCCGGTGCGACTGCGCAGCTCCCGGATCAGCCCGGTTTTCTCGATGCCGCGGCGGAATCGTCGCAGCGCGACATCGATCGGTTCGTTGACCTTCAGCGTAATGGTTGTCATCAGGGTCCTGTTTCAGGGAAAGGAAAAGGGAAAGGGGGAACGCAAAACTAGCCAAGCCGTGTCATGACGGCACTCGCGATCCCGTCCGACTCGAATTCCGAATATCCGGCTCCGATCGACAGTGCGCGTACCGCCGCGAACATCTGCAGTTCCTGCTGATGGCACAGCGCCGAATCGGCGACTCCGGCAGGCACGGCCGTGCCCGTCCACGTCACCTCGCGTCGTCCGATCAATCCAAGCAGTTCATCGACAATCATTTCGCTCTCCGAATTCATCACGCATTGCATTGCCTGACCGCGTCGCATCAAAGCGAGGCGGCGAAGAAATCCTGTTTGTCGCGATTGCTGTCGATGATGCTCTCGGCGAAGCGCAGCGATGCGCGACGCGCGTCGCCGGCGTTGTCGAACGGGCGACGCTCACGCACCATGAAAGTCTGGCTGCGGGTCAGCGTATCGTCGGTGCCGCGAAGGCAAATCTTGACCGCCGCGTCGAAACCGGCATCGTAGTTGTGCGGGCTGCCATTGGGCGCCGGCACGTGAGGGTAAATCAGTGGATAAATCTCGAATCCACGGTAGATATGCATGCTCATGACGAACTCCTGGCGTTCGGCCACGGCGCATCGCATGGGCGAACACATCCGGCCTGCATCCCCGTTGCGGGGCGGGCAGGTAGGGTGAATGGGACAACGTTGCAGCGCGGAGGCGGGGCGATGCAGCAAGCGGGTATTAGGAGGGGCGAGCGGCCGGTGGGCGGATGCCGGCTCGAATGAACCCATCATACGCGCATCGTTTGTCGGACGCCCAACTAATTCCGGGTTGCGCGCGACCAGGCGCGCGGGTGCAGCCGGACGGCACACGGTGTCCGGCCACGAAGCCGACACTCGCCGCGCCATCCGATCCGGATCGCGATTACGGCGCCGGCAAGCGCTTCTTCGGGCGCGATTTCGTGAGTGCGGCGGGTTTGGGCGGCACCCAGTTCAATGCGGTGCCGAGCCTGGGCAGCATGATGGCCGGCTTGGCGCGCGGCGGCGGCTTGTTGCTGCGGGACTGACTTCGGGTCATGCGGGTTCTCCTGCCGCACCGCTTGCGCGATCCGATGAGCGTGACGCGTCAAATCGCGCGCGCGGCCGAACACGCGCACGGCGATGCATGCCCGGGATCGGCATGCGCGCGAGTTCGACGGCGGTGCGTCACCCGTGAAGCGGCGACGACGCGCCGCCTCATGAACGATGCTGACGCACCCGGGCAATGAATTACAGCGGGGTGATGTTCGCTGCCTGCAGGCCCTTGGGGCCCGTCTTCGTCTCGTAGCTGACCTTCTGGCCCTCGGCGAGCGTCTTGAAGCCCTCACCGCGAATCTCGGAGAAGTGGGCGAACAGATCGTCGCCGCCGCTGTCGGGCGTGATGAAGCCGAAACCCTTGCTGTCGTTGAACCACTTGACGGTACCGTTATCCATGTTAGATCTCCTGAAAGTATGGACGAGCGCACGCATCCGAAAAGACGCGGACACAAAAAAATAATCAAGGAGGGAGAGGACAACGAATACCGCAGGCTGCGGTCGATGATGAGCAGCAATCGCGCTTCTTGAATACTTACGCGGCCGACAGTACGCCTCGTCAACAGGTGTGTCAAGCGCTTTCGGTCGAGGGGCGGAACGCGCGGCCGTCGTTCGCACCGTCCCGACGACACGCTCAGAGGGACGCCAGCAAGCGCAACTGATGTTCGGTTTCGGTGCCGTTGATCAACGCGAAGAACGCGGTCTCGCGACGCTCGATCGCCGACAGACCCTCGGTGTCGGAGAAGATGTTCCATGCGACGCCGTCGACATGCGCGAACCGGCCGCGCGACCGTGCAAACGCCCGCAACAGCGGGCTCGCCTCGCGGCGAAGCACCCGGCGATCTTCATTCAATACGTACGGCGCCCAGCCGGCACGCAGGACGAGATAACAGGGAATGGCACTGCGATCGATTTTCATGGGCACGCCGTTTCTTCCGGAGGTACGTTGCCGATCTCGCTCGTGTCGACGCGAACCACTGAACAGCGCTTGCTCCACTATACGCGCTACCGCTGCCGTGCATGCCGTCGCCGCGGCGCGAAGGCCCGTCGCGGCTGCGGAAATCCGCTCGAAATTTCGCTATACAAACGGATTGAACGGCGTACGATCGAGGCGACGGATGACCGGCGGCCGATTCCGGCGCGTTGCGCCGCGTCCCTCCTTGAATTCGATCGGGCCCCTCACTGCGACCGATCGCCCCGGCGCCGTCGAGCGGCCGTGATGCCCCCTTCCTGTCCCGTCGCTTGAGCGTGGCTCCGAAGCAGTTCCGGAGCAGCGGGCTTTCTCCTCTCCCTGCGGGCGGCATCCGGTTTGCCGGTCCATTCTTCACCCTCCCGCGCCAGCCCACTCGCGGTAACCCGACAGGGAGGCGCCCATGCGCTTCGACACGACACGTTTCCGGATCGACCCGACACCGCGCAGGGCGGACGGCGAATACATCGCGCATGCGCGGATCACCACGATTCTCCTGGACGGAGATGAACGGGAAGTGCACGCCAGCGGCGATCTCGCCGGCTTCGATGCGCGCGATGATGCAGTCGCCTACGCGACCCAATGGGCCAAAGGATGGCTGAGCGCGCAGTTCGGTTGAGCACGGACGATCCGCAACCGGGCAGGCAACCCGCCGCCGCGGAACGCGAACCGTTCGAGCGCTGCCGGCTTCGCGCGCGGCCGGCGCGAGCGTGAACCCGGGCCAGGCGCTAAAATCCGCGGCCTGGGCATTCACGACGAGCAAGCGTTTTGACGGCGTTCGAGCAGGGTTTCATCCTCACCCGCCACTGGCGGGACACCGCATCCGGCATCGAGATCGAGTTCTGGCTGGCAACCGAACACGGTCCGCGCCGCGTGCGCTTGCGCCCGCAGGAAGCCGTCGCGTTCATTCCGGCCGAACAGCAGGCACTCGCCGAACGCGCGCTGGCCGGCGAGCGCGAAGCCGAATTGCGTCCGCTCGCGTTGCGCGACTTCCGGCAGCGCCCGGTCGTCGGCCTCTATTGCAAGCGCTACCGTCATCTGTCCGCGCTCCAGAAGCGCCTGGCCGCCGCCGGCGTCGACGTCTACGAGGCCGACGTGCAGCCGCCCGACCGCTACGCGATGGAGCGCTTCATCACGGCGTCCGTGCAGTTTCGCGGCCAGCCCGGTCGCGACGGCACGCTGACCGTCGGCGAACTGAAGCCCGCCGACGGCTACCGCCCGACGCTGCGCTGCGTGTCGCTCGACATCGAAACCAGCGTCCACGGCGAACTGTATTCGATCGCGCTCGAAGGCTGCGGGCAACGCCAGGTCTACATGCTCGGCCCGCCCAACGGCGATGCAAGCGGCGATGCCGGCCCCCTCGATTTCGACCTCGACTACTGCGATACCCGGCCCGCGCTGCTCGCGCGGCTCAACGAATGGTTCGACGCGCACGATCCCGATGCGGTGATCGGCTGGAACCTCGTGCAGTTCGACTTGCGCATCCTGCATGCGCATGCGGAGCAATACGGCATCCCGCTGAAGCTCGGGCGCGGCGGCAGCGTGCTCGACTGGCGGGCGCACGGCCAGCAGCCCGACCACTTCTTCGCGGGCGCGGCCGGCCGGCTGATCCTCGACGGCATCGACATGCTGAAATCCGCGACGTGGACCTTTCCGTCGTTCAGCCTCGAGTACGTGTCGCAAGCGCTGCTCGGCGAAGGCAAGTCGATCGACAACCCGTACCAGCGGATGGACGAAATCCAGCGCCGCTTCGATCACGACAAGCCGGCGCTCGCACGCTACAACCTGAAGGACTGCGAGCTCGTCACGCGTATTTTCGACAAGGCCGACCTGCTGTCCTTCGCGCTCGAACGCGCGAGCGTCACGGGCCTCGCGGCCGATCGCACCGGCGGCTCGGTCGCGGCGTTCACGCACCTGTACCTGCCGCGCATGCACCGGCTCGGCTACGTCGCGCCGAACCTCGGCGACGTGACGGGACAGAACAGCCCCGGCGGCTTCGTGATGGATTCGCGCCCCGGGCTGTACGACTCGGTGCTCGTGTTCGATTACAAGAGCCTTTATCCGTCGATCATCCGCACGTTCCTGATCGATCCGGTCGGCCTGATCGAAGGACTCGCGAACCCCGGCGACGACGCCTCGGTGCCCGGCTTTCTCGGCGCGCGTTTCTCGCGCACCGCGCATTGCCTGCCCGATGTCGTGCGCCGCGTATGGGAAGGCCGCGACGATGCGAAGCGGCAGCGCAACGCGCCGCTGTCGCAGGCACTGAAGATCATCATGAATTCGTTCTACGGCGTGCTCGGCTCGACGGGTTGCCGCTTCTTCGACCCGCGCCTCGCGTCGTCGATCACGATGCGCGGCCACGAGATCATGCACCGCACGCGCGAGCTGATCGAGGCGCAGGGTTACGAAGTGATCTACGGCGATACCGATTCGACGTTCGTGTGGCTCGGCCGCGCGCACGACGACGACGAGGCCGGCGCGAAGGGCCGCGCGCTCGTCGGGCACGTGAACCGCTGGTGGCAGGCGCACCTGCGCGACCGCTTCGGGCTCGACAGCGCGCTGGAACTGCAGTACGAGCAGCACTACCGCCGCTTCCTGATGCCGACCGTGCGCGGCGCGGAAGAAGGCAGCAAGAAGCGCTACGCGGGCCTCGCGGCCGCGGCCGGCGGCGGCGAGGACCTCGTCTTCAAGGGGCTCGAGACGGTACGCACCGACTGGACGCCGCTCGCGCAGCAGTTCCAGCGCGAGCTGTACCGGCGCGTGTTCCGGCGCGAGCCGTACCAGGATTTCATCCGCGACTACGTGCGGCGCACGCTGGCCGGCGAATTCGACGACCAGCTCGTCTACCGCAAGCGCGTGCGCCGGCCGCTGCGCGAATACGAACGCAACGTGCCGCCGCACGTGCGCGCCGCGCGGATCGCCGACGAGTTCAACCACGCGCAGGGCCGGCCGCTGCAGTATCAGCGCGGCGGCTGGATCAGCTACGTGATGACGACGGCCGGCCCCGAGCCGCTCGAAACGATGCGCTCGCCGATCGACTATGCGTTCTACCTGAGCCGCCAGCTCCAGCCCGTCGCCGACGCGATCCTGCCGTTCCTGCGGGACGATTTCGAGCGCGTGATCTCGGGGCAGGGGCAATTGTTCGGCGACTGACGCGCCGGCGCCGCGCGGCTCATTCTTACTCGTTCTGAAACACTGCTGGAACGGATTCTCCATTTATCCGGGCGGTGCGGGTTCCTAAACTTGCATCGTCGGTTCAGCCAAGCGAATGCGTGCAGGACCGTAACGAAACCGTCTGAGGAAACCGTGAAATCCGTCATCGTCACCATCGCCGCCGTCGCCGCTACCGCCACCGCTCTGCTCGCCGCGCCGGCCGTGTCGTACGCGCAGTCGTCTCACTCGACGCTCACGCGCGCCCAGGTCCGCCAGGAGCTGTTCGACCTCGAATCGGTCGGCTACGTGCCGATTGCCGCCGACGGTGACAACTATCCGGGCGACATCGTCGCCGCGCAGGAACGCCTGGCCGCCAAGCGCCTCGCCGAACGCGAGCACGCCGAGGCGGCCTACGGATCGAACGGCGCACCGGCTACGGAAGCGGGCACGCCGGCGGTGGCGACCGTGAAGCCGTAACGCGCGCGGCCGGTTGCGTCGGGACAGAACGCCGCCGGGCCGCTCGCCGCGCGTCCGGCTAAAATACCGGCCTGCCGCGCCTCCCGCCGCGGCCGGAGAACCTTCATCATGACCGCACGTCGCGGTGCCGCGGTCGTCATCGCACCCGGCCACGAAGCAGCCAGCCTGTCGAAAGCCCAGAAAACGTTCAATACGCTCGTCAAGCAGATCGAGCAGCGGCGCGAGCGGCTCGGCGCGTGGGACGCCGTGATGCCGGCGTTCCAGAAGAAATTCGTCGACGGGCTGCTGCCGCTCGAACAGGCGTCGACCACATTGCGGATCCGCTTGCTCAATCTGCTCGACGACGCGTTCCTGCAGAAGGGCTTGAGCAAGGCCGAGCAGCGCACGCTGTCCGCGCTGATCGCCGACATGGCGCGCAACCTGCTCGACTTCAGCGACGACGCGCAGTTGAAAATCATCTACAACCGGCACGCCAAATCGGACGACGACCGCCCGGCGGCCGATCGCGCACCGGCGAAGCAGCATGCGGAGCCGACTCCCGACGTGGCGCCGGCGGACGATCTCGACATGCTGTCGCCCGACGAACTCGCCGAGCGCATGCAAGCCGAGCTGGACGAACAGTTCGAGCGCGACATGGCCGCCCACGAGGCCCGCGAGGCACAGCGCGCCAAACGCAGGAAAGCACCCCGGCAATCGGCCGCGGCGGCGAGGCGCGAAGCCGAGCAGGCCGAATCGAGCAAGTCGATCCGCGAGGTCTATCGCAAGCTCGCGAGCGCGCTGCACCCCGATCGCGAAACCGATCCGCAGGAGCAGGCACGCAAGACCGTGCTGATGCAGCGGGTCAACCACGCGTATGCAAAAGGCAACCTGCTGCAATTGCTGGAACTGCAGCTGGAGATCGAACAGATCGACCGGCGCGCGATCGACGGCCTGAGCGAAGACCGGCTGACCCGCTACAACGGCATCCTGGAGGAGCAGATTCGCGAGCTGGATCAGGAGATCCGGCACGTCGAGAACGACTTCCGGCGAACTTACGGGATCGCGCCATCGGTCAAGCTGGCGCCCGATACCGTGATGCGCACGCTCACGCGCGACATCGCCGCGATGCAGCGCAGCAACCACGACCTGACCGTGACGCTGCGCGAGTTCGACGATCCGGAAAACGTCCGCGACTGGCTGAAGGACATGAAGCGCCGGCCGGCTTCGTCGCGCTTCGACGACGATTCTTTCTAGGCGCGTCGCCGAGCAACCCGCCGTTGCCGAGCATCAACGCGACGGAACCTTCCCGACGACCGGCTGCGATGCGAATGCGGTTTCGACATACGCGAGGAAGTCGGAGGCGGGCCGTGTCAGCTGCAGCCCCGGTGGCGTGAGCCGGTACAGTTGAAGCGGCGGCGGTGACATCGGCAGCGGCAACGGCGTCAGCTTCTGGCCGAAAACGGTCTCGGCGAGCGAGTGCCGGGTCCACGAAAAGACGGCGTCGGTGGTCAAGAGCAGGCTGTAGAACAGCGCATACGACGTACAGCGGGTGACGCAGTGTGGCGGCGGCAGCCCCGCCCGCTCGTGCAGATCGCGGATGTACGCGGGAAAGCTCTCGCTCGCGTCGGCGTGGATCCACTCCGCTTCGCGCAGCGCATCGAGCGACGTCGCGCCGGCAAAACGTCCGTTCTCGCGCGTGACGAACACGGTGTCGAAGGCGCGAATCGCCTTCACGTCGGCCGATTCGGCGAGCGGGCCCGTGACGGCCGCAAACGCGAGGTCGAGTGTCCGGTTGCGCAACTGCTCGGCGAGCTGGGTAAACGTCAGCTCGCGCAGTTCGCACTCGACGTGCGGCCAGTGACGGCGAAACGTCGCATACGCATCCGCGAAGCCCGTCACCGCGACGATCGGCGTGAAGCCGATCACGAGCCGGCCGTCGCGCAAGCCCTTCATGTGCGCCATGTCCTCGCGCGCCCGTTCGAGCTCGCGGACCACCGCCTGCGCACGCCCGAGCAGCGCGTCGCCTTCCGGCGTCGGCACGACGCCCCACGGCATGCGCTCGAGCAGCGGCACGCCGAACTCGTTCTCCATCTCCTGGATCGCCTTGCTGACCGCCGGCTGGGTCACGTGCAGCGCGGCTGCGGCGCCCTTGATGCTGCCGGCCGTCGCCACGGCGACGAGTGCGCGCAATTGATGGGTTTTCATGATGTGGAATGTATCACCGGAAGTTATTTATATCAAAATTGGTGAGTTTTTTGAGCGGGTGGGTCTCCCTATGCTTGGCCGTGACGGTCGCGAGGCGGCCGATCTCATGGAGCTCATCAATGACGCAGGACCTTGCTCACGTGCTCGCGGCCATTCGCGAGTCCGAGTCCCGATTCATCGCGATCCGGCGCGACATCCACGCCCATCCCGAACTCGGCTTCGCCGAAACCCGCACCGCGCGGCTCGTCGCCGAACGGCTGGCCGAATGGGGCTATGACGTGACGACCGGTGTCGGCGGGACCGGCGTCGTCGGCCGGTTGCGGCGCGGCGCATCGGCGCGCACGCTCGGCCTGCGCGCCGACATGGACGCGCTGCCGATCCAGGAGGCGACAGGGCTGCCGTATGCGAGCACCGTCGAGCGCACGATGCACGCGTGCGGGCACGACGGCCATACGGCGATCCTGCTCGCCGCGGCGCACTATCTCGCCCGCCAGGGGCGTTTCGACGGCACGCTGAACCTGATCTTCCAGCCGGCCGAGGAAGGGCTCGGCGGCGCGAAGCGGATGATCGACGACGGTCTGTTCGAGCGATTCCCGTGCGAGCGAGTGTATGCGCTGCACAACGCGCCGGGCGTGCCGGTCGGTCATTTCGCGCTGCGCTACGGCCCGATGATGGCGTCGTCCGATTCGGTGACGATCACGCTGACCGGCAATGGCGGCCACGGGGCGATGCCGCAGCTCGCGAGCGATCCGATCGTCGCGGGCGCATACATCGTCACCGCGCTGCAGTCGATCGTCTCCCGCAACATCGACCCGGCGAAGCCGGCGGTCGTGACCGTCGGCACGTTTCACGCAGGCACCGCGCCGAACGTGATTCCGCAAAGCGCAACGCTGCAGTTGTCGGTGCGCGCACTCGACGCGGCCACGCGCAATGAAATCGAGGCGCGAATCCACCGGATCGTCGACACGCATGCGCAAGCGTACGGCATGACCGCGCAGGTCGACTACCAGTCGATCTCGCGCGTCGTCGACAACAACCCTGCCGCGTCGGATCTCGCGGTGGAGACCATCGCGGCGCTGGCCGGCGACGGCGCGCTCACGCTCCTGCCCGACGGCGTGATGGGCAGCGAGGATTTCTCGTGGATGACCGAATGCGTGCCGGGTTGCTACGTGCTGCTCGGCAACGGCGTCGATTCGCAAGGCGGCTGTTCGGTGCACAACCCCGGTTACGACTTCAACGACACCGCGCTGAGTTGGGGCGCGGCCTATCTCGCCGGGGTCGCCGAGCGCTACCTGAAGGTCATCTGACGAGCGCGTGCGGGGAAAGGCGACGTATCCGCTGCCATCACGATAAGGAATCCAAATGAAAAAACGAATTGCACTGAGCGCCGCCTGCCTTGCACTCGGCGCAGGCCACGCGCGTGCCGTGCCGTACCAGGACACGCTGCTCGCCGCCGTCCCCGAGTACAACGGCCGCATGGCGGAAGGCGTCGCACTGTACGGCTCGGTGGACATGGGGATCAATTACCAGACGGTCGGCGGCCGCTCGTTGTGGCAGACGCAGAGCGGCGGTGAGTGGACGTCGAAGTTCGGCCTGTTCGGCCGCGAGAACCTCGGCGGCGGCTGGCGCGCCGAGTTCAATCTCGAGAGCGGATTTCTCGCCAACAGCGGTGCGCAGCAGGACCCGCAATCGACCTACAACCGGCAATCCTGGGTCGGCCTGTCGTCGGACAGCTACGGCCGGCTGCGTTTCGGCAAGCAGATCGGAACGGCACTGCCGCTGTTCATCGACGTGTTCGGCACGGTGGGCACGAACTCGGTCTATACGTGGCTCGGTGCGGCGGCGGTGCAAACGAGCCGTGGCGTCGGCTACAACTCGGACCTCGGCCCGGGCGCGACACAGTTGCCGGCGCGCATCGACAACGCGATCACATACCGCACGCCGATCGTCGCCGGCACCACGTCGCTGATGCTGATGCTCGCCCCGAGCAACGTGGCCGGACGCGCACCGGCCGCCTCCGCACAAGGGGTGCTGCTGCAGTGGTACAACGGCACCACCTATCTGGCGGCGAGCTACAACCAGGCCTGGGGCGTCAATGGCGCGAGCACCGTGCGCAACGACCTGTACGGATTCGGCGTCGTCCACGACACCGGGCGGCTCGTGCTGTCCGCGTCCTTCAACCAGTACGCGCCGAAGCTGGCCGGCGACGGTATCGCGCGCGTCTACACGGTCGGCACGATCGTGCCGTTCGGGGTCAATGCGATCCGCGCGTCGGTCGTCTACCGCGACACGTCGGGCGTGCGCGACGCAACCGGCCGGCCGGCGAAGGACTCGGCGCTCGGCGTGATGCTCGGCTACGACTACCTGCTGTCGAAGCGCACCGGCCTCTATGCCCGCGCCGGTTTCATCCGCAACTACGGGATCTCGACCGTCCTGCTGAACGGGAATCCGTTGCCGACCGAGCCCGGCAGCACCGCGCCGCGCACCGGGACGACGCCGGTCACGATGTCGCTCGGCATGTATCACAACTTCTGACCAGGGCCGCTCTTCGATGAACACACTGAATCGCACGGCCGCCCTCCCGGCGGATGCCGGACAGCGCCCGATGCGCCGCACGATCGTCGCGGCCGCACTCGGCAACGGGCTCGAATTTTTCGATTTCACCGTCTACAGTTTTTTCGCGGCACTGATCGGCAAGCTGTTCTTTCCCGCCTCGAGCGACACGGGCGCGTTGATGCTGTCGCTCGCGACGTTCGGCGTCGGCTTCGTCGCGCGGCCGCTCGGCAGTGTCGCGATCGGCGCGTATGCGGATCGCGTCGGGCGCAAGCCGGCGCTCGTGCTGACCGTCGCGTTGATGGCGCTCGGCACCGGGCTGATCGGTTTCGCGCCGACCTACGCGCAGATCGGCATCGCGGCGCCGTTGCTGATCGTCGTCGGGCGTCTGCTGCAGGGTTTCTCGGCCGGCGGCGAAGTGGGCGCGGCGACGACGTTGCTGATGGAATCGGGCGGCACCCGCCGGCGCGGCGAACTCGTGAGCTGGCAGATGGCGAGCCAGGGCGGAGCGGCACTCGTCGGCGCACTCGTCGCGCTGACGCTGTCACGCACGCTGTCGCCCGTCGCGCTGCATGCGTGGGGCTGGCGTGTGCCGTTCATGCTCGGCCTGCTGATCGGGCCGGTTGGATTCTACCTGCGGCGTCACCTCGATGACACGCTGCCGCACGCGACATCCGGTGTCATGCGCGAGCGCGTGCGCATTCCATGGCGGTTGATCGCGGCTGGCACGTTGCTCGTGATCGGCGGCACGTCGACGATGTACACGATCGTGTTCTTCCTGCCGTCGTTCCTGACGTTGACGACGGGTATGCCGGCATCGGTATCGCTGCTGTCGGGCTGCACGGCCGGCGTCGTGCTGCTGGCCGGCTCGCCGTTCGCGGGACGGCTCGCGGACCGGCTCCGCCGCCGCAAGCCGCTGGTGCGCAGCGTCTGCGTCGTGTCGGCCCTGCTCGTCCTACCGGCCTTTTACGCGATGCACGCGTGGCCGTCGGTGACGACCGCCATCGTCGTCGTCGCCCTTCTGATCGGCCTGATGACGCTGTCGAGTCCGGCCTGTTTCGTGATGATCCTCGAGGCACTGCGCCCCGAAGTGCGCGCGACGTCGCTCGGGATGATCTATGCGCTCGGCGTCACGATCTTCGGCGGCTTTGCGCAACTGATCGTCGGCATGATGTGGCGTGCGACCGGCAGCTTCTATGCGCCTGCCTGGTATGTGATGGCCTGCTGCGCAGCCAGTCTTGCCGGCCTCGCGTTGTTCACGGAGGAAACCGGTGGCGACGGCACACGCGGGTAAGCGGTTCGGCGTAGGCGCCGCGACGCATCGGAGAGGCGCCGCCGGTCGAATCGTCGTGCTACGGGATGAGCCGCAGCTTCGGCCATGAAGCCGAGCATGACGACACGTCGAGGGCGATGCCGAGTGGCCGTTGCTGCCCGGCTGCGTCACCGCACGTCGCCGATTCCGCCCATCAGCGTCATCAGTTGCTCGCGCAGCCACTGGCTGCCCTGGTCCTGATCCGCGCTGCGGTGCCAGTAGCAGAAGTAGTCGAGCCCCGGCATCTCGAACGGCAGTTCGAGGATGCGCGCCGGATAGCGCTGCAGCAGCCGCAGCGGCGCGGTGAGCGCGAGGTCGCCGCGCATCGCGATCAGCGGCGCGACCATGTAGTGCTGCACGCGCATCTGGATGTTGCGGCGCAGCCCGAGGCGCGTCAGTTCCGCATCGACGTGCCCGCTGCCCTTGCGGCGGCTCGACACGTGGATGTGCCCCATCGACAGGTAGTCGTCCATGGTGAGCGTGTCGCCCCTGAACGGATGATCGTCGCGGATCATGCACGCGTAGCGGTCACGCACGAGCAACGCCTGGTGCAGATGCGGATCGCCGATCAGCGGCGCGTCGATCGCGATGTCGACCGAGCCGTTCGCGAGCGCGGTCGCGACTTCGCGGCGATCCATCGTGTAGCTGCGCACGTGCATGCCGGGCGCATGCGTCTGCAGCAGCTCGCCGAGCGCGGGCAGCAGCAGCGCTTCGGTCAGGTCGCTCATGCTGAGCCGGAACACGCGCTCCGAAGACGCCGGATCGAACACGTCGCCTTCGTGCGCGCTCGAATCGAGCAGTTGCAGCGCCTCGCGCACGCGGCCGACGATGTTCTCGGCCATCGGCGTCGGCATCATCCCGGCCGGCGTGCTGACGAACAGCGGATCGTTCAGCGTCTTGCGCAGCCGCGCCAGCGCATTGCTGACGGCCGGCTGCGTGAGGTTCAGCACCTCGGCCGCGCGCGTCAGGTTGCGCTTGTTGTAGATCGCCTCGAATACGACGAACAGGTTCAGATCAATCTTCGTCAAGCGCATCGCCGGATCTCCTTGCCGGCATCTTACGGCGCGCGCCGCTCGTTCGTCCATGTCGCCCGGCCGATCGTGCCGCCGCTCAGCCGCGTGGCGGCGGCGTCAGGTAAGGCGCCGTCGAACCGGGCTCGCCGTCCTTGATCTCTATCCGCGCGATCGCCTGCAGGTGCACCTCGTCCGGGCCGTCGGCGAAGCGCAGCGCGCGGCCCCACGTCCACAGGTCGGCGAGCGGCGTATCGGGGCTCAACCCCGCCGCGCCGAACACCTGCATCGCGCGGTCGCACACGTCCGTATAAACCGTCGGCACGAGCGCCTTGATCATCGAGATTTCCTTGCGCGCGGCCTTCGCGCCGACCTTGTCGATCATCCATGCGGCCTTCAGTACCAGCAGGCGCGCCTGATCGATCTCGATGCGCGAGCGTGCGATCCATTCGCCGACCGTGCCATGCCGGTTCAACGGCTTGCCGAACGCGACACGCGACTGCGCGCGGTCGACCATCAGCTCCAGCGCCAGTTCGGCCGCGCCGATCGAGCGCATGCAGTGGTGGATGCGCCCCGGCCCGAGGCGCGCCTGCGCGAGCGCGAAGCCGCTGCCTTCCTCGCCGAGCAGGTTGCGCGCCGGCACGCGCACGTTGTCGAACGTGATCTCGCAGTGCCCTTCCGGCGCGTAGTGGTTGACCACCGTGATGTTGCGCACGACCGTCACGCCCGGCGTGTCGCGCGGCACGAGAATCATGCTCTGCTGCCGGTGCGACTCGGCGTCGGGATCGGTCTTGCCCATCACGATGAAGATCTTGCAGTTCGGATGCGCGGCGTTCGTGATGAACCACTTGCGGCCGTTGATCAGGTATTCGTCGCCCACGCGCTCGATGCGCGTCGTGATGTTGGTCGCATCCGACGACGCCACGTCCGGCTCCGTCATCGCGAACGCCGAGCGGATCTCGCCGCGCAGCAGCGGCAGCAGCCACTGTTCGCGCTGCTCGGGCGTCGCGAACATGTGCAGCAGCTCCATGTTGCCGGTGTCCGGCGCGTTGCAGTTGAACACTTCCGACGCCCAGCCCACGCGCCCCATGATCTCGGCGAGCGGCGCGTATTCGAGGTTCGTCAGGCCCGTGCCGGGCTCGTCGTCCTTCAGGTGCGGCAGGAACAGGTTCCACAGCCCTTCCGCCTTCGCACGCTCCTTCAGTTCCTCCATGAACGACACCGGATACCGGCCCGCGTGCACTTCCTCATTCCACTGGCGGATGCGCGGCACGATATGCGCGTCCATGAACGCGCTCACGCGTTCGCGCAGCGCCTCCACTTTCGGGGTATAGCCAAACTCCATGATCGACTCCTCGAGATTGTCGTGTTCCGTTCGGTCAGAAGGCCGAGACACCGCCGTCGACGGCGACGGCCTGCCCGGTCAGATAAGTGTTTTCCTTTGCGCACAGCGTCAGCATCGTCGCGACGATTTCGTCGGGCCGGCCGAGCCGCTTCATCGGCGAGCCCTGCGCGAGGAAGTCCTGGCGCTCGCCGATATCGCTGTCGGTGACCATCGGCGTCGTGCTGTAGAACGGGCACACCGCGTTCACGCGGATGCCGTGGCGCGCGTATTCGAGCGCGGCCGTTTTCGTCAGCCCGACCACCGCATGCTTCGACGCCGCGTACGCGGCGAGCTTCGGCGCGCCGCCGAGCCCGGCCATCGACGCGACGTTCAGGATCACGCCTTCGCGCTGCGCGAGCATCTGGCGGATCTGATGCTTCATCCCGAAGAACACGCCCTTCGCGTTCACCGCGAAGCTCAGGTCGAGATCGGCTTCGTCGGTATCGATCAGCGCCTTCAGCGGCGGCGCGATGCCCGCGTTGTTGATGCCGACGTCGAGCCGCCCGAAGCGCGCGGCGGCCTCATGCACCAGCGAAGCCACCTCCGCTTCGACGCGCACGTCGCAACGCTGCGCGATCACGTCGGCACCGGCCGCGCGCAGCGGCGCGGCCACGCGTTCGAGCGCGTCGCCGTTCAGGTCGCCGAGCGCGAGCCGCGCGCCCATCGCGGCGAGTTCGCTCGCGAGCAACGCACCGAAGCCGCTCGCGGCGCCGGTGATCATCACGGCCTGCCCGGCGTAGCTGTCGATTTTCATCGCGCGCTCAGATCGTCAGGCCGCCGTCGACGACGATGCATTCGCCGTTCGTGTAGCTCGCCGCATCCGACACGAGGTACAGCACGGTGCCGGCCATCTCGCGCGGCTCCGCGTGGCGCTTCAGCGGGATCTTCGCCTTCCACGTCTCGTAGATGTCCTTGTCGGCGAACAGCGCGCCCGCGAACTTCGTCTTCGTGAGCCCCGGCAGCAGCGCGTTCACGCGGATGCCGAGCGGCCCGCATTCCTTCGCGAACGCCTTCGTCATGTTGACGACGGCCGCCTTCGTGATCGAGTAGATGCCCTGCCGGTCGCCCGGCTGCAGTGCGTTGACCGACGCCGTGTTGACGATCGCGCCGCCGCCGTGTTCCTTCATCAGCTTGCCGGCCTCGACCGACATGAAGAAGTAGCCGCGGATGTTCACGTCGACGGTCTTCTCGTACGCGGCGAGATCGGTATCGAGGATATGCCCGAAATACGGGTTCGCGGCCGCGTTGTTCACGAGGATGTCGAGCCGCCCGTGCTTGCCGCGAATGGTCTCGAACGTCGCGGCGATATCCTCCAGGCGCCCGACGTGACACGCCAGCGCCTCCGCGCGGCCGCCCGCCGCGACGATCGCGTCGGCCACGGCCTGGCAGTCGTCGAGCTTGCGGCTCGACACGATCACGTGCGCGCCCTGCTCCGCGAGCAGCTTCGCGATTTCCTCGCCGATGCCGCGGCTTGCGCCCGTCACCAGTGCGATCTTGCCCGTCAGGTCGAACAGGTTCGTTGCCATGTTGCTGTGCTCCTCCATTGATTGGATTGTCGTGTCGCCGCCCGGCGACCCTGGCGCGCTCAGCGATGCGCGTCGATCACGCCGACCGCCAGTTCGGCGAGCCGGCCGGCCATTTCGCCGACACGCAGCGCCTGCTCGCTCGATGCGTTGCCCTGCAGCGCGCGCGCCTTCACGCCCTGCGCGATCGCCGCGAGCCGGAAGAAACTGAACGCGAGGTAGAAGTGCCAGTCGCGAATCGGCGCGATGCCGCGCAGCTCGCAATAGCGCGCGACGATCGCCGCTTCGTCGGGAATCCCGAGCGCCGCGCGATCCTGGCCCGCGAGCCCGCGCACCTGCCCGCCGGACGGCAGCCGCAGGCACATGCAGAAATACGCGAGATCGGCGAGCGGGTTGCCGAGCGTCGACAGTTCCCAGTCGAGCACGGCCTGCACGCGATAACCGTCATGCGCGAACATCAGGTTGTCGATCCGGAAATCGCCGTGCACCAGCGCCGGCCGGCCGGTATCCTCGGGGCACGCGTTCGGCAGCCAGTCGATCAGCGTCTCCATCGCGTCGAGGCGCCCCGTTTCGGCTGCGCGATACTGCTTCGTCCACACGCCGATCTGGCGCTCGAAGTAGTTGCCGGGGCGGCCGTAGTCGGCCAGGCCCACCGCGTCGACATCGACGTCGTGCAGTGCGGCCATCGTCCGCAGCAGCGCGTCGTAGCACGTCGCGCGATCGGCACGCGGCAGTTCCGGCAGCGCGGGATCCCAGAAGATCCGGCCGTCCTCGAAACTCATCACGTAGAACAGGCTGCCGATCACGTCGCGGTCCTCGCAGAGGTGATACGGGCGCGCGACCGGCACCGCGGTGCCCGACAGCGCGGTCAGCACGCGGAATTCGCGGTCGACCGCGTGCGCGGACTTCAGCAGTTCGCCCGGCGGCTGGCGGCGCAATACATAGCGGCCGCTCTTCGCGTTCAGCAGGAAAGTCGGATTCGACTGGCCGCCGGCAAACTTCTCCGTGTCGACCGGGCCTTCGAAGCCCGGCACGTGCGTTTCCAGATAGCGCGTCAGGCGGGCTACGTCGAGTTGCTGGGAAGGGTTCGTCATCGTCGCGATCGTTCGTGGGTCAGCCGTAGGTTCGCCACGCGTGCCGTTCGGGATCCTCCAGATGCGGGATGCCGTTGAACGACGCGAGGTGGAACGCATCGGCATTGAAGAAAAACTGCGAAAGACTGCTGTTGCGGATCTGCAGGTTCAACGCGATCGCGCTCGACGGCGGTGCCGCGAGCACCTGCTGGACGGTCACCGCGATCGGGCCGCCGGAACTCACCGCGAGCACGCGCTGACCGCCGCCCTCGCGGATCGCGGCGCGTGCGTCGGCGACGCGCTGCTGGAAATGCGACCAGGTTTCGGGGGCCGCGTCGCCGAGCTTGTCCTCGGTCCACAGCTGCAGCACCTGCCGGAGCGCGCGGAAGTGCTCCTTCATCGAGCCGGCGGCCAGCCGCGCGACGTCCGGATAGTCGCTCGCGGCCGCCGCGAACAGCCCGTGGAAGTCGTATTCGTTCAGGCCGGGATGGCGGTCGACCGGCACGCCCTCGCGGCCCATCCCGCGCAGGATCGCGTCGACCGTCTGCGCGTGGCGGGTCATCGTGCCGCGGATCACGCGATCGAACGTCAGGCCCTGCCGCGCGAAGTATTCGCCGAGCCACGCGCCCTGCTGCTCGCCGGCAGCGGAAAGCCGGTCGTAGTCGTCGGTGCCGAATGATGCCTGCCCGTGCCGTACCAGAAAGAGTTCAGCCATCGCATGCCCGCCTGAGTGAAGGATTCAGCATAGCCAGCGGGGCAGCATTTTTGAAATTTATTTGTTGAATGAACCGACATTCATGACGGAAATACACTTGCCCTCGCGGGTGGCCCCGGGTTTGTCCGACTTATACTGCCCGATCCGCCCCCTTCACAGGAGTCCAGACCATGTCGCATTCCCCGCCCAACGACCTGCCTCGCTATCGCTTGCTGACGGGCAAGGACGACGCCACGTTTTGCCACCGTGTATCGGATGCACTGGCGCTCGGCTATCGCCTGTACGGATCGCCCGCCGCCACCTTCAACGGCGATCACGTCGTCGTCGCCCAGGCGCTGCTCTGGGCGGACGCCACCGACACGGACGCCGGCGCGTAATCCCGGCCGCCCGCCGCGCATCGTCCGATGCGGCAGCGGCGCCCACGGACGCATCGGCCCCGGCGGCGCGGTACGCAAATTGCGACAGCACCGTGTCGAATAAATTCTGGAGGGATGCGATGCTCGGTACGATCCTCATCATCGTTCTGATTCTGCTGCTCATCGGCGCATTTCCTGCATGGCCGCACAGCCGAAGCTGGGGTTACTGGCCATCGGGCTCGGTCGGGCTCATCGTCGTCATCGTCGTCGTGCTGGTGCTGCTGGGTCGGATTTGACGCACAAACGCGCGTGCCCGTTGCATGAGCACGCGCGTTCCAGTCCCGGCGCCAGGACTTCCGTCGTGACTTCTTTACACACGCGAGCAAACCGTAGCAGCACACGCGGTGCCGTCCGTCACGCTTGCACGCTCGCCCACCTGTTCCGGGCGCGTTGCCCGCCTTCGTTCGATCGACCGGACCGTGCGGTAGTATGGCGACTCGATGGAACCCCGATGGATCTGAACGAGTGGCCATGCCCGAATTTTCCTCGTCTCCCGGCGCCGGCCAGGGCGCGCAAGCGCTCGTCCTCATCGCCGAGGACGAGCCCGAGATCGCCGAGATCCTGACCGCCTACTTCGCGCGCAACGGTCTGCGCACCGTGCACGCCGCCGACGGCCGCCGCGCGCTCGAACTCCACCTGTCGCTGAAGCCGGACCTCGTGCTGCTCGACGTGCAGATGCCGCACGTCGACGGCTGGAAGGTGCTCGCCGAGATCCGCCATCGCGGCGACACGCCGGTCATCATGCTGACCGCGCTCGACCAGGACATCGACAAGCTGACCGGGCTGCGCATCGGCGCCGACGACTACGTGGTCAAGCCGTTCAACCCGGCCGAAGTCGTCGCGCGCGCGCAGGCCGTGCTGCGCCGGTCGATGGCCGGCTCGCGCCAGGAAGAACAGCGCGTGCTGCGCGCCGCGCCGTTCGAGATCGACCTCGAACATCACGAAGCGACGGTCGAGGTCGGCGGCACACGCCACACGCTCGTGCTGACGCTCACCGAATTCAAGCTGCTCGCGCAACTCGCGCGCGCGCCGCGCCGCGTGTTCAGCCGCGCCGAGCTGATGGCCACCTGCCTGCCGGAAGGCGATGCGCTGGAACGTACGGTCGACAGCCACGTCAGCAAGCTGCGCAAGAAACTGGACGACCTCGGCGTACAAGGCGTGCCCGCCAGCGTGCGCGGCGTCGGCTACAAACTGTGGAGCGGCGAGTGAAACTCGATGGCCTGAGCCGCCAGATCGCGCTGACGATGGGCGCGATCGCGTTCGGCATCACGGTGCTGATCGTCGTGACGGCCTACGCGTTCTACTACCTGCTGTACCAGTACTCGCCCGAGTACTTCAAGCCGCAGAGCTGGCTCCCGAGCGGACCGGAGTGGGTGTGGATCGTCTCGACCACGCTGGTCGGCCTGCTGATCTCGGTCGTCGTCGCGATCAACCTGTCGCGCCGCATCCTCGTGCCGCTGAACTCGGTGACGGACGGCATCCGCCGCGTCGCGCGCGGCGATCTCGGCGCGCGCGCCGTCGCCGGCGACCGTTCGCTGCGCGAAGCCGCGCTGCTCGCCGACAACTTCAACGCGCTCGCGAGCGAGCTGCAGCGCGTGACCGAGGAGCAGACCTTCTGGAATGCGGCGATCGCGCACGAGCTGCGCACGCCCGTAACCGTGCTGCGCGGCCGGCTGCAGGGGCTCGCCGAAGGCGTGTTCACGCCGAACGAAGCGCTGTACCGCAGCCTGCTCGCGCAGGTCGAGGGGTTGACGCGGCTGATCGAGGATCTGCGCGTGGTCAGCCTCGCCGACAGCGGCCACCTGAGCATCGAGATCCGCGACACCGACCTCGCCGCCGACGTGCGCGCCGTGGTCGACGTGTTCGCGCCCACGCTGCAGGCCGCCGGCCAGCATCCGAAGCTCGAGCTCGATACGCGGCGCATGTGCTGCGACCCGGTCCGCATCCGCCAGGCGTTGCTGGCGCTGCTGGAGAACGCGCGCCGCCATGCGGTGCCCGGCGCGATCCGGATCCGGACGCGCGTCGAGCACGGCATGTGCCGGCTGAGCGTCGAGGACGACGGCCCCGGCATCCCGGCCGATTTCGCGCCCCATGTGTTCCAGGCATTCCGCCGGATCGACGATACGCAACCCGGCGGCACCGGCCTCGGGCTCGCCGTCGTCGCGGCGATCGCGCATGCGCACCGCGGCGAGGCCATCTGCGTGCCGACCGGCGCGGGCGGCACGCGCTTCGAGCTGCAGTGGCCCGACAACCTCGTGCCGGCATCCGACCGCGAGCGCTTCCCGGCGTAACGCGGCGCCGTTACGCGCTCATGCGCACCGCTCGCGTCCAACCTGTTCGAGCGGCGGGCCGAAGCCGAGCACCGTGTACTCCGTCACGGACACCGTTCCTCTCCCGCCGGCGCCCTGCACGACCACCGCGCGCACGGCGCCGGCGCGATCGAATTTCAGCTGCGTGCCGACCGTGGCGTGACGCAGCGCCTCCAGTTCCTCGATCCGGGCGATCGCGAGCTTGCGCACCGCGCCGGACACGTACACCGGCAGGAACACCAGCGCGATGAAGATCGACACGGCTTCCTTCGACACGCTGTCCAGCACCGGCCGGCCCGACATCACGAGCGACAGCGACGTCGCGGCGACGCAGATCGCCAGCACGGTCGCACCGACGCCGAGCGACGCGAGCCGCTCGGCCGCCTTCTTCATGCGCGCCTTCACGAGCGCACGCGCGGTCGCGGACGTCACGAGCCATTCGCGCTGCGCGCCGTGGTAACCGGCGAAGCCGAGGAACAGCGTCGCGGCCGCGCTGACGGCGATGCTCGTGTACAGCGCGTCGACCATCATGCAGACGAATTCGAGCGCGAACACGATGACGAGCGGGACCAGCAGCAGACGGAACGAATAACCGTCGCGGCCGTGCCCGCGAATCCACCACCTCACCGGCGCAAGCTGCCAGAAGCGGCTTTCCGGGCGGAGCGAGAGTGCTTCGTTGTCGGTCAAGTTCCCCCCTGTCGGATGCTGCGCCGTGTCGGCGCGGGCCGTGGACCGGCACGGCCGCAACCGCATTCTCCCAGATGCGCGGCACGGCGAGAAAGGAACCACCGCCTGCCGCCCGGCTCCGGCCCGACTCCGGCATGCGCCTCGCCCGACCACCACATTTTGTGCATCGCACGACCGACCCTGAGCAAAAAGTATCGGTTTCCAAACTCTTTTGATGTGGTGATCGCATCGCCCGCGTCACACCATTGTTCCTGCCGTCATCGACGGCATTCGAACAAGCAGAATCAAGGAGACACGGGTGAACAAGATGCGAATCGTCGCAGCCGGCCTGCTGCTCGGCGCCTGTCTGCCGGGCGTCGCGGCCGCGCAAGCCTGCAAGGTGCCGACCCTTCGGGTGCTCGCGCAGAAGAGCCTCGGCCTGTCGGTGATGGAGAAGTCGCTGGCCGACTACGAGAAGAAGAGCGGCACCAGGGTCGAGATCAGCTATTTCGGCGAGAACGACCGTCGCGCGAAATCGCGGCTCGACGCGTCGACCGGCGCGGGTTCCTACCAGATCTACTACGTCGACGAAGCAAACGTCGCCGAATTCGCGTCGGCCAACTGGATCGTGCCGCTCCTCAAGTACTACCCGAAGGAATACGACTACGACGATTTCCTGCCCGGCCGCCGCGCGGTCGCGAGCTACAACGGCGTCGCGTACTTCGCGCCGCTGATCGGCGGCGGCGACTTCCTGTTCTACCGCCGCGACCTGCTCGACGCCGCGCACATCCCGGTGCCGAAGACGCTCGACCAGCTCGTCGCCGCGATCAAGAAGCTCAACGCGCCGCCGAAGCTGTACGGCTGGGTCGCGCGCGGCCAGCGCGGCTCGGGGATGAACGTGTGGCGCTGGTCGCCGTTCATGCTCGGGATGGGCGGCGCATGGACCGACAAGGGCGGCCAGCCCGCGTTCAACTCGCCGGCCGCCGTGAAGGCCACGCAGCTCTACAGCGACCTGTTCAAGTACGCGCCGCCGGGCGCCGCGACCTACGACTGGAGCAACGCGCTCGAAGCGTTCCGCTCGGGCAAGGTCGCGTTCATGATCGAATCGACGCCGTTCGCCGACTGGATGGAGGATGCGAGCAAGTCGAGCGTGGCCGGCAAGGTCGGCTACACGCGCCCGCCCGCGCCGCTGCCGTCGGCCGCGTACGGCCACGGCTTCGCGATCTCGGCGGTCGGCGCGAAGGACGACTGCACGCGGATGGCCGCCGGCCGCTTCATCGCGTGGGCGACCAGCAAGGACCAGGAACAGGCGCGGCTGCGCAACGGCGTGTTCAGCGACTACAACCGCTCGAGCACGATCGGCAGCCCGTACTTCAAGCAGCACGTCGCGCCGCAGATCCAGGCCGGACTGAACGACACCAACCCCGTCACGCAGGTGACGATCTGGCGCACGCCGCAGTGGCCGGACATCGGCGACAACCTCGGCATCGCGCTCGAACAGGTGTTCACCGGCACGCAGACGGATATCCGCGGCACGCTCGACGACGCGGCCCAGTACGCGAAGGATGCGCTCGACCATGGCGCTCGCAAATGACGGCGCGGGCGGGCGCGCGCTCGACGTCCGCCCTGCCCCTTACCCTCCTGCGGCCCGGCACGGCCGCGCGCGCCGCGACCGCACGAGCCTGCCGTGGGTATTCCTCGCGCCGACGCTCGCGCTGCTCGCGGTCCTGAGCCTCGTCCCGACCGTCGCCGCGATCAACCTCGCGCTGCGCAACCGCGTGCTGCGCTACCCGGACAGCGAATACGTCGGTCTGCGCAATTTCGTCCGGCTCGCGTCGGACCGCCGCTTCCTGAACGCGATCGAGGTGTCGGTGCTGTGGGAAGTCGTCACGGTCGCCGGCGCGGTGCTGGTCGGAATCGCGCTCGCCGTGTTCCTGTTCGAGCGCGTGCACGGCCGCTGGCGCCGTCTTGCGTCGCTGGTGCTAATCATGCCGGTGCTGCTGCCGCGCGTGTCGGCCGCGTTCATCTGGAAGTTCATGTACGCGCCGCTCACCGGCATCCTGAGCTGGCTGCTCGGCACGCTCGGCATCGAGAACACCGCGTTCCTCGCCGATCCGCATCTCGCGCTGTACGCGGTCGCGCTCGTCGACGTATGGCAATGGGGGCTGTTCTTCGCGGTCGTGATCCTGAAGCTGCTGGAGACGCTGCCGCCCGAGCCGCTCGAAGCCGCGCGGCTCGACTACGCGACGACGTGGCAGGTGCATGCGTACATCGCGCTGCCGATGCTGAAGGCGCCGCTCGTGAGCCTCGTGTTCATCAAGATGGTCGAGTCGCTGCGTTCGTTCGACCTGATCTACGTGATGACCAAGGGCGGCCCCGGCATCGCGACCGAGACGCTCGATCTCTACGCGTACCAGCAGGGCATCGGCCTCGCCGGCAAGGTGTCGTATGCGTCGGGCATGGCCGTGCTGATGATGGTCGCGACCACGCTCGTCTTCACGCTCATCTGGAAGAGGGTCAACAAATGGGACGACTGATGGCTCGCCGCGGCCCCGCCGCCGTTTCCACCGTCGCGATCGCCGGCGCGATCCTGCTCGTCGCCGCGTTTCCGCTGTTCTGGGCCGTGCTCAATTCGCTCAAGCACCTGCTCGACATCGTCACGCCGACGCCGCGCTTCATCTTCACGCCGACGCTCGCGAACTACGAGCAGGTGCTGTCGAGCCCGGAAGTGTTGATCGGGCTCGGCAACAGCATCGCGATCGTCGGCGCGGCCGTGCTGATCGGCGCGGTGCTCGGCGTGCCGGCCGCGTATGCAATCGCGCGCTACCCGGTACGCGGCAAGCGCGACATCCAGTTCTTCCTGCTGTCGCTGCGCTTTTTGCCGCCGGTCGCGGTCGCGCTGCCGCTGATCGCGATCTGGGTCGATCTCGGGCTGTACGACACGATGCTGTCGATGATCGTCACGTACCTGCTGGTCACGCTGTCGACCATCACGTGGCTGTCGATCCCGGTGTTCCGCCGGCTGCCGCGCGAGATCGAGGAAGCCGCCGCGCTCGACGGCTACGGCCCGTACGCGGTGTTCTGGCATATCGCGCTGCCGGTGTGCGCGAGCACGCTGCTCGGCGGCATCGTGTTCAGCTTCGTGCTGGTCTGGAACGAACTGATGATCGCGCTCGCGCTGACGTCGTCGCGCAGCGCGACGCTGCCGGTGGTCGCGTCCGCGTTCACGTCGCTCGGCCAGGAAGTGCCGTGGGGCGTGATCAATGCGTCGACGGTGCTGCTCGCGCTGCCGCCGCTCGTGTTCGTCGGCATGCTGAGCCGCCTGCTCAATTCGATGGTCAAGGGAAAATAAGGAGGAAACGTTGAAAGCGCTCGTACTCGAACGCACGCGCGAGCTCGCGCTGCGCGACATCGACCTGCCGCAACAGGTCGGCCCCGGCGATGTCCGGATCAAGGTGCATACGGTCGGCGTCTGCGGCAGCGACGTGCATTACTACGTTCACGGCGGCATCGGCCCGTTTCGCGTCGACGCGCCGATGGTGCTCGGCCACGAGGCGTCCGGCACCGTCGTCGAGACCGGCGCCGCCGTCACGCACCTGCGCGTCGGCGACCGCGTGTGCATGGAGCCCGGCGTGCCGCGCCTCGATTCGCCCGCGACGCTGCGCGGGTTCTACAACCTCGATCCCGACGTGCGCTTCTGGGCGACGCCGCCCGTCCACGGCTGCCTGACGCCGTTCGTCGTTCACCCGGCCGCGTTCACGTACCGGCTGCCCGACAACGTGTCGTTTGCCGAAGGCGCGATCGTCGAGCCGCTGTCGATCGGCCTGCAGGCCGCGAAGAAGGCGGCGATGAAGCCGGGCGACCTCGCGGTCGTGATCGGCGCCGGCACGATCGGCGCGATGACGGCGCTCGCCGCGCTCGCGGGCGGCGCCGCGCGCGTGATCCTCGCCGACGTCGTACCCGAGAAGCTCGCGCTGTTCGCCGGCAACCCGGCCGTCACGACCGTCGACGTGCGCACGCGGCCGCTTGCCGACGCGGTAGCGGAAGCCTCCGGCGGCTGGGGCGCGGACGTCGTGTTCGAGGCAAGCGGCAGCGCGAACGCCTATGCGGGCCTCGTCGACCTGATGTGCCCGGGCGGCTGCGCGGTGCTGATCGGCATGCCGGTCGCCCCCGTGCCGCTCGACGTGGTCGCGCTGCAGGCGAAGGAAGGCCGCATCGAATCGGTCTTCCGCTACGCGAACATCTTCCCGCGCGCACTGGCGCTGATCGCGTCCGGCGCGATCGACGTGAAGCCGTTCATCTCGCGCACGTTCCCGTTTTCCGAAGGCGTGCGCGCGTTCGAGGAAGCGGCGAGCGGCCAGCCGCGCGACGTCAAGATTCAGATCGAAATGGATTGAGCCATGGCCCAGATCACCTGCAAGGCTTTGTCGAAGCACTACGACGGCGGCCCCGCCGTGCTGCATCCGCTCGACCTCGAGATCGCCGACGGCGAATTCATCGTATTGCTCGGCCCGTCCGGCTGCGGCAAGTCGACGATGCTGCGGATGATCGCGGGCCTCGAGGCGATCACCGGCGGCGAACTCGTGATCGGCGATGCGGTCGTGAACGACCTGCCGTCGCGCGAGCGCAATGTCGCGATGGTGTTCCAGAACTACGCGCTGTACCCGCACATGACGGTGTACGACAACATCGCGTTCGGCCTGCGGCGCCTGAAGGTGCCGGCCGACGAGATCGACCGCCGCGTGCGCGACGTCGCGCGCATCCTGAGCCTCGACGCGCTGCTCGAGCGCCGCCCGCGCGCGATGTCGGGCGGCCAGCAGCAGCGCGCGGCGATCGCGCGCGCGATGATCAAGACGCCGGCCGTGTTCCTGTTCGACGAGCCGCTGTCGAACCTCGACGCGAAGCTGCGCACGCAGTTGCGCGGCGACATCAAGCGGCTGCACCGGCGGCTGAAGACGACGACGCTGTACGTCACGCACGACCAGCTCGAGGCAATGACGCTCGCGGACCGCGTCGTGCTGATGCGCGGCGGTCGCATCGAGCAGATCGGTACGCCGGCCGAGCTGTACGGCCAGCCGCATACCGTGTTCGCCGCCGGGTTCGTCGGCACGCCCGCGATGAACTTCGCGGACGGCACGATCGGGCGCCACGGCGCGACCGTGGTGCTCGACTGCAACGGCACGCGCTGGCCGCTCGCGTCGTCGCGCTTCGCGCGGCTGCAGGACGGCCAGCAGGTCAAGGCGGCGGTCCGCCCGAATCACCTGCGGCTCGTCGCCGAAAGCGATTCGACCCCCGGCACACACGCGCTGACCGGCACCGTGGAACTCGTCGAGCTGCTCGGCGCCGAGGCGCTCGTCACGCTCGACTGGCACGGCCAGCCGTGCGCGGCCCTCGTGCCGGCCCCGATGGCACCGGCCCCGGGCGCCGTGGTAGCGTTGCGCTTCGACGAAGCAGCCCTGCACCTGTTCGACGCCGGCACCGAGCGCAACGTCACGCTGCCCGACGCGAACCCGATCGCGCACGCGGCCCCGCCGGCGGCCGCGACGCGCGCCACGCCGCCTGCCGCGACGGGCTGGTCGATGTCCCGCTCGTAGCACGCCGGCACGCCCGACGGAGCACATGATGAACCCGGATCTCGAGATCGTTCCCACCCACCGCGACGAATCGTTCCGCGCGTGGGTCCACGACTATCCGCATTCGGTCGCGAAGTGGCACTTTCATCCCGAATACGAGATTCATCTGATCCAGGCGTCGCACGGCAAGGTGTTCGTCGGCGACCATATCGGCGATTTCGGCCCCGGCAACCTGATCGTCACCGGGCCGAACCTGCCGCACAACTGGGTCAGCGAACTCCCCGACGGCGAGCGTGTGCCGTCGCGCGACGTCGTGCTGCAGTTCTCGCGCGATGCGATCGAGAAGATGGTCGGCGCGTTCAGCGAGCTGCAGCCGGTGATCGACCTGATCGACGACGCGGCGCGCGGCGTGCAGTTTCCCGACCGCATCGGCATCGAGGTCGCGCCGCTGATGCTCGAGCTCGCGAACGCGCACGGCTGCCGGCGCGTCGAGATCCTGATGTCGCTGTTCGACCGGCTGTCGTCGTGCCGCGAGCGGCGCGTGCTCGCGGGCCCCGGCTACCGCAGCGACGCGCAGCACTACATGTCGTCGACCATCAACCAGGTGCTGTCGTACCTGCAGCAGAACCTGCCCGGCGTGCTGCGCGAGACCGACGTCGCCGCGTTCGCCGGCATGAGCGTCAGCACCTTCACGCGGTTCTTCCGCCGCCATACCGGCTCGTCGTTCGTGCGCTACCTGAACCGGCTGCGCATCAACGAGGCGTGCGAGCTGCTGATGTTTTCCGACCTGACGGTGACCGACATCTGCTACCGGGTCGGCTTCAACAACCTGTCGAACTTCAACCGTCAGTTTCTCGCGATGAAACAGGTGCCGCCGTCGAAGTTCCGCGCGCTGCATCGCCTCAACGAACCGCACGGCCGCGACGACGACGCGCCGCTCCCGCGACGCGCGCCGCCGCGCGCCCCAGACAGGACGCTTCATACGTGACATTTCTCGGCATCGACCTCGGCACGTCCGAGGTCAAGGTTCTCCTCACCGATTCCCGCTCGGTGCCCCTCGCGACCGGCTCGGCCACGCTGGCGATCAGCCGCCCGCATCCGCACTGGTCCGAACAGAGCCCGCAGGCGTGGTGGCACGCGATGCTCGATGCGATCGCGTCGGTGCGCGCCGCGCATCCGGCCGGCTTCGCCGCGCTGCGCGGCATCGCACTGTCCGGGCAGATGCACGGCGCGACGCTGATCGATCGCGCGGACCAGGTGCTGCGGCCCGCGATCCTGTGGAACGACACGCGCGCCGGCACCGAATGCGTCGAACTCGAGGCGCTGGTGCCGGAGTCGCGCGCGATCACCGGCAACATGGCGATGCCGGGCTTCACCGCGCCGAAACTGCTGTGGCTCGCGAAGTACGAGCCGGCCGTGTTCCGCGCGGTGCACAAGGTGCTGCTGCCGAAGGATTACCTGATCTGGCGCCTGTCCGGCGAATTCGTGTCCGACCTGTCCGATGCGTCGGGCACGCTGTGGCTCGACTGCGCGCGCCGCGACTGGTCCGACCGGATGCTCGCCGCGACCGAGCTGTCGCGCGCGCAGATGCCGCGCCTCGTCGAAGGCAATGCGCCGGCCGCGCAGCTGCGCGATGCGCTGCGGCGCGAATGGGGCATCGCGGGGCCCGTGACGATCGCCGGCGGGGCCGGCGACAACGCGGCGTCGGCGATCGGCATGGGCGTCACGGGCGCCGGCAGCGGCTTCCTGTCGCTCGGCACGTCCGGCGTGCTGTTCGCCGGCAACGACCGCTTCGCCCCGAACCCGGATGCGGCGGTGCACGCGTTCTGCCACTGCATCGAAGGACGCTGGCACCAGATGAGCGTGATCCTGTCGGCCGCCGCGAGCCTCGACTGGCTCGCGCGCGCGCACGGCACGACCGCCGGCGCGCTGGCCGCGCGCGCCGAGCACGCCGATCCGGCGCGTGCGCCGCTGTTCCTGCCGTATCTCGGCGGCGAGCGCACGCCGCACAACGACGCGCATGCGCGCGGCGTGTTCTTCGGGTTGGCCAACGAGCACGACGCGGACGACCTCGCCTATGCGGTGATGGAAGGTGTCGCGTTCGCGATGGCCGACGGCTACGACGCGCTGCGTGCGGCCGGCACGACGCTCGACACGGTGTCGTTCATCGGCGGCGGCTCGAAGAGCGCGTTCTGGGCGCGGCTGTGCGCGAATGCGACCGGGCTCGCGATGCAGCGTCATGCGGACGGTGCCGTCGGCGCGGCACTCGGCGCCGCGCGTCTGGCGCGACTGGCGGCGACGGGCGACCCGCTCGAGGCAGTCTGCGTCGCGCCGCCGGTGACGGAGACGGTCGCGCCCGATTCGGCGTCGGTCGATCGGCTGGCGGGGCGGCTCGCGCGGTATCGGCGGTTGTATCGGGCGTTGCGGGAGGAATTCGCGGCCGCCGACTGAGCGGCCGCGCCATCGCGCTTGACCCGGCCCTTGGGGTCGCCTTTATGCTGGACGCAACCAATCGACCGCAAAGAGGTGACGGATGGGTAGGTCCACGCCCCGTTTGAACGCATCCGCGGCCGCCGCGCAGCTTGGTGTTTCGACCAAGGCGCTGCGGCTGTATGAGCAGCATGGCCTCGTCATGCCGGAGCGCACGCCGGCCGGATACCGCGCGTACGGCCCGGACGACCTCGCCCGCGCCGCCGACATCGCGGCACTGCGCAAGCTCGGCCTCAGCCTCGCGCAGGTGGCGAACGTGCTCGACGGCGATGCGCGCAGCCTCGATGCCGCACTGGCGGCACACGAAGCCGCGCTCGATCGCGGCGTTCAGGATCTGGTGCGCAAGATGGACCGCGTGCGCGCGATCCGCGCCGGCCTCGCGCGCGGCCGGATGCCTGCCGGCGGCGAGCTGACGCGGCTGCTCGACGATTCGGGTACCGGCGTCGCGTTCAGCCTGCCGTGGCCGTGGGGCGGCGAGTGGTTCGAGTGTCGCGATATCCGGCCGCTGAACTACATCATCGGCTCGCTGGGAAGCGGCAAGACGCGGCTCGCGCTTCGGCTGGCCGACGCGCTGCCCGGTGCGGTGTTCGTGGGGCTCGATCGGCTGGAAAACGACTGTGCGGCGGCATGCGCGGCAGTGCGCGCCGATCCAGCGCTGAAGTCGTGCGTCGACCGCGCGCTGACCTCGCTTGCCGACAGGGGCGCCACGCCGTCGGCAGCGCTGACCGCACTGCTCGTCAACCTCGAAGCGGAAGGCCCGCGCACGCTGGTCGTCGACATGATCGAACAGGATCTCGACCGTTCCACGCAACTGGCCTTGATGGCCCATCTGCGTGAACGCGCCGCCGCCGGCAGGCGGCCGCTGTTCCTGCTCACGCGCTCGTCGGCGATCCTCGACCTGGCGGCCGTCGGCCCCGACGAAACCATCCTGTTGTGCCCGGCCAATCACAGCCCGCCTTCACGGGTGGCGCCTTACCCGGGCGCGCCCGGTTACGAGGCGGTGGCGACATGCCTGGCGTCGCCGGCGGTCCGCGAGCGGCTCGCCCGCCGGCCGGAAGCGGCGTGAGCAGGTATCAGGATTCCAGCCGCCCCAGCCTGCGCGCCATCGCCGGGCTCACCGCATGCACGGGATCGAAGCCGAAGAATTCGAGCACGTGCCGCGCGACGTCGTCGCGATCGTTGTCCGCGCAGATCATGTGATAGCTGTTTTCCAGCACGATACCGCGCGCGTCGGGCATCTTCTCCAGCAGGAAATCGGCCGAGCGCAGGCTCGTCAGTTCGTCCTCGCGCGCATGCAGCACGAGTGTCGGGCACGGCGTGCCTGGCGCGGCCTCGCGCACCCAGTCGCGCATCCGGTCGACCTGCCGCACGCACGCGAGCGGCACCCACGCATAGTGGAAACCGTCCTGCCGCTCGAACTTCTTCTTCACGATCGCGCGGATCGTCGCGTTCTTGATGCCGAACGGATCGCCTTCCTCGACGCGCATCCGTTCCGCCACCCCCGGCACGCGATACAGCACGTGCCGCAGCGACCGATACCACGGGGTCGACCAGCCGTCGATGAATACCGGCGCGGCCAGCAACGCGAGCCGGCCGCGCGCATGCTGCACGCGGTGGCACAGCAGCAGCGCGACCAGCGCGCCCATGCACATCCCCGCGACATGCAGCGTGTCGTACTCGCGTTCCAGCGCACGATACTGTTCGGTCACCGCGTCGAGCCACGCCTCCGCGCGCACGCCGACCAGATCCTCGGGGCGCGTGCCGTGCCCCGGCAGCGTGATCATGTGCGGGTCGGCGCCCGCGCGCCGCATCGCCTTGTGCAGCGAACCGAGATCGTATTGCGTGCCGCCGAGCCCATGGATCAGCAGGACGCCCGTACGCCCTGTCATGACGCGTGCCCGCTCATTCGTCCGCCGACCACACGCGCTCGATCTGCCAGACGCCCGCGACCACCGTCACGTCGACGTTCGAATCGAGCAGCGGCGCGCCGTGGTCGGTGATCGTCCGCGTGCCGCCGTCGCGCAGCACGATGCGCAGCGACAGCGACGCGCGGTCCTCGCCCGCGATCTCCGCGTTCCAGTAGTCGCTCAGTGCTTCGCGGTCGCCCGGCTGCACGCGTTCGAGCACGAGCGGCACGCTCGCGATCTGCGACGCGTCGACGCCGACGCCGAACACGCGCTCGACGTCGCCGCTCCAGTCGATCCGGCCCGACTCCGGATCGAGCACGTACGCGATCTGGCCGGCGCTCGCGAGCGCGAGCTCCATGTTGTTCTGCAGCACCGCCGCATGCTCGTGCACGCGTTCGCGGGTCGTCTTCAGCGTGCTGACCGCCAGCACCAGCAGCGATGCAACCGCGAGATAAAGCTGCGCTTCGAGCAGCGCGCTGCCGTAGTGTTCGTGGAACGACGAGAACGGGCCGTCGCCCTGCGCGGTCTGCTCGATCACGATCAGCGCGAGCACCAGCACCGACGACGAGCCCGCGCGGCCGCCGAGCAGCAGCGTGACCGCAACGGCCAGGAACAGCGGGACATAGGTGAGCGCGAAGCCGGCGCCCGTGCCGAATTTCCGCGACGTGTCGCCGTCGAAGATCGCGAGCGCGACGAGCGCGAGCAGCGCGAACGCGACGATGCCGAGCATCAGGTCGAAGCGCTCGTGGTCGCCGGAGCGGTGCGCGCGAAAGCGCGACCACGACGCGAGCACCGGCGTGACCAGCAGCACGCCGACGAAATCGGACGCGGCCCACACCGACCACACGTCGAAGAACGACGCGCCCTTGACCGTCGTGTACCACGCCGCGCCGCCGATCGCGCCGACGACGCCCGCGATCAGCCCGGCGAGGATCACCGAGCGCAGGAAGTACAGCCCTTCGAGCGAGAAGCGCACGCGCTGCACGAGCCAGACGGCCAGCGCGGCCGCGCCGACCTCGTCGACCGTGAACAGCACGGCGTTGACGAGGCTGCCGTGTTCGATCGCGGTCAGCGCGAGCTGGCCGACGAGGAACGCGCCGGCCAGCGTCAGCCAGTCGCGCACCGGGCGCAGCATGAACGCGCCGACCGTCACGCCGGCCGGCAGCCAGATATAGCCCGTCAGCCGGACGGGGCCGTTGAACTCGTGCGAGATGTAGCCGGTCGCGAGATACAGCGCCGCCCAGAGCAGCGCGGCGACGAGCCCCGGCCGCGATCGTTTGGTGTCCATCGAGAATCCCTGTATGCCGCGCCTGCGGCCTGCAGGTGCGCGATGTGCGAATGATATGCGGACGGCGCGGGCCGGGGAATACCGGGGGCCGGCGGCGCCGGCGTGCCCGCAAGCCGGCGGTTGTGACCGGGAAGATATCGGAAAAGTTCGCGGGTGGCCGGATGCTGTCGGGACACGTCCGCGTGTCCCCCTGGCCGAATGGCCAAATTCGCGCATGGCAGGTCGTTCACCCCCATCATGAAAGACATCCGGAAGCACTCGTTTCGGGTATCGTCCACCTTTCCAGCCCGCATTCGACATGACCACATGCAATGGAAACCGTCCCGGCCCGGCCGATCTCGGCCCCTTTGATGCCATGAGCCGATTTCGCGTCACGTACGACGGCCCCGCGCTCGAATCGTCCGAGATGGACGTGCGCGAACTCGCGCCCGCGCTGCTTGCATTCGGCGATTTGCTCGACGCGTCAACGCGTGCACTGTGCGGCGATCAGGTTCGGCCGCAAGTGAATGTGCGCGGCAGCTTCAAGACCGGCAGCTTCGGCATCGACTTCACGCTCGCGACCTCGCTGCTCGGCCGCATGCGCGACATGCTGAGCGGCAACGAAGGCACGGCGCTCGCCAATGCGGTCACGATCCTGGCGGCGCTCGGCATCGCCGCGCCCAAGGCGAGCAAGGGGCTTTTCGCCGTCCTCAAGTGGCAGCGCGGACGCGAGATCCGGCACGTGCGGGTGCAGGACCACGGCGCGGTGCTGCAGGTCGACGGCGACGAACTCGAGATCGACCTGCCCGTCCTCACGCTGTTGCGCGACGTCCGCGTTCGCCACGCAACCGCGCAGGTCCTTGCGCCGCTCGCGCACGAAGGCATCGAGATGTTCGCGGCCGGCACCGATACGCAAGTGTTCGAGACGGTCGCCCGCCACGAAATTGCGTGGTTTCACGCGCCCGAGCCAGCCGATGCGCTCCTGCTCGACGAGCATCGCAAGATGGCGTTCTCGATCGTGTCGCTCGCGTTCAAGGACGACAACAAATGGCGGCTGCACGACGGCACGTCGACGATTCATGCGGCGATCACGGATGCCGGCTTCCTGTCGCGCGTGAACAACAGCCAGATCAGTTTCAGCAAGGGGGACGTGCTCGTCTGCAATGTCCGCATGCAGCAATGGCAAACTTCGGACGGGGCAAAAACCGAATACGAAGTCACGGATGTCCTCGAACATCGTCCGGCCGGCCGGCAGATTCAGTTGCCCGGCCTGTGATCCGCGTCGCCGCTCCAATGCCCAACGCAATCCGTCATCCATCATGAAAACGGCGATCGATCTGCGTCCTGCCTCCGCCGCCGACCTCCCCTTCCTGCTGACGCTCCGTCGACTGACGATGACCGAGCACCTGCAGCGGGTCGGCGCGCCGACCGACGACGCAGCGCACGACCAGCGCATCCGCGCCCACTTCGAAGACGCGATGATCGTCTGCGAAGGTGCCGCCGCGATCGGCCTGCTGAAGGTGACGCGCACCGCCGTCGAGTGGCACGTCCACCAGATCCAGATCCTCCCCGCGCACCAGGGCCGCGGCATCGGCGAGGCCGTGCTGCGCGCCTTGCTGGCCGACGCCGCACGCGAGCACGTGCCGGTCTCGCTGAGCGTGCTGCACGGTAACCCGGCGCGAAGGCTCTACGAACGGCTCGGCTTCCGGCTCGCGTCGGAAACCGCCACGAGCGCGAATCTGATCTGGCGCGCATGACGCGCGCGATATCGCCGCCGCATTACTGCGTGATCTTCGCGTCCTTCAGCAGATCGCCGATCATCTGCGCGCTCGCCTTCTCGACCGCGATCGCCTGCAGCTGCTGCTGAAGTCCCGGCTTCGCGGCCTCGAAACCCGGCACCTGCGTCGGCCGCTTCGCATCCAGCTTCACGATCGCCCGCACACCGTCGACCGGAATCGAATCCTTGGTCGTCGCGCCGACGGCCAGTTTCTCGAGCGCCTGCGCGACCGGCAGCGGCAACCCGCCCGTCTTGCCTTCCGCCGCCGGCGTGTTGAAGCTCACCCAAGGCAGCTCGCCGCCGCTGTCGCGGCTCGGCGCCATGCTGTACTGCCGCGCGAGCCCGTCGAACGACTTGCCCGCTTTCAGTTCGCTCAGCACGGTCGCGGCCGTCACCGGATCCTTGACGACAATCACGCGCGGCTTGTATTCGCTCTTGCCGAGCATCGCGACGAGTGCGTCGTAGCGTGCCTTCACCTGCTCGTCGGTCACCGGCTCGGGCTTCACGTTGTCGCGCAGGTACAGCTGCACCTCGGCCGTCACCTTCGCCTGCTGCACCGCCGCCTTGACCTCGGGCTTGTCGCCGTAGTTCGCCTTTTCGGCGGCCTGTTGCACCAGCACGCGCGTGATCAGCTGGTTCTTGATCGCCTGCCGGACCTGCGGCGAGTCGGGTTGCCCGGACGCGCGCAGCAGCGTATCGACGTCGGCCTGCGTGATCGGCGTGCCGTTGACAGTCGCGACGGTCGCGGCCGTCTGCGCATGAACAGGGCCGCACAGTGCGCCGGCCAGCGCGGCAATCAGCACCAGGCGGTTCGGTGTCGTCTTCATCTTCATCGTTATCGTCGCTTCGAGCGTAAGAAGCGCGGCATGGAGCGCCGCGCCGGTTCATCGTGCACGCACACGCAGCGCCTGCGTGTGCCGCTGTCATTGTGCACGGAACCGCGTTTCCGCGTCGGGAGGTTGGGGAATGCCGCGCCGCGCAACGCGGCCGCACGCCCGGCACATCAAGGCGTCCAGCGGTACACGGTGATGCTGTTCCCCTTCACGTTGTTCTTCATCACCACGTACTCGCCGTTCGATCGACGGTACGCGCGGAGGCTGTACATCGCGTCGATCGCGCTGCTCGTATCGACCGTCGCGGGGCTCGCATTGACCAGCGTGGTGTCGAGATTGCCGGTGGCGAGGTTGAACGCGTCGACGTTCGGCCACAGCGGTCCGCTGCTGCTGAACCAGTAGCCGACGAACAGATGATTGCCGACCGCGTCGATCGATTTGGCGCCGCTGTGCGGCAGCGTGATCACCGGATCGGGCTTCGTCGTGTTGCCCGCGCTCCAGCCGTGGTACACCTCGATGCGCGTGCCGATCGACGTCCAGTCGTTGCTGCCGGGCGCACCCTGCGCGAGCACCATCGTGTCGCTGTCCGCGAGATAGACGATGCGCGTCAGCGGCAGGATGCTGACCGGAATGCGCGTCGCGACACCAGGCCCCCACGACGGCTTGCCGTTCGCGTCGAAGCCGGTCAGCGGGTAATGCGTGATCGCGCCGGTCTTGTCGAGGCCCGCCCACACGCCGCCCTTGCTGTCGATGCTGAAGCCGCTCGTCACGCGCTGCGTCGTGTTGAATGCGGGGCCCGGAATCGAGCCGTCCGGAATCGCGATATAGCCGTTCGCCGCGTTGAAATGGTAGAAGTAGAAGACCGGCGGATTCTGGCCGGCCGCGACGAGAATCCGGTTCGTGCCCACCGACGTGAGCAGACCGAAGTGTTCGTCGCGCTGCGTGTCGCTCATGTTGATGCGCGGGTCCGCCGGGTACGCGAACGGATCGACGGTGTTCGCGACGAACTTGCCGCCCGCGGTGCCGCTGTACACGTGCGTGCCGCCATAGAACAGCGCGCCGTCCGTGACGGGATCCGGCGCGGCGATGCCTTCGAAATTCAACGACTGCAGCGTATAACGCAGGCTCCCGGTGCTGCTGTACGCATGAATGTCGGTCGCGCCGTTGCGGCCGAGATCCCAGCTGCCGCCCCACGGATTGTTGAGCACGTACAGGTTGCCGCCGGTGTCCTTGCCGATCCCGACGATGCGCGTGAAGCGCTGCGCGCCGACCTGCCCCTTGATGCCCGTCGTCGTGTCGAGATAGCCGCCGCGCACGCCGAACGTGCCGGCCAGCGCCGGTCGGCCCGCCACCGTATAGCGCTTGATGTTCTGGTCGGGGCCTTCGTCGCCCGCCAGCAGCTGGCCGGCCGCCGCATCGAAATACAGCGCCGACGGCCGCGACCCGGCCGGCATCCGGATCGTGTTCAGCAACGCGCCCGCCGGGCTGAAGCCGACGATCGAGCCCGCGCTCTTCTGCGCGACCCACACGTTGCCCGCACCGTCCACCGCGAGCGCGCCCGGCGCCGACACGTCGATGTCCCGTTGCCACACGCCGTCGGTGGTGAATACGCGCACGCGATTGCCGTAGAAGTCGCTGGCATAGAGCAGCGAACCGGCCGTCGCGAGCCCGGTGACGACGTCGATGCGCGGCTGGTTGGTCGCCGCGCTGATCTGGATCACGCGGTCGCGATATTTCGTCGCGCGGTTGTAGCGCCCCACCGCGCCGCTGCCGTACGTCTTGCCGGGCTGCAGCGCGACGAAGAGCGACGTCGCGTTGCCGGTGATCGCGCTGCCCTGGAATTCCGAATGCGTGCCGATCGAGCCGATGCTCTTGCCGTTCTGGTAGATCGCCACACCGCCTTCATCCTCGTCCCACATCGACGCGGTATAGATCACGCCTTCGGGCGCGACCCACATCGCGCGCGCGACGTTGCCGACGTGCGCCGCGAGCGTACCGTAGGTGTTCGCCAGCCAGTCGGTGGTATTACCCGCGTGCGCGGCCGGCGCAATCGCGGTGATCGCCGCGGCAACAAGCGCAGCCTGGATTCGTTTGCTGGCGACCATGACGGTTGCTCTCCTGAATGATGCAGACATTCACCTGAGGGACCGGCCGGCCAGATGGCTTGAAATCCGCAATGCGTAAATTCTTCCCGTGAATCATCCGGCGCAATCGGTATTACGTACGGCATGCGTTCGATAATGAGCAGGGCGAGAATAGCGTTATATAAATCGAAAAAAATTGCGGTCCGCTCGTGCTTGCGGCAAGCACGAGTGCGCGACAGTGAATGTTCACTTACGCACCGGCACGGGAATGGGGAGAATCGGGCGTTCGCCTGCGGGAATATCGCCGCTCGTCCAGCGGCGACCGCTTGAAACGGCAAACGCTTTTAGCGGAGAATCGAAAAAGGCCGCCGAATGCGGCGCAAAATCATTGCACAAAACAAATCGCCGGCCAGAATCCGTCGCGAATCCTGGCCGGCGATTGTCATCGACTGCGGATCAGGCAACGCGTCGCCGCGCTGCCATGCATCATGCCGATGTCTCCCGCACTTTTACCTCGGTTACCGTGCCGCCGTCCGAATCATTGTCGTCGCGCGGTTCGCCGAGTTGCCCTTCCCACTTCGCGACCACCGCGGCCGCGATCGAGTTGCCGACCGCGTTGGTGGCCGAGCGCCCCATGTCGAGGAACATGTCGACGCCCATGATCAGCAGCAACCCGGCTTCGGGCAGGTTGAACTGGTTGAGCGTCGCCGCGATCACGACCAGCGACGCGCGCGGCACGCCGGCCATCCCCTTCGACGTCACCATCAGCATCAGCAGCATCGTGATCTGCGTGCCCAGCGGCAGATGAATGCCGTACACCTGGGCGATGAACAGCACCGCGAACGTGCAGTACATCATCGAGCCGTCGAGGTTGAACGAATACCCGATCGGCAGCACGAAGCTCGAGATCTTGCGGTTCACGCCGAAGCGGTCGAGCGCGTCCAGCAGCTTCGGATACGCGGCCTCGGAACTCGCCGTCGCGAACGACAGCAGGAACGGCTCGCGAATCAGCCGGATCAGCGTGAACGCACGCTTGCCGAGGAACGTCACGCCGGCGAGCGTCAGCACGCCCCACAGCAGCGCGAGCGCCAGATAGAAGCTCGCCATGAACTTCGCGAACGTCAGCAGGATGCCGAGCCCTTCGGTCGTGATCGTCGACGCGAGCGCCGCGAACACCGCGACCGGCGCAAACCACATCACCGCGCCCGTCACCTTCAGCATCACCTGCGCGAGATCCTCGATCACGCCAGTCAGGCGCTTGCCCGCGTCGCCGAGCGCGGACAGCGCGGTGCCAAAGAAGATCGAGAACACGACGATCTGCAGGATTTCGTTGTTCGCCATCGCCTCGGCGATCGACTTCGGCACCAGGTGGACCACGAAGTCCTTCAGCGTGAAGGCGCCCGTCTTCAGGTTGAGGGCCGCATCGGAAGGCGGCAGCGGCAGGCTCAGGTGGCTGCCCGGCTGCAGGATCGTCGCGGTCAGCAGGCCGAGCAGCAGCGACGTGAACGACGCGATGAAGAACCAGCCGAACGCCTTGACGCCCACACGGCCTACCGCGCTGCCGTCGCCCATCTGCGCAATGCCGACGGTCAGCGTCGCGAAGACCAGCGGTGCGATGATCATCTTGATCAAGCGCAGGAATACATCAGACAGCAACGACACGTAACCGGCGACTTCCTTCGCCATCTTCGGGTCGGGAAACGCGCTGTGGCATGCATAACCCACGGCGATACCAAGCATCATCGCAATGACGATGTACTTGGTAATGTTGTGCTTCTTCTTCATTAGTAATCCAAATCACAAAACGTATGTTGCTAACGGCTGGCAAATCATTCGCGTCCGGCTGCGAATCGGAACCTGTGTCGCCACGCGGGCGACCAGTCCGCCCTGGCGGTCGCCAGGGCGGACAAGGGGGGGGCATTCTAACGCAAATGGCGCACCGGCTTTCAAATCTGAAAGCGGCGCCGGTTGATCTGTGTCCGGATGTCGCCGGCAAAACAGGTTTTGTCGCGATCCAGCACACCCCTGGCGAGGGCCGGCCGGCGTGGAACAGCCCGGCCGGTCGGCGAGAAATCGGTCGGCGCCGCCGTGGCAAACGGGTTGCGCGCACGCACGCGTCAGCGCCACGCTCCGCGCAGGCGGCCGAGACGGTCAAGCGATCGCGACACATTCTCACAAAGATGCGCAGACCTCGACACTACGATACGTAAACGATATGTAATATTTGGAAATGATTCGCGTTGGCGCCATGCCCGGGCGTCGATCCGCGATCGCGAGCCGCAAACGCGGCACCGTGTTCGAGTCATTGCTCCCGACGGGTTGAGCCATTCATTTCATCAGTAGTCCTTTTAATGGACGATCGAGGAAAAGCGGCATCGTGATGAACATTCTGTACACCAACTTCCACGGCGACTACGGCGGCGGCCAGGATACCTACGTACGCGATCTCGCCGCCGCGATGAGCCGGCATCACCGCGTGACCGTCGCGTCGCCGGCGGGAAGCCGCCTGTCGCGTCTGTTGAAGGACAGCCCCGACGTGGCCATCTTCGACATGGAATTCAAGCCGCGCTGGAACCGGCTGTGCCAGGAAATCGTCCGGCTGCGCCGGCGCATCGTCGACGAGCGCTTCGACGTCCTCCACGTGAACGGGTCCGCCGACCACCGGCAGGTCATGCTCGCGCTGCTCGGGTGCCGCTACCGGCCCGCGGTCGTGCTCACCAAGCACAACACCTATCGGGCCGACAGTTTCGGCAACCTGCTGCGCGCACGGCTCGCCACCGACCACACCATCGCGGTCAGCGACTATGTCGCGAGCATGCTCGCGCTGCGTTCGCCGTATGGAAACGTCACGGTCGTGAAGCACGGCGTGCGCCGCCCGGCCGCCGAACGGCTGGCCGGCGACGAAATCCGCCGCCGCAAGATCGCGCTGTTCGGGCCGTCCGGCGCGGACGCAATCGTGCTGGGCAGCAGCGCCGGCACCGCGCCGGAGAAAGGCTGGATGGACCTGATCGCGGCGCTGGGCCGGCTGCCCGAAAGCGAGCGCGAGCGGTTTCGCGTGCTGCTGGTCGGCGCGGAGCCGTCCGGCGAGCAGCGCGAACAGATCGCGCGGCACAGCATGGCGTCGCGCACCGCGTTCACAGGTCGCCTCGACGACGTACGGGCGCCGTTCGCGATCGTCGACGTGTCGTTCGTGCTGTCGTACCACGAGAGCCTGTCGTACGCGTGCCGCGAAGCGATGTCGCTCGGCTGCCCCGCGATCGTCACACGCGTGGGCGGGCTGCCCGAGAACGTCGAGCCGGGCATCGACGGCTGGGTCGTCCCGCCGCGCGAGCCCGAAGCGATCGAGGCCATCCTGCGCGCGATCGTGCGCGAACCCGGCTGCGTCCGTTCGATGGGGCGCAGCGCGCGGCTGAAAGGCAAGCGCGAGTTCTCGTTCGACACCTTCGTCGACGCGACGCTGTCCGTCTATCAGAAATCGATTCGACACAACCCCTACCGCTGGGTGACATCCATGAGGTCCGCTTGATGGCAATGAATATCTGGAAGAAGTACTGGGATTTGCGGACGCAGGAATGTCCGTGCGACGTGCACTTCGTCGAATGGCTGGAATCCGTGCGTCTCAGGGGCGTGCGCATCTATCACTTCGGCACCGGCGGCCATCACCATGTCGGCATGGAATGCGCGCGGCCGCACCTGAACAACACCGTTTTCGGCGTGACGGCATCGCCGAAGGAATACAAGTCGTACGTCGAGCTCGTCACGCGGCAACCGGAGATCAGCAAGACCTACCTCGCGTATTTCGGCGACATCTATACGAGCAATTCGGGCCTGCTGCCGGCATTCGACGTCGTCACGCTGTTCCATCTGTGCGAATTCCGCGACGAGTCGAACAGCCGTTATGGCGCGAAAACGGACGAAGAAGTGCTCGACCTGTTCGCACGCCATACCGCGCCCAATGGTCACCTGTTGTTCTACAAGGGCTCGTCGGCATACCGCAAGGCCGAGCCGATCATCGCGCAGTGGGCGGCAAACGCCGATTTCGTCGAGATCGGCGACTTCAAGACCCTGCGGATCTTCCGCAAGGCCGCATAACGCCGCGTTTTTCCCGGGCTGCCGATGTTTCTTTCCGCCACGCGCCATCCGATCCTGATGTATCACCAGATACGCCCGTTGCCGCCGCCGGCCGACCGGCTACGCGGCCTGAGCGTCGCACCGGACGCGTTCCGCCGCCAGATGACGCTGTTCAAGCGGCTCGGCTACCGTGGGCTGAGCGTGCGTGAACTGCGGCCGTATCTGCGCGGCGAGCGCAGCGGCAAGGTCTTCGGCATTTCGTTCGACGACGGTTTTCGCAACGTACTGACCCATGCGATGCCGGTGCTCGACGCGCTCGGGTTCACCGCGACCTGCTATTTCGTCGCCGGCCGCTTCGGCGGCCAGAACGACTGGGATGCGGCTGACGACACCGCGCGCTCACCGCTGATGACATGCGAGGACATGCTCATGTGGCGCGACCATGGCCATGAAGTCGGCTCGCATACGCTCGATCACGTCGCGCTGTCGCAGGTGCCCGGGTTCGAGTCGGATCATCAGGTAAGCGAGTCGAAGCGGCGCCTCGAGGCATTGAGCGGCCAGCGCGTCGAATCGTTCTGCTACCCGTACGGCGACCTGGATGCGCGGGTACGCGACCAGGTCGCGGACGCCGGATACGACAATGCGACGACGACCCGGCGCGGATGTGCCGGCGCGGCCGACGATCCGTTCCTGCTGCCGCGGATTCCGGTCGCGGGCGGTGTCGGGGCCGCCCGGCTGTGGCTCAAGTGCGTGAAGGCGCGGGTCATCGCACGCGGGTAGCACGGCGCCGTCGCCGGCACCCGCATCGATACGCGAGCCGCTCACCACGACGGCGATCGGCCCGCCCATCCAACGCGTTCTTCACATGGACGGGCCTGCCGCCGGGTCAAACCGGCGAGCGAAACACACGCGTCGCGGAGGGTGCACGCACATGCTGCTTCAGGTACGCAAGCGCAGCGTCGATCGACAGCACGTGCTGCTCCCCGTTCCTCATCCGCAGCGACACCTCGCCGGCCAGCGCTTCCTTCCGCCCGGCCACCGCGACGATCGGCGCGGCGAGTTCCCGCGCGTCGAAGATCTTGCGCGGCAAGCGCTCGGCACGGAAATCCCGCAGCACCCGGCAACCGATGTCCTCGAACGCGAACGCCGTGTTGTCCGCAAATGCGCGTTCGTCCTGCCCGATGTTCGCGACGACGATCTGGTCGGGGGCCAGCCACGTCGGCAACCATCCCTCGTAATGCTCGAGCAGGATGCCGATGAACCGCTCGAGGCTGCCGAGCACCGCGTGATGCAGCATGACGGGCGTCGCGCGCACGCCGTCTTCCGCGACATAGGTTGCGCCAAGCCGCTCCGGCAACACGAAGTCGAGCTGGATCGTCCCGCACTGCCACTTCCGCCCCTGACGGTCGAGCAGGTGAAACTCGAGTTTGGGGCCGTAGAACGCGCCTTCCCCGGGCAGCATCGCGAAATCCAGGCCGGCCGCTCGGGCGGCGGACGCCAAAATCGCTTCCGCCCGATCCCAGACCGCATCGTCGCCCGCGCGAACCGCCGGCCTCGTCGACAGCGCGACGTCGAACCCGTCGAACCCGAAGTCCGCGTAGATCGTCTTCAGCAGCACGCAGAATCGCGCGACTTCGACCTCGACCTGATCGGGCAGGCACAGCACATGCGCATCGTCCTGCGTGAAGGCGCGGGCGCGCATCAGCCCGTGCAGCGCGCCCGACGGCTCCGCGCGGTGCACCGCGCCGAATTCCGCGTAGCGGACCGGCAGGTCGCGATACGAACGAACGCCCTTCCTGAAGAGCTGCACATGGCACGGGCAGCTCATCGGCTTGAGGCAGTATGGGTGGCTGTCGCTCTCGAGCGAGAACATGTTCTTCCCGAACTTCTCCCAGTGGCCGCTCTGCTCCCACAGGCCGCGCGACACGATCTGCGGTGTCCTGACTTCGGCGAAGCCGGCTTGCCGCATCCTGGCGCGGATGTATTCCTCGACGGTCCGGTAAAGGACCATGCCGCGCGGATGCCAGAAGATGGCGCCCGGACTTTCATCCTGCTGGTGAAACAGATCGAGTCTGCTGCCAAGCACTCGATGATCGAAATCGTCCATCACGTTCTCCGTTGACTGGGGTGCCGGTCGAACGGAGCATGAAAAAAGCCCCGTCCGTTGCCGGCGGGGCTCCTGGGGATGATGTGACGCATGAATCTACGACGTGCAACCTCCCCCCGGCCCGCCGTTGGCGGTCGTGGTGGTGGTCGTGGTGGTCGTGACGAAACGTGCGTTCATGGGGTGAATCTAGTCAACCTCGTGCGGCCTGTCAATCATGCGTTCGAATCGCGATGCGTTACGCGCGCCGCCCGCCGGTTCGGTATCGCGACAGCAAATCCTCACGCGCGTATGTTCGCCGCCTCACGACGACATGGCGGGCGGTAACCCCGATCGAGTGCCGGTTGCGTCTAATCCCGACCTCACTCGCAACGCAACGCCTCCCATGGATCTCCACCATTTCATGGCGGCGCTGCGCGGCCGCCTGGCATACCGGCATACACGCACCCGGCCGTACCCACACCATCGCGCGATCCACGGTCGACTCGATGCCGGCGTTCAACGCCACCGTCGAAACCGCACGCTTCAACCGCGAAGAAGCCGCTTTGCTCACGCGGCGTGCAGCGCGCGCAGCGCTTCGAACGTCACGATACGGCCGGCCAGCGCGCTCGCGGCAACCGTGTACGGACTGGCCAGCCATACGTCCCCGGGGCCGGAGCGCCCCGGAAAATTGCGGTTGATCGCACTGATCGTCACATCGTCCTTGGTGGCCGATTGACCCGGCCCGCAGTTCGCGCACGCACCGCAGCCCGGCATCACGAGCGTCACGCCGGCCTGCTCGAACGTGGGAAGATAGCCGCGTTCCGCGCAGTATTCGCGCACGTGCATCGTGCCGAACTGCAGGAACAAGCGTGTCGTCGGTGCCACGCGCATGCCGCGATCGACGCCCCACCGCAGCACTTCGTGATAAAAGTCGAAGTCCGCCTGCTTGCCGGCCGTGCACGATCCGCCGTAAGCCACGTCGATCGCGACGTTATCGGCCAGCCCGCTCACCGCGACACCGTTGCTCGGGTCGCCCGGCCGCGCCAGCATCGGCTCGATCTCGCGCGCATCGATGTGGATCACGTCGCGGTAGACGGCATCGGGGTCGCTTCTCATCCACGGCTCGAGCACGAAATCCACACCGCGACGTTCTTTCAGGAACGCAACGGTCCGCGCATCGGGTTCGACGATCCCCGTGAACCCGCCCAGTTCGGCGACCATGTTCGTCAGCGTCGCGCGCTCGTCGACCGGCAACGCGCGCACGGCTGAACCGCCGTATTCAAATACCAGGCCAATCGCGCCGCCGGAGCGGATCTCGTCCATCTGCAGCAGATAGAGCACGATGTCTTTCGCCGTCACGCCGGGACGCAGCGCGCCGTCAACCTCGATCCGCAACGTTTCCGGAATCCGGCAGCGAACATAACCCGTGACCCAACTGTTGGCGATCTCGGTGGCGCCGGCGCCGAATGCCAGGCTACCCAACGCACCCGCGTGCGGCGTATGCGAATCGGTGCCCGCGACGATCTGCCCCGGCAACGCGTACTGCTCCGCCATCATCGAATGGCAAATGCCTTCCGAGCCGGGCGCGTCCGGCAACGCACCGTGTGCGCGCACCGGGTAATCGCGTGCGAATTCGCTGTGCCCGGCGACGAGATTCGCGATCCCGGGCAGCAGCCCGTCTCTCACGTGCGGAATGCTCTGCCGCGCAAGTGCGAGATGATCGTGGAACGCGATGATGCGGTCCGGATCGTGCAGCTGCGCCGGTTTGCCGAACGCTCGGTGCATCAGATACGCACACATGCCGGTGAAGTAGTCGTGGCTGAAGCGCCAGTCCGCGGCGACGAAAACGCCGTCTCCTCGCGATGCCCCCTGCATTTCCGGATGAAGGTGGCGTGCGAGAATCTTCTCGACGAGCGTACGCGGCCCGTGCGCCGCGCCCGCGCCCGCGTCGGCCGGCACGGTGCGCTCGTCCGCGTTCGGCCATCGGACGGTCTTGCTGTAGGCGAGCAGCCCGCCGCTGCGGATAATCCGTTGCGTGAGCGCATCCCGGCCCTGCAGGAACACGTCGATCGGGATCGCTTCACCCGCGAGCAGGCGGTCCAGCACGGAGAAATCGGTCGTGGTGAGGATGCCGATGTTGTCGCAGTTCTGCTGGTAGATCCGCTCGAAGCTTTCCGCGACGATCAGGCGGATGCCGGCCGACAGTTCGGCCAGCGGTGCCGATTCGCGCGACGAGCCCTTGCCGTATCGCTTGCCGGCCACGGTCACCTGGAAGCCGCCGTCACGCACCGCGTGATTCCCGATCGGTAAGCGGCCGCCCGCCTTGAAGCCGACGTACGGAAACTCGCCGAGCCGCTCGTCGTAGGTCAGCATGACGGTGACCGGCGTGATCTCGTCGGTCGACACGTCATCGCGCAACGCACCGGCCTCCTGCCGCGTCAGCGCGCGCCCCGCGAACTGCGCATCGATCGTGTCCGGATCGCGAGTCAGGTACAACACCTTCCCCGTCAGTCGAAACGTATCTTCCATAAGTGCTCCTCGGTTGCATTCGGTCATCGGTGGCGCCGGGCAGTCCACGCTGTCGGCGGCGGTCGCTTACGGGTCGGCGTGGGGCAGGCGTACGGCAAGCCATGCCTGCACCATCGCGGCGATCCGGTCGGAATTGCGGTCCAGCATCAGCATGTGGGAGTTGCCATGGATACCGTGCGCGGGCAGCGACAGCGTTTCCAATCGCCCGCCCTGCTCCGCCAGCGCCCGCTCGTAGCGCAACGACACGCGGGTCAAACCACGCCAGAACGCCGATCCGTCCAGGTTGTCACCCCATACAAACAATTGCGGGATCGCGGCGATGGCGTGCAGGTCGGCCTGTTTCGTGTCGGGCATACCGGTCGGCTCGAGCGCGACGATGGCGCGGATCTTGTCGGGTGCGTGCAATGCGGCCACGAACGCAAAATTCGCGGCCTGGCTGTGCGCGATGACGACGCACGGGCATACGCGCTGCACGAGCGCGTCGTAGGCGGCCTGGGTCAATGCGTCGTTGGTGGCCCAGCGCGGCACGAACTGCTTGCTGAACGCATCGAAAGCGTCGACCGGAAACTGCGACTCCGGGTAGGCCGCGCGCGACGCTGGCGTATCCGAATAGGACGGCCCGATCCTGAAGAGCAGCCATGCTTCCCGCTTCGACCGGAAGAACGGCTCGTCCGGATAGAGATCCGGGTAACGCGCCCACGACGCCCGCCCGCGCTCCACGGCATCGCTGACATACACGTCGTAGCCCGCGCGCAGGAAGGCCATCTGCCAGCCGTCGCGCCCGTCCGGCGTCGTCTCCCAGTTCACGCCGGTCAGGCCGCCGCCGTGCCACAACAACACGGGCAACGCCTTGCGCGGATGGGCGAGCTTCACGTACTGCACATACATCTGGCCGACTTCGAACGTGCCGTTCGGGTCGACGACGGTCGGCGGCGCCCCGGGCGAGAATACGATGCTGCGCGACGGCAGGCCGGACAGCTCTGCCGCATGTCCGCCGATATGGAAACTGCCGATCGACGCGACCTCCAGCGTGCGCGCATCGCTGCGATACGTCGCCGTCGAATCGGCCGGCGTGTCGGCACAGCCCGTCAGCGTCAGACAGCCGGTCGCCGCGATCGACATCGCACCAAGCCACCGCATGCACGCGGCGAGCGCCGTTCGCATGCGGTGCGCCCGCCGGTCGATGTCGCCCCTGACGGGCACGCGCGCATGACTCACGGTGTGGCCTCGCCGGTGTCGACCGCCCGGTTCGCATGGAACAGCGCGCCCAGCGCAAGCAGGTACAGGCCGCTCAACCACAGCATCAGCGCCTGAAAGCCGGCATCGGCGAGCAGATAGGCACCGATCGCGAGCAATATCCCGTTGGCCACCCCGAAGTTGCGTTCCATGCGCGCAAACATCGCGACCCGCGCAAGCGGGTCGAGCGCCGACAGGTCGAGATTCGCCATCGTCGCCGGCCGCACGCCGCCCGAGCCGAGACCGAGCAGGCTGATGCCGACCAGCCCCGACACGAAATAGTCGATGCCGTGGTAGGCCAGCACGTCGCTGCACCCGAGCACGAGCATGGAGCTGAACATGCAGGCGAGCGTCGCGATCATCAGCGCTTTCACGCCGAAGCGTGCAATGAATCCGTTCACGGCCAGTGAAGTCGCGAACGCAGACAGCGTAAACAGGCCGAGCACGGCGCCGAACAGAAGCGGATCGACATCGACCATGATGAAATAGAACGGCAGGAAACCGACGAACGGTGCGAGGGTGAACGCGCGCGACAACGAGTAAAAGCCCATCCAGAAACGCTGTCTCGGGTCGAGCACGGCCGCCTCGGTCGCCGCTTCCGTTGCCGGCCGCGGCTCGGCCCGCGGCTCGCGAATCATCAGCACCAGCAGCGTCGACGCGATGCTTGCCGCGAGTGACGCATAGAACGGCCAGAACGGCTGATAGTCGAACAGGATGCTGCCGGTCGATCCCGCCACCAGCGTCGCGATGAACATCTGGCTTTGCGAGCGCGTCTGCGTGCGCATGAACAGCGTCGCGTCGCCGGCCGCGCCCGCCAGCGTGCGCAGCAGGCTTGAATCCGTCGACAACGCGACGCTGAATCCGGTGCCGCCGACGATCTGCGCCAGCACCAGCAGGTTCATGTCGACATCCGCGAGCCGCGTGCCGGCGAGCAACAGCACGATTCCGCCTGCCTTCATGGTTTCGCCGGCCGCCACGACTTTTTTTTCCGACATCACGCCGAGCAGCTTTCCGCCGAGCCCCGACGTGACGGTCGTCACCAGCCCGTAAATGGCCAGCAGTGCAATCACGCGATACAACCCGAGTTCCACCAGGTAAAGGTGGAGGAACAGCACCGGCAAATGGAAGTACAACCGCGAGACGACCCGGTACAGCACGAACAACCGGATGTCGCGGAGGCCGGGCGGCGGAGTCGGGACCGGATCGCTCATCGTCACGCGCAATCGCTAGGCGATCACGATGTCGCCCTGGCGCAGGACTTTCAGCGTACCGTCGAGCAGCGATACGATCGTGCTCGATTTCGTCGTCGTCGGCTTGCCGGGCGCCGGCGGGACAATGAAGTCGACCGCATCGGGAAAGGTCCGCGTGGCGAGATCGTAGTCGATCAGGCAATCGTGCTCGACGCCCGAGAGATTCGCGGAGGTCATCGCGAGCGGCCGTCCGAACGTTCCGATCAGTTCATTCAGCACCGGATTCCGGTTGCAGACGACCGAGATGGAATCCTCCTTCAGGTAGCGGTGATCCGGCGCGCGTGCCGACTTCGGCAACACGAAATTCAGCGGCCCCGGCCAGAACCGTTCCATCAGCGTGCGCACCGTATCGGCCTGCTCCGCTTCGAGACTCGCATATGCCCACAGCTCCTGCGGGTCGGACACGAAAAGCGTCAGCGGCTTCTTGACGTCGCGCTTCTTGATCTCGTACAGACGCGCGCAGGCGCGCTCGTTCCACGGATCCGCCGCGAACGCATAGTTCGTGTCGGTGGGCACCATCAATACGCCACCGTTTTTCAAGACCTGCGCGGCATGTGCGTTGGGTAACATGAATCCAGTCTCCTCTGGTTGAAGTCGTGGGCAGCGCGGCGACTCGCCGTCGCCGCGACATGCGCGTCAGATGCTCACCTCGACGCTGCGGCCGGCCAGGCAGTACTGGCTCGGCTGCAACGCCCGCTTCCAGTCGACCCGCACACGCACCGTGACCACCTTGACCGGCAGTTGCCGGCGAGCGATTTCGGGCGGCGGTGCCGCGACGTACTGGCCAACCGTCACGCGGCCGGAGCCTGACCGGACCGTCTCGATCACCCCCGTCCAATGTCGCGCATCGTGCGACAGCGACACCTTGACCGGCGCGCCGACCTTCAGGTCGCGCACGTCCGATTCGTCGAAAAACGCATCGACCCACACGTCGTTGCAGTCGATCAGTTGCATGATCGGCGCCCCCGCGGTCAGCGCTTCGCCGCTCTGCGCATCGAGCGACCAGACGACGCTCGGCCGGTCCGCGACGAGCGTTGCCATGCGCTGACGCGCGTATTCGGCGCTGACGCGGGCCAGCTCCTCGTTCGTCGACGCGCCAAGTGCCTTCGTTTCCTGCAACTGCTGACGCAGATCGACGAGTTCCAGCTCCAGTTGCCGGTTGCGCTGTTCGGGCTCGCTCAGCGCGCGCGGTCCGTCGAGTTGCAGGCCGACGCGTGCCGCGGCGTACGTGGCCTCGCTCTGGCTGACCTGTGCGCGCTGCGCCTGCACCTGCGCGACGCTCACCCGCGCATTCGCGATGCTGCGGTCGTATCCGGCGCGACTCAGGTAGCCTTTCTCGAACAACGCGGTGGCGCGGCGCATGTCGGCTTCCGACAACGCCGACATTGCATCGAGGCGAGAAAGCTCCGCATGCGCCTGCGCGATCTGCGCCCCCGCGTAGCGCGCCTGCAGCGTCTGCTGACTGCGGCTTTCGCTGCGGTACTGATCCTGCTGCTGTTGCCGATCCGCGATCCGCAAGGCGAGGCTGCGCTCGCGTTGCGCGAGATCGCTGCTCTGCACCTTCAGTTGCTGCTCGAGCACCCGCAACTCCGATGCACGCGGGTTCGACAGGTCGCCGGCAATCGTCGCGACCGGCTGCGACGCTTTCGCCAAATTGCCGACCTCGACACCGGGGACGAACGACAACGTCCCCGCAATCGGTGCCCGCACGACGATGACGGTGGCATTGATGAACGCCTGCTTGCTGGCTGGCCGCTTCAGCCACCACCAGCCTACCGCCAGGATCGCGACGATGATGGCGACCACGGGCAACGCACGCTTCCACGCCGCCCGGGCCGAATCGACGTGGAGCGCTACCCACGATTCGCGACGCATCGTGCTTCCCCTTTTTCTCTGGTTGGATTCCGTGCGATCGAGGCCCGGGCGCTCAACGTCCGTAGTAGGCGGTCGTCGACGCGCTGTCGATCGTGTTCGCGTGAATCAGGAACCGGGCGACCGCGTTCGGCGTGGTCCCGTCGATACCCAGCTTTTCGACGGACAACGCGTGCAGGGTGAACACGTATCGATGCGGTTCCGCGCCCGGCGGCGGGCATGCGCCGCCGAAGCCTTGAACGCCGTAGTCGTTCGTGCTCTGGATCGCGCCGGCCGGCAGCAGGCGGCCATCCTTCGCGCCGCTGTTGGCGGACAATCCTTCGGTATCCGGAGGAATGTCGAACGCAACCCAATGCCAGAACCCGCTGCCCGTCGGCGCGTCCGGATCGTACAGCGTGATCGCGAGACTCCGCGTGCCGGCGGGCACGCCAATCCAGCGCAAGGCCGGCGATCGGTTGTCGCCGTCACCGCCGAAATCGTTGTACTCGTGTGCCTTGGCGAGCTTGCCCTGCTCGGCGAATTCCGGCGAAGTAAGGCTGAACGTTGTCATTTTTCTGTCCTGTTCTAACGGTTGCGTACGGATTCGGATTCCGCCGGCGGCATCAGGCCAACGCGACGCGACGGGCCCGGCTTTCGATGCAGGGCCAAGATAGCACGCACCCGTTTTCCTTCGAACAATTGGATCGCCAGTACGTCGATTGTTTCTCCCAGAGGACAATCATTTCGCCAGGGAGTCAACGCTCGGCAGGCGCTGCAGGCTGTCCGTTCTGCGTTAGAGTCCGGAGCAAACGGCCCTCGAACGGTCGACGCTCAGGAGGCCTCATCGCATGACCGGACGACTCTCGACATCCCTGAAAGCCTGCGCGCTGCTCGTGCTGGGCGCGTGCGCGCAAGCCGCGTATGCGACCGACCTGATGAGCGCGTGGCAGGACGCGCAGGCGAGCGATCCTGGTTACGCCGCCGCGCGCGCTCAGCGAGCGGCGGGCGTCGAGGCGTTGCCGCAGGCACGCGCGGCGCTGTTGCCGCGCCTGCAGGCGGCGCTCGGCGTCGGATCGACCTGGGCGAGCGTGTCCGACCTGCCTCGCCAGGAATACACGACCAATGGCTATGGCGCGTCGCTCGTCGTACCGGTGTTCCACTGGGGCGACTGGCAGGGTTACGAGATCGGCAAGCTGAAGGTCGCGCGCAGCGAGATCGTGTTCGAGAAGGCCAGGCAAGCCCTGATGATCGACGTCGCGCGCGCGTACTTCGACGTGCTGCAAGCGCAGGATCAGCTCGCGTTTTCGCGCGCGCACGAGGCGGCACTCGATGAGCAGCTCAAGATCGCCCAGGCCGCCTTCGACGCGGGCACGCAGACAGTCGTGGATCTCGATCAGGCGCGTGCCGCGCTTGACCTCGCGCGGGCCGAGCGAGCCGGTGCGCTGAACGACTATCAGATCCGCACCGAACGCCTGAACAAGCTGGTCGGCCATCCGGTCGGTTCGCTGGCCGCATTGCCCGACGATGCGTCGGTATCGCCGCTCGCCGCGGCCGATCTCGACCAGTGGACCACGCTTGCGCGGCAACGCAACCTCGACGTCGCGACTTGCGAGATCGACAGCGAGATGGCCAGCCGCGAAACCCGCCGCGCGCAGTCCGCCGACCTGCCGACAGTCGATCTGATCGCCACCTTCAACCACAGCAGCCAGGGCAACTCGCGATACATGTACTCGGCGACGCTGCCCAGCCAGAACGGCATCGGTGTCGCGGGCGGCGCCGGCAACTCGTCGGTGATCGGCGTGCAGATCACGATCCCGATCTTCACCGGCGGCTACGTGCAGAGTCGCAAGCGCGAAACGCTTGCGCTCGAAAGCCGCGCCGGCAACGCGTTGCTCGATGCACGCGAAAACGCGGTCCTCGATGCACGGCAGACGTATCTGTCGTTGCTCAACGGGAGAGACATGATCGCGGCGCTGCGCTCGGCGGTCGTCTCGACCCGGACCTCGACCCGATCCGCGAAGACTGCCTACGAGATCGGCGATCGCACCAGCACCGACGTGCTCATCGCCGAGGACAAGCAGTATCGGTCGCGCACCGCATTCAGCCGCGCCCGCTACGACTACATGCTGCACTGGCTCGAACTCTCCCGTGCCGCCGGACAGTTGACCGACGCCGAACTCGCGAACGTCAACGCGCTGCTCACGACGTCGTTGCCGTCCGCGACGTCCGTCCGTTGAACCCGTCGGCGGCGCGGCCGGGTGACGCCCCCGCCCGACGCGTCACGCCGGTTCGAGCGAACGCGTACCAACCGAAACCCGACCCGTCAAACGAAAACGGCCGTCTGTCGTGCGGATGCATCGACAGACGGCCGGCGATCCGCCGGGCCGACGGCCCGGACGGATGGATCAGGCGGTTTCCGGCACGCGCGCCGGAATCTTGCCCACCAGGCGCGCGTAGGCGAACAATCCGCCCGCATCGACGATGTTGGCGAGCTCGCCGACCGGCTCGATCGGCGCACCCGGCCGGCCGTCGCCGATTCGGACGACCTGATCGTCGACCGAGATCTCGATGATGTCGCCGGTCCTGATCCGCTCGCACAGCCGTTCTTTCGACGCGACCGGCAGCAATTGCCCCGTCGATACGCAATTGCGGAAGAAGATCCGTGCGTACGACTGCGCGATCACGGCCCTGACACCGGCCGCGCCGAGCGTGACCACCGCATGCTCGCGCGACGAGCCGCAGCCGAAGTTCTGCCCGGCGACGACGATGCTGTACGGCGACTTGCCAAGCGCCGGATCGATGAACGGGATCGAACCTTCCGGCAGCCCGCACATCGCGAGCGACGCGAGTTGAGCGTACCCTTCCGCGCTAGACGGATTGATCTTCAGATACTCGGCCGTCAGGATCTGGTCGGTATCGATGTTGTCGCCGAGCACGTAGGCCATGCCCCGAATCGTTTTTTCGGTCATCTGTCGGGTCTCACAAAAATGCGTTGGGATTGACGAGCCGGCCGGCCACCGCGGCCGCGGCCACCGTATAGGGGGAACCGAGGTAGATATTGGCGCGCTTGTTGCCCATGCGGCCGACGAAGTTCCGGTTGGTGGTGGATGCCACCGACAGCGGTTCGTTGACGCGGCCGAACGTGTCGGCCGGGCCGCCGCAGCACGCCGCGCAACTCGGCTCGGATGAAAGCGTGACGCCCGAATCGGTCAGGATCGAGTAGATCGACGTGTCGCCGATCTGGGTCGTCACGATGCCATGGAAGACTTCCTTCGTCGCCGGCACGGCAAAAGTCGGCACGGCGACCTTGCGTCCTTTCAGCACCTTCGCAGCGGCGACGAAATCCTCGAGCTTGCCGCCCGTGCACGAACCGATGTACGCCTGCTCGATCCGGATATCGCCGACGTTGTCGACGCTGTCGACGTTGTCCGGCGAATGCGGTTTCGCGACGAGGGGCTGCAGCTTCGATACGTCGATGTCGAGTACGCGCGCATACCGTGCATTCGCGTCGGGCGTGATGACCTCGAACGGGATGTCGTTACGCGCGGCGAGATAGTCGAGCGTTGCCTGATTCGGCACCATGATCCCGTTCTTCGCACCGCATTCCACGACCATGTTGCAGAGTGTCATCCGCTCTTCGACCGACAGCGCATCGGTGACTTCACCGCCGAACTCGATCGCCTGATACGTCGCCCCGTCGATCGTCAGTTCGCCGAGCACGGCGAGAATCAGGTCTTTCGCGAGGACATGGCGCGGCAGTTCGCCGTGAAAGTTGACGCGGATCGTGTCGGGTACCTTCAACGGGATCTCGCCCGTGCCGAGCGCGAATGCGGCGTCCGTGATCCCGAGGCCGACCGCGAAGGTGCCGAACGCACCCGACGTGACCGTGTGCGAATCGGTGCCGAGCAACACTTCGCCCGGCCGGTTGTGGCCCCCTTCCGCGAGGCCGATATGGCAGACGCCGCGATACTTCGGCGTCCCGACGTCATAGAAATACTTGATCTGCTGCTCGCGCGCGAACTCCCGCATCACGCGGACGTTCTGGTTGGCAAGCACGTCGGCCGTATAGATGAAGTGATCCGGGATCATCACGAAGCGCGCCGGATCCCATACGCGCGCGTCGGCGCCGAACTCCTTCTTGAAGATGCTGATCACGCCCGGCGAACACGGGTCGTGCGACATCAGGATGTCCACCTTGGCCCAGATCACCTCTCCGGGCGTGATATGCGTCCGACCGCTCGCCTTCGCCAATACCTTCTGGCTCAATGTTTGTCCGTGGTTCATGCTCACCCTTTTTCTGGCATTGGGATATCGGCGCGGCCTCGATGAATGCATCGCCGTCGTATGCAAAAAAAGTAACACGGCACGCATACAGTCGAAAACAAATCGTTTATATTTCGAGCGTTTGTTTCCATGGAGAAACGAAGTGAATCAGCTCGATCAACTGAATTCGATGGCGATCTTCGCGAAGATCGTCGACACGTTGAGCTACACGGAGGCGGCGAAAGTGCTCGGCCTGTCCAAGTCGGCCGTCAGCAAGGAGATCAGCCGGCTGGAAACCGGGCTCGGGGTCACGCTGCTGAAACGTACGACCCGGCGTATCGAAGTCACGGAGGTCGGGCGCACCTATTACGCGTACTGTTCGCGATTGCTCGCGGAAGTGCGCGGCGCCGACGCGTTCGTGCGCCAGTATCACGAAGAGCCGATCGGCAATCTCCGTGTCGTCGCGCCGATGACCTTCGGCAATCACGCGATCGTGCCGACGCTGTGCCGTTTTATCTCGAACAACATCCACGTCCAGGTCGACCTCGAGCTGACCGACCGGATGGTCGATCTCGGCGAGCAGAACATCGACGTCGCGATCGTGATCAGCCGCGACAACCCGGAGCAGCCGGGCACCAACACGCACGCGTTGACCGACATCCATTGGGGCATCTATGCGTCACCGGATTACATCGCCGCACACCCGCCGGTCACGCGCCCGGAAGATCTCGCTCGACACCCGTTCCTGCTGTTTCGCGGCCCCGCGCACACGACCGCGCTGCAGTTGCGGCAGGGCAAGCGCCAGCTCGAGACGCGCGTGCGCTGCATCCTGCGCTCGAACAACAGCGTCGCGCTGCTGAACGCGGCCGTCGCCGGCGTCGGCGTCGCCTACCTGCCGCGCTACGTCGTGCGGGACGCCATCGCCAGCAACGAGCTGGTTCAGCTGCTGCCGAACTGGGCGTCCGAAGTGCGCACGGCCTACGTGCTGTATCGCGAAGACAATTTCCTGTCGCCTCGTGTCCGGATGTTCGTTCAGGATCTCACCCGCTTCTTCGCGACGGAAATGCGCGCGCTCGGCAACTAGTCACACGCCGGCCAATCGACGCCCGTCGCGCGTCGATTGGCGCCGCGCTGCCTCACGCTTCCCTGTCTCGCAGCCCCGCCTCAATCCCCCCTTCCTCGCATTCGCTCGTCCGGGTCGCTCGTCGATCAGGCATGCGTACGACTTTTCGTCGCGCCGATTCGGTTCAAGAGTTTCCCATTGGAAACAATTCAACGCCCACAAATGTTCGAGTAACGTCTCCAGCAATCCGGTGATAGTCTGAACTCCAATAAAGCGCGCCACGTCGTTGCGCACCAACCACCCACAATGGAACCTGAGAGATAAACCAGATGAAGACCATCAAACGGATCGAAACTTTACGATTCCATTAAAAAGCAGTCCTTAAATTATCAAATTTAAATATTCAATGTTTGTTTAAAAACAGACTGCTTTTGCACGCCTGTCGCCAGGAGAACGTTCCGTTGGCAAGGAACCGGCTCGCCTGCGACCAGAAATTCTCGAATACGGAAACAAAGAATTCGGTGCCCGTCATGAACCCTCATGCCGGGCGCGATGTAGTGTTCCCGCCCGGCCGGGCTGGAAATTCGCGTTGAAGTTTCTTACCTTATCGAGGATATTATGAAGTCGACGTTTGAATTTTCCGACCAAGAAAAAAGCGACCTATCGACCGCGCTACGAAAAATCGATAAAAGCCCCTACCAGGATTACTCGGGGTTTCATCGCGGTATCGGCGCCTTGGTCGAGAACGGCAGCATTCCGGTCTTCTTTCTGAACGTCTGCGAAACCATCCGCAACGAACGAACCGGCCAGAAGCGCTACGCGCATCTGCTGCGCAATGTCCCGCTCGACGACACGATTCCGGTCTTCGATCAGAATGATCCGGTCCAGGACAAGTACGCGAAGAAGAAATCCTACGTGGGCGAGGCGCTGCTCGAGTTGTTCGCCCAACTGACGCGGACCCCGCTGCTCGCGTACCAGACCCGCAACAACGGCGACTTCTTCCACGACGTCTACGCCCACAAGAAATATAGCCAGACCCAGACCCAGAAAACGGACGGCGAACTGTTCTTCCACAACGACCGCACGGCTCACCCGGTGCGGGCCGACTACCTCAGCCTGCTCGGCATGCGTTGCAACGACGCCAATCGCATCTACACGGGCTTCCTCGACGGCCGCGCGCTGCTCGATCACATCAGCGAGGCGCATCAGGCCTTGTTGCGCGAACCGCACTTCATCACGCCGTACGACGAATACTCCCGTGATTCGAACCTGAATCAGACGGTGTCGGACCGGCACGTGATCCTCGAGAACGCGCACAGCTTCCGTTATTACGACACGCGTACCACCTACGCCCCGGGCGCGCCGCTCGGCGCAATCGACGCACTGCTGTCGCTGAAAAACGCGATCGTGAAAGCCAACAAGGAACGCGTGCAGATCCGCACCGGCGACTTGTTCTCGTTCGCGAATCAGGATGCGCTCCACAACCGCGAACTGATCGAGGTCAACGATCACGAAGACGCGCTCAAGCGCTGGCTTCTGAAGACCTACAGCTTCCGCGACGACGCGAGCATGCACCGCTTCGACCACTACTTCGCGGAACAGCCCGGCCTCGTCCGGGAATCGGCCGCCCTCGCCTGATTTTCCAATCGACTGCCGTCGCGGTCGCACCCTGCCTTGCATCGCCAAGGCCGGAGTGGTTCGTCACGCGCGTACCGCGCGCGTGACGCAGCACGCCCTCGCCTATCCGGCGATCGGCGTCCCTGCCGCTCCTTCGTCCCACGCCAGTCCCCTCGGTCTTTCGTCATGCGTGACGCAGTAATCGTCACGCATGCCGCCAACGGCACAGGTCTCTCATCATGCATATCCTGATCATTCCCGGCGCGAATCGCGCCGCCCCGCTCGTCCGTCACGTGATCGCGCTGCTCGACGATCTCAAGTCGCGCAACGGCGCGCTCGACTACACGTGCGTCGACGCGGGCACGCCCGATGACGGCGCGTATTCGGCCTGTTTCGAATCGGACATCGTGCTTGCCACACCCGGCGCGAGACATGCGACGGCCGTCGCCGCATTCGCCAAGGTAGCCGGGCTGCATACCGAACTTCATGCGATCTCCATCCCGGCGGAGCTGAAGCGGTTTTCTCCCGTGTCCGCGCGGCATGCACGCGCAACGGATTGCCTGATTCTGGGCGATGCGTCGCGCGGCACGAAGAACACGCATACGAGCGGCGTCGTCGCGGGCGAACGCGAGCTCGTGGGCTGGTATACGCAGCGCTATACGGAGAGCGACATCCGTCGCCTCGCGCACCGGGCCTTCAGGCTGGCCGGCGCTCGCTCACGACGCCTGACCTCGGTCGACCGGTCGGATCGCCTGGACGTGATGGGGATGTGGCGCGACATCGTGTCCGAGACCGCGTTGCAGTACCCGGACGTTCAGCTCGAGCATCTGCTGGTCGAGCAGGCGATCGAGCGGTTCATCGTCGAGCCGGACGGCTTCGATACGGTCCTCGCAGGCGGCGACCTCGCGCCGCTGCTGGCCGCGCACGCGAGCGCACTGACCGGCTTTCCCGGTCTGCTCACCCGTGCCCGCGTGGGGGACGGCCCGGCCGTGCTGTACGAGATCGGCCTGCCGGTGCACATGGACCTGCCGGCCGGCCTCGAGGTCGACCTCGAGGCGCGCGCGGCTGCAAACGCGGTGTCGCTGCTGCTTCGCCACCCGCCGCAAGACGCGATGCCGGACCGTCCGGCGTACCCGCCGCAGATCCTCGACGCGATTCCGTCGCTACGCCACTGAATGCACGCGGCAACCGGTCACTTCCGGCCCGCTTCCTGCACGGAGAATTCGACATGTCCCCCGCCTTTTCATCATCGCCGACGCATCGGCCGGCCGCGCTCGAGCGCGCGTATCGAACCGCGACGCTACACATCATCCCGATCCTGTTCATCTGCTACATGTGCAACTATCTCGATCGCATCAACGTCGGCTTTGCCAAGCTGCAGATGCTCGATCAACTCCGAATGAGCAACACGGCGTTCGGGATCGGTGCCGGCGTATTCTTCGTCGGATATGTGTGTGCAGGCGTGCCGAGCAGCCTGGTATTGCGCCGCGTGTCGCCGCGCCGCTGGATGTGCATCCTGATGCTTTCATGGGGCACGCTGTCGGCCGCCCTGCTGTCGGTGAAGACACCCGCATCGTTCTATGCGCTGCGATTTCTGACCGGCGTGGCGGAAGCCGGCTTCTTTCCGAGCATCGTGCTGTATCTCGAGCAATGGTTCTCGACCAAGCATCGCGGCCGGGTATTGTCGCTGTTTCTGGTTTCGATTCCGGTGTCAGGCGCGGTCGGCGGACCGTTGTCCGGCTGGATGCTCGATTATTTCGCCGGCGGTCGCGCCGGCCTGTCCGCGTGGCAGTGGCTTTATCTGCTGCAGGGCGCGCCGACCGTCCTGTTCGGCATCCTGCTGCTGTTCGTGCTGCGTGATCGCGTCGAACAGGTGTCCTGGCTGACTGAGGCCGAAAAGCAGATGGTCCGCGAGGATCTCGACAGAGACGCGCGCACGCGTGCCCTGCCCGCACACCCGACAGGCTCGACGAGCCATGTGCTGTTCGACCGAACAGTCCTGTCGCTCGGCTTCGTGTACTTCTGCATCCAGATGGGCGCCTACGCGATGAACTTCTGGCTGCCGACGATCATTCACGCGCTCGGCGTCACGAAGCCGGGCCAGATCGGCCTCGCAAGCGCGGTGCCCTATCTTGCGGCGAGTATCTCGATGGTCGTCGTCGGCCGTTCCGCCGACTTCCGCCAGGAGCGCCGTCTGCATCTCGGGGTGCCGTTGTTGATCGGCTTTCTGGGACTCTTGCTCACGGGCGGCGCGGGCGGCGACATGATCCTGTCGATCGTCGGCCTGACGCTGGCGACCGCAGGCACGCTGACCGGCATCGCGATGTTCTGGCCATTCACGTCGTCGCTGCCCAATCGCCCACCCGCGGCCGGAGTCGCACTGATCAATTCGCTCGGGCAGATCGCCGGCTTCGTCAGTCCGTATTTCATCGGTTGGGTCCACGATACGATCCATTCGACGACGCCGGCACTCTATATGCTATCGAGCCTGATGGCGGCAGGTGCGCTGTTGATCGTGCTTCGACCGGGTCCCTCGCACGTCGTCCCCGGTGCGTCGACGCTGGAGACCGAATAGGCACGCGCGACCGGCGGGCCGACGTGAAAAAGTCGGGCCGGCGGCGGCGATCGGTCAACCGACGGCGGGCCGCATCTGGCCCGCCGTCGATAGCGAGATGCGCCAGCAACGCGATCTCGTCGAAACGATCCGGCGTGTGTCCGGGATCATCGCGGCCGCGTCGCGCGCGGTCGAGCTGACTACCCGACATGCTCTCGATCCTCGAGGCTGCTTGCCGGGCGGCCATTTACGGCCGCCCCGCCGCAGCAGGTCAGGCAGCGGGGTCCGGCAGGAAACCCGCATCGATCTCGATCTTCGACAGGTGCGCGACCGTGTTGACGAGCGTCTTGCCGGCCACGGCCATTGCAATCGCCACCGCCGCGCGGCGGTCGAAGCCCGCCGCCTTCAGCGCGTTCACGTCGCTATCCGATACCTGCGTGCGCTTCGATGCGATGGCTGTCGCGAACTGGCGCACCGCTTCGAGCTTCGGATCGGCAAGCGCGCTGCCGGTACGCAACGCGTCGACCACGTCCGCGGCGGCACCGAGCTTGCCGGCCAGTGTCGCGTGGACGGCCACGCCGTAGTCCGCGGCATTCACGCGGCTCGCGGCCGCCATTGCGACCTGCTGCGCCACCGCATCGAGGGGCGTCGCACCGAGAGCATGGAGCCACTGCAGGTAAGCCGACAGCACCGGCGGTTCGACCGCAAGCGCGTGGCCGAGATTCGGCACGAAACCGAATACGCCGCGCATCGCGTCGAACAGCGGCTGGGCCTCCGCCGACGCAGACACGTCGTCCAGTCCGCCAAACAGCGCCTGACCTTGTGCGACGTCCAGCGTGCGCGCGAAGAATGCGCGAATGATGCCGGCCACTTCGTCCAGATGCGACTCGAGCGGGAAATGACCGCCATCGACGAAATGCACCTCGGCATCGGGGATATCGCGCTTGAACGCCTCGGCTCCCGCCGGCAGGAAAAACGGATCGTTCTTGCCCCACACCGCCAGCGTCGGCGGACGATGCGTGCGGAAGTATTCGTGGAAGCGCGGATAGGCCGCGACGTTCGCCTTGTAGTCGGCGAACAGGTCGAGCTGGATCTCGTCGTTACCCGCGCGGTCGAGGAAGTGCTGGTCGAGCGTGTAGCTCTCCGGCGCAATGTGCGACGTATCCGCCTCGCCATGCCGGTACTGGAACTGCGTGGTGCCGGCCGTCAGGAAACCGCGCAGTTGCTCACGGTTCGCATCGGACGGGTTCTGCCAGTAAGCACGCATCGGATTCCAGCCGTCGCTCAGGCCTTCCTCGTACGCGTTGCCATTCTGCGAGACGAGTGCGGACACGCGATCCGGGCGCGACGCAGCCAGACGGAAGCCCACCGGCGCGCCGTAATCGAAAACGTACAGCGCGTAGCGCGTCAGGCCGAGCGTGTCGGTAAAGCGCTCGATCACTTCCGCGAGATGGTCGAAGGTGTAGCCGAACGCCTTCGCTTCCGGGGCGTCGGAGAAACCGAAACCGGGCAGGTCCGGCGCGATCACCCGGTACTTGTCGGCGAGACGCTCGATCAGCCCGCGATACTGATGGCTCGAAGTCGGGAAACCGTGCAGCAGCAGCACCGCGGGCGCGTCCTTCTGGCCGGCTTCCCGGTAGAACAGATTGAGGGCCGAGCCGGTACGACGATCGGCGACGGAGGCGGTTTGATAGGTCACGCGTGTGGACATCGAAAATCTCCTGGATCACGGAATGAGGCGTCGGCCTGAGTTTTCTGTACCGAACGATCGGTACAGTACATCCGGAAATGATGGTCGTCAAGGTTGATTTAACGAGCAAGGCAACTTACCCTTCCGCTTGTACCGAACGATCAGTACTTTTTTGGAAGCGAAAAGATCTATGGCCACCGCTCAGGCATCGAAAGACGAAATCATTGACCGGCTGTTCACGGTGTTCCGGGATCGCGGCTTCGACGGGGCGTCGATCGCCGATCTGTCGCGCGCAACCGGTCTCGGCAAGTCGAGCCTCTATCACCACTTCCCCGAGGGAAAGGAGCAGATGGCCGAGGCCGTGTTGGAGCGCGCGACAGCGGTAATCGACAGCGAAATCCTGAACGCGGCGCACTCGTCCGGCACGCTGAAAGCCCGCATTCGCAAAATCGTGGCCACGCTGGATCAGATGTACGTCGGTGGGCGCGCCCCCTGCGTGCTCGGTCAACTCGCCACGGCCAACATCGGCTCGGTTGCGAAACAGGGTTTGTTGCTGGCGTTTTCGCACTGGATCGACGCCATCGAAGCCCTGGCGCGTGAAAGTGGCATGTCGCCGGCGCGGGCGCGGCATTTCGCGGAGGACTGGGTCGCTCGCCTGCAAGGGGCACTCATCCTGCAGGCGGCAAACGGCGATCTCGGGCCGTACAAGCGGGCCATGGCCGCGTTGCTCGAACTTTCGAAGGAAGGCAGGGAACACGCTCCGGAGTAGGTCTCGTCGCCAGCTTCCGATGGCGTCTGGTGATTCCGGGGCGACATAGGGCATCGGCGGGCGAATCGCACGCATTGAACGGCCTTTTTCCATGCGCGGCATGTGACGCTCCGGCTTACCTTTCAGATATTTCCAGAATCAAACCGGACGACTCGCCCATGCCGCGTCGAGATAATCGTGTCCCGGTACATAAGGCCTCAGTAGAAAGGGATGACGCCGTGTCAGCCCGTCCGCGAAGAAGTACCAGTCGCCAATGGAGCGTTGATCCGCTTCGTACGTCTTGTCGCGGGGAACGCGTCGCTGGATCCGGGGCCACAGGTCGGCATGCAAATCGCGCCATCGCGACGGTCTGCCGTTGTCGATCGCCGGGATGAACGTCTTGATGCTGTAGCAGTCGTCTCGCACTTCGCCAACAAATACGCCTTCTTCGCACGCGAGCCCCAACTGCAACCATTTGTCCCGGTAGATCCACGGCTGCAACCAATAGATATTTGCCATGGCGGTATAGAGGCGTGTGCGGATCTCGTCCTCGCCGGTTCGGCCCGTCCGCTGAATGATCCGTTGCATTGCATGCTGGCTAACCTCGATCCGGTACATGAGACCGTCTTCCGGCCGCACAGCCGACGAACAGACGAAGAAGAAGAAATCCAGCCCGCCAGTGGCGCCACGTTGCTCGAACAATCCGCAGTACATGGTCATTTCGCCGAGGCGTATCAGCGGAAACGTGATCAGGTGCTTGTCGAGTTCCGGCTTCAGCACACGTTCCATGTAGCGGAATGCCTTCCTGCCGCTCATCCCGGGCCGCCACTGCTTTGATACCCGCTTTATCGCGCCATCAAATACCCTGGAAAACGCGAACTGAGACGTCGCATCTGAAATGACTCTTGCTCGTCCGTTCGCTATACGCGGATCAACGAAGCGCGGATGGTCCATGATTCATCGGGTCTCTGCTGCATGCAGTCGATCTGCCAGATCGGCCACAACGGGGAAGTCGATGTGGGTTTTTGCCACTTCGTCGAGGTCGTGGGTGAAGACATTCACGGCGGCGAGTGCAACGATTTCGACGCTCGGTGCGTCGTCGTAGCCCGCATGCCTCACTGCAGCGATGTCGGCATCGCCGAGATGACCAAGCTGCTTCGCTACCAGGCGCGACCATCCAGCGGATTGCATCAATAGAAGCGTTCCGACCAACCACGCGCGCATAGGGAATTGCGCGTGGCCAGAACGGAGCAGCCAGCCATCGAGGCCAGGCAGCCGGACGCTTCATAGGACGCCCGGACCACCCGGACTTCAGGCGGCCTGACGGGCCCGCGTCCGAAGCGGCGGGAACGTCGCGTCAATGTCGGTCTTGAACGTGTTGTTGAAGAGGTTGGTGATGAAGCTGAACGCGGTCTCGGCGACGATGTCGACGATCTGCTCGTCGGTGTAACCCGCGGCACGTACGGCTTCGACATCCGCGTCTTCGATGTGACCGCGCGACATGGCGATCTTGTAGGCGAACTGCAGCGCGGCGTCGGCCTTCGGATCGGTCGAATGGCCGTCGCGATTGAGCTCCATGTCTTCCGGCGTCAGCCCCTGCAGCTTGGCGCCGAGGTAGGTGTGGGCCGACAGGCAGTAGTTGCAGCCGTTCACTTCGGCGGTCATCACGTGGATGCGCTCCCGGGTCTTGTGACCGAGGCTCTTGCCGAGCGCGCCGTGCATGTCGGCGATCGCCTTCAGTGCGTCGGGGGATTGCGAGATCAGGGCGAAGAAGTTCGGGATCACACCGAGAACTTTCTCGTAGTTCGCGAGGATCGGTTGCGCTTTGGCGGGAGCGGCTTCTTTCGAGGGGATTGCAAGGCGGGCCATGAGATTTCTCCGTTAATCCGAGCCACCGTGGCTTCGGTAGGAGAGATAGTAGTGACTTCCACCCAAAACAATAATTGGCTATTTTCGAGAACCGACATTCCATCCAGTGAAAGTATTGAGGAATTGGAAAGAGCGCACTCCTTGGAGCGAACGCTCGTCAGGCCTTACCCAGCTCCGACATCGCCGAGCGCAACCGGTCGGTTGCGAAGTCGAGGAAGACTCTCATCTTGAGCGGCAACAGCCCGCGCTCTCCGTGGACGAGACTGACAGGAATCGACTCGACATCGAACTTCGGAAGGACGTGGACAAGCTCCCCGGTGCGGAGCGCGGCATCGCAGTGGTAGCGGTACACCCTCGTCAAACCGGTGTGACGGAGCGCCGCCTGTACCGCTGCCTCGGCGGTGGTCACGGACAGGCGCGGAGTGATGTTGACGTTGAAATCACGTTTGGTCGACGGATCCCGAAACCACCATGTTGCGGTGGAAGGGCCGGCGAAGACAACGCACGGAAGCTTTTCCAGATCGCTCGGGTGTTTTGGTTTGCCGTGCGCAGCCAGCAGGGCCGGCGAAGCGCACACGAGTGTATCCATGGCGCCGACACGCGTTGCAATCATGTTGCTGTCCGGCAGGGTGCCGATGCGAACTGCCATGTCAACGTGGTCATCGTAGAGATGAAGGTTCCGATCCGAGAGAACCAACCGGACGTTGATCTCGGGATAGGCAGCCAGGAAGTCCGTGACGATGGGCAAGATGTACACATGGCCGAACAGCACCGGCGCGGTGAGCACCAGCTCTCCCCGTGGAGTGGTGTACTCGCCAGCCGCGGCGCGTTCGGTTTCCTCGATGTCTTCCATGATGCGTCTGGCAGACGCGACGTATGCTTGGCCGGCATCGGTCAAGGTCAGCTTGCGCGTTGAACGATGCAGCAATTTCGTGCCGAGATACGCTTCGAGTTCCGTGACCTTCCGGCTCACGGTCGGCAGCGGCATATTCAAGGCTTTCGCGGCCGCAGTGAGGCTACCTTTTTCGATCGTGAGCAGCACGATCGACATTGCTTCCAGTTTGTCCACTTAATCTTCCACCCAATGAAAGATGATCTATGGATATGAAATTATCATTTTTCTGGGTGAAATATCGGAGAAGGCTCTGTCCACGCTGGCCGGGGCCGGACGAAGCCGCGTAGTCGGAGTAGATGCTGGCCATAAAAACGACATCGGGGGATGCACCGGAATCTCCTGGTTTTACAAACACGTGTGGGCTCTCAGAAAAGGTGTCTTTGGCCCCGAAATTCTCAGAAAAGTCGTCTTTGGGAATGTCACGGTCCTGCCTAGGCATCCCGATGGAACTTGGCGGCCAGCGGCGCCATGAACGGGCGTTTCGGCGGCCTGCACCGCCGACACTGCTCGTGCCATATGGGTTCAACCTTGCTAGATTGCACGCGACATGTGAACAGTCCAGCGGTCGCGACCAACATCAGCCGATGTGGCTTCAGGGTCGTCACAGCTGCCAGTGCGACTTTAAGTTGGCCGGTCCACAGGCTAAATTCGATAACCACCACCGCAGGTGGCTCACGTACCTTTATGTACGGAGCGAGTGGACAAGTAACGCAGGATTTCCGAGACTCCAGCGCCACATATGTGCTCAATGTGAACGCCGCCGGCCGTAATGCCGGCGCATCCCTGAACGGCACGGCCGTAGGTGCGTACCTCTACAACGCTTTCGGGCAGCGTGTGCAGAAGGTTGCCGGCGCAGACACAATCCAATTCGTTTATAACAGCGAGGGACATCTTCTGCTGGAGGCAAATACTGCGGGTGTTCCATTGCGAGAGTACATCTGGCTCGACGATACGCCAGTGGCAATGGTCGATTCGACTAAGGCAACTCCCGCTGTTTACTACATCATACCGATCAGTTGAGCACTCCCCGTCAGATGACCGATGCCTCAGCGAACGTTGTGTGGGATAACCTGTCTGATCCCTTCGGCAACCCTGTCGCGGTACAAGGTACGACATGGGCGAACGTCAACTGGAGAGGATCCAATTGGGCGTCGACTCAGACTTCGCTGAGCAGCATCCCATTTCCGGGACAGTATTTCGATTCGGAAACCGAACTAGCTCAAAATTGGTATCGGGACTACGATCTGTCTATTGGGCGCTACTTGCAATCGGACCCCATCGGACTAGCCGGTGGCATTAACACGTACGCGTATGTGGGCGGACAACCAACTCGGTACATTGACTCGACGGGGCTACAGGTGACTATACCGATGCCCGTGCCTCCCGCTTCTGGCGGCCCAGTTGGCTATCCGCGGCGACAAAATGGTGGTGTTGATCCGTTCCCTGGGGCATCAAACTCGCCATCGTCAAGGCCTTAAGTAAACATTCCGCCAACCGTCTGTATCATTATGCCGTGGGCCTGTGCGGCAGTCAGCGTTGCGGCGGGCGATCCACCAAAGGACGCATCCGATCCAAATGGCGCAAAGGCACCGGGAAAACCGGGCGAAGCAGAAGGATTTTGTGAACCCAAGAAAGGTCCAAGGTGGGGCAAGTCATCTAATGGTCGGGGCTCGGGTTGGGTTGATGCGGACGGTAATATATGGGTTCCCACCGGTTGGGGCTCTGGCGCTCACGGCGGGCCGCACTGGGATGTACAAGCACCGGATGGTAGCTATGAGAACGTCTACCCTGGCGGAAAGCGCCGATAGTTAGACGGAGAGACCAAATGAAAATAGATTTTGAGTTATCAAAATTTTATTCGCCCGGCGATGAGGCACGCTTCTTTTCCGGGCTCAGGGATATAAGGCCCGTGAAGGATGTGACTGGCGTTGGAAGAGGAATTCAAGTCTGTCTTGACGCTCGCCTACTGAGCAGAGATTCACTATGGGATTTGATTTCTTTGCTTTGGCGATATCAAATACCTCTTCGTCCGTTAGCTGTCTTGTCTAAGAGTAAAAAGTTTTTATGGATAAAAGGAAAGCAGTTCTATTGGCACGAAAGCATGTTTGAGAAAGAGGGGGTGGACCCGGGCATTAAGTGACGTGAAACGGCGATTGAGCGTCGTCAATGCGGCGACATCGATCTGACACCATCGACTAAACATTGCGTCGTAGGCCGTCATTGCAAAATATTCCCCCAATCATTTTCTGCCTATCCACACGGGTTACATTCCCAACGCATGAAAGGTAGCCAATTATTCAAAGACAACTTATTGAGACTGCGGACATCTTTTCTGAGAGCCAACAAACACGCACCACACCGAGCCCCCAAGCAGCCCCCCGTACCGGCATCCATCCACATAACTGTATCGGTACTGTACAGAAAACCGTCGCTAAACTGACCTCCATCCCAGTCCAGAACAGAAATGGAGAATCCGCGATGGAATTCCTCACCCTCAGCGCGTTGCCCGCCGGCATGCTGTTCGCGCTCGTCACGTCGATCACGCCCGGCCCGAACAACACGATGCTGCTCGCATCCGGCGTCAACTTCGGTTTCCGCCGCACGATGCCGCACCTGTTCGGCATCAGCATGGGCGTCGCAATCCTGATGCTCAGCGTCGGCTTCGGCCTCGGCGAGGCGTTCAAGCGCCTGCCGCTGCTGTATACGATCCTCGAGGCCGCCAGCGTCGCGTACCTGCTGTACCTCGCGTGGCGCATCGGCACGTCGGGCGAGGTGAAGGCGCACGGCGCCAAGCCGCGGCCGATGACGTTCGTCGAAGCCGCCGCGTTCCAGTGGGTCAACCCGAAAGCCTGGATGATGGTGCTGACCGCCGCGACGACGGTCCGCCTGTCCGCCGACTACGGGATGAACGCCGCATGGATGTCCGTCGTGTTCATCCTGATCGGCTTCCCGTGCATCTGCCTGTGGGCCGCGTTCGGCCTCGGCCTGCGCCGCTTCCTGTCGAATCCCCGCGCGCTGCGCATCTTCAACGTGACGATGGCCGTGCTGCTGATCCTGTCTCTGTATCCGCTCGTCGCGCACCTGCTGCCGCAGTAAGCGCTCACGGCGCGCCCGTTGAGATTCGCGCAAGGCAGGCGTACCCTTTTGGTACGGGCGCGCGCAACCGCTTCGCCGGTTGCGCCGCAGCTGTCGGGAGACAAGCCGATGAAGCCACTGCTGAGGGCGGGCGAACACATCGAGGGCGTGCACTGGATCGCCGAGTATCACCCGCTCACGCACGATATCCGCGTGCTGCGCGAGAACATCGAAGTCGGCACTTACTGCGCGCCGCCGACACTGTTCGGCGACGAGGAAGAGATGGGCGCCGCGAACCACGACGATCATCGCGGCCGGGAGGCCGCGCTGCGCGCGTATCTGCGCAATTTCGTCAAGGAACACGACGCGGAAGAATAGCGGCCCGAGCGGTGCCGCTGGAAGCGGGGCCGGCGCAACGCACCGGCCCTTGCGTCGCTCAATGCCCGAGCGACTCGATCTTGCCGGCCGGCTGCGCGACGCCATGCGGCCGCGCCGTCTGCTTGATCAGCAACGCGATGCACGCGAGCACGCCCGCAACGGCGATCGTCGCGAACACGCCCGCGAACGAGAAGTGCCGGCGCGTCAGTTCGGCGACGAGGAACGATCCCGCGATCCCGCCGAAGCGGCCGACGCCGAGCATCCACGCGACGCCCGTGCCGCGCCCTTCGGTCGGATAGAACGCGGCGGCCAGCGCCGGCATCGACGATTGCGCGGTGTTCATCAGCACGCCGGCCACGAACACGATCAGCACGAGCAGCCCGACGTTGCCGGCCGCCTGCCCGATCGCGTACACGCTCACCGCCGTCAGCGCGTAACACACGGCGATCACGCGGTTCGCGTTGAAGCGGTCCATCAGCACGCCGCACAGCACCGCGCCCACGCCGCCGAGCGGGAACAGTGCCGAGATCAGCGTCGCGCTCTTCGGCGTCAGCCCCGCATCCTTCAGCAGGATCGGCATCCAGTTGATCGACGCGTAGAAGATCACGAGGCCCATGAAGTACGCGAGCCACAGCATCACCGAGCCGACGATGTACGAGCGCGACAGCACGACGCCGAGGCCCTTGCTGCCGGTTTGCGGCGCGGCTTCGGTCATCGCGAACGAGCCGGCGTTCAGCGCGTCGCGCGAGATGCGCGCGAGCGTGGCGCGGATCCTGTCGATGGACTGACCGCTCGCGACCATGAAGCGCACCGATTCCGGCATCTTCAGCAGCAACAGCACGCCGAGCAGCAGCGGCGTCACGCCGCCGAGCACCAGCACGCTGCGCCAGCCGAAATGCGGAATCATCCACGCGGCCAGGAAGCCGCCGAACGCGGCGCCAAGCGGGAAGCCGCAGAACATCAGGTTGATCACGGTCGCACGGCGCTTGTCCGGGCAGAACTCGCCCATCATCGTGACCGCGTTCGGCATCGCCGCGCCGAGCCCGACGCCGGTGATGAAACGCAGGATCGTCAGATGCCCGATCGTGTTCGAGAAGGCGGACATCAGGCACGCGACGCCGAACAGGAACACCGAGCCGAGCAGCAGCGAGCGGCGCCCGAGCCGGTCGGACAGCGGGCCCGACACGAGCGCGCCGCACGCGAGGCCGAACAGCGCGGCACTCAGCACCGGGGCGAGATCGGGTTTGGTCAGGTTCCATTCGCCGAGCAGCGACGGCGCGATGAAACCGATCGCGGCCGTATCGAAGCCGTCGAGCAGCACGATCACGAAACACATGAGGAACACGAGCCATTGAAAGCCGCCGAACGGCTGCTCGTTGATGAAGGTCTGGACATCGACCACGGGTGCGCGATTCATCGCGAGTCTCCTGGATATAGGTACGAGCAAGACGGCATGAAGCCGTGCCCTTTCTTTGTTCGCGCACCGGCCATCCGGTGCGCCGCGTGCCGATGCTCTGCCGGCACGTTCATCGATCCCGTCGCGCGACCCGCTTGCGACAGCAGGCCGCGCGACGGCGGCCGGCCGCCCTCAGCCGGCCGCGCCTGACCGGCCGTCTTACGCGGCCGCGTCCTGTTCCTTGAAGATCTTGTCCGCGAGATGGAACGCGGAATTCGCGGCCGGCACGCCGCAATAGATCGCGGTCTGCAGCAGCACTTCCTTGATCTGGTCGCGCGTCACGCCGTTGTTGCGCGCGGCGCGCAGGTGCAGCGCCAGTTCCTCGCCGCGGTTCAGCGCGACCATCATCGCGATGGTCAGCAGGCTGCGCGTATGGCGCGGCAGGCCGTCGCGCGTCCAGATCTCGCCCCATGCATAGCGCGTGATCAGATTCTGGAATTCGTCTGTCACCTCGGTGCGGTTCTCGAGCGAACGGTCGACGTGCGCGTCGCCGAGCACCGCGCGGCGCACCTTCATCCCTGCTTCGTAACGTTCCTGGTCGTCCATCGTCGTTACCTCATGCGTTCAGGAAATCGAGCAGCGCACGGTTGAAGCCGTCGGTGCACTCGATGTTCGAAATGTGCGCGGCGTCGAATTCGACGTGCAGCGCACCGGGAATCGCGGCAGCAAGCGCGCGGCCCTGGTCGGGCGGCGTCGACATGTCCTTCGCGCCGGTCACGACGAGCACCGGCAGCGTGATGCCCTTCACCTCCTCGCGCAGGTCGGCGGCGTTCAGCGCGTCGCAGTTCGCCGCGTAGCCGTCCTTGTCGGTATGCACGAAGGTGTCACGGATCGCGTCGAACAGGCGCGGCTCGCGTTCGACGAATGCGTCGGTGAACCAGCGCGGCAGCACGGCGTCGGCGAGCGCGGCCATGCCTTCGGCACGCGCCTTCTGCGCACGCGGCACCCACACTTCCGGCGAACCGATCTTCGCGGCGGTATTCGACAGCACCGCGCGCACGATGCGTGACGGGTAGCGCGCGGCGAGCGCGGCGCCCGTCAGCCCGCCCATCGAAATCCCGCAGAAATGCGCGCAGTCGATGCCGACGTGGTCGAGCAGGCCGATCACGTCGCCGGCGAGCTGCTCGATCGTGTACGAACCGGCCGGCGCGTCGGAATGACCGTGGCCGCGCGTGTCGTAGCGCAGGATGTTGAAGTGCTGCGTGAGCGGGCGGATCTGCGGTGCCCACATCTGCAGGTCGGCGCCGAGCGAGTTCGAGAAGACGAGCCACGGCGCGTCGGCGCGCGCGGCACGGTCGATCCGGTAATGCAGTTTCACGCCGTTGACAGTGGCGAAAGGCATCAATGTTCTCCTGGTTGTTGCGCGCCCGCATGCAACGCGAGCACGGCGTCGACATAGGCCTGCGCCTCGCCGACGTAATGTGCGGGATCGAGCAGCCGCGCGAGCGCGTCGCGCGACAGGTGCGCCGACACGGTCGCATCGGCGGCGAGCACGTCGAACAGCGTCGCACCGGTGCGCACCGCTTCCTTCGACGCATGCTCGACGACATGGTGCGCATCGAGCCGGCCGATGCGGTCGCCGAGCGCGAGCATCACGGCTTCGCCGAGGATCAGCCCGTGCGTGAGGTCGAGGTTCGCGGCGAGGCGTTCGGTATTGACGTCGATCCCCGCGACGATCTGCGCGATCTGCGCGAGCGCGCCGCCCGTCAGGCGCGCGAGGTCGGGCAGCGCATCCCATTCGGCCTGCCAGCCGCCGAGCGCGCGCTCGTGCTCCTGCACCATCCCCGCGAACACGGTCGCGACGAGGCTCGGCGCGCGCACCGCGGCGGTCAGTACGGCCGCGCAGCCGACCGGGTTGCGCTTGTGCGGCATCGTCGACGAGCCGCCCTTGCCGGCGGCCGCCGGTTCGCCGAGCTCGCCGACTTCGGTCTGCATCTGCAGCGACACGTCGCGCGCGATCTTGCCGAGCGTGCCCGTCAGCATCCCGAAGCAGGACGCGGCTTCCGCGATGCGGTCGCGCTGCGTATGCCACGGCACGGCCGGCGCTTCAAGCCGCAGGTCGGCCGCAAGCGCGGCAGTGACGCCGCTCGCCTGCTCGCGCAGGCTCGCGAGCGTGCCGGCCGCGCCGCCGAACTGCAGCACGAGCGCCCGCGCGCGCAATTCGGCGAAGCGCGCGCGATGGCGCAGCAGCGCGTCGAGCCACTGGGCGAATTTCAGGCCGAGCGTGATCGGCAGCGCCTGCTGCAGCCACGTGCGGCCGATCATCGGCGTCGCGCGGTGCGTGCGCGCGAGCGCCGCGAGCGACGCGCACGCTTCGTCGAGCATCGGTTCGAGCACGTCGAGCGTGTCGCGCAGCTGCAGCACGGTCGCGGTATCGATGATGTCCTGGCTCGTTGCGCCCCAATGCACGAACTTCGCGGCCTCGGGGTCGTCGGCCTTCACCTGCGCGGTGAGCTGCTTGACGAGCGGAATCGCGAGATTGCCGCCGAGCGCCGCGCCATGCGCGAGCGCGTCGGCGTCGAGCCGGCCGGCGTCGCATGCGCGTTCGATCGGCGCGACCGCGGTGGCGGGAATCACCTGCCGCGCGGCGAGCGCGCGCGCGAGCGCGGCCTCGACGTCGAGCATCCGCTGGATCGTCGCGCGGGGCGACCAGATCCGGTTGAGCGGCTCGGTGCCGCAGATGAGGGAGGTCAGGCGGGCGCTGTCTTCAAGCATGGCATCGGATTGGGGAAACGGCGTGTGCCTATTGTCCACCCAAGCGGGCCGGCCTGCGCGCGAGCGCACGCGCCGGCACGTCGGCGGTTCAGGCAGCCGCCTTCTGCGTCGCGTCGATCAGCGGCACGCCGGTCAGCTTCTGCAGTTCGTCGAACGACAGGTCGGTGAAGATCTCGCTCACCGCGAGGCCGTCGGCCGTCACGTCGAGCACCGCGAGATCCGTATAGATACGGCTTACGCATTGCACGCCGGTGACCGGATACGAGCACTGCGCGACGATCTTGCTTTCGCCCTGCTTCGTCAGGTGCTCCATCATCACGAACACCTGCTTCGCGCCGATCGCGAGATCCATCGCGCCGCCGACGGCCGGAATCGCATCGGGTGCGCCCGTATGCCAGTTCGCGAGATCGCCGGTCGCCGACACCTGGAACGCGCCGAGCACGCAGTAGTCGAGATGGCCGCCGCGCATCATCGCGAACGAATCGGCGTGGTGGAAATACGCGCCGCCGGTGAGCAGCGTCACGTGCTGCTTGCCGGCATTGATCAGTTCGTCGTCTTCCTCGCCCGGCGCGGGCGCGGGGCCCATGCCGAGCAGGCCGTTCTCGCTGTGCAGGAAGATTTCCTTGCTCGGGTCGAGGTGGTTCGCCACCAGCGTCGGCACGCCGATACCGAGGTTCACGTACGCGCCTTCGGGGATGTCCTGGGCGACGCGCTTGGCCATTTCATCGCGGGTCAGTCGTTTCATGTCGGGTCTCCTGGCGACCGGGGCTGACGCTTCAGCGCTTGCTCCGGTCCCATACAAAGTTCGGTCAGGCAGCTTGCGAAGCGGCGTGTTCGGCGGCCAGCTCGGCCGCGTGCGCGGCCTGCGGCACCTCGACGACGCGCTGGACGAAAATGCCCGGCGTCACGATGTGTTCCGGGTTCAGCGCGCCGAGCGGCACGACTTCCGACACCTGCACGATCGCGACCTTCGCGGCGCTGGCCATGATCGGCCCGAAGTTGCGCGCGGTCTTGCGGTACACGAGGTTGCCCCAGCGATCGCCCTTGTACGCCTTCACGAGCGCGAAATCGGCGTGGATCGGCGTCTCGAACACGTACGGCTTGCCGTCGATCACACGCGTTTCCTTGCCTTCCGCGAGCTTGGTGCCGTAACCCGTCGGCGTGAAGAAGCCGCCGATGCCGGCGCCTGCCGCGCGGATGCGCTCCGCGAGGTTGCCCTGCGGCACGAGCTCCAGCTCGATCTCGCCCGCCCGGTACAGCCCGTCGAATACCTGCGAATCGCTCTGGCGCGGGAACGAGCAGATGATCTTGCGTACCTGCTTCGCCTTCAGCAGCGCCGCGAGGCCGGTCTCGCCGTTGCCCGCGTTGTTGTTGACGATCGTCAGGTCGCGCGCGCCCTGCTCGATCAGCGCGTCGATCAGCTCGGACGGCATGCCGGCCGTGCCGAAGCCGCCGATCATGATTGTCGCGCCATCGTGGATGTCGGCCACCGCCGACTGGAGCGATTCGAAAATCTTGTTGACCATGTCTCTTCCTGATACGAACCCGCGGCTCGATGCGCGGCCTGTCGAGGGGACACGCGCGTGCCGCGTGCCGCGCCGGGGCCGACGTCGATCCCGGCATTTGTTCGCTAATCGAACCTAGATTCGATTAGCGAACGATGGGCCGATCATAGAGGCGCGCACAGCGCGTTGTCAAGGCGGGTTCCCTCGGGGGCCGTCGCGTCGTCGAACGGCAATCCGACGTAGTTTTCGGCGAGCGACTGCGCGGCGGCCCGCGAGCGCGTCACGTATTTCAGTTCGGCAAACTTCAGGCGATTGACGAACGGCGAGTCGTCCGGCGACGCGTGCAGCATGTTCGTCATGAAGTACGAGAAGTGCTCGGCGCGCCACACGCGTTCGAGGCAGGTCGCCGAATAAGTGTCGAGCGGCGTCGCGTCGCCCGTCCGGTAGCGTGCGCCGAGCGCGCGAGACAGCGCGCGGACGTCGGCCACCGCGAGGTTCATCCCCTTCGCGCCGGTCGGCGGCACGATATGCGCGGCATCGCCGGCAAGAAACAGGCGCCCGTGCTGCATCGTCTCCGACACGAAGCTGCGCATCGGCGTCACGCTCTTCTGCGTGATCCGGCCCTCGGTCGGCGTCCAGCCCGTGTCGTTCGAGAAGCGCGTGTGCAGTTCGTCCCAGATCCGCGCGTCGGACCATTCGGCGAGATCCTCGTCGGGCTTGCATTGCAGGTACAGGCGCGTGACTGTCGGCGAGCGCATCGAGAACAGCGCGAAACCGTTGTCGTGATGGGCGTACACGAGCTCGTCGAGCGACGGCGCGGCGTCGGCGAGGATGCCGAGCCACGCGAACGGGTAGACACGCTCGAACGTCTTCAGCCGCTCCGCGGGAATCGTCTGGCGCGCGATGCCGTGGAAGCCGTCGCAGCCGGCGATGTAGTCGCAGTCGATGCGGTCCGCACGGCCGTCCGCATGCTTGAACGTGACGAACGGGTGCTCGCCTTCGACATCGTGCAGCGCGACGTCGCTGACCTCGAAGTGCATCGGGTGGCCGTGCTCGACGCCGGCCGCGATCAGGTCGCGCACGACTTCGTGCTGGCTGTAGACGGTGATCGCACGCCCGCCGGTCAGCTCGGACAGGTCGATGCGATGGCGCCGGCCGTCGAACAGGAGTTCGATGCCGTGATGTTCGAGCCCTTCGCGGCGCATCCGGTCGCCGAGGCCGGCTTCGTTCAGCGTGTCGACCGTACCCTGCTCGAGCACGCCGGCGCGGATGCGGTTCTCGCAGTATTCGCGCGAACGCGCTTCGACGAGGATGGAATCGACGCCTTGCAGGCGCAGCAGATGGGAAAGCAAAAGGCCGGACGGACCGGCGCCGATGATGGCGACCTGGGTGCGCATTGTTCGTCTCCTGAACATTGGTTCGAGTAATGGAACACATTTGAGCGCTTTCCCGACTATGCGGCAACGCGATTCAGGAGATATGTTGTATACGTTTTGACGATACTGGCCCGGCGATGGAAGCGCTCGATCTGAACCTGATTCCCTACCTCGTCGCGCTCGACGACACGCGCAACGTGAGCCGCGCGGGCGACCTGCTCGGCGTGAGCCAGCCGCGCGTGAGCACCGCGCTCGGGCGGCTGCGCGAGTATTTCGGCGATCCGCTGTTCGTGCGCACGTCGCGCGGGATGGAGCCGACGCCGCGCGCGCTCGCGCTGCTGCCGGCTGCTCGCGACGCGCTCGCGCAGATCGAGCGCGGCCTCGTCGCGCCGCACGACTTCGACCCGGCCGCGAGCACGCATACGTTCTCGATCGCGCTGTCGGACGTCGGCGAGATCGTGTTCCTGCCGAAGCTGCTGCAGGCGTTCGCGACGCGCGCGCCGTACGCGAACCTGCGTTCGGTCTCGCTCGCGCACGACGAAGTCGGGCGCGGCCTCGAAGCCGGGTCGATCGATCTCGCGGTCGGCTACTTTCCCGACCTCGACGGCAACAACTTCTTCCAGCAGCGGTTGTTCACGCACCGGTTCGTGTGCCTGATGCGGCGCGGTCATCCGTTCGAGCAGGCGCCGCCGTTCACGGTCGAGCAGTTCCTCACCTGCGGGCACGCGGTGGTGCGCGCCGAAGGCCGCAGCCAGGAGGTGCTCGAGAAATATCTCGCGAAGCAGCGCATGCAGCGCCGCGCGGTGCTCGAGACGCCGCACTTCATGAGCCTGCCGTTCATCCTGAGCCGCACCGACCTGATCGCGACGGTGCCGCATGCGATCGGCTATGCGTATGCGGCCGAGCACGCGTTCATCGTGCCCGTCGAGCCGCCGCTCGCGCTGCCGCGCTTCGACCTGAAGCAGCACTGGCACCGCAAGTACCACAACGATCCGCGCACCGCTTGGCTGCGCGGGGTCGTCGCGTCGCTGTTCAACGACGAGCAGGACGAATGGCCGAAGTGACGAAGGGTGAGCGCGGGGCCGCACGCACGACCCGCGAAAGCATGAAACAATGGCCGGATATCGGCCGCCGGAGGCGGCCTTCGATGGAGCCACTACATGGGTAAGGGAAAGAAAACCGTGCGGCCCGAGCCGGCCGTCACCCGGCCGAGCCGCGAAGAAGCGGAAGACGCCGTCCGCGTGCTGTTGCGCTGGGCCGGCGACGATCCCGCACGCGAAGGCCTGATCGATACGCCCGCGCGCGTCGTGCGCGCGTACGAGCAGTTCTTCGCCGGCTACGCGCTGGAGCCGCGCGACATCCTCGCGCGCACGTTCAGCGAAGTCGACGGCTACGACGAGATGATCGTGCTGAAGGACATCCGCTTCGAGAGCTACTGCGAGCACCACATGGTGCCGATCATCGGCCGCGCGCACGTCGCGTATCTGCCGAACCATCGCGTGGTCGGCATCTCGAAGCTCGCACGCCTCGTCGACGCATTCGCGAAGCGCCTGCAGATCCAGGAAAAGATGACCGTGCAGATCGCCGACACGCTGTTCGACGTGCTGCAGCCGAAGGGCGTCGGCGTGATCCTCGAAGCCGCGCACCAGTGCATCTCGACGCGCGGCGTGCACAAGCCGGGCGTCGAGATGGTCACGTCGCGCATGCTCGGCACGTTCCGCACCGATCCGTCGACGCGGCGCGAATTCCTGTCGATCGTCGCGAATCCTTCTTCAGTCAACCTCACGAATACCTGATGGCGCAGACGAAGCAAGCGGCGCACGCGCCCGTCGTGCTCGTGACCGGCGCCGCGCGCCGGGCCGGGCGCGCGTTCGCCGAGTATTTCGCGAAGCACGGCTATCGCACCGCGGTGCATTACGACCGCTCGGCCGATGCCGCGCAGGCAACCGCGCGCGCGATCGCCGAAAGCGGGCACGATGCGGCCGCGCTGCAGGCCGACTTGTCGGATGCCGCGCAGATCGCCGCGCTGATCGACCAGGTGTATGCGCGCTTCGGGCGCCTCGACGTACTGGTCAACAACGCGTCGGTGTTCTGGCAGGACCATTTCCCGAGCTTCGACCTCGCGGCGTTCGACCAGGCATGGGCCGTCAACTGCCGCGCGCCGATCCTGCTCACGCGGGCATTCTACGAACGGGCGCGCGCCGCCGGCACGCAGGGCGTCGTCGTGAACGTGGTCGACCAGAAGATCAAGGAAAACTTTCACCGCGACCACTTCAGCTACACGGTCGCGAAGGCCGCGCTCGGCAACCTCACGCAGATGCTCGCGCTGTCGTCCGCACCGGTGCTGCGCGTGAACGCGGTGTTCCCCGGGCTGATGCTGCCGAGCGACGACCAGACGCAGGCCGATTTCGAACACGCGAGCCGCGCGTCGACGCCGCTCGCGCGCATCGCCGGCCCCGACGACGTCGCGAGCGCGATCCTGCTGCTGACCGGCAATGCGTACAACGGCGTGGATTTCGTCGTCGATGCGGGACAGAACCTGATCCGCGTCGACCAGGACGTGCTGTACAAGCACCGCTCGCCGGACGGCAAGCACTGACGCACACGGCGCGCGCCCGTGCGAAGCGGGCGCGCCGCCGCCCGCCGCGTTACGGCTTCTCGGCGCTCCCGCCTTCGCGAACCTTGCCCTGCGCGACGCTGGTGCCAGGCGGCACGCTGTGCGTGAGCCACACGTTGCCGCCGATCACCGAGCCGCGCCCGATCGTCACGCGGCCGAGAATCGTCGCGCCCGCGTAGATCACCACGTCGTCCTCGACGATCGGGTGCCGCGCATTGCCCTTCACCAGCGCGCCTTCGCCATCGGCCGGGAAACTCTTCGCGCCGAGCGTGACGGCCTGGTACACGCGCACGCGCTCGCCGATGATCGCGGTTTCGCCGATCACCACGCCGGTGCCGTGGTCGATGAAGAAGCTCGGGCCGATCTGCGCGCCCGGGTGGATATCGATGCCGGTGGCCGAGTGCGCGATTTCATTGATGAAGCGCGCGAGCAGCGGCACGCCAAGCCGGTGCAGCGCGTGGGCGAGCCGATGGTGCATCATCGCGAACACGCCGGGGTAGCACAGCAGGATCTCGGTGATGTGCTGCGCGGCCGGATCGCCCGCATACGCGGCCTGGATGTCGCTGACGAGCAGCGCGCGGACCGCCGGCAACTGCCGGCCGAATTCGCGCGCGATCTCGAACGCGCGTTCGTCGAGCTCGGCGAACGGCGTATCGGCATGCTCGGGCAGGAACGGCAGCGCACGGCGAATCTGCTCGGCCAGGATGCGCAGCGTGCTTTCGAGCGTGTGGCCGACGTAATAATCGACGCTTTCGTCGGTCAGGTCCGGTGCGCCGTAGTGCGTCGGAAACATCGACGCGCGCAGGCCGGTCACAATCTTGCAGATCGCATCGCGCGACGGCAGTTCGCGGATGCCGCGCGGATGGCGCGTGCGATGGAGTTCCTCGCGCGACTCGCGCAAGCCGGCGACGATTTCTTCGAGGCCCCACTGACGGGCGGGTGATGTCGACATATGCCAATGCACGCGGCCGCGCTCGGTCGCACGGCCGCTAATAAAGTGACGGGTTCCGCAAGATTACCGCGTTTTTCGTCCGGGAGCGGGACACCGGGGCTCGACCGGACGGCCAGTGCTGCACCGGCGCGGCGGCGTCACATCGTGACGCTGCTCGCGTCGATCCATCGCACGGCCCAGTCGCGCGCGTGCGCGATCGCGTCGCCTTCGTCGTTGAACTGGAGCTCGATCGGAAAAAAACGGTTCGCAACGAGCTCCCCGTCGCTCGATCGGGAGATCACGACGTAGGGCTTGAACGACCCGTCGCTGGCGCGCGCGGGCGCGCAATTCAACAGATAACCGCGGTGCGTGAAGGCAGTAGTCGCTTGCATGAATCCGCCACCTCTAGTCCCTTGCTTTGTTGTTCACTACCCGTCTCCAAGGGGTGCGGCGGCGCCCCGGCGCGGGCAGAGGCGGCGCGTCTGCATCCCCTGTCGCCGCTTCGCAGGAAAAGAATCATACTCTGTAGAAAACGTGTCTTCTAGCTGAAATAAATCATGACAAATCAGTGCGCGCCGCGCGGCTGCGGCGGCCGCTCGCGCGCCTTTTCCCGTCGTGCCCGGAACGGGATTTGCTTCGATCCGGAGCGTTTCGCCGCCAGGAGAGCCGCGATGGAATCATCCGGTCAAACAGGTCGTGTGCATCCGCGCAGCATCGAGCTCGACAACGACGACACGCACGACAGCACGGTCGACACCGACGGCAAGAACCGCGAGGCGTCGCGCCTCGCCGGCGGCGGGCCGATCTCGCCCGACCAGATCACGCGCAGCAATGCGTCGCTCGTCAACGCGATGCCGGAAGCCGGCGACGGCTTCGCCGGGTTCGACAGCCGCCCCGGCGGCAACCACCCGGCATTCGCGCTGCGCGCGGGCTACATGGTGATCGAGAAAGGCTTCGACGCGCCGGCTCCGGGCGACGCGCCGTTCGGCCCCGTTCACAGGATGTACGGCAGCGCGTACTGGCCCGGCCATGGACGGCGGCCGGAACGCATCATCGAACTGACGGCCGTACCGCGATAGCCGGCGCGCCGTTTGAATCGATCGTTCGTTTGCGCAACGGCATCGGTCGGCGACCGGTGGCGGCGGACCGGCGTGCGCGACCGATGCTCGATTGAACGATTTCACGCATCGGCATCCACGGCTTCATGCACGCCGCGAATCGTGCCAATGCCCATGCGTTGATCGAAGTCATGTCGAAACGGCCCGGTTGCGATTGAATGGCGACACGGGCGGTGCATCGACGTGTCTGTCGCGCCCGGCTGGTGCATGTCCTCATGCGTTCCCGCCGCCGACGCGCGCGGCGGCCACGACCGAGCCGCACGCGACGCACCCCGCGTCGCGCGGTGCGGCATGCGCCGCGCGCCTGGCCGTTCGCCGCAGCGGCAGGCGCCGTGCGGCCGCGCGACCCGGCGGGCGCCGCACTGCAAAGTCCCCGCCGTTGGTTTACCCTGCCTCGCAGCATCGCGCATTGCCCAGCCCGATCGGCCATCCGGCCGACTTCGTTTCAACCCGCCATTCGGAGACACTATGTACAAGCGTATTCTGGTTGCCGTCGACGGCAGCGACACGTCCCGCCACGCGTTCGATGCCGCGCTGGCGCTTGCGAAAGCGCACGGCGCCGAGCTGCAACCGTTCTACGTCGTCGAGAACGCCGCGATCTACTACAACGTGCCCGGCTACGATCCGTCCGTGCTGCGCGATCAGCTCGTCGCGCAGGGCAACGCACTCGCGCAGGATTTCACGAAGCTGATGCAGGCCGCCGGCGTGAAAGGCGAAACACGGCAGAACGAAGCGACGTCGCTCAACGATGTCTCGTCGTTGATCCTCGATGGTGCAAAGGCGTTCGGCGCCGATCTGCTCGTGCTCGGCACGCATGGCCGCCGCGGCTTCCGCCGCCTCGTGCTCGGCAGCATCGCCGAACAATGCGTGCGGCACGCCACCGTGCCCGTGCTGCTGATCCCCGCGGCCGCGAACGTCGACGAACAGCCTGCCTGAAAGGTATCCGGCACGCGCCGCCGGTCGCGACGTTTTGTCACCCGACAGCGGCAACTTGCGGTGGGACAATGATTCCGTCGATCCAACGCCGGAGTAAACGATCATGCTGACGCCCGTCGCCACACGTCCCGCCGCCACGCCGCACACCGGTAGCTGGGCGCCTCGCCAGGCCGCGCACTGCTCGTCGTGCGCAATGCGGCACCTGTGCATGCCGCAGGGCCTGGCACCCGAAGCACTCAGCCGCCTCGAGTCGGTCATCTGCGCGGCACGCCCCGTCAAGCGCGGCGAAGCGCTGTTTCGCGAAGGCGACGCATTCGACAACCTGTACGCGGTGCGCTCGGGTTCGCTGAAAACCGTCGCGACCCGCCACGACGGCCGCGAACAGGTCACGGGCCTGCATCTCGCCGGTGAAGCGCTCGGCCTCGACGGCATCTGCGACGATACCCACCCGCGTACCGCGGTCGCGCTGGAAGACAGCTCCGTCTGCGTGATCCCGTACAGCGCGCTCAAGGCACTGTGCTCGGAAGCCGGCTCGATGCAGCTGCGCATGCACAAGCTGATGAGCGAACAGATCGTGCGCGAAACGTCGCAAACGATGCTGCTCGGTTCGCTGAATGCGGAAGAGCGCGTCGCCGCCTTCCTGCTCGACGTGTCGTCGCGCTACCTGAAGCGCGGCTACTCGCCGTCGGAATTCAACCTGCGGATGACGCGCGAAGACATCGGCAGCTATCTCGGCATGACGCTCGAAACGGTCAGCCGCACGCTGTCGAAGTTCCAGAAGCGCGGCTTGATCGAAATGCAGGGCCGCCACGTGCAGATCGTCGACTTCGACGGCCTGCAGCACGTCTGATCCCGCTCGGCGCGCACGGCTCGCGCGCCGCCGGCATCGCCTGCCGAATCAATCGAGAAACAGCGCGGCGCGCGTCTTCAGCGCCGCGCTGAAATCGTCGAGCCAGCCGATCGACAGGCGCCAGCTCTGCCAGTAGAGATCGATGTCGACGGTGCGCCCGCGCGACATGTCCACGAGCTCACCCGCCGCCAGCTGGCGATCGACCATCCGGTCCGGGCACATCCCCCATCCCAATCCCGTTTCGCACGCGCGCAGATAGCCTGCCACGTGCGGTATCCAGTGCTGCGGCGGATCGAGATCCGCGCGTGTCACGCGCCGAATGAAACGCGCCTGCAGCCCGTCCTTCGGATTGAACATCACGCACGGCGCGCGGCGCAGCGCGTCGCGCGTGATGCCCGCGCTGAAATAGCGGTCGTAAAACGCCGGCGAGCACACCGCGCGATAGCGGATGCGGCCGAGCCGTTCCGACCGGCATCCCTGGATCGGCTCGGCCTGCGCGGTCACGGCGCCCTGCACGCTGCCGTCGCGAATGCGCGACGCCGTGTAATCCTGGTCGTCGATCACGAGGTCGAGCAACGTCTCGCGCTCGGTGCAGAACGGCCCGACCGCATCGATGAACCACGTCGCGACGCTGTCGTCGTTGACGGCCACGCGCAGCGTCGGCCACGCGCTCGCGATCTGGCCCGGCAGCGCCGGCATCCGGCCGCCCAGTTCGGCCTCGAGCAACTGCACGCGTTCGGTATGCCGGCACAGCAGCGCGCCCGACGTCGTCGCGACGCACGGCTGCCCGCGCTTGACGAGCACGCTGCCGACGCGCTCCTCCAGCAGCTTCACGCGCTGCGACACGGCCGACGGCGTGACATTCAGCTCCTTGGCCGCCCGTTCGAACGAACCATGCCGGATCACGGCCGCGAGGGCATCGAGCAACGCGTAGTCGAGCATTAGATTTCCTTAATCCGCATTAGGTGAATTAGCTTCTCTTATCTTCATGCTGACCGCAGACTAGCGCTACCCGATTCATTCGTCTACTGCCCATCCCGCTGCCCATCATCATGAACTGGCTCGCTTTTTCCCACGGCGCCGCCCTGTGCGGATCGCTCATCGTCACCATCGGCGCGCAGAACGCGTTCGTCCTCCGTCAGGGCATCATGCGCGCGCACGTCGGCAAGATCGTGCTGCTGTGCGCGCTGTCCGACATGATCCTGATCGGCGCGGGCGTCGGCGGCGCATCGGTGCTCGTCGAACGCTATCCGGCCTTCGTCCATGCGGTGCTGTATGTCGGGCTCGCGTATCTCGCCTGGTTCGGCATCAACGCGCTGCGCCGCGCGTTCAAGCCGGGCCACGCCACGCTCGACGTGCGCGGCGACGCGGTCGCGCCGCCGTCGCAGGGCGGGCTCGCGATCGTGCTGATGACGCTCGCGTTCACGTGGCTCAACCCGCACGTGTATCTCGACACGTTCCTGCTGATCGGCACGGCCGGCGCACGCGAACCGGAAGGCGCACGGCTCGCGTTCGCGATCGGCGCGATGACGGTCAGCGTCGTGTGGTTCCTCGGGCTCGGCTACGGCGCGCGCCTGCTGGCGCCGTGGTTCCGCAAGGCCGTCGCGTGGCGCGTGCTGGACGGCGCGATCGGCAGCATGGTGCTGTTTCTCGCGGCGGTGCAGTTGCGCTGACGGCCCTCCCCGGACGGGCGGCCGACTGCCGCCCGTCCTTCCCACCGCGCCGGCACCCCGCCCGCGCAGCCTGCCTCCTCGTCGCACACGCCGCCGTAAAAAATTCGCTCCCGATCGAACGCAGCCGCACGAAACGCTCACGTAACGGACGGCGCATCCGCCATCTGCCGCGAGCCATCCATCATCGCGGCGACGCACCGGCTGCACGAACCGGAGCGATCGGCGAGAATGTCCGGTGTCCCGCGACAACGGCGGAACCGCATCGCGCACGCCGCCGTCCCGCCGCATTCGTATCGCCCCATCCGCAGTTCAATCCCGTCACCCGCAGTTATCGGAGAGGAACATGGCATACCGCACCCTCGGCACATCGACCATCCAGGTTTCGCCGCTCGCGTTCGGCGGCAACGTCTTCGGCTGGACCGTCGACGAAAGCACGTCGTTTTCGCTGCTCGACGCGCTCTCCGACACCGGCATCAACTTCATCGACACGGCCGACGTCTATTCGGCCTGGGTCCCCGGCAACAGCGGCGGCGAATCGGAAACCATCATCGGCAAGTGGCTCAAGCGCTCCGGCAAGCGCGAGCAGGTCGTGATCGCGACCAAGGTCGGCCTGCTGGCCGCGCGCGCGGGGCTGACGAAGGACAACATCCTGAAAGCCGTCGACGATTCGCTCGGCCGCCTGCAGACCGACTATATCGACCTGTATTTCTCGCATCGCGATCTCGCCGATACGGCCCCGCTCGAGGAGACGCTCGGCGCGTATCAGACGCTGATCGACGCCGGCAAGGTGCGCATCATCGGCGCGTCGAACTACAGCGGCGCGCGCCTGCGCGAAGCCGCCGCGATCAGCCAGCGCGACGGGCTGCCCGCATACCAGGTGATCCAGCCCGAGTACAACCTGATCGACCGCGCCGGTTACGAACGCGATCTCGAGCCGGTCGTGCGCGACCTGAAGCTCGGCGTCGTCAACTACTACGCGCTCGCGAGCGGCTTCCTGTCGGGCAAGTACCGCAGCGAGGCCGACCTGAAGAAGAGCGTGCGCGGGGATCGTGTCGCCGGCTATCTGAACGAACGCGGCCTGCGCATCCTCGCGGCACTCGACGCCGTGTCGGCGAAGCACCGCACGCAGCCGGCCGCGATCGCGCTCGCGTGGCAGATCGCGCGGCCGACGATCACCGCGCCGATCGCCAGCGCGACGTCGCTCGCGCAGCTCGACCTGCTCGGCGAGGCGATCCGCCTGCAACTCGATCAGGACGATATCCGCCAGATCGACGAGGCCAGCGCGCCCTGAGACCCGTCGCGGCAGCAGGCCGGCCGGAGAAGTCGCGCGATTCGCGCGGTTGCACGGCCGGCCTGTGTCATATGTACGCCGGTATCACCGTCCGCGCGGACACGGACAATCGCGGAATCACGGATGGATACAATGGCGAGCATCCCACGCACCCGGACCGCCGATGAACCGCATCCCGCGCCGCGCCCGATTCTCCCGCCCGCTCGCCGCGGCGATCGCCGCGCTGCTCGCCTGCGCGCCGGCCGTGTCCGTCGCCGGCTGGTACGAAATCGCGAACTACACGGGCACGATCGGCCACGCACCCGTTCACGTATCGCTGCAGACCTACGACGCCATCAACCGCAACGACGCAGGCCGCTGGCGCGTCGACGGCAGTTATTACTACGACGCGCACCGCAAGCCGATCCCGTTGCAGGGTCGGCGCACGCCCGACGGCCGCATGACGTTGTGCGAAGCATCGCAGCCCGCGTCGACGGCCGACTCGCCGGTCGTGCCGGCCGCGTCGCCGACGCGGCCGAAGCCTTGCCCGATCGCGCTGAACCTCGCCGGCAAAACGGTGACCGGCACGTGGGACGACGGCCGCCACACCTTCCCGATCACGCTGAACGAAGTCGGACGGCTGAACGACAACGACCAGGATCATCTCCAGCTCGACGGCGTGGTCGATATCCCGATGTGGTATCGCACCAGGACGCACATGCTGGTCGGTGTTTATGCGCTGTCCGACACGTGCGGCATCGCGATGCGGTCGCTGCGCGCCGTGAACATCGCGACCGGCCGCGCCGACCGCACGATCGCGCTCGGCTGCGACGCGGGGATGCTGATGACGTCGATCTACGCGAACGTCACCGACGCACGGCGTGCCGGCTACGTGAGCGTCGCGTTCCGCGGCGGCAAGATGGGTGACGAGCGGGACGTGCCGCTCGGGCTGCCCTCGTCTTCGTCGAAGTGAGCCCGCGCCGGCTGCCCGAAAATCACGGCCGTGTCTTGACTCGTACGGCCGCTTCCGTTGACTCGGCCGGACATCGATCGCGCAACCGCCCGCCGCGCCCCGCTGCAAGCGCGTGACGCGCCGGCCCCGGGTCTTTCACGGATTGACCGCGCCGTTCGACGTGCCCGAGACTGCGCCGCTCGGGCGGTCATTGGGAGAACGTCATGCCGGATACCAGCACGGAGATCGCCACGGTCTCGACGCGCGCCGTACGCGGTGCCGAGCGCGTCGACTTCTGGGTCGACCATGTCGCGCGCACGCTCGTGCGGATCGAATGCAGCGGAAAGTCGTCCGAAGGCATCGATGCGTCGATGCGCACGCGCGATCTCGGGCTGTTCCGCGCATGCGACATCGTCGCGAACCGGCATGCGGTCGTGCGCACGCCGCACAACATCCACACGGATCAGCGCGACGCCATCTTCATCTGCCTGATGCACGCGGGGCAGGGCTATACGTTCCAGGACGTCGACTGCATGCAGCACGCGCCCGGCGACCTCGTGCTGTACGACACGTCGATGCCGTACGGTCACGGCTTTCCGGCCGACATGGCGATGACCGTGCTCGACGTGCCGCGCGACGTGTTCGAAGCGCGCGTCGGCCCGTGGCGCTACCGCAGCCTCGTCAAGATCGATCGCGACGACGGCGTGACGTCGTGGGCCGTGCGGCAGGTGGTCGGGCTGCTCGCCGCGCCGCACGAGCCGACGCCCGACGCGCGCGAACGGCGCGCCGCCGCGCTCCTCGATCTCGTGCAGTCGATGCTGCGGCTACGCGACGGCGACACGTCGCCGACCAAGTCGACCGTCCACACGCTGTCGCGCGCGAAGGCCTTCATCGACAGCCATCTCGCCGACGACGATCTCGACAGCCAATCGGTGAGCCGTGCGATCAACCTGTCGCCGCGCCAGCTTGCGCGCGTGTTCGAGATCGAAGGGATGCCGCTCACGCGCTACATCCTCGCGCGGCGGCTCGAACGGTGCCGTGCCGACCTGCGCGACCGGTCGCTGAAGCACCTGACGGTCAGCGAAATCGCGTTCCGCTGGGGCTTCAATAACAGCGCGCACTTCAGCCGCAGCTACCGCGCGCGATTCGGCGAGACGCCGAGCGCGTCGCGCGCACCCGCCGACGCCCGCTAGCGCCCGTTCGCGCGCCGCCACCCGCCGCCGTGTCCGGGCGAGGCAAGCACGGCGGCCGTCCCGGTCAAATGGGGCCGCAACCCGTTCGCTAAGCTGGCTTCCTGCGCGGCGGCACGCGTTCCGCCGCCCGACAACAAGGAGAAGAAGCGGGATGGAGACGTACGACCACATCGTCGTCGGCGGCGGTTCGGCCGGCTGTACGGTCGCGCATCGGCTGGTGACGGCCGGCAGGCGCGTACTGCTGCTCGAGGACGGCCCGAAGGACGACAGCCTGTTCATCCGGATTCCGGCGACGTTCATCCGCGTGCTCGGCACACGGCGCACGGTCACGTTCGAGAGCGAGCCACAGCCCGGCGCGGCCGGCCGCAAGACCTATGTGCCGCAGGGCCGCACGCTCGGCGGCGGCAGTTCGGTCAACGCAATGCTGTACGTGCGCGGCACACGCGACGACTACGACGACTGGGCCGCGCTCGGCTGCACGGGCTGGAGCTGGGACGACGTGCTGCCCGTGTTCAAGCGCGCCGAATCGCACCTGCGGCTGTCCGAGCCGTTCCACGGCACCGACGGGCCGTTGAAAGTCGGCGACACGCGCTTCCGGCATCCGCTGAGCCTCGCGTTCGTGAAGGCGGCGCAGGAAACCGGCATCGCGTACAACGACGACTTCAACGGCGCCGCGCAGCACGGCGTCGGCTTCTATCACACGACGATCTTCGACGGGCAGCGCGGCAGCACCGCGGCCACCTATCTCGCCGAGGCGCTCGCCCATCCGAACCTGCGCGTGCTGACCGGCTGCCGCGTGACGCGCATCCGGTTCGACGGGCGGCGTGCCGCCGGCGTCGAATGGCGCACCGAAGGCGGCGCAACGGGCGCGGCCGCCGCACGCGCCGACGTCGTGCTCGCGGCCGGCGCGCTGAGCACGCCGAAGCTGCTGATGCTGTCGGGCATCGGGCCCGGCGCGCACCTGCGCGCGCACGGCATCGACGTGCTGCACGACAGCCGTGACGTCGGCGCGAACTATCAGGATCATCTCGAGGTGTCGATCTACGGCCGCAGCCACGCGCCGGTCAGCCTGCTCGGCGAGGATCGCGGGCTGAAGGCGCTGCGGCACGGACTGCAGTGGATGCTGTGCCGCACGGGCCTGCTGACGTCGAACGTGGTCGAATCGGGCGCGTTCGTCGATACGACGGGCGGCGGCCGCCCGGACATCCAGTTCCACGTGCTGCCGACGCTCGTCGGCGACGTCGACCGCGCGCCGCTGCCCGGCCACGGACTGTCGATCAACCCGTGCCTGCTCAGGCCGCGCTCGCGCGGCTCCGTGCAACTGCGCGGCAACGATCCGGCCGCGCCGATCCTGTTCGACAGCGGTGCGCTGTCGGATCCGGCCGATGTCGACGGCCTCATGCGCGGTGTCGCGCTCGCGCGGCGGATCATCCGCGCACCGTCGCTCTCGCGCATCGTCCGCGAAGCCGAGACGTTGAGCGACGCGACGCTCGCCGATTACGTGCGGCGCCGCGCGAAAACCGTCTATCACCCGGCCGGCACGTGCCGCATGGGGAACGACGACGAGGCGGTCGTCACGCCGCACCTCAACGTGCGGGGCGTCGACGGATTGCGGATCTGCGATGCCTCGGTGATGCCGCGCATCGTGTCCGGCAACACGAACGCGCCGACGATCATGATCGCGGAGCGCTGCGCCGAGTTCATGCTGGCGGAGTGACGCGGCGCGCGTGCGGCATGCGGCACCGCGCCGAAAGCAAAAGCGGCGCGTGACCCACGCGCCGCCGAACCTGCGAAAGCCGGGCCTCAGCCCCCGGCCGCACGCGCCGCATCGCGCAGCGCCATCGGCGACGCGCCGTAGCGCTCGCGGATCGCGCGGCTGAAGTGCGCCTGGCTCGAAAACCCCCAGCGAAACGCGATCTCGCCGATGCTCGTCTTGCGCAGCCGCGCGTCGGTCAGCTCGCGATGCGCGTGCGACAGCCGCTCCGACCAGATGTGCTGCGTGATCGACTCGCCTTCGGCCGCGAAGAGCCGGCCCAGATGCCGCAGCGACAGCCCGACCGCGTCCGCGACGGCCTGTGGCCCGAGTTCCGGCTCGCCGAGATGCGTCGCGATGTACTGCTTCGCGGTCAGCAGGTACGACAGCGACGCACGCGACGCGCCCGCGCCGTTGACTTCCGTGTCGATGAGTTCCGCGATCAGCGTGCGCGTATGCTCGACGAACCGCGCGGCATCGTGCGCCACCGGATCCTTCATGAAACGCTCGACGCTCGCGCGCAACGTCGCGCCGAGCATCGCGCCCGCGCCCGGTTTCGGCGCGATCCGCAGCGGCAGCGCGGCCAGCTCCGCGTCGAGCCGCTCGTCGAACGACGTGACTGGCATGTCGATCAGCAGCTGCCGCATCGGCGTCAGGAATCCGAACAGATAGGGCACGCGCGTGTCGTAGACGACGACATCGCCGGCTTCCGCGAGCAGGCACCGGTCGCGCTGGATGAAATACGCGCGCCCGCTCAGGATCTGGCACGCGAACAGCGATTCCTTCGGCAACTGGCGCACCAGCGCGGGGCTGCGCTCGATCACGTGATCCTGACCGCTGATGTCGGCGATGCCGAGGCCCGGCAGCGCGATGTCGGTCTTCTCGACCTCGAGCCCGGCCGGCGACAGCGACGAGCAGCGCAGCCCGACCAGCGTCGCCGCATTGAACGCATCCCAGTACGCCATCCTGTCGCGCGCCGGCACGTCGGCCGTCGAGCCTCGCGTGCGTGAAAAAACGGTCGAATTCGTCACGTCGCCTCCTGCGGGCGCCCGCCGCGCGGAGCGGCACGGATTGGGGGATGGTTCGTCTGGATTTTGGTGCGATGCAATGTCCGGCGCGGTCAAGCAATTCGTCCAGCCCAGTCAAGAGCGGCGCGCACCGGCTGGCTAAAGTCGAGCCCACGACAACCCATAGAAGGAGACAAACCGTGGTCGACCAAGCCGTATCCGAATTCTGGCAAAACATTCCGGCGATTGCCAATCCGTTCAAGCCCGATGCGCTGCCCGAAGCGTACATCCCGAACGCGGCCACCGACGACGAACGCTATTACGTTCCGTTCACCGAAACGGTTTCGTCCCGGCCGCTGTGGATCTCGCCGTCGCAGAACAAATGGTGCGACATCCTGATGGCCAAGGAAGCCGGGCTCGTGAACCGGCACTATCACCCGCACGAGGTGTTCGCGTACACGCTGTCCGGCAAATGGGGCTACCTGGAACACGAATGGACCGCGACGAAGGGCGACTTCGTGTACGAAACGCCCGGCGAAGGCCACACGCTCGTCGCGTTCGATCACCCCGAGCCGATGCGCGCGTTCTTCATCGTCAAGGGGCCGCTGATCTGGCTCGACGACGAAGGCAACCCCGACGGCTACTTCGACGTGCATTCGTACATCGCGATGTGCAAGGCGCATTACGAGAAGGTCGGCCTCGGCGCGAAAGCGATCGAGAAGCTGTTCCGCTGACGCACGACGAGGCGCCCCATGACATCCCCGTCCTCCTCCCGGTCCCCCTGGACGTACGAGAACAGGCTGCTGCTGATCCTGTTCATGACGTTCGGCTTCGTCTTCTTCGACCGCCTCGCGCTGTCGTTCCTGTTCCCGTTCATGTCGGCCGAGCTGCACCTGACGAACACGCAGCTCGGCATGGTGTCGTCCGCACTGGCGCTCACGTGGGCGCTGTCGGGCGCCGCGACCGGCGCATGGTCCGATGCGCGCGGCACGCGCAAGCCGCTGCTGATCGCCGCCGTGCTCGGCTTTTCCGTGTGCTCGGCTCTCTCCGGGCTCGTCGGCGGCTTCGCGAGCCTGATCGCGTTCCGCGCGCTGATGGGCATTGCGGAAGGCCCCGTGCTGCCGCTGTCGCAATCGCTGATGGTCGAAAGCTCGACGCCGAGCCGCCGCGGCTTGAACATGGGCCTGCTGCAGGGTTCGGCCGCCGGCCTGCTCGGCGCGATGATCGGCCCGCCGGTCGTGATCGGCATCGCCACCGCGTACGGCTGGCGCGAGGCGTTCTACGTGTCGTGCATCCCGGGCTTCCTGATCGCGTTCTGCATCTGGCGCTGGGTGCGCGAAGTGCCGCCCGGCGGCGCGCGGCACGTGCAGGCCGACGGCACCGGCGCGCCGGCCGCGAGCGGCGCGGCGATCAACCGCTGGGCGCTGCTGAAGGAACGCAACATCCTGCTCTGCGTGCTGATCAGCTGCTTCTTCCTCACGTGGTTCGTCGTGATCATCTCGTTCGCGCCCGTCTTCCTCGTGGAAAGCCGCCACCTGTCGCCGTCCGACATGGGCATCGTGATGACCTGCCTCGGCGCCGCGTGGGTGTTCTGGGGCTTCGCGGTGCCGGCGATCTCCGACCGGATCGGCCGCAAGCCGACGATGATCGTGTTCGCGCTGATCGCGGCCGTGTGCCCGCTGGTGATGATCCATGTCGGGTCGGTCTGGGCGCTCGGTGCGCTCGTGTTCGTCACCTATACCGGCCTCGGCTGCTTCACGCTGTTCATGGCGACGATCCCGGCCGAAACGGTGCCGCCGCGCGCGATCGCCAGCGCGCTCGGGCTGATCATGGGCGCCGGAGAGCTGATCGGCGGCTTCGTCGCGCCGACTGTCGCAGGCTTTGCCGCGGACAAGTATGGCCTGCAGTTCGCGATGTGGACGTCGGCGACCGGCGCGATCCTCGCATGCGTGCTGTCGTTCGGCCTCGTCGAAACCGCGCCGGCCGTGCTGCGCAAGCGCGCGCTCGCCGGTGCCGCCGCCAGCCGCCTCGACACGCCAAACCTCGGAGGGCGCTGACATGCGGGCACTTCAATGGCATGGCCCGCGCGACGTCCGTCTCGTCGACATCGACACGCCGCGCGTCGGCCCCGGCGACGTACGCATCGCGATCGCGTATTGCGGGATCTGCGGCAGCGACCTGCACGAATATGCGGACGGCCCCCACGCGATTCCCGTCGACGCGCCGCACCCGCTGTCGCGCCGCACCGCGCCGCTGACGCTCGGCCACGAGTTCTGCGGCACCGTCGTCGAAGTCGGCGAAGGCGTGACGGCGCTGCGCGCGGGCGACCGCGTCGCGGTCGAGCCCGAGTACCGCTGCAGCCAGTGCGCGTACTGTCGCACCGGGTCGTACAACCTGTGCGTGTCGATGGGCTTCGCCGGGCTGATGGGCGACGGCGGGATGGCCGACTTCGCGGTCGTGCCGGCCTACATGCTGCATCGCCTGCCCGACGGCGTGAGCCTCGAGCAGGCCGCCGTGATGGAGCCGGCCGCCGTCGCGCTGCATGCGCTGCGGCGCGGCGCACTGCGGCTCGGCGAGACCTGCGCGGTGTTCGGGCTCGGACCGATCGGCCTGCTGCTGATCATGCTCGCGAAGCTGCAGGGTGCGACGACGATCGTGGCCGTCGACGTGTCGCCCGAGCGGCTCGCGGCCGCCACGCGCGTGGGCGCGACGCATGCGTTCGACGCGCGTGCGCTCGACGCCGGCACGTTGCAGGATGCAATCCGCACGGCGACAGGCGGGCTCGGCGTCGATGCGAGTTTCGAGGCGGCCGGGCTGCCGGCCACGTTCGAGTCGGCGATGCAGGCGCTACGCAAGGGCGGCCGCCTCGTGATGGTCGGCCTGATGCCGCATGCGGGCTTCGACGCGTTCCGCGCGGTCAACGACGAGCTGACGTTCACCGCGAGCGTCGGTTACCGACACGCGTACGAAGACCTGCTGCGCATCGTCGCGTCGGGCGCGCTCGATCTCACGTCGATCGTCACGCGCACGGTGTCGCTCGAGGACGCCGTCGCCGACGGCTTCGATGCGCTGCTCGCAGACCGCACGCAGATCAAGATCCTCGTTTCACCCGCGCAACGGCCCGCCCGTCGCGCCCAACTCACCGGGAGTGCCGAGCATGAGTCGTCAGTGGGCGTTTGAAGGCCAGTCCGTCGTCGTGACGGGCGGCACGTCGGGCATCGGCGCGCGCACCGCGTTGCGGTTCGCGCAAGCCGGCGCGTCGGTCGTCGCACTCGGGCTCGACGCCGCCGGCCCGCATGCGCCCGTGCATGCGGGCATCCGCTGCGTGGCGCTCGACGTGACCGACAGCGATGCGCTCGCGCGTACGATCGCGGCGCTGCCGCGGCTCGACGTGCTCGTCAACGGCGTCGGCATCAGCCGGCACGCGGACGAATACCGGATGGACCAGTTCGAGCTCGTGCTGAACGTGAACCTGACGTCGGTGATGCGCGCGTCCGACGCCGCCCGGCCGGCGCTGTCGGCACACGGCGGCAGCATCGTCAATATCGCGTCGATGTACACGTACTTCGGCAGCAAGGACCGGCCCGCGTACAGCGCGAGCAAGGGCGGCATCGCGCAGCTCACGCGCTCGCTCGCGCAGGCGTGGGCCGATCGCGGCATCCGCGTGAACGCGGTCGCGCCCGGCTGGATCGACACGCCGCTCAGTACCGGCCTGAAGGCCGACGCGCAAGCGTCGCGCCGCATCCTCGAGCGCACGCCGCTCGGGCGCTGGGGCACGGCCGACGAGGTCGCGGAAGTGATCCTGTTCCTCTGCTCGCCCGGCGCGTCGTTCGTGACCGGCGCGGTCGTGCCGGTGGACGGCGGGTACTCGACGGTCTAGCGCTCGGCGCGCGGGGTATCGGCGGATTCGCGAAACCCGCCGATACCCGTCGCGCGGCCGGCTCTCTTCCGTTGCCGCCGAACCGGGATTCTCCCGGTTCGGGTTTGTTCATATCAATCAGTAGTCCGATCAAAAAAATATCCGATCCGGTCGGAAACATGTGAGGAGCACATTGGAGATGACGAAAAAGACCTTACTGGCACTCGCGGCCTGCACGCTTCCGGCTGCGGCGTTTGCACAGAGCAGCGTGACGATGTTCGGGCTGATGGACGCCGGCATCAGCTATGTCAGCAATCAAGGCGGCCACGGCGCCGCGAAATTCGACGACAACATCTTCTTTCCGAACCTGCTCGGCTTCGAGGGCAAGGAGGATCTCGGTGCGGGCACGCGCGCGATCTTCCGGCTCGTGAACCAGTATTCGCTCGGCAACGGCTCGATCATCGGCGGCGGGCTGTTCGCGCGCACCGCCTACGTCGGGCTGCAGAACGACCGGTACGGCACGCTGACGCTGGGCAACCAGTACGAGTTCATGGTCGATTCGCTGGCCGCCAGCGGCAACGAGATCGCGCAGGATCTCGTCGGCCTGTACGGCTTCCGCAACGGACCGTTCGACAAGCTCGCGCTGCCGAACAACCCGACGGGCGCGTTCGACTGGGACCGCGTCGCGGGCAGCAATCGCGTCGCGAATTCGGTCAAGTACACGAGCCCGTCGCTGTCGGGCCTGACCTTCGGTGCGCTGTACGGCTTCGGGAACGTCGCGGGGTCGATCGGCGCGAACAACACGGTCAGCGTCGGTGCGAGCTACGACAACGGCCCGTTCGGCGCGGGCGCGGCCTATACGAACCAGAAATACGGCGCCGTCGGCGGACTGCCGCCCACCAGCGTGCGCAACTGGGGTGCGGGCCTGCATTACACGGTCGGCACGGTCACGGGGAAGGCGCTCTTCACGACCGTGCACAACGCGCAGAACGGCGCGGGCGCATGGTCCGCCGAAGCCGGTGCCGCATGGCACCCGTCGCCCGCCTGGGTCGTCGGCGCGAGCTATACCTACATGAAGGGCAACGACACGCTCGACAACGCGCATGCGCATCAATTCCTGGCCGCCGTCCAGTACTGGCTGTCGAAGCGCACGATGGTGTATGTCGCCGGCGTGCATCAGCGCACCGGCCACAGCAGCAACGCGCAGATCAACGGCGTGATGGATGCGGACGGCGCATCGAGCGGCGCCCGGCAGTCGATCGCGCGGATCGGGTTCAGTACGCGGTTCTGACAGCGGGGGCTGGAGGGGGGAAGCTGCCCCTTCCGTCTGCCGTGAAAATACGGTGCAACGGCAAGCGACGCATGCATCGGGAATAAATCCGGCCCGGTCCCGGTCCATCGGGTGTCGCCACGCCGTTCGCTGCGCCGGACGCGCGGGTGCGCGGCACCCTACCCGAATCTGCGAGACCGCTCATGTCACAGCCCAACCACGCCGCCTACGCACGCTTCGCGATCGCCATGCACGGGTCGATCGCGATCCTGATCCTGTTGAACCTCTCGATCGGGCTCTACATGGATACGTTTCCGCACAACTCGCCGCAGTTCAACGGCATCCTGTTCTATCACGCGTCGATCGGCAGCCTGATCTTCATGCTGACCGTGCCGCGCCTCGCCTGGCGCGCGACGCACACCCCGCCGCCGCTGCCGGACAACGTCCCGGCCTGGCAGGCGCGGATCGCCGGTGCGTTGCACGGCGTGCTGTACCTGCTGCTGCTTCTCGTGCCGCTGACCGGCTACGTGCACCGCCTCGCCGGTGCGCACGCGGTCAGCTTCTTCGGCATCACGGACCTGCCGATGCTCGTCGGCCGCGACGAACCGTTGCGACTCCTGACCGATACGCTGCATCGCGCGCTGGTGCTGACGCTCGGCCTGCTGCTGGCCCTGCACGTCGGCGCCGCGATGAAGCACAAGTTCGTGGATCGCGACGGGGTGGCGGAGCGGATGGGCATCTGAAGGAAACGGGCACACGCGCCGGCCCGCGGCGCGTCGTTCGGCTGCCGCTCACCGCGCACCGCAGCGATTCCGGTGGACGATCTCGGGATCGACGCTCACGCGCCCCGGCGAAATCCGCATCATCACCAGCTTGGCATCGCCGCCCGGCGTCGACCACAGGCTCACCTGCGTCAGGTCGGTCCCGTTCGACGACCTCAGCCAGCGCACCATGCGGACCTGATCGGGAAAGCAGGTCGTCGCGCCTTCGTTGTCTTCGACGATGGTCCCGTACGCTTTCAGCGTCGCACGCATCGCGTCGACGGCCTGCGCGCGTGATACGGTCGCGCGCATCGCGTCGGCCGCGTCGTCGTAGATCGCGTCGAACGCCTGCGCGTTGAAGCGCTGCACGACCAACGCTTCCGCCCGAAGCGCGGCCTGCCTGTCGTCGGCGTAGTAGCCGAAGTGGATGCGCATGCCGAGCGCGAACCATGCGACGCCCGCCAGCGCAACCAGCGCCAGCGCGACCTGCCACGTACGGTTCGCGGCTTTCGATCCCATGGTCGGCGACCTCTTACGAGACATCGGCGCCGTCGTGCACGTCACGCGGCGCCGCACCGATAGTCAACACGCGCGAATCCTCGATGCGCTGCCTGGCCTCGGCGACGATACGCAACGATTCGCGGACGAATGCGTCATCCGCGGCCGCCTCGAGCAGCAGCGCGTCGGCGCGTTGACGCCGGTCTTGGCGTGGATTGTGCGGCAGGATGAACGTCATTCGAATTTTCCAGGGCGCGGAAAGCGAGAGCCGCTTCTCAAGCGCGCTCGTCCGGGCGAGCGCGCCGATTGTCGCCACTGAGTGCACGGACCACAACACACCGGCATCGGAATTGACCATTGTTGACATGGGCGACGGTGCGGGAGGTCATCGCGCGATGCACGGCGTCCCCTTCGCAGACCCAATCCAACCCCAAATAAATCCCCTTGACGCCCTATCTTTCGATATATATCTTTAGATATGTTTTTCGACATATAGGACAGGATCATGCGACACAATCACTTCCGCGGCCATGACCGTTGCGACGGTCATGGTGCGCATGCCCGCCCCGACTGGTTCGCCGGTCTCTGGTACGCGATCGGCCGCCACCGCCGCGGCCACGACATGTTCGGTGGCGGCCCGTTCGGCGGCCGGGGCGGCCGGGGCGGCTTTGGCGATTTCGGCGACGACGGTATGCCGCGCGGCCGCCAGTTCAGCTCGGACGATCTCCAGTTGCTGCTGCTCGCGCTGGTCGCCGAACAGCCGAGCCACGGCTACGAGCTGATCAAGGCGCTCGACACGCGTTCCAACGGTTTCTACAGCCCGAGCCCCGGCATGGTGTATCCGGCGCTCACGTATCTGGAAGAAGTCGGCTTCGTCGCATCGCAGGCGGAAGGCAACCGCAAGCGTTATGCGCTGACCGACGCCGGCCGCGCGCATCTCGATGCGCAGCGCGAACGCGTCGACACGCTGTTCGCTCGCCTCACGCACCTCGCACGCAAGATGGAATTCATGCGCCGCGCGTTCGCCGGGGAATCGGCGGGCAACGACGCACCGGACGAATCGCAGGCCGGCTGGCTGCCGGAGTTCGTCGAGGCGCGCCTCGCGCTCAAGCGGGCGCTGCTGCACAAGAGCGCAGCCGACGCCGACGAACAACGCCGCATCGTGGCCATCATGCGCCGTGCGACGGCCGAAATCGAAGGCGGCTCCGGCGCGTGATCCGCGCCGCCCCGTCAAACCTCAAGGAGAACGGATTGATGCAGAACCTATCCGAGCGCACCGTGACCCGCGTGCGCCATACCCTCAAGTTCCGCCTGCTGCAGGTCCTGCGCGTGCGTGCCGTGACGCCGCACCTGCTGCGCGTCACGCTCGGCGGCCCCGATCTCGCGGATTTCGAGTCCGCGTCGTTCGACGATCACGTGAAGGTGTTTTTCCCCCCGCCCGGTGCGGAACGGCCCGCGATGCCGACGCTCGGCGCGAACGGCCCCGAGTTTCCGGAAGGCGAACCGAAGCCGGTCGCGCGCGACTTCACGCCGCGCCGCTTCGATCGCGCCGCCCGCGAGCTCGATCTGGAATTCGTGCTGAACCATCCGGGCCCCGCGTCGCAATGGGCCGCACAGGCACGTGTCGGCCAATGGCTCGGCATCGGCGGCCCGCGCGGTTCGTTCGTCATCCCAACCGGTTTCGACTGGCATCTGCTGATCGGCGACGATACGGCGCTGCCGGCCGTCGCGCGGCGTCTCGAGGAATTGCCGGCCGGTGCGCGTGCGGCCGTCGTGCTGGAAGTCGCCGATCGTGCCGCGCAAATCTCGTTCGACACGCGCGCCGACGTGCATGAAGTCTGGCGCTTCCGCGCCGAAGCCGACGCGGCGAACGGCGATGCGCTGTTGGATGCCGTCCGCGACCTGCCGTTGCCGTCGTCCGGCGACGGCTACGTGTGGGCGGCCGGCGAAGCGCTGTCGATGCGGGCGGTCCGCCAGCACCTGACCGGCGAGCGCGGCGTCGACAAGTCGCGCATCCGCGCGGCGGCCTACTGGAAGCGCGGCGCGGCGGCCGTGCACGAAACGCTGGAAGACTGACGGGGGCGGGTACCCGGTAAACGGGCGCCCGGTCGGCCGGCGGATGACACAATCGTGGCGTCCGCGCACCAGCGGGCTTGGCACCGGTATCGCGGCTGGTATATATCTGTATCTGCGACGCCGCTGTCAGGCGACAGCCGCCGCAGCCCGCCCAGGAGCGCCCGGTCATGACAAAAGAAAGCCACGCTTCGCCTTTCCTTCGCCACCTGAAGATCGTCGGCTATTGCGGCCTCGCCGCGGTAGTGCTCGCGCTGTTCGTCGCGATGTGCGCGATCCTGAAGGAAAGCGCCCTCGAGCGCGATGCCGCTCAGCACCCGACCGATACGTCCGAACTGCACGATGCGGGCGGCGGCCCGTCCGCCTCGGCCGATTCGGCCAAGACACCCGGCTGACGGCGTCCTGCCCGATTTCCGTTCATTCAGGGCGCGTGCCGGCGCCCCATCACGACCGCGTGTACCGAATCGCCGATCCGTTCGAGCAGCGCGATCGCGCGTTGCCCGCACAGGTGCGCGGCCAGCGCGCCGGCCGTACCGACCAGCACGCCGCCTGCCATGTCGAACGGCCAGTGCACACCCGCATACACGCGCCCCCATGCAATCACCACGGCCAGCGCGGCCATCACGAACCCGGTGACGCGGGTCGTGCCGCCGAGCATCAGACCGACCGCCATGCTCCACGCAAACGTCATGTGATCGCTCGGAAACGAGCTGTCCGGCGCGTGCGGAATCAGTTGCGTGCCGACGCCGGCCATGAACGGGCGCGGCGAGAACCAGACATGCCCGATCACTTGCGCGAGCACGAGCGCCACGCACACGCCGACGCCGGCTTCGATCGCCTGGCGTCGTGTCGGGCGCGCGCCGAAGATCCAGGTGAGCAGCAGCATCGCCGGCAGCGCATAGACCAGCCAGTCGGCAGCGAAGATCGCGAGGCGGGCGACGCCCGGCTGCGGCGCAACCCCGGCGTTGAGGGCGGAAAAGAGGGTGAGATTGAGGTTCTGCATGAATCCGGTTGCGTGGGGCAAAAAAAACGACCGGTTGCCCGGCCTGATACGAACGATGCTAGGGCGCGCCCGCTTAAGCGATGCTTAATGCGTTCGCCGCCGGGGCGAAGGCCGCCGCGGCGAACGCACTTAGAGCATGCACCGCAACACAAGTTCACACAATTGTCATATTCCCGCGCGACCGTCTCCCGCAAAGGCTCACCCCGCCTCCCGAAAAGGCTCACCTTTTTCACATCGTGGTGTCATCGGCGCGTGCGACCATCGGACCGCCGGGCGCCTTCCCCGCCGTTGGTATCGTTCATCTCAATATTTACGCCGCAAATCATTCGAAATCGGCAACAATTAATTCCAGATGCGGCATCGCACAACGGCAACGCACAGGCATACGATTACGAGCACTCATCCACGAAGCGATCAACAACAAGGAGTCCGCATGAAAGCCAGCGATGTCCGATCGAAAGCGTTTGCGATGCCGTTGACCAGCCCTGCCTTCCCGATGGGTCCGTACCGTTTCGTCGATCGTGAGTTTCTGATCATCACGTATCGCACCGATCCGGACCGTCTCCGTGAAATTGTCCCCGAGCCGCTGCAGGTTACCGAGCCGCTCGTGCATTACGAATTCATTCGCATGGCCGATTCGACCGGTTTCGGCGACTACACCGAAAGCGGCCAGGTCATCCCCGTCGAATACAACGGCCAGCCGGGCGGCTATACGCTCGCGATGTATCTCGACGATCACCCGCCGATCGCCGGCGGCCGCGAGCTGTGGGGCTTCCCGAAGAAGCTCGCGTCGCCCACGCTGCACGTGAACACCGATCACATCCTCGGCACGCTCGACTACGGCAAGGTGCGCGTCGCCACCGGCACGATGGGCTACAAGCACAAGGAACTCGACATCGACGAGCAGACGAAGCGGCTCGCCGGCCCCAATTTCCTGCTGAAGATCATCCCGCACGTCGACGGCACCGCGCGCGTCTGCGAACTCGTGCGCTATTACATGCAGGACATCAAGATGAAGGGCGCGTGGACGGGCCCCGCGTCGCTCGAACTGGCGCCGCATGCGCTTGCGCCCGTGGCCGACCTGCCCGTGCTCGAAATCGTCGAGGCCCGGCACCTGGTCGCCGATTTGACGCTGGGCCTCGGCGAAGTCGTCTACGATTACCTGGCCAAGTAACACGTCCGCAGTCCTTTCTCCCTGTCAAACCTTTCATCACGGGAATTCGAACATGAGCAACCTGAATGGCAAGACCGCAGTCGTCACGGGCGCCGCGAGCGGCATCGGCAAGGAAATCGCCCTCGAGCTCGCCAAGGCGGGCGCGGCCGTCGCGATCGCCGACCTGAACCAGGACGGCGCGAACGCGGTCGCCGACGAGATCAACAAGGCGGGCGGCAAGGCGATCGGCGTCGCGATGGACGTGACGAACGAGGACGCCGTGAACAGCGGCATCGACAAGGTTGCCGAAACGTTCGGCTCGGTCGACATCCTCGTGTCGAACGCCGGCATCCAGATCGTCAACCCGATCGAGAACTATTCGTTCTCCGACTGGAAGAAGATGCAGGCGATCCACGTCGACGGCGCGTTCCTGACGACGAAGGCCGCGCTCAAGCACATGTACAAGGACGATCGCGGCGGCGTCGTGATCTACATGGGTTCGGTGCACTCGCACGAAGCGTCGCCGCTGAAGTCGGCGTACGTGACGGCCAAGCATGGCCTGCTGGGCCTCGCCCGCGTGCTGGCGAAGGAAGGCGCGAAGCACAACGTGCGCTCGCACGTCGTGTGTCCGGGCTTCGTGCGCACGCCGCTGGTCGACAAGCAGATTCCGGAGCAGGCGAAGGAGCTCGGCATCAGCGAAGAGGAAGTGGTGAAGAAGGTGATGCTCGGCAACACGGTCGACGGCGTGTTCACGACGGTGCAGGACGTCGCGCAGACGGTGCTGTTCCTGTCGGCGTTCCCGAGCGCCGCGCTCACGGGCCAGTCGTTCATCGTCAGCCACGGCTGGTTCATGCAATGAAGCCGCACGCCCGCACGGAAAAGCAGGCCGTCGATGCGGCGGACCTGCAACACGAAGCCGGCGCGCCGGCCCCCGCGCGATCGCTGCCGTACGAAACGATCGCGCTCGTCCTGCAGGGCGGCGGCGCGCTCGGCGCGTACCAGGCCGGCGTGTTCGAAGGACTGCACGAGGCGGGCGTTCCGCTCGACTGGATCGCGGGCATCTCGATCGGCGCGCTGAACACCGCGCTGATCGCCGGCAATGCGCCCGAGCATCGCGTCGAGCGCCTGCGCGAGTTCTGGGAAACGATCTGCCAGCCGGCATTCTTTCCGACGGTTCCGGCCGCGTTCGAATTCGCGCTGTTCAACAGCATCGACCAGATCCGCACGTTCTTCACGGCGTCGCAGGCGGCCAGCGCGATGATGCAGGGCCAGCAAGGCTTCTTCGTGCCGCGCTTTCCGCCACCGCTGCCGGGCGTGTCCGACCATCCCGAGAAAATCAGCTGGTACGACACGTCGGCGCTGCGCACGACGCTGCTGAAACTGTGCGATTTCGACCGGATCAATTCGGGCGAGACGCGCGTGTCGGTCGGCGCGGTCAACGTCGGCACCGGCAACTTCGTGTACTTCGACAACTCGCGCATCCGCCTCGCGCCCGAGCACTTCATGGCGTCCGGTGCGCTGCCGCCCGCGTTCCCGCCCGTCGAGATCGACGGCGAGTATTACTGGGACGGCGGCGTCGTGTCGAACACGCCGCTGATGGAAGTGCTCCGCGCCCGGCCGCGCCGCGACACGCTCGCGTTCCAGGTCGATCTGTGGAGCGCACGCGGGCCGCTGCCGCGCACGATGGCCGACGTCGCCGAACGCACGAAGGACGTACAGTATTCGAGCCGTACGCGTTTCGTCACCGACACGCTGCAGCGCGAACAGCGCTATCGCAACGTGCTGCGTCACGTGCTCGAACAAGTGCCGGAAGAGCAGCGCAAGAACGACCCGTGGTGCGTCGAGGCAGAAGCGATGTCGAGCGGGAAGAAGTACAACATCCAGCACCTGATCTACCAGCAGAAGGCGTACGAGCATCACTACAAGGACTATCAGTTCGGTCTGTCGACGATGCGCGACCATTGGTCCGCGGGGCTCGACGACATCCGCAAGACGCTCGCGGTGAAGGACGGCCTCGCGCTGCCCAACAACGACGCGGGCTTCGTCACGCACGACATTCACCGCCGCCGGTAATGCCGTGTACGGCGGCCCGGCGCGATGCATGCGCCGGGCCGTTCTCCTTTCAGATTCACCATGCCGATTTTCATTGCACTATTCGCGCTCATCGCGATTGGATGGGGCGCGGTTCACCTGTTTCACGTCATCGCCGCGCAGTTCGGCCAGCCGGTCGCGATCGCGGCCGCCGTGCTCGCCGCCGCCATCGCGATCGCACTGGTCGCGTGGTGGATCAAGCGCCGCCGCGACATCGCACCGAATACGAAGGAAGAGGGCTGGACGCACATCGTGCATCGCGCGTGGGGCGAGTTGCGGCTGTCCGCGACGCAAGGGCTGCTCTGGCTGTCGCACGACGGCGCCGACGGTCGTTATACGCTGTCGCAGCTCGACGGCTGCCAGGCTGCCCCGATCGGCGGCCGCTGGCATCTCGTCGTACGTGTGCGCGACGCCGGGCGCGGCGAATGGAAGCTGCCGATGACGGACAAGCGCGACGCGCAGCGCTGGGCACGCGTGCTGATGCTCGCGAAGGACAACCGGCTCTGAACAATGCGCGCCCGGCGCGCGCGGGCAACCGCGCCGCGATCCGCTATCGCGCGCCGACCGCCCGCAGCGCATCGAGCACGTGCTGCGTCGCTCGTTCGACGGGGCCGGCCCGATGGGCAATACCCAGTTCGCGCCACAACGCCGGGCGCAGCGGCCGCATGACGATGCGCGCATCCGGCAGCGGCGCCCCGGCCTCGTGCGGCAGCAGCGTCGCCCCATAACCCGCGGCGACCAGGCTCTTGATCGCATCGTTGTAGTTGAGCTCGATCCGCGGCTCGGGCCGATGGCCGCCGAGCGCGAACCATTCCGTCGTGAGCCGTGACAGGCGCGTGGTCGCATCGTTGAGAATCAGCGGACGCGCCGCCAGATAGGCCGGCGTCACACGCGCCGGAAGCCGCCAGTCCGCAGGCAGGAAGGCCATCACCGGATCGCGCCGCCATGCGCGGATCGACAGCCCCGCGACCGGCGCCTGTGGCAGCGCCACCAGCCCGACGTCGAGCGTGCCCTGCGCGATGCGCGCCAGCGTGTCCTGCGACGTGAGCACCGCGATCTGGACGTCGATATCCGGATGCTGTTCACGCAGCCGCGCCACCGCCTGCGGCAACAGGTGCGCGATCGCACCGGTCGATGCGCCGAGGCGTACCCGCCCGGTCAGCCCCTGCACCTGTCGCTGCACGTCGTCCAGCGTGGCCTCGACCTCGGCCAGCAGACGCCGCGCCCGCTCCACCAGCACTTCACCGATCGTCGACGGCCGCACGTTTCCGCGCGTGCGGGACAGCAGCGGCGCGCCGACGCGGCTTTCCAGCTCGGCGATATGAAGACTGACGGTCGGCGGCGCGAGATGAAGCCATTGCGCCGCCGCGACGAAGGATCCCTGGTCGGCAATCGCGACCAGCGTACGCAGGCGATCGAGACTGATCTCGCGCATCAAGCACCTCTCGTTCAGAAAAACTGAATCGGATAGTCAGTAAATTCAACTTTTCCTATTCTAGGCGTTCGATGGACGATACGGCTTTCCCCCGACGACCGAACGCGAGGAACACGACCATCATGCGCTTTCCCACTGTCTTCATCGACGGCGACCAGGGCACGACCGGACTGCTGATTCACGAGCGCCTGCGCGACCGCGCCGACGTGCGGCTGCTCACGCTGCCGGCTGCCGAACGCAAGGACCCCGTACGCCGCGCCGACGCGCTCAACGCGTGCGACATCGCGATCCTGTGCCTGCCCGATGCGGCCGCGCGCGAGGCGGTCGGTTTCATCCGGAACCCGGCGGTACGCGTGATCGATGCGAGTTCCGCTCACCGCACGCAGCCCGAATGGGTCTACGGCTTTCCGGAGATGGCCGACGGACACGCGCAACACATCGCGCACGCAAAGCGCGTCACCAATCCGGGCTGCTATCCGACAGGCGCGATCGGCCTGCTTCGCCCGCTGCAACAGGCCGGCCTGCTGCCGCGCGACTACCCGGTGAGCATCCATGCGGTTTCCGGTTACTCGGGAGGCGGACGGGCGGCCGTCGAAGCATTCGAATCGGGTGATGCCGCCGCACGCGGGCGGCCGCTGCAGGTGTACGGCCTGGCACTCGAGCACAAGCATGCGCCCGAGATCCGGCTGCACGCCGGGCTCGCACACCGCCCGTTCTTCGTGCCGGCCTACGGTGCCTACCGGCAAGGTATCGTGCTCACCATACCGATCGAACTGCGCTTGCTGCCGGCCGGCGTGACCGGTGAACAGCTGCATGCGTGTCTCGCGCACCATTACGCCGGCGCGCGTCACGTCGACGTCACGCCGCTCGCCGAGGCGCGCGCGATCACGCATCTCGATCCGCAAGCGCTGAACGGCACCAATGACCTGCGGCTCGGCGTATTCGTCAACGAGGATCACGGTCAGGTGCTGCTGTCCGCCGTGTTCGACAATCTCGGCAAAGGGGCATCCGGTGCAGCCGTACAGAATCTCGACCTGATGCTCGGTGCGTCGAGCGCGGCGTAATTTGCGCGCAGGCATCGTCGAAGGCCTGCCCGCCAGGCCGATCGGCGTCGCATCCGGCGCTGTGCCGATGCCTGCGCACGCCCCCGTAAAAGCTCACCTTTAGCCTATTTCAGGCCGTATCGCCGCCCGCCGCGGCATTCATGCCGGCCAGCGTCTCCGCCAGAAAGTCCACGCACACGCGCACCTTCGCCGACGCCGCCACGCGTTCCGGATACACGGCCCAGATGTTCGCGGGCTGAATCGCGTCCGGCAGCACGCGACACAGTTCACCGCGTTCGATCAGCGGCGCGGCCTCCCAGATCGAGCGCAACACGATCCCGCGCCCGGCAAGCGCCCACTGCACGGCCACCTCGCCGTGGTTCGTCGACAGCGCGCCGCCGACCTTCACCGTGACCGTCTCGCCGCGCACGTTCAGTCGCCATACACCCAACGGATGGTCGCGCTCCTTGATCGCCAGACAGTCGTGCGACGCGAGATCCGCGAGCGAGCGCGGCGTGCCGCGTCGTGCGAGATAGTCGGGCGACGCGCACAGCACGCGATGGTTCGCGGCGAGGCGGCGCGCGATCAGGTGATCGGCGATCTCGTCGCCGATGCGCACGTCGAGGTCGTAGCCTTCGCCCGCGACATCGACGAGCCGGTCGAACAGATCGAGCCGCACGTTCAGTTGCGGGTAGCGCGCGCTGAAGTCGAGCAGCGCCGGCGCGACGACATGCCGGCCGAAACCGAAGCTGCTCGAGATGCGCAGCGTGCCGCGCGGCACCGTGCGCGTGGTCGACACGTCCTCGACGAGATGATCGACGTCGTCCAGAATCTTCTCGGCACGCGCGAACACGCGTTCGCCGGCTTCCGTAACCGTCACGCGGCGCGTCGAGCGATGCAGCAGGCGCGTACCGAGCTGCGCCTCGAGCAGCGCGATGCGCTTGCTGACGTACGCGGGCGACACCGCGAGCTGCTCGGCGGCCGCGCTGAAGCTCGTCAGGCGGACGACCAGGCTGAACACGCGCAGGTCGTCGAGATTCGGTGATTTGTTCACGATTCGTGGAAAGTCGATTAACCTTTCACACGATTCTAATCCGAATGGAAATAAATAGAATGACGTGACGGGCCGCCGCCTCCCTCGGCAGCCGGCCGACCAGCCAAGGAGATTTGCATGACCGACAGGACTTACAGAATTGCCGTGATTCCCGGCGACGGCATCGGCCGCGAAGTGATGCCCGAGGGCCTGCGTGCGCTCGCGGCCGTGACCGCGCGCTTCGGCATCCGCTTCGACTTCGTCGAGATCGACTGGGCGAGCTGCGACTACTACGCGCAGCACGGCAAGATGATGCCGGACGACTGGAAGGCGCAGCTGTCGGGCATGGACGCGATCCTGTTCGGCGCGGTCGGCTGGCCTGCAACGGTGCCCGATCACATCTCGCTGTGGGGCTCGCTGCTGAAATTCCGCCGCGAATTCGACCAGTACATCAACCTGCGGCCCGCGCGCCTGTTCGACGGCGTGCCGTCGCCGCTCGCCGGCCGCCGCCCGGGCGACATCGACTTCATGATCGTGCGCGAGAACACCGAGGGCGAATATTCGTCGGTCGGCGGCACGATGTTCGAAGGCACCGATCGCGAAGTCGTGATGCAGCAATCGATCTTCACGCGGCACGGCACCGAACGCGTGCTGAAATTCGCATTCGAGCTCGCGCAGCGGCGCGCGAAGCGCCTCACCGTCGCGACGAAGAGCAACGGCATCGCGATCAGCATGCCATGGTGGGATGCTCGCGCGGCCGACATGGCCGAACGCTATCCGGAGATCGCCGTCGACAAGCAGCACATCGACATCCTGTGCGCGCGCTTCGTGCTGCAGCCGGACCGCTTCGACGTCGTCGTCGCATCGAACCTGTTCGGCGACATCCTGTCGGATCTCGGGCCGGCCTGCACGGGCACGATCGGCATCGCGCCGTCGGCGAACCTGAACCCGGACCGCACGTTCCCGTCGCTGTTCGAACCCGTGCACGGTTCCGCGCCCGACATCACGGGGCAATACATCGCGAACCCGGTCGCGATGATCTGGTCGGCCGCGATGATGCTCGATTTTCTCGGTAACGGCGCGGGCCGCGAACGCGAAGCCCACGACGCGATCGTCGCCGCGATCGAGGATGTGCTGCGCACCGGGCCGCGTACGCGCGATCTCGGCGGTGACGCAGGGACGCAGGCCGTGGGTGAGGCGATCGCCGCGCGGATCGCGGGCTGACGGTCATGCCCGGCGCGGGCCGGGCAGCACTTCGTGCATCCGTGCGCGGTGAGCAACACGCGATGCGTTCGCGCACTCGTGCAGCCTCGCCGGACGCGTGCGCAACGAAGTCGATCCGATCGGTGAGTGGCACGTCACGCGCGCGCACACCGATCGGCGATGCCTGACCCGGTGAGATCGGTGAGATGCATCACGCGGCGGAACACACCGATGCGCATCGACGTGCCTGCGTCACCCGCGCCATGTCGCGTCGATCTGCGCGAAGTACACAGTCCGACGCGACATTTCACCTCCTCCCGAATAATCTCACCTCAGCGCATCGACTCCCGAATTTCCTCACCATTGAACCTCGGCGAGGCGTGCGGCGTTCCGCCGAGTCGACACGCATCTCACAGCCCGAGGTCGGACAGCCCCGGATGATCGTCCGGGCGACGGCCGAGCGGCCAGTGATAAAGCCGATCCGCCTCGCGAATCGGCAGATCATTGATGCTCGCATGACGATGCGCCATCAGGCCGTTCTCGTCGAACTCCCAGTTCTCGTTGCCGTACGAGCGGAACCAGTTGCCCGCATCGTCGCGCCATTCGTACGCAAAACGCACCGCGATGCGATTGCCGTCGAACGCCCACAGCTCCTTGATCAGCCGGTAGTCGAGTTCGCGCGTCCACTTCCGCTGCAACAGCCGGACGATCTCGTCGCGGCCCGTCACGAACTCCGCGCGATTGCGCCATCGGCTTTGCGGCGTATAGGCGAGCGACACGCGTTGCGGGTCGCGCGTATTCCACGCGTCCTCGGCGGCGCGCACCTTCTGGCGTGCCGTTTCGAGCGTGAAGGGCGGAACGGGCGGGCGGACTTCGGGGGAAGCGGACATGGGTTGCTCCTGTTCAGGTTCTGGCCGCGAACGAACGCAGCCGGTTCGAATTCGCTGCGTCGGCTACCGCGACACGGTATCGAGCAGCAGTTCAGCCGTCGCGCGCGCATCGCGCGCGACGTTTGCATCGCCGCTGACGAGCGCCACGCCGATCGCGCCATCGATCAGCACGAGCCACTGGCGCGCGAGGCGGGCGAGCCCGCGGCGCTCGATGCCGGCTTCGTCGGCGTACGCATCGAAGCACGCGCGCACGAATGCCAGCAGCCGTGCCTTGTGCTCGCGCGCGACGACACGCACGGGATCGTCGGCGTCGGGGATCTCGCCCGACGTATTCAGGAACGCGCAGCCGTGAAAGTCGGGCTGCCCGAACCAGTCGCGCAGCACGTCGAACATGCCGAGCAGCTGCGCGCGCGGCGCCTTGCCGCGTGCCTGCGTGGCATCGACGAACCAGCGCATCCAGCGCTCGTCGCGGCGTTCGAGGGCGGCGACCACCAGCGCCTCTTTCGATTCGAAATGCGAATAAACGCTCTTGCGTGCCGCGCCGGATCGCTTGACGATCGCATCGATGCCCGTTGCGTGGATGCCGCCCGAATAGATCAGCGCTTCGGCCGCGTCGAGCAGCCGGTCGCGAACACCCGGTTCGCCGGAGGAGTCGTGAGATGGGTTCATGCGTTTACGGTAGAACGATCGTTCTCCATCGTCAACCCCCGTGTGAAAAAGCCCTGTCGGCGAAAGGGCTGAAGCGCGGCCTGACGGCGCGCGTTTACGACATTTTTTCTTGAAGGCGATACGGGGCGCTCACTACACTTCGGTCACCCTGTCTGGGCACAAGGACATCATGCAGCGACCGGAATCCGCGCGCCCCGCGCGCGCTCATGCGGCTTATGCAAAGCGGCTCGTCGGCCGCGTCGTCGTGCGGCAAGCAGGTGCCGCGTCATGAAGCACGACGTGCCGAAACGCGACGGCGGCAACGATCGCGCACCGCTCGACGTCCGCCAGGCGCGCGTGCGTGCTGCGCTGCGGCTGCGCGGCGTGATGAAGCTGACGATCGTCACGATCGCGGTTGCGCATGTGCTGACGTTCGCGTTCGACCGCCTGCTGGTCGCGGCCGGTTTCGCGCCGGACGCCGCAACGGTGCTGCTATTCCGTTTCGTGACGTGCGCGCTCGTCAGCTTCTGGCTGCAGGCGGATGCCCTGCGCGCGTATCGGTACGCGGCGCAGCACGGGTTCGTCACCGTTCCCGGTGCACACGGCGATCCCGTTGACGTTGCGCCGCAATGCCCGAAACGCTGGCTCGTCGTGCTGAATCTTCAGCTCGAACCGCGATGGTTGAAGGGTGAAGAAAGCAGGTAGCGATCCGCGCACCGTCGAACGCCGTGCGCGACGCGTATGAGTGAGTCGCAACGACGTTCGCAGGCTCACGGTTGATGGCGCGATTCGATTCGGCCTCGCAGGCGGCGCATCGCGAACGAGCCCTCGGCGAGCGAAGCAGGGAAGCACGTGGAAAGGGAGGGCAGGCGCCGAACGGCGTAAACGGAAGAAGCGAAGCAGAGGCTGACAGGTGAAGCGAACGGGCAATCGCAAGTCACCGATGTGCGATTCGCGCCCGCAAACACAGCTCCCGAATAGTCTCACCTCAAGCGTTGAATCACGCACGTCGATGCCGACCATGTGCATGTCAACGAAAGCGGGGCAGGCGGCAAACGCGCCGCCCTGCCCCGTCTCGATACTCGACTCAGGCCGTCCAGTCGAGAATCACCTTGCCGCTTTCGCCGGACAGCATCGCGGCGAAGCCTTGCTCGTAATCGTCGGCCGCGAAGCGATGCGTGATGATCGGCGACAGGTCGAGGCCGCTCTGCAGCATCGCGACCATCTTGTACCAGGTCTCGAACATCTCGCGGCCATAGATGCCCTTGATCTCGAGCCCCTTGAAGATCACCTGGTTCCAGTCGATCGCCGTCTGCGCGGGCGGGATGCCGAGCAGCGCGACCTTGCCACCGTGGTTCATCGCCTCGAGCATGCTCGTGAACGCGCTCGGCACACCCGACATCTCGAGACCGACGTCGAAGCCTTCGGTCATGTGCAGGTCGGCCATCACGTCCCGCAGCGACTCCCGTGCGACGTTGACCGCACGCGTCGCCCCCATCTTGCGGGCGAGTTCCAGCCGGTAGTCGTTGATGTCGGTGATCACGACGTTGCGCGCGCCGACGTGCTTCGCGATCGCGACGGCCATGATGCCGATCGGGCCCGCGCCGGTGATCAGCACGTCTTCGCCGACGAGGTTGAACGACAGCGCCGTATGCGTCGCGTTGCCGAACGGATCGAAGATCGACGCGAGATCGTCGGAGATCTCCGGCGGAATCTTGAACGCGTTGAATGCCGGAATCGCCAGATACTCGGCGAACGCGCCTTCGCGGTTCACGCCGACGCCGACCGTGTTGCGGCACAGATGCCGGCGCCCCGCGCGGCAGTTGCGGCAGAAGCCGCACGTGATGTGCCCTTCGCCGGACACGCGATCGCCGATCGCGAAGCCGCGCACTTCCTGCCCCATCTCGACGATCTCGCCGACGTATTCGTGACCGACGTGCATCGGCACGGGGATCGTCTTCTGCGCCCAGTCGTCCCACTTCCAGATATGGATATCGGTGCCGCAGATCGCCGTGCGGCGGATCTTGATCAGCACGTCGTTGTGGCCGACTTCCGGACGCTTCACGCGCGTGAGCGTGAGACCGGGGCCGCGTTCGAGCTTTGCCAGTGCTTTCATGGTCGCGCCTCCGTCAGATGATGCCGAGCGACTGGCCGACGCGCACGAACGCGGCGACCGTCTGGTCGATCTGCTCGGGCGTATGCGCGGCGCTCATCTGCGTACGGATGCGCGCGCGGCCACGCGGCACGACCGGGAACGAAAAGCCGATCACGTAGACGCCTTCATCGAGCAACTTGTCGGCCATGTTCGTCGCGAGCTGCGCGTCGCCGAGCATCACCGGGATGATCGGATGCGCGCCGGGGACGAGCGTGAAGCCCGCTTCGGTCATCTGCTGGCGGAAACGCACGCCGTTCTCGCGCACGCGCGCGCGCAGCTTCGCGCCTTCGTCGCTGCCGAGCAGTTCCAGCACCTTCAGCGATGCCGCGGCAATGCTCGGTGTGAGCGTGTTCGAGAACAGGTACGGACGCGAGCGCTGGCGCAGCAGTTCGATCACCTCGCGACGCGCGGCGACATAACCGCCCGATGCGCCGCCGAGCGCCTTGCCGAGCGTGCCCGTGATGATGTCGACGCGGCCTTCGACGCCGCAGTGCTCGGGCGTGCCGCGGCCGTGCGCGCCGATGAAGCCGACCGCGTGCGAATCGTCGACCATCACGAGCGCGCCGTAGCGATCGGCGAGATCGCAGATGCCTTTCAGGTCGGCGATGATGCCGTCCATCGAGAACACGCCGTCGGTCGCGATCAGCTTGTGGCGCGCGCCCGCCGCGTCGGCTTCCTTGAGCTTCGCCTCGAGGTCGGCCAGGTCGTTGTTCTTGTAGCGGAAGCGCTTCGCCTTGCAGAGGCGAATGCCGTCGATGATGCTCGCGTGGTTCAGCTCATCGCTGATGATCGCGTCGTTCTCGTCGAGCAGCGTCTCGAACAGCCCGCCGTTCGCGTCGAAGCAGCTCGAATAGAGGATGCTGTCCTCGGTGCCGAGAAACGCGGCCAGCGCGCGTTCCAGTTGCTTGTGGACGGTTTGCGTGCCGCAAATGAAGCGCACCGATGCCATGCCGAAGCCGTCCTGGTCGAGGCCGGCCTTCGCCGCATCGATCAGGCGCGGATCGTTCGCCAGACCCAGATAGTTGTTCGCGCAGAAATTGAGCACGCCGGCACCGCCGGCGAGCGTCACGGCCGCCGCCTGGGGACTCGCGATCTCGCGCTCGGTCTTGTAAAAACCGTCCGCGCGGATCTGGTCGAGCGTCCCGCGCACCTGGGCGAGAAAGGCATCACGCATCGCAAAGCTCCTGACAGGGATTCGCATTCCGCAGCGCACCGCTCGTGGCGGCGGCGCAACGGCCTGCTACTGTTATAGTCGGTCGTTCGGTTGACCGCATTTATCCGATATTCCGAACTAGAATTCGAAATATCGAACAACTCTAAGCGAACGGAATCCAAATGGCAAGTTCCCCCGGATCGCGGCGCACGCCTGCCGGTGCCGCACCGCAGCCGCCGGCCGCGACACCGCCGCGTGTCGGCGAACAGATCCAGCGGCTGCGCAACGAGCGCAAGCTGACGCTCGACGACCTGTCGCGCGCGGCCGGCGTATCGAAATCGATGCTCTCCGAGATCGAACGCGACAAGGCCAACCCGACGATCGCCGTCGCGTGGCGGCTGACGAATGCGCTCGGCATCACGCTCGACGAATTGTTCTCGCAGCCGAAGGCGCCCGAGACGATCCGTGTGGACGGCCCGCACGACATTCCGACGCTCGCCGGCCACGACGGCCGGTACCAGCTGCGCGTATGGGGCCCGATCGACCTCGCCGGCAAGTTCGAGTGGTACGAACTGACGCTGCCGGGCGGCGGTGCATTGGTATCGAACGCACACGAACCCGGCACGCGCGAGCACCTCACCGTGCTGCAGGGCGCGATGGAAATCGAAGCCGCCGCGGCCAGCCGGCGCCTGAAAGTGGGCGACACCGCACGCTACCCGGCCGACGAGCCGCACGCGATCCGCAACCCCGGCAAGGCCGAAGCGCGGGCACTGCTGATCGTGATCCATCGCTGACGGCACGGATAGCTGGCCAACAGGCCATGCAGGCCATGCAGGCCAGTTGCGGAAAACACTGTATGTTTGTACAGTATACGGACATTCCGCCATGCACGGGCCGGAGCCGGCGCACCGAGGCGCCCGCCCCGGTCGACAGGAGCCTGCAATGACAGAAGAACAAGATTTGGCCGCGCTCAGCTTCAAGGCTGCCGCGCACGATCTCGAACTGATCGTCCGACATATCGCCGGGCGCTACATCCGCCAGCGCGTGCCGCTCACGTGGCGCCTGCTGCACGCGATCGAAGCCGAGGCGCTCGCCGACCTCGGCTTTGCCAGCCGGCACGAAGCCGGCATGCGTCAACTGTTCGAACGACCGTCGGACATGACGTTTCCCGAAACGGACGACCCCATCGACTTCGGGCGCTCGAATGCGCTGCCCGCCGTCTTTTCGTTCGCGGTCCTCGCGTATGAAGCCGCGGCCGCGTCGCACGACAAGGCGCCTCGCGAGCGTGCTCATCGTCCGTCCAAGGCGTGGGGCGACTGATGGCCGAGCCCCGGCCGTTGCGCACGGCGGCCGGTTCAGCCTCCTGCTGCCCGAGACGTTGCGGAAAGGGCTACCATATACGCAACTAACGGAATAAATACCATGTCCCTTCCCACCTCGCCCGGCACCGCCGCACGCCCGGAAGAACCGGATCTGTTCGACCGCGGCGCATCCGACTGGATCATCTCGCCCGAAGCCGCGTTCGACGCATGGCTTGCGATGCAGGACTATCGTCGCTCGTCGGCCGACGTCTATCGCGCGCAATGGGGCGCCTTTCTCACGTGGATGCGTGCACATCAAAAGAATCTGGCAACGGTCGACACGGCAACCATCGCCAACTTCGTCGGCGAGCTGCCGATCAGGAAAACGCAGCGCATGCGCTATCTGCGCCTGATCGAGCGTGTGCTCGACCACATCCGGCGCACCGAATACGCATCGACGAACCCGGCCCGCTTCATTGCTCAGGATGGCGAAGCGAACTGGCGCAAGGCACGCGACAACGAGCCGACCGGCTTCCTCACCCCGGCCGAGCGCGCGACGCTGCTCGCCTATCTGTTTTCGCCGATCGGCGTATCGGGTTCCGCGTACTGGAAAGAACGGCGCGACCGGGCGCTCGTCGCCGCGTTTCTCGGCGCCGGCATCAAGACCGGCGAAGCGCGGGCACTCACGATTAGTTGCATCAATACGAGCGGCACGTCGCTGCGGATCGAGGCGGCGCATCCGGATTACGCGCGCGAGACCCATCTGGCGTCGTTTGCGATCGCGCTGCTCGAGGCATGGCTCACCGAACGCAAGCGCCAGGACATCCCCGGAGAGCTCGTGTTCCCGGCATCGCACGCCGGGCGGCCGATGCACAAGGCGACGATGCTGCGCGCGATCGACGCGATCGTCGAATCGGCCGGGCTCACGTCATCGCGCACCGCGCGTGCGAGCCCGCAAACGCTGCGCAATACCTATGCGGCCGAACTGTTCGAACACGATGTGCCACCCGAGCGCGTCGGTAAATGGCTGGGCTTCATGCGGCCGGTCTCGTCGAACCGCCTGCATCGCGCGTGGAAAAACTGGCGCGATGGCCTGGCCGCGCACAACGGTGACGCAACCGATAGCGACGAAACTCACTGATCCGGAAACGGCTGCTCACGCGACACGATCCGTGAGCAGCCTTGCGTGACGCAGCCTCACCGTTTCACGGCTCCCGAAAAACCTCACCTCAAGCGTCCCGGATCCTCTCACCTGTGCAGGCCCTGCCGATCTTCGGGTCAGGAACGCGCAAAACGCGCGACGGCTTCGAACCGGGACGGCCATGCGCCCGACGCGTGTTCGCATTCCGGACACGCCACTTCAAACCCTTCTTCACTGTGTGACAGCTCGGGTTCCCCGTCGCAATGCGGACACTCGGCCGGCACCGGAATGTCCTGATCCAGTGCGGTGCCGATCGCGGAAAACGCTTCCGCATCCAGCTGCCCGGCATCCGCCAGGCGCCGGATCAGCGCGGCGATTTCCGGATTCATTCCTCGGCTCGCGCGGAGCGCATTCGCGTCGCGAGTCGCGCGTTCCAGCTCATCGCCCTGGGTGCGCAGCTGTTCTTCGAGCCGGTCCGCGCGGGCCTTGGCCGAACTCAGTTGCTGCAGAAAATCGAATTCCTTGCGCTGAACGTCGCGTAACCCGCTCTGATAGCTCGACGCCATGCTGCGCAACGAGTCCAGCTCGACCAGCATCGGCTTGACGCGGCGTTCGGCTTCGGCCACGGCGTCCTTGATTTGCTGCGCGTAGTGCTCGGTGCGCTGCTGCAATTCGGCCTGCAATGCATCGATCCGGTCGCGCAACGCAGCGTTTTGCGCCTGCTCGGTGTCGATGCGGGCCGCTGCCGCGGCCAGTTCCTTTTCCAGTCGGGCGATTGTGGTGAGCAACGTGGCTTCGCTTGCCGAACCGTGCGTCGATTGCGACACGAGTTGAACTTCGAGTTCGGTCACGCGGGCCTGCAGTTGCTCGTTCCGGGCTTCGCCGCGGGCGAGCGCCTCTTCCAGCGTCTCCTGGCGGATGGTTGCGTCGCGCAACCGCCGTTCGGCGTCGGCCATGCCGGCGCGAACCTGTTCACGATCGCCATCGAGGCTGTCGCGCGCGGCTTTCAGCGCTTCTTCATAGAGTGCGCCGAGCAATGCACCGGCTTTTTCCTCGACGGCCTTCGGGATCGCCGCACCGTCGAGCCGAATCTTGGACGCGGAACGGATGCGCTCCCAGAAATGATCGATGTCTTTCGGAATGTCGCTGGCGCTGCCGGTCTGGGTGAGATCGCGGACATTGGCGGCCGATGGCCGGATGCCGAGATCGAAGAACAACCGCTTGCATGCATGCAGCGACAATTCCTGACGACGTGCACCGCTGGCACGCAGCGATTCCAGTTCGTCGCGAATGACTTGGCGCATTTCATCCAGGGTCATGACCAGGCTCACAAACGTTGAAGTGTGGCAATCATAACGAAATACGTATTTCCTGATACCAATTTTGTGCAGGCGTGGTGAATTTACGTCGTAATGCACAGAAAGCGGGTCTGTGAGCCTATCCGGACGAATGTGGTTCGGGATTCCGTGAAACAAAGCGAAGAAAAGCAGCCAAGTCTTTGTTGTACAAGCATTTTCCTGCGGACCCCGAATCTGGGCATTTGTTTCACATGCCGACGGATCCGTTTGCCGGCGGGTGTTCAGGGGTTGGGGTGTCTGTGGAAAACTCGTCAGCCGATGTCTTGAGAGTATTAGAAGTAAACACCCTTGAACCCTTAGTTAAAAACGTTAACGCCACGGCACAGCCTTATGTAGCAAGGCTTTCCAGCCGACAAGGTGAAGTTTTACGGGAGCCAAGGTGATCGTCTGCGGGAGCCGACGTGATGGGGTTCAGGGAGCAGCGTGAGCCGTTGCAGGAAAGGTCGTGAGCGGATTCGGGATCACAGTGAAACACGAGATTTCCCAAAGGTGAGCGTTTTCGGGGCCGCACAGCCACAGAACCCGCGCGCTGCCTGACTGCACAGTTTTCTGCCTGTGCAGACACAGGTGAGAATTTGCGGGACCTTCTTTGCGCCCCGATTCTGCCCATCTTTTAGGCAGTTTGGGCGAAAGGTGAGGTTTCACGGGACTCCGCGAGATTTTGCTGTGAGGATTTCCGGGAACCGAGCGCCATTTTGCACAGCAAAAGTGCGTTCAGGGGCCCGTGATGCCCTAAAGGTGAGGTTTTTCGGGAGGGAAATCCGGGTTTTCCTGCCCTGATCCCGCTGAGGTGAGCTTTTTCGGGGCATGGATCACAGGCTGTGCGCTCGCTCACAGGTGAGACTTTTCGGGAATGGAATTTGCCCGAAAAATGGGCAAAGGTGAGTCTTTTCGGGACCCTTGAGCGGCCGAATTCGCCGAAAAGCCCGCCAGGACTGGAAGAAATCTCGTTTTTGCTGTGCCACTTTTTGGCACAGGTGAGATTTTTCGGGGGCAGACCCAGGGTCGTCGTATGAAGGATTCCCGCCGAAAGGTGAGGCTTTTCGGGGGACATCTACCGCGCACAGCCAAATGCCTTCTGTGCATAAGTATCGGAACGCATTGAGGTTTTTGATACCGCGGTGGTTACGGTGAGGTTTTTCGGGAGCCATTCCGGTGCCTGTCGACGCACAGCCTTTTTTCGGCAAGGTGAGCGTTTTCGGGAGGCGGTACCGATCAATCCCGCGTGAGTCGGGCCTTCGTCGGCATCCAGGTAAAAGAACAAGCTGTGCTCAAGGTGAGTATTTTCGGGACCTGATCCGACTGGGCCGCTGTACAATGCGCGCCCGGACCTGCAAATCAGGCCCGATCGGGCCGCACGAGCCGGTTTCGACGGCGCCGTGTCGAACGCCGGACCCGATTCCGATCTTCCCGCGAGCCGCGCCTGTACATGCATACAGGCCGCCGCGAGGCGATCCGGAACGCAGGGTGCAAGGCAATCGCAACCCTGTGCCGAACCCCCGGCCGTGAAGTCGCAAAATTACGACAAATCGAAAGGTGAGCCGATACGGGAGCGAATCCCGCACGTGTCGAGCACAGGTGAAATTCTGTGAATCCGCGCATCCCGCGGCACGTCTGGAAGAGTCCGGAACGCCGCAATGACGGACCGGTGAGGGTTTTCGGGAGTCGCTGGGGTGAGTGCTGTTTTGCACGCGTGCTTCACCGGCTATGGTGAGCATGTCGTTCTGGACGCACATCACCGCAGGCGCTATCCTTCCGGGAAACTTCACCTCCGACCCGACGTATGGCCACGACGAAGCGCGCCAAGAAAACCGATGTGGATGTGGTGAGTGCCAGTTCCGCCGAATTGCGCAAGGCCGTCGAGGCGATTGCCATTCAGCCGAAAAGCGGCAAGATCACGCTCCTCACTCGCAAGCTGTTCAATGTCCTGCTGGCCGTCGCGCAGCAGGCCGACGACTCGGGCGATACCTACCGCGCGCTGCTGTCGGACATCGTTGCCAACTCCGCTTTCGATTCGAACGACACCGCACTGGTGAAGGAACACCTGCGCCGCATGGTGTCGGTGCAGGTCGAATGGAGCACGGGGACGTCGAGCCAGAAGCCTGGCCGCAAGTGGGGGATCTCGACGCTGATCGCCGACGCCGAAATTCTCGAGGATCCGACGACCCGCCGCGTGTGGGTCGAATTCTCGTTCGCGCCGAAGATCAAGAAGAAACTGCTCGACCCGGTCCAGTACGCGCGCCTGAGCCTGCAGTTCCAGAGCCAGCTGCGCAGCAGCGCGGGTCTCGCACTGTACGAGATCTGCGTGCGCTACCTGACGAACCCGAGCCACCTGACGATGCGCGAGCCGTGGGAATGGTGGCGGCCGATCCTGTCGGGTACGCCCGATACGGAAGCCGGCGACGAGGCGAAGCGCGAGTACAAGTACTTCAAGCGCGACTACCTGCGCCCCGCGATCGCGGAAGTCAACGCGGTCACCAACATCTTCGTCGAGCTGATCGAGCACCGCGAAGGACGCCGGGTGGCCGAGATCCAGTTCCGCGTGACCGAGCGCAAGCAGCCGATGCTCGCGCTCGACGAACACCCGAACGTGTTCGACAGCACGCTGGTCGACCGGATGGTGAAGCTCGGGATCCCGCTGAAGGAAGCGCAGACGCTCTATGCGGACAGCGAGGAGAACCGGATTCGCGCCGCACTGCAGATGACCGAACAGCGGATGCGCAGCACGACGCTGCCGCCGGTGCGCAGCGCGCCGGCGTTGTTCAAGGATGCGCTGAAGAAGGGGTATGCGCCGCCGGTCGAGTCGGTCGATGCGCTGCCGGCCGGCACGCCGTCCGCGAAGGTCGCGGCGGCCCAGCCTGACGACCTGAAGGCGCGCCTGCTGAGCGAGTTCTCGGCGTTCCGCCGCAAGGAAGCGAAGGTGTTGTACGAAGAGCAGGGCGACGCGGAGCGCGAAGTGGCGCGCGAATCGTTCGAAGCGGAGGCGCTGCCGACGATGGGTTCGCATCTGCGCGACGACTGGCGCAAGCGCGGCCTCGATTCCAAGCTGGCCGAGACGGCCTTTTTCGACTGGCTGGCCCAGAAGACCTGGGGCGAGCCGACGGACGGCGACCTGCTGTCGTTCACGCTGAACCAGTCGCGGGCCGCCTGAGGCCCGCTCAGGCCCGCTGACGGGCCGCCGCCGGCCCCGACCCTCGATCGGGCGGGCCCGGCGTCCTCACCAGGCCCTGCCGGCCGTTTCCATCACTCCGACAACAGCATCCGCTCGAGCTGCTCGAGAATCGCGTCGCGCTTGTCCTTCGGGAGGCCGCGCAGGCGCAACTCGATGCGATCCTCGCCATACGACTTCAGGTCGCCGACCGACTTGCCGCCGAGCTTGATCTCGAGACGCTGCGCATAGCGCTGGCGGCCCGCGGCCTTCGGCGTTTCCTGCGCCGCGACGCGGCCCTTGACGATGTCCGACACCTGGCGCGTGCTGAGATCGTCCGACACGATCTTGTTGATCAGCCGCAGCGTCGCCTCGGTCCCGCGCGCATTGTGATAGCGGCCGACCTGATACGCCATGTTCGAACCGAAGCGGTCCGGACGCGCGACCATTTCCTGCATGATCGCTTCCGGCAGCTTGCCGATCGACAGCGCAACGGCCACCGTCGACTCGTCGAGCCCGAGGTGCTCGGAGAGCTCCTTCTGGCTCTGGAAATGCTTGTCGTCGAGGAAGCGGCGCCACACGACGGCGTTGTCGAACACCGTCTGCGAATCGCGCTGGACGTTGAGGTCGTAGCCGAGCTTGTAGCTCTGGATGCCGATCGGCACGTCGATCACGATCGCCTTGACCGACTCCTTGTTCGCTTCCTTGAGCGCCCGCACGCGGCGACCGCCGTCGCTGACGAAATACGTGCCCGGATTGTCGTAATCCGGAATCACGTGGATCGCCTGCTGTTGCCCCTGCTTCGCGAGGTTGACCGCGAGTTCGGCAATCGACGCCTTCAGATAGAAGTGCCGCGGGTTGAACGGGCTGTGCTTGATCGCCTTCAGCGACAGCTCGATCACCTGGCCCGGTGCGTAACGATTCTCGAGGCGCCACGCACGATATTGCGGCGACTCGTCGATCGACGGATCGATCGTGAATTCCGGAGCAGGCGGCGAAGCGATGTCTTTCTTTGCGGATTTGGTCGGCGTCGGCGTGGGCGTCTCGGACTTGACGATGCCGTCGATCGCATTGAGCCGATCAAGCGCGGTGCGCTTCTCGCTCGTCGTGATATCCGGGCGCGCTTGGAATCCTTTGGCAAATTGGGAAGGTTTCATGTGACTCCTTTATGCGCATAAAGTCAGGGCAGCATGGCGACGATTTCGTCGGCACATGCGCGAATTTCGGCGGCGGCCAGCTTGCCGCCGCGATCGTTCATCTGCAGCACGGTCTGACCGAGCGCCATCGCCTGCTTGTACGCTTCCCGGGTCGGGATCTGCGTTTTCAGCAACGGGAAGCCGAGTTCCTCGAGCGCGCGCTTGAGCTCGCGGGTCAGCATGCGCTTCTCTTCGGTCTTGTTCAGCAGGAAGACCGCGCGGAGGTCTTCGTTCATGACCTGCGCCTGCTGGATCAGCTTGACCAGCCCGACGCTCGACCAGTAGTCGGCCGGCGACGACGAAGTCGGGATCACGGCAATCGACGCGGCGAGCAGGACGACACCGGACACCTTCTCGGTGATCGACGGTGGGCAGTCCACGACGATGATGTCGTAGTCGTTGATGAACTTCTTGATCTCGCGATGGATCTGGCCGTCGGCTTCGGCGAGGTTGACGACCGGAAACGGGATGCCGTTGTCGCTGTCGCCGGATGCGCTCGACCAGTGAACCAGCGTGTTTTGACGGTCTGCGTCGATGACGAGGACGCGCTTCCCTTTTTCATGGAACGCGGCGCCGAGGTGCATGGCAATCGTGCTTTTGCCGACGCCGCCTTTTTGTTGAGTGACTGCAATGATTTCCGCGGCCAATTTTCACTCCTGTTTTGGTCGTTGGAATTCTACAGGACGATATTTGAATTTCAATGAAATTGTCGTTCGACAACTACGCATTAGCCATTCGGGCTATCGGTTTATGCGCATAAACGGGACGGAGGAGATCGATGGCTCGATCGGATCGTGTGGCGGATGCCTGGCGATGTCGATGGACTACTCGATGGATGTGTCGCGGCGATCGATGTCAGCGAGATGGGTGGGTGCGCGCTACGATGTCCCGAAGCACTGCCCTTTCGATGGATGGGGGGACGCTTGCCAGAGAGTCGGGGAGTTTGTGCGCATAAACTCGGCGGGGATCGAGCGGATCAACATCGAGGTCAAATGGGCTGTCGTTCACGAGCGAGGGGCGTGAGCGGCGTACCCTGACCAAGCGTGCGGCCTTGATGGTGCGTGTGGTTTGAGCGCGTCGGCATCGATGCGACGGCCTGTTCAGGCGCGACACGTTTATGCGCATAAACCGGTGACGCTCGATGGCGATGAGCGACGGGCCACGCGCAGTCTCCGCCTGAGTCCGATGCGCGATGATGCCGTGGCCAAGCCGCATATCGATACGGCGGTCCATCGAGGCCGTGGAGTATCGACATGCAACCATGCCGTGAATCGCGACGCACCTCCTTCGGCGAGCGGAATTTATGCGCATAAACCAAGCGGCTCACGCCATTCCCCGCCCCCTCTCTCAATGCAAAGGGAGCCTCGATGCATTGGCTCGCATATCCCGCGCCTCATCCCGCGATCGCACGCTGCCGACTTTATGCGCATAAACACATCCATTCTTTGACTCGAGTTCTCCGGATAGCACCCCCCTCTCGCGGCTCGCATCGACGAGGCGCCACCTGTCCGATCGCCGCGGCGATACACAAGCCCACTCGCGATCGCCCCCTGACCACCTTCGGGGCCCCCAGCACAGACTGGCTACAATACCGGGCTCTACCCTCCAGGCCTGAATGATGATCACGATCTACCACAACCCCCGATGCTCGAAGTCGCGCGAGACGCTTGCGTTGGTCGAGTCGCTGCATGCCGCCGGCACGCCGCTGAACGTCGTCGAGTACCTGAAGACGCCGCCGACGGTCGAGGAACTGGAAACGCTGCATCGGCAGCTCGGCCGCCCGGTTCGCGACATGCTGCGTGATGGCGAGGAGCCGTACAAGGCGCTGAATCTGGCTCGCGCGGATCTCACCGACGCCGAAGCCTATGCCGCGATTGCCGCGCACCCGATTCTGCTGCAGCGGCCCATCGTCGTGTACCGCGGCAAGGCGGCCATCGGCCGGCCGCCCGAATCGGTGAAGGCGCTGTTCGAATAATTATTACCCGGCGTATTTTTCTTATTGCATCAGCCCGACGTTCGCACCGGCATCCGACGCCGACGCGATCGCCGGGCATCGGCCGCCCGCGACGCGACGAACGACGGCGGCAACACGACGAACCGGATCCTAGCGTTCACCGGACGGCGCACCGTCATCGTCCGGCGCCCGCCCCGCCGCCGCTTTCGCGGCCGTCCGCAACAGCGAAATCTGTCCGCGATAGGCCCTGCATCCGCTGCAGGTCGGCAGATGCACGCGCACCTGCAGTCGCTCGTGCAGTGTCAGATGCCGATCGAGCGCATCCGACAGCAGTCGCGTGATGTCAGTACATTTCCCCGGCAGCATCTTCGGTCGTCATCCCTTTTTCGCTCAGGCAGGTTCGCAGGCGCGTGCGCGCCCGATACAGCAGCACGCTGCAATGATTCGTCGTCAGCGTCAATTCGCTGCAGATGTCCGTGATCTCGACGTCGAGAAACTCCCGCATCATGAACACGCGCCCGATCTGTTCCGGAAGGTGGTCGAGACAGGCCTGGAACAGCGTCCAGAACTGCTGCTGCTGCAACAGCGTCTCGGGCTTCGGCCACGGTCGCGGCTTCGCATGCGCGGCCCAGTGCCCGTTTTCCTTGAACAGTTCGCGGTCGAGCACCGATTCGCCGTCGAGTTCGGCGTCGAGCGCGGACAGGTTGACCGTCCGCTGCCGCGCGCGCAGCACGTCGAGCAGCTTGTTGCGCAGGATACCGAACACCCACGTCTTGTGAGCCGACAGCCCGGCGAAATCGCCCGCGTGCGACCACGCGGCGGTCAGTGCCTCCTGCACGGCGTCTTCGGCCGCGTCGGCATCGCGGAGCTGGAGTCGCGCGAAGCGCAGCAGGTCGCGCCGCAGTTGTGCGAGATAAACGGGATCGTCGTAGGCGGACGGCATGTCTGGGTTGCAGTGTGTCGAAACGGTCGCGCCTGCGCGACAGAGCGCGCGCATCGCGGTGCGAGCAGCTTACTGGGCGCGCCGCTTGCCCGCAACGCATGTTCCGTCACGATTTCACGAAACCGGCCTGCCGGCTGCGCTATGCTTGCCGAACCCCGGCTCGCGCGTCGACGGCGTCGCGCGGCGGGCAATCTGTAACGTCGGAACATAACGGTCGAGTTATCCACAATTTCTGTGGAAAACCTTGTGGAAAGTCGGCCGGACGGCCCCGTGGGACGGCTCGCGGGCTGGCTTGCCTATAAACAGACCTTTGTCGCCCATTCGGAAGCAATCGATCCGATTCCTCACTCACCGGAAGGAGAATGCTATGTCCTATCGTGTTGCGGTCGTCGTCGGCAGCCTGCGCCGTACTTCGACGAACCGTGCGCTCGCGCACGCCGTGATCTCGCTCGCCCCCGCCGATTTTTCGTTCGAGTTCGTCGAGATCGGCGAACTGCCGCTGTACAGCCAGGACTACGACGCGGATTTCCCGGACGTCGCCAAGCGCTTCAAGCAGTCGATCGAAGCCGCCGACGCGCTGCTGTTCGTCACGCCCGAATACAACCGGTCGATTCCCGGCGTGCTGAAGAATGCGCTCGACTGGGGCTCGCGCCCGTGGGGTTCCAACTCGTGGTCGGGCAAGCCGGGTGCGGTGCTCGGCACGTCGCCGGGCGCCGCGGGCACCGCGCTCGCGCAGCAGCACCTGCGCAACGTGCTCGCGTACCTCGACGTGAAGACGCTCGGTCAGCCCGAGATGTTCATCAAGCACGATCCCGCCCGTATCGACGATCAAGGCCAGATCGTCAGCGAGGACACCCGCAAGTTCCTGCAGGGCTTCGTCGATCGCTACGCGGGCTGGGTGCGCCTGCTCAAATCGGCCTGAGCGTCACGCCCGCCCCGCCGCCGGCGCCGGCCCGCATGCAGCGGGGTCACGCGCCGGCGTGCCGTGCGTCGCGCGCCTCACGGATGCCCAGCAGGATTTCGTCGAGCAGCGCGATGTCGAACGGCTTCGACAGCACGCGGACGTTGACGGTGCGCGTGCGGTCGAGTTCCTCCGCATAACCCGTGACGAGAATCACGGGCAACTTCCCCGGCCGCTTGTCGACCGCTTCCGCGAGGTCGATGCCGTTCAGGCGGCCCGGCATGTGGATATCCGAAATCACGAGGTCGAACGCGTCGTTCGCGGCCGCGCCTTCGATCAGGCGCAACGCGTCGTCGGCGGTGGGCGCATAGGTCACGCGGTGCCCGAGCAGCGACAGCAGCGCTTCCGTGCCGGCCGCGACCTCGCTGTTGTCCTCGACGAGCAGCACGTGCAGGCCGGCGAGCGTGCCCGAACCGGCATCGTGCGCGACGGCCTGCGGCCGCGCGACGACGTCCTCGGCGCGTGCGCGCGGCAGGTAGAGGCGCACCGACGTGCCGGCGCCAACCGCGCTGTCGATCGTCGCCAGGCCGCCCGAGCGCTCGCAGAACGCGAACACCTGCGGCAGGCCGAGCCCCGTCCCCATCCCCGGCGCCTTGGTCGTGAACAGCGGCTCGAAGGCGCGCGCGAGCACGTCGGGCGCCATGCCCGAACCCGTATCGTCGAGCGAGATCTGCACGAAGTCGCCGGTCAGCGGGAAGCCGTCCTCGCGACGCAGCGTCACGTTGCGCGCGCCGACCGTGAAGCGCCCGCCGGCCGCCATGGCGTCGCGTGCGTTGACGGCGAGGTTGATCACCGCGAGCTCGAGTTCCGCGACGTCGACACGGATCGGCCAGACGCCGGGCTCGATCGCGACGACCAGCGACGACTTCGAACCGAGCGACGTCTTCAGCAGTTCGCGGCACGTGCCGAGCCATTGGCCGACGTCGATCGTCTCGTTGTGCAGCGGCTGCTTGCGCGCGACGCCGAGCAGCTGGCGCGTGAGCGATTGCCCGTTCTTCAGCGCTCGCTCGATCGCGCCGAGTTCCTTGTCGAGATGCTGGACACCGCGCCGCCGCGCGATCTGCACGTTGCTCGAGATGATCATCAGCAGGTTGTTGAAGTCGTGCGCGACGCTGCCCACGAGGTTGCCGAGCGCCTGCATCTTGCGCGACTGCCGGTATGCCGACTCGATCGAACGCCGCATCGATGCTTCGGCCTGCCAGCGATCCCATGCCTCCTCTTCCGCCTTCAACCGCTTGAGCGACAGCCAGATCACCGACCACAGCGCGATCGACGGTGCGAACATCGAGATGAACAGCACGCTCAGGTGTTCGTACCATTCATGCCAGATCGCCGACGTGCGGTACGCGCACGTCACGTACACGGGATAGCTGCCGACCTGGCGGTACGCGACGATCTCGCTGCTCGCGCCATCGTGGCGCACGCGCACGACGCCCGCGCGCGGATCGTTGCGCGTGTCGCCGAACGTGACCGAGCGATCGGTGTGCGCGAGCGACGGCGGCGGCGGATACGATGCGATCACGGCGCCGTCCGAGCGTGCGAGCGCCATCGTCATCGGCGTGCTCGCGCCGCCGAGCAGGTCGCGATAGAACGCATTGAAATACGACGACTTCAGCGCGATCGACACCATCCCGGCGAACGAACCGTCGCTATGACGGCGCGCGACGCCCGTGTTGAACACCGGAATGTTCTCGAGCTTGAGCGGACCCATCATCAGCCGCGAGATGTGTTCGATGACCTTGCCGTCGCGGATGCCCGCGAAGTCGTCGCGGTTCGCGATCGACGCGTACGGCGCCGGGTAGTAGAGGCTGTTGGCGAGCAGCATCCCGCTCGCGCCGAAGATCGACACGGCGGCCACCTGCGGATAGCCGCCGCCGATCGTGTTCAGCGCTTCGTGGATGTCGGACTCCTTGTCGCGCACGGTGGCGTCGTCCATGTCCTGCACGAGGTCGACGATGCGCGCGTCGAGCGTCTCGCTCAGGTCGAACACCTTGAGCGCGTGTTCCTCGGCGACCCGCACGGTGCGCATCGTCACGTCGCTCGCGGCGGCCTCGCGCGTCTTCAGGTCGTTGTACGCCATCACCACCACGTAGATGCACGGCAGCACGATCGCCGCGACCAGCAGCACGATCAGCGTCACGCGGCGGACCGCGAAATCGTGTTCGGGTGCGCCGGACGCGTAGCCGCCGTCGTCCTGCCAGTCATCGGCGGGCGGGGAGGCGGGAGCGTGGGAGTCGGCGGGCCGGTCGGACGTCATCGAAGAGGCGGGCGAAGCGGAGGTGCCTGCCATCATAAACGAGTTGCGGCGGCCGGCCGCGCAGCCCCGCCGCGCCGCGATCCTGTCGATTCCGACAGGGGGAGATTGTCAGATTGAAAACGCGACGAATCCGGCAGCGCAAACGTACACAAGGAAAAATTTTGCGTGCTTATCTCGAAAATGATCGCGGCTGTTTTCGGAATGACGGGCGATCGGACCAATTCTGTTCGAAATGGTGAAAATGGCGAGTTGCATCGCCTCCGGTTTACTCCGAGAATCGCGCCTTGCTTTCCCTATGACAGATAGATGCGCCCGCCGGCGACCGCCGCGCGGGCATCGCGCGCACCCGCGTCGCGATACCCGCGCACGGCCGCAAGGCGGTTGCCCCGCGCCCGAACGCATGGCCCCCCTAAAGAAGTGCGCCGCGCGGTCGTTAACGCGAGAGAGACCATTCCGTATACCGCATCGCCCCATGCCTTTGCCGATTGTAATTGCCGACGATTCGCTGCTCGCTCGCAAACTTCTGACAAAGGCGCTGCCGGGAGACTGGGACGTTGAAGTCGCGTATGCCGCGAATGGTCGCGAGGCCTTGGCGCTTTATCGTGACGGCAAAGCTTCCGTGATGTTTCTGGACCTGACGATGCCCGACATGAGCGGATATCAGGTCCTCGAGACACTGCGCCACGAAGATCTGAACACGTTCGTGATCGTGGTATCCGCCGATATCCAGCCGCAGGCGCAAGCACGCGTGCGTGAATTGGGCGCGATCGCATTCGTTGCCAAGCCCGTGACGTCGGAGGCATTGCTGCCCATTCTCAAGGAGTATGGGTTGTATGCCTGAATCGGTGTTCACGGCGGAGCAACGCGACGCGTTGCAGGAGATCGCCAACCTGGCAATGGGCCGCGCCGCCGCGCGGCTTGCGTTGTTGCTCGGGCGCTTCATCGAATTGTCGGTGCCGCGCGTGCGCGTCGTGAAAGCGGCCGACGCAGGCAATGCGCTGCGCGAGATGACGGGCATTCACGATAACGTGACCGCCGTGCGCCAGGGCTTCCGTTCCGACATCAAGGGCGAGGCGATCGTACTGTGCCGCAGCGCGAGCGTCGCGCGGCTCACGTCGGTCGTCGACCGCACGTTCGGCGATGGTGTCTACGGCGGGATGGCGAGCCCGGACGAACTCGTGTTCGACGTCGCGAACGTGCTGATGGGCGCGTGCGTCGCGTCGATCCTCGACGAGCTCGGCCGCAAGCCCGTGTTCTTCCCGCCGGGGCTGCTCGGCGCGAACGTATCGTTCGACGACGTGTTCGAGCCGAACATGCTCGCGTGGAGCGTCGCGCTGCTGCTCGAGGTGAACTTCGGGCTCGAGGACCACACGTTCCGCGCGCACTTCGTGATGCTGATGGCCGAGGATTCGATCCGGCTGATGGGCGACGCGCTCGACGCGTTGCTCTCCGCGCTATGACGGCCGCCGCTCCGTCGCTGAGCGACCTCGTGATCGAGCGGGTCGGCTTCGGGCTGTTCGTGCTCGACCGCTCGATGACCGTGCTGATGTGGAACCGCTTCATGCAGGATCACAGCGGCATTGCGGCGGCCGACGTGATCGGCCGCAACCTGTTCGACTGCTTTCCGGACCTGCCGCGCGCGTGGCTGTCGCGCAAGCTCGAAAGCGTGTTCCAGCTCGGCAGCTTCGCATTCAGTTCGTGGGAGCAGCGGCCCTACCTGTTCCGCTTCGAGCATGACCGCCCGATCACCGGCGGGGTCGACTACATGCAGCAGGACTGCACGTTCATGCCGCTCACGCGCGGCCGCGACGTCGAGGCCGTGTGCGTGACGATTTCCGACGTCACGCATGTGAGCGTGATGCAGCGCGAGCGCGAGGAAGCCGTCGCGAAGCTGCGCGAACACGCGAATCGCGACGGGCTGACCGGCATCGCGAACCGGCGTTTCTTCGAGGCGCGGCTCGGCGACGAATTCGCGCGCTGGCAGCGCTACGGCGGCGACCTGTCGGTGCTGCTGTTCGATCTCGACCATTTCAAGACGATCAACGACCGCTTCGGGCATGCGGCGGGCGACGCCGTGCTGCGCGAGACGGCGCGCCGCGTCGCGTCGATCGTGCGCGGACAGGATACGTTCGGCCGCTTCGGCGGCGAGGAATTCGCGCTGCTGCTGCCGTGCACGAATCTCGATGAGGCGATGCGGGTGGCCGACAAGGTGCGCGACGCGATCGGCAGCATGCCGGTCGATGCCGAGGGCGTCAGCGTGCCGGTGACGGCGAGCGTCGGCGGCGCATGCGCGAGGAACGGCGCGCCGACCAGCGACGTGCTCGTCAGCGAGGCCGACGCCGCGCTCTATCGCGCGAAGCGGCTCGGGCGCGATCGTTCGGTCGCCTACGCGTAGACCGCGCGCGCCCCTCGCTCAGCTTTTCGCGATGTCGGCGAGCACGCCGGCCAGCACGGCCGGTTGCGACACGAACGGCGAGTGGCTGCTGTCGAGCTGGTGCACGTGGGTGGGATTGCCGGGCGCGAGCGTGTCGGCTTCGTCAATGAAGCGCTGCTGCAGCGCGGGCAGGATCACGCGATCCTCGAGACACTTGATGTAGTGGCGGTCGATCGCACCCCAGCGCGCGGCGGTGGTCGGGATCGCGGTCGCGAACGGCGCGGCCGGCACGTCGCAGGTCATCAGGTTCGTGACGGCGTCGAAGTCGGCCTGCGACACGTCTTCATAGAGCGCGCGTTTCATGGTGTCGCGATACGCGGCGTCGCCGCTGCGCGGATCGATGCGCAGCGCGCCGGCCACGCGCGGGCTTGCGAGCATCAGCGGGCCGAGCATCTCGCCCTTGTTCTCCGGCGCGCGCACGTAGTCGAGGCCCGGCACGCCCGAGCCCGGCATGAAGGCCGCGAGATAGACGATCTTCGCGATCTTCTCCGGCGCGCGCTCGGCGGCCGCCGTGATCGCGAGGCCGCCCATGCTGTGGCCGACCAGCACGACCTTGCCGCGGCCGAGCGCGTAGGCGTCGTCGACGGCCTGCATCACCTGTGTCGCATAATCGTCGAGCGTCGTGTTCGCGACCGGCGACGGTTCGGCGCCGAACGCATCCTTGTCGAGCGGCCGTTCGAGATACGACGCGGGAAAGCGGGCATTGATGCCGTGCGCGGGCAGGTCGCGCGCGATCGACAGATAGCCGCGCGCGGCCAGCGCCGCCGCGACGTGTGCGTAACACCAGGCGCCGTGCCAGGCGCCGTGCACGAGCACGAAAACGGGATGGCCGGACGGCGGGGTGGCGGTATCGTTCGTCTCCATGATGTCCGTATTTTTTCGAGAAAGGTGTCATCTTAGACGAACCGGCCGTCATCCAGACGCGAACGCGCAGGGCGATCGCGTGACGGGCCTCGATCCGTCCCCTTTGTCTCGTGCAGGCCACATTTCGTCCGGATCCGATAGGCATTTGTGCCGAAGCACGCTACTTTGTCGCTTTACTTGCGATTGCGCCCCATGAACGTCGACTATCTTTTCTACCGGAAGCCTGACAAGCCCGGCCCCTATTCGCTCGACGACCTGGGCGACATCGCGCCGCCGATCGGCCCGGGCGACGTGGTGCGCGCGGGTATCGCGCGCGTGTTCGAGCAGATCGACTGGCAGGAATCGCCGGACGTGCCGGGCGCATGGTTCGGCACCGGCGGTGCGGTGTTCCAGTTCACCGCGGAGCCCGACGGCGGCGTGACGAGCTTCATGGGCTCGCGCCTCGAACGCCGCTCGATGCTGCAGCTCACGCGTGAAATGGGGCTCATCGCGCTCGATCTGCAGCGCGACATCGTTTACGGCTGACCCGCCGCCGGCGCCCGGTCCCGCCGGGGCCGGCCGCGCCCGGCTGCCGGCGGCCTCCGGCGCCCCGCCGGGCTTGGCGCGTGTCCGCCATCGAACTTCAAAGATTGCTATACTTTCGCCCAATTCCGGCTTCCGGCCGGTAATTTGTGCCTGTCTGTGTCGATCGTTCGCATATCTCGCACGCATTTGACACCCTGACCATCCCAGCCGGGCATGGCTTCTTCAATCGCCCCGCGTGGGTGTCTCCGTGGAGCTCGTCTTGGCCGTTTCCCATTCCGTCGTGGACGAACAAGAAACCGACGCCGCTGCCGTCACATCGGGCAGTTCCTTCTATCTGGCGATGCGCATCCTGCCGGCCGTGCAGCGCGACGCGATGTTCCAGGTCTACGCGTTCTGCCGCGCGGTCGACGACATCGCCGACAGCGACCTGCCGCGCGCCGAGCGCAATGCGGGCCTCGACCGCTGGCGCGCGGACATCGACGCGTGCTTCGCGGGCCGCCCGCCGCGCCACCTGGTCGCGCTCGACCGCGAGATCCGCGCGTTCAACCTGCAGCGCGCCGATTTCCACGCGATGATCGACGGGATGGCGATGGATGCGGTCGAGGATATCTGCGCGCCCGACGAGCCGACGCTCGACCTCTTCTGCGATCGCGTGGCGAGCGCCGCCGGCCGGCTGTCGGTGAGGATTTTCGGGATGCCGGAAGCCGAAGGGATCAAGCTGTCGCACCACCTCGGCCGCGCACTGCAACTGACGAACATCCTGCGCGACATCGACGACGACGCGGCGATCAACCGCTGCTACCTGCCGCGCGAACTGCTCGCGCGCGAAGGCATCGCGATCACCGACCCGGCGACGATCGTGCGCGATCCGGCGCTGCCGCGCGTGTGCGCGACGCTCGTCGAGCGCGCGCTCGAGCACTTCCGCCAGGCCGACGCGGTGATGGATACCTGCCCGCGTGCACAGGTGAAGGCGCCGCGCATCATGTCGGGCGCGTATCGCTGCATTCTCGAAGCCGCGATCGCACGCGGCTTTGCCACGCCGCGCGCGCCGCTGCGCAAGCCGAAGGCGCGCATGCTGATGATCGCCGCGCGCTACGCGCTGTTCTGAGCCGATCGCGTCGATGCCCAGAACCGTCCACGTGATCGGCGCCGGACTCGCGGGCCTGTCGGCCGCGGTCGAGCTGCAACGCCGCGGGCGGCGCATCGTGCTGCACGACGCGCACGCACACGCGGGCGGCCGCTGCCGTTCGTGGTTCGACGGGACGCTGAACGCGACGCTCGACAGCGGATTGCACACGGTCTTCGCGGGACAGCCCGCGACGCAGCGCTACCTGCGCGCGATCGGCGCGGCCGATCAGCTCGCGGGGCCCGCGCTGCCTGAATGTCCAGTCGTCGACGTCGCATCGCGGCAGCGCTGGACGCTGCGCTTCGGCGACGGGCGCTGGCCGTCGTGGCTGTTCGACGCCGCGTCGCGCGCGCCGGGCACGACGCCGCTCGACTACCTCGCGCTCGCGCCGCTCGCGTTCGCGCGCACGGGCCGCTCGCTCGCCCAGACGATGCGATGCGACGGCGTGCTGTGGGATCGTTGGCTGCGGCCGTATTTCCTCGGTGTGCTGAACGTCGAGCCGCGCCACGCAAGCGCCGAGCTGGCACGCGCCGCACTGTGCGGCACGTTCGGCGCGGGTGGCCCCGGCAGCCGCCCGCTCGTCGCGCGCCACGGGCTCGGCAGCGCATTCGTCGAACCGGCGCTGCGGATGCTGCAGCACGGCGGCGCGCAGATCCGGCTGAATTCGCGGCTCGACGCATTCGAATTCGGCGCGCACGGCAATGCGGTCGATGCGGTTTCGGTCGGCGGCGAGCGCGTCGATCTCGCGCCGGGCGACGCCGTGGTGCTGGCCGTGCCGCCCGAGGTCGCGCGGCCGCTGGTGCCCGAACTCACCGCGCCCGACACGTTCAGCGCGGTCGTGACCGCGTATTTCGCTGTGGAGTCTCCAGCCGGCCATCCGCTGCAGACGGCCGTCGTGAACGGCATCGTCGATGCGGTGCGCACCGGCGGCGGCCAGCTTGCGGCGACGATCCGCGACGCGGGCCGCTGGCTCGACACGCCGCGCGACACGCTCGCGCGGCGCATCTGGGAAGACGTCGCGCGCGTGACCGGCGCGAACCCGGAAACCATCCCCGCGTGGCAGCTCGTCGTCGAGCCGCGCGCGGGTTTTGCGGCGGTGCCGTCGCAGGAAATGAAACGTCCGGCCGTGCGTACGCGCTGGACCAATCTCGTGCTCGCGGGTGACTGGATTGCCACCGGCCTGCCCGCCACGATCGAGGGCGCGATCCGTTCCGGCCAGCTGGCCGCGGACGTGCTCCAGACGCAATAAACAGAGGGACCAATGAACGATCTCACCGAAATGGCTACCCTGTCCGCCGGCGCGGTGCCGGCCGGCGTCGACGCGGCCGTCGCGCGTGCGACCGACGCGCTGCTGGCCGCGCAGCAAGCGGACGGACACTGGGTCTACGAACTCGAAGCCGATTCGACGATTCCCGCCGAATACGTGCTGCTCGTCCACTATCTCGGCGAGACGCCGAACCTCGCGCTCGAGCAGAAGATCGGCAACTATCTGCGCCGGATTCAGCAGGCCGACGGCGGCTGGCCGCTGTTCACCGACGGCGCGCCGAACATCAGCGCGAGCGTGAAGGCGTACTTCGCGCTGAAGGTGATCGGCGACGACGAGAACGCCGAGCACATGCAGCGCGCCCGCAAGGCGATCCACGCGATGGGCGGCGCCGAGATGTCGAACGTGTTCACGCGCATCCAGCTCGCGCTGTACGGTGCGATTCCGTGGCGCGCGGTGCCGATGATGCCGGTCGAGATCATGCTGCTGCCGCAGTGGTTCCCGTTCCACCTGTCGAAGGTGTCGTACTGGGCGCGTACCGTGATCGTGCCGCTGCTCGTGCTGAACGCGAAGCGCCCGATCGCGAAGAACCCGCGCGGCGTGCGCATCGACGAGCTGTTCATCGATCCGCCCGTCAACGCCGGGCTGCTGCCGCGCCAGGGCCACCAGAGCGCCGGCTGGTTCGCGTTCTTCCGTGTGGTCGACCATGCGCTGCGCGCGGTCGACGGCCTGTTCCCGAGCTATACGCGCGAACGCGCGATCCGTCAGGCCGTGTCGTTCGTCGACGAGCGCCTGAACGGCGAGGACGGCCTCGGCGCGATCTATCCGGCGATGGCCAACGCGGTGATGATGTACGACGCGCTCGGCTACGCGGAAGATCATCCGAACCGCGCGCTCGCGCGCAAGTCGGTCGAGAAGCTGCTCGTCGTGCACGAGGACGAGGCGTATTGCCAGCCGTGCCTGTCGCCGGTGTGGGACACGTCGCTGGCCGCGCATGCGCTGCTCGAGACGGGCGATGCGCGCGCGGAAGAAGCCGTGCTGCGCGGCCTCGAATGGCTGCGTCCGCTGCAGATCCTCGACGTGCGCGGCGACTGGATCTCGCGCCGCCCGCACGTGCGGCCAGGCGGCTGGGCGTTCCAGTACGCGAACGCACACTACCCGGACGTCGACGATACGGCCGTGGTCGTGATGGCGATGGATCGCGCGCAGAAGCTCAAGCAGTCGGACACCTATCGCGATTCGATGGCGCGTGCGCGCGAATGGGTCGTCGGCATGCAGAGCAGCGACGGCGGCTGGGGGGCGTTCGAACCGGAAAACACGCAGTACTACCTGAACAACATCCCGTTCTCCGATCACGGCGCGCTGCTCGATCCGCCGACGGCCGACGTGTCGGGCCGCTGCCTGTCGATGCTGTCGCAGCTCGGCGAGACGCCGCTGAACAGCGAGCCGGCCCGCCGCGCGCTCGACTACATGCTGAAGGAACAGGAACCGGACGGCAGCTGGTACGGCCGCTGGGGGATGAACTACGTGTACGGCACGTGGACGGCCCTGTGCTCGCTGAACGCGGCCGGCCTGACGCCGGACGATCCGCGCATGAAGCGCGGCGCGCAGTGGCTGCTGTCGATCCAGAACAAGGACGGCGGCTGGGGCGAGGACGGCGACAGCTACAAGCTGAACTACCGCGGCTTCGAGCAGGCGCCGAGCACGGCGTCGCAGACGGCCTGGGCGTTGCTCGGCCTGATGGCGGCCGGCGAAGTGAACCACCCGGCCGTTGCACGCGGGGTCGACTACCTGATCGCGCAGCAGAACGAAGAAGGCCTGTGGGACGAGACGCGCTTCACGGCGACGGGTTTCCCGCGCGTGTTCTACCTGCGCTACCACGGCTATCGCAAGTTCTTCCCGCTGTGGGCGCTCGCGCGCTACCGCAACCTGAAGCGCGACAACGCGACGCGCGTCACGGTCGGGATGTAACGCGTGGGCGTGTCACGACACAACGGCGCATTGCCCGTCATCGCGGTGACGGGGATGGCGTTCGAGGCGCGCATCGCGCGCGGCGACGGCGTCGAGGCCGTGTTTGCCGCGCGGGCCGACCGGCTCGAACGCGCGCTGGCCGACGCGACCGCGCGCGGTTGCGCGGGCATCGTCAGCTTCGGTACGGCCGGCGGGCTCTCGCCCGATCTGGCGCCCGGCGCGCTCGTGATCGCGAACGCGATCGACGGGCCGTTCGGCCGTGTGGAGACCGACGCGGGCTGGAGTACGCGGCTCGTCGCCTCGCTGCACGACACGCCGGTGTGGGCGCGTGTCACGCGCGGCACGATCGCGGCCGTCGGCGCGCCGGTCGTCAGCGAACAGGAGAAGACGTCGCTGCACCACGCGAAGGGCGCACTGGCCGTCGACATGGAGTCGCACATCGCGGCGGCCTTCGCGGCGGCGCGCGGCGTGCCGTTCGCGGTGTGCCGCGCGATCGTCGATCCGGCGTGGCGCACGCTGCCGCGCGCGGCGACGGCCGGCCTGCGCGACGACGGCAGCACGGCGATCCTGCCGATCCTGCGCGAACTGCTGAAGCAGCCGTCGCAGCTCGGCCCGCTGCTGCAGGTCGCCAGCGACGCGCGCGCGGCGCGTACGACGCTGATCCAGGCGCGGCACGCGTTCGAGCGGACGGGCGCGATGCGGATCGTCTGAGCGGCCCGCGCCGCGGCTGTCTCCCCTCCTCCCGGATTCTCCGTTTCGTACGGACAAAAAAAGAGCGCTGCGTGATGCAGCGCTCTTTGTCCTTGCGCGGCCGCCGGTGCGGCGTTACTGCGCGGCCGGACTGCTTGCGGGTGCCGCCGGAGCAGCCGGCACGGTCGCCGCCGGTACCACGGCCGACGCCGCGGCAGGCGCGCTCGCGGGCATCGCATTGTCCGCGCCCGGGTCGTCGTACTGCGGCAACCCCGGCGCAGCCGGCGCGGGGTTCGGCGCGGCGCTCGATGCGCCGCCCGCATCGCCCGGATCCTCGTAGTTCGGCAGCCCCGGCACGGCCGGCGTCGCGGCCGGCACGGCGCCCGCTTCACCCGGCTCGTTGTAGGTCGGCAGCACGGCCGACGACGACTGGCTGCGGTACGTCAGCGACTTGCGCTGCTGCAGGTATGCGTCGCGCACGAACGAATACGGATCGAGCGCGGCCTGCTTCAGCAGGTCGGTCGCGCCGAGCAGGTCCGAACGCGCGCTGATGAACTGCGCGATGTACATCGGGTTGCGCGCGGCCGGCTCGATGTAGTTCAGCAGGTTGAAGCGCACGTCCACCGCGCGGCCGACGCCGTCGCGGACCGTGCTCGGCCCGAACACGGGCAGCACGAGGTACGGGCCGGACGGCATGCCCCAGCGCGCCATCGTCAACCCGAAATCCTGGTGATGCTTCGGCAGCCCGGCCGGCGTCGCGATGTCGATCAGGCCGGCGACGCCGAACAGCGAGTTCATCGCCACGCGCATCAGATCCTGCGTCGCATCGGTGATGCGCAACTGCAGCAGGTTGTTCGCCATGTTGCCGAGATCGCCGAGGTTCGAGAAGAAGTTGCTGATCGCGGTCCGCACCGGCGTCGGCGTGACCTTCTGGTACCCCTTCGCGATCGGCTGGGCGATGTTCGTGTCGACCGTGTCGTTGAACTTGTACATCGCCCGGTTCATCGGCTCGAGCGGGTCGTCGGGATTGCGGTTCGGTCCCGTCGCGCAGCCGGACAGCATCGCGCTGGCGGCGACGGTCGCCGCAATGATTCGCACCTTATTCATTGATTCCTTGCGATTGGTTCTTGGCACGTTTGACGCGCGGTTTGCCCATCAGGACGGGCTGGAACACCACGGCGCCGATCAGCGTGCAGGTCAGGGCCAGCGCGAGCAGCTTGCCCATGCTCGACGTGCCCGGATGGTGTGACAGCCACAGGCTGCCGAATGCGGTCGCCGTCGTCGCGGCGCTGAACAGCACGGCATGCGTGAGGCTCGAGTGCAGCAACCCCGTCTGCCCCGCGCGCCATGCCATCACGAAATACACCTTGAACGCGACGCCGACGCCGAGCATCAGCGGCAGCGCGATGATGTTCGCGAAGTTGAGCGACATGCCGAGCACGACGCACATCTCGAGCGTCACGATGCCCGACACGAGCAGCGGCACCAGCGTGCGCAGCACGTCGCCGAAACGGCGCAGCGTGATCCACAGCAGGATCGTGATCGAGATGATCGACCACAGCGCCGCGTGCAGGAACGCGTTGATGATCGTGTCGGCCGAATGCAGGATCGAGATCGGCCCGCCGGTCGCGCCCGGTTCCGCGGCCTTCACCGCCTTCGCGAAACGGCGCAGCATCGTGTCGTCGTTCGGATCGACGCCCTTCGGCACCTTCGGCGAGATCTGCACGAGCGCGTGGCCGTCCGGCGCGACCCAGTCGCGCACGAGTTGCGGCGGCAGCGATTCGCGCGTGATGTCCTGCGGCTGCAGCAGCGACGCGAGCTGGTTGAGCGCGATGCGCAGCGTGTCGGCGAACGCGCGCTCGGCGCGGTCGCGCGTCGCGCTGTCGGCCGCCGCGAGCTTCGCGAGCGACGCGGACAGGTGCTGCGCGGCGGCCGCGCCGGGGCCCGGGTGATCTTCGGCCGCGTAGCCGAGCAGGTCCGACACGCGCTTGAGCGCGGCCACGCGCTGCGCATCGGTCGCGGGCGGCGCGGCCGGCTGCGTCAGCGCCGGCAGCAGGTCGCTCGCGGCCGCGGCGATCGCCGCGCGCTTGGCCGGCTGGTCGGCGGGGATGAAGGTCGACAGCGTGGTCGTGCGGCCGACTTCGGGCAGCGTGTCGAGGCGCTTCGCGGCCGCGTCGGCTTCGGCGAGCGACGGCGCGAGCAGCGTGACATCGTTGACCGCGGCTTCCGGCGAATCCTTCAGCGCGAGCAGCGTCGCCATCGATTCGCTGTTCGGATCCTTCAGGTGCAGCGGGTTGAAGTCGAAGTGCAGGAACGCGAGCAGCGGCAGCGCGCCGATCACGACCGCGAGCGTGCCGATCAGGATCGGCTTGCGATGACGATCGAGGTAGTCGTCGACCGGCGCGAGCCACGGGAAGCCCGGCGTCTTCGATTCGCCCGGCGGCGCGAACAGGCGCAGCAGCGCGGGCAGCAGCGTGAGCGTGGTCAGCAGCGCGACGAACATCCCGACGCCCGCGATCAGCCCGAGTTCGGACACGCCGCGATAAGCCGTGGGGATGAACGAGAAGAAGCTCGCGGCGACGGCCGCGGTGGCCAGTGCGAGCGGCATGCCCATCGAATGCGCGGCGCCGATCAGCGCGTGATCGATGCGCGGATCCCGGAAGCGTTCCTCGCGGTACTTCACGCCGTACTGGATCGAGAAGTCGACGCCGAGGCCGACGAACAGCACCATGAACGCGACCGAGATCATGTTCAGCGAACCGACCATCGCGAGGCCGAGCGCGGCGGTCACGACGAGACCGACGAACAGCGTGACGAGCACCGAGCCGATCATCCGCTTCGAGCGCAGCGCCAGCCACAGGATCACGAGCACGGCGAGCAGCGTGAGCACGCCGTTGAGTGCGGCGCCGTCTTCGACCGACGCGAATTCGTCGTCGGCGAGCGGCTGCTCGCCGGTCAGGCGCACGGCCGCGCCGTAGCGCTTCTCGAGGTCGAGCGAACGGGCCGCGTCGCGGATCACCTGGCTCGTTTCCGCGCCGGCCTTCAGCGCGCCGTAGTTGACCACCGGCTGCACGGTGACGAACGCGCGCGCGGGCAGCCGCGCGGCATCGTTGTCGACCAGCGCGCGCCACGAGAACGCGGCCGGCTTGCCGGCCAGCACGTCGTCGACCGTCGCCGCGCTGCGCGCGAGCAGCTTCGCCATCGCGGGCAGTTTCACCTGGCCCGTCAGCAGCGGCTGGCCGAGCGTGGTGGCCAGTGTCGTGGCGAGCCCGGTCAGGCTCGGGTTCTTCGCGAGTTCGTTGACGAGCGGGCGCGCGCTCGCGAGCTGCGACGTCGTATCGGCGACTTCCTGCGGCGACAGGAACAGCAGGCCGTTGTGCTCGAAGAACGGCCCGCCGCCGGGCTCGGCGACCTGGCCGATGCGGCCGGCGGCCGCGTCCTTCCGCAGTGCTTCGGTCAGCGCATGCGCGGCGGCATTCGCGAATTCGGGCGCGGGTGCCTCGACGACCGCGAGGATCGTGCCGTTGCGTTGCGGGAACGCCTTGTCGACGGCCTGCCCGAGGGCGGCCCATTGCGGCTCGGCATCGACGAGCTTGCTGATGTCGGTGTTGATCTTGAAATGCTGCGCGACGTAGACGCCGCTGACGGCGGCGATGACGAGCGACAGGACGACGACCCAGACGGGGCGGCGCACCGACCATGCGACGAGTCGGACGATGAGAGATGTCACCATGTGGCGGTGGGGAGCGGCTGGCAAGGGCAAAGTAGCCAAGTATACCGGCGCGGCGTGGCGGCGGTCGTGACGTTGCGGGTTTCGGGGCGGGAAGGAGATTTGCTCGTGGCGGCGAAATCGGTACCGATGACCGGTTCGTTTGTATGGGGATATTTACATAATCGGTGCGGGGCCGCGCGGCCTGTGACAAATGCGGCTGAAAGGTAACAGTCGGTCACCGTGAGGCACCGGGGCGTCGGGCCCGGTATACTTTGCTTCACCGGCCGATGCAAGGAGCCGGTCGTTTTTTCCCATCGAGTGCGATATCCGTATGAAACGTCATCTGTTTGCTTTCGTCGCGGCCGCCGCCGTGTCGGTTTCCGCTTTCGCGCAGAGCGCGCCGGTCGACATCGTCCGCAATGCGGTCGAGGGCACCGTCAATGCGATGAAGGCCGACCCGGCCGCGCGCGGCGGTGACATGGCGAAAGTCTCGCAAGTCGTCGAGCAGCGCTTCCTGCCCGCGACCAACTTCGAGCGCACGACCCGCATCGCGGTCGGCGATGCGTGGAAGCAGGCCACGCCGCAACAGCAGCAGGAGCTGTACAAGCAGTTCCGGCTGCTGATGACGCGCACCTACGCCGCGTCGCTCGCGCAGCTCGGCAGCCAGGACGCGAAGTTCTCGTTCAAGGCCGGCGGCGCGTCGGGCGCCGACGCGCTCGTGCAGTCGACGGTCACGACGCCGGGCGACAGCCAGTCGGTCGGCTACCGTCTCGGCAAGGTCGGCAACGACTGGAAGATCTACGACATCGACATGTCGGGTGCGTGGCTGATCCAGGTGTACCAGGGGCAGTTCAAGAGCCAACTGTCGTCGGGCGGGATCGACGGGCTCATCGCGTATCTGCAGAAGCACAATTCGCGGACGAACTGACGGCTGATTCAAGGCCGCGGTCCGGATGCATGAAGGGCGCCCTCGGGCGCCCTTTTTTCATGGCTGCGCGTTGACTGTGCGTCATGTGCCGATGCCGAGCATCCGCAGGCAGTCGTCGACCACCACATCGACGAATGCCGCACGATTCGTTTCCGGTGACGACGCTTCATTTTTGGCCGCGTGTCCGAGAATTAACGTGATTTCCTGCGAGTTACGATGCTCGCCGAGACGATCGCAACGATGACAGACAGCCCACCCCATCCTGCGAAGAATGCATTCGCGATTTCCGGGTTCGTATCGAAAAGACTGCCCCTGCCATGCAGGACGAACGTTCCGTATGCGTAGAGCGCGCCCCAGCAGAACAAGGTCGCGCAGGCTGCGCCGACAAGTGCGCCCGCTACAGCGGCAACGAGTTTCATTTGACGGGAAAGAACAGGATGGTTTTTGAGTGACGGAAATCAGACCAGAAGCCCGCTATGACTATATTCCATGAAATCCGAATGCCTGATGCGAAACCGGTGAGCCTGCGTCCGTTCCAGAGGTCGATATGCCCGCCGCTCAAATTATCTGGCGAATCGCCGTCCTGCAACCAGTAGCCATCGAAAAAGACAATTCCGGTTCGGCCTGCTACTTTGCGTGCCCAATCGGGTCCCGTAATGTTCTCGGGAGGCAGCACGCCGGCGACCGGCCGCAGCTTCAACCATTCGGCGAACTCGTATGCACGAGTCGCGGCCGGTTTACCGTCGATGAGAAGGCGGCCTATCGTCGGTTTGCCCGGCATCGGCCGAACCCGCTTCTGCGAAAACGACTTCATTGCGATGCCGACCTTGTGCAGCGTCACGCTCATCCGGATTGCACACTGGTTCTTGTATTGTCCGTTCGGATCGTCGTACGGGTTGCCGTGAGCATAGTTGTTCCAGAGCTCGGAAAACGTCACGGACTTCAACTCGACTGCCTTGTGCGATTCCGGCACGGCGGTTGTCTTCACGGTTGTCCTCGGGTTCGGCACTATGCGTCCCCGCTTGATCGGGCGAGGGCTTCGTCGCCCCAATAGACGACGTATTCATCCTCACTGGCAGTGTGAATGCGCGGCAGATGCCCGCTGTCATCGAGGTGGCCCGAGTGGATGCGTCCGTCCGACGTTTCGATAACGTACGGATAGCCTGTCGACGCACCACTTCCGATGGCGTGAACGGATTCGTCGTAAGCGCCCGCGATGATCGACACGACACCGCCTTTCCGATTTTCGCCGGACGTCACAATGCCTGCCGTTTCCGCCATGTCATCGCACCATGATTCGCCGGCGAGGACCGCGACGATGCGCGGCGGTGTTGGGCAGCCGCATAAGACGACGTCACCATCGGCGGCCGTTTCACCCATGAATTCGAGACGTCGCGGCCCGCCGGCCTTGGCGATCGGTCCGGTGCCTTGGCATGCATCGCAGAATGCGAGACCGCCGATCAACGCAACCTGGCGACCGGGGCTGCCGAACGTGAATGTCGGCCCCGCATAGGCAAGGATGCTTCCCCCGGTCTCCAGCGCGTCGCCGACCACCGCGATACGGCGTTTCATGATTTCGCTCCCCGGTTCCAGTCGCCGACCCGTGCCGGCGATACCGCGTGCCGCGTGACGACGTCACGCGCGGGAGGGCGCGGCTCATGACGATGTCGCCTGCTGCGGCAAGCGAAAGGATTCCATCGACCCGGGGAGCGGTCGATTGGACGAGTATGAAATTGAACGGCGAATCGTGAGGGGATGCGCTTGGGGTACCGACCTACCGCCGCCGATGCTCGACCGCGAACTTGATCAGCTCGGCCTGCCCTTCGATCTCCAGCTTGCGCTTCAGGTTGAGCCGGTGCGTTTCGACCGTGCGCACCGACAGCCCCGTCTGCTGCGCGATCTGCTTGCTCGACAACCCTTGCGCCAGCGCATCGAGGATGTCGCGTTCGCGCGGCGTCAGCCGATCGAGCGGCGACGCGGTCGCGCTCGCGTGGATCATCCGCGCGGCCAGCCCTTCGCTGAAGAACGTCTGTCCGGCCAGCACCGCGCCGATCGCGCGGACGATCTCGCTCGCGGGCGAATCCTTCAGCAGGTAGCCGCTCGCGCCGGCCCGCACGGCTTGCGTCACGTATTCGACGTTGTCGTGCATCGACAGCATCAGCACGCGGATGCCGGGAAACCGATCGTGGAACACGCCCGCGAGCGTGATGCCGTTCATCCCGTTCATGCCGACGTCCATCAGCGCGAGATCGGGTTCGAGCGACGCGGCGAGCGCGAGCGCCTCGTCGGCGTTGCCGGCTTCGCCGACCACCGACAGGTCGGCCGCCTCGAGCCGCATCCGCAGGCCGTCGCGCACGAGCGGATGATCGTCGACGAGCAGCAGTCGGGCGGCGGGCCGGGCGGAGTCGGGGGCGCTCATGCGTGAAAGTCTCCTGTCATGGGGCGTGTCGTCACGCCGCGCAGCGGCACGCGCGCGGCGACGATCGTGTGGCCGACCTGCGACGCGATCGTCAGCGTGCCGCCGAGCGCGTCGAGGCGCTCGCGCATGTTGCGCAGGCCGATGCCGCGGCGCGCGTCGGCCTGCGAGCGTTCGGCGTCGAAGCCGCAGCCGTTGTCGGCGATGGTCAGCGTGACGGCGTGCGCGCCGACGTCGAGCGTGACGGCCGCGCGCGACGCCTGCGCATGATGCACGATGTTGCTCAACGCTTCCTGCGCGATCCGGAACAGCGCGGTGTTGACGGCCTCGGGCAGCGGCTGCGCGCCGCTGTGCGCGACCTGCGTATAGCCGATGTCGATGCCGCTTTCGGCGCCGAGTTCGCGCACGAGTTGTTCGAGCGCGGCCGCGAGGCCGAGATCGTCGAGCATCGACGGCCGCAGCGCATGCGAGATGCGCCGCACTTCGCGCAGCGTGTCGCCGAGCCGACCGACACCCGACGCGAGCGCCTGCTCGGCTTCGGGCACGCGCGCCGTGCCGCGCTCGAAGCGCGCGAGCGCGGATTCGAGCATCAGCTTTGCGGACACCATCATCTGGCTGATCCCGTCGTGCAGCTCGCGCGACAGCCGCGCACGCTCCTGCTCCTGCGATTCGACGACGCGCTGCGCGAGCAGCTTGAGCTTCGCGTCGGTGCTGCGCGACTCGCTGACGTTCAGCACCAGCGCGCACACGGCGATCGCCGCCGCGCCGGTCAGCGCGATCGCGGTGAGCCAGCTCATCGTGCGCTCGATGTTCGCGGATGCCCGCGCGTCGATGCGCTGCAGCGCGGTGTCGACGTCGTCGAGATAGATGCCGGTGCCGACCATCCAGCCCCAGCGTTCGAGCGCGACGACGTAGCCGAGCTTCGGCGCGACGCGGCCCGTCGACGGTCGCTGCCATGCGTAGCGCACGTAGCCGCCGCCGCTCGACGCCGCGCCGATCAGCTTCTGGATCGTCAGCGCGCCCTGCGGGTCGCGCATCGACCAGTAGTTGTGGCCGACCCGTTCGGGCTCGCGCGGATGCATCAGCGCATTGCCGTGCAGGTCGTACACGAAGAAATAGCCGTCCGGGCCGAAATCCATTTTCTGCAGCATCGCGAGCGCCTGCGTGCGCAGCAGCGCGTCGTCGCGCGCATTGCGGCCGCTCGCGTCGTAGAGCGGCATGATCGCGCTCGTCGCGAGCTCGACATAGTGCTTCAGCTCGACTTCCTTGCTCGACAGGTACGCGGCCTGGATCGTCGCGTGCTGCGTGCGCGCGAGCGACGTCGCCTGCTGGCGCACGCCGAAGCCGATGCCGGCGATCGCGAGCAGGAACGGCACGACGGCCAGAAGGAAGATCTTTGCCTTGAGTCTCATGGTGGTGCGAAGCGGCCGCGAACCGGCGCGGGCCGGCCGGGCGCGTCAGCCGCGCGGCGGCGCGGCGGCGGATCGAGCCGACATTGTCGGCGATTTTGCGCGCGGGCGGCGCCGCCGCCGGGCACCCGGGCGTTCAGGCCCGCCGCGATTCGAAATGGTCCGGCGGCGCGGCCGTCTGCACGACGATGCGATTGCGCCCGGTTTCCTTCGCGCGATACAGCGCGTCGTCGGCGAGCTTCAGCGCGGCCTGTATGTCGTCGTCGCGTTCGGGGTAGCTCGTCGTCACGCCGATGCTCACGGTCAGGCGGCCGGCCGTGCCGGCGTCATGCCGGATGCCGAGATCGAGGATGCCCGTGCGGATCGCCTCGGCGATCGTCACCGCGCCGTCCGTGTCGATGTCGGGCAGGACGACGACGAACTCCTCGCCGCCGTAGCGCGCCGCATAGTCGGCCGGGCGGCGCAGGCAGCCGGCGATGCAGTGGCCGACCGCGGCGAGCGCGTCGTCGCCGGCCTGGTGGCCCTGCGTGTCGTTGTAGCGCTTGAAGTAATCGACGTCGATGAACAGCAGCGACAGCGCGTGCTGCTCGCGCGCGGCGCGGCGCCATTCGCGCGCGAGCGTGACGTCGAGCATCCGGCGGTTGTCGAGGCCCGTGAGGCCGTCGGTGCGCGCGAGCGCCTGCAGTTCGGTTTCCGCGCGGTGGCGCTTGCGCAACTGCACGTCGAGCAGCAGCGACAGGCCGACGAAGCCGATCGCGAGCACGGCCATCGCGGAGCCGATCGGAATCGCGCGGTCGTACCACGCGGCGTAGGTGTCCGCCTCCGAGCGCGCGACCATGATGATGAGCGGCAGGTGCTCGAGGTGCCGGAACACGTACAGGCGCCGCACGCCGTCGATCGTCGCGGTGTCGGCGAAGCTGCCTTCGTTGGCCGTCATGAAGCGCCGGAACGTGCTGGCATGGCTGATGTCGCGGCCGACGATCTTGGGGTCGTACGGCTCGCGCGCGACCATCTTGCCGTCCGTGTTGATCAGCGCGATCGAGCCGCGATCGCCGAGCGACAGGCGCGAGAACAGGTTCTGGAAATATTCGAGCCGGATCGACATCACGGCGACGCCGCCGAACGACCCGTCGGGCTTCGCGATCCGCCGGCTGAGGGCGATGCTCGGGGAGCCGCCGCGCAGCCGGGAGTGATACGGCGGGCTGACGTACAGGCCGACGTCGGGATGGTCGCGGTGCACGGCGAAATACGGCTCGTTGGCGAAATTGGCCTTGCGCGGCACATCGCTCTTGCCGTCGACCGCGATGTCGCCCTTCGCGTCGAGCACGTAGATGCCGCCGAGGTACTTGGCGGTCGTCGCGCGGTCGAACAGCACCTGGCGGCGCAGCGGCATCGGCAGCTTGACGACTTCGGGGTCGGTCGCGCCTTCGACGACGGCCTGCAGCGACAGCGAATAGATCTCGATGTTGCGCTCGATGTCCCACGACGCCATCAGCGCCAGGTTCTGCTGCATCGCAATGGAACGGTCGCGCGCGTCGATGCGGCCTTCGTACAGCACGATGCCGCACAGGAGCAGCAGGAGCAGCGCGATCAGCAGCCCGGTATAGAAGATCAGGTGCGGCAGCAGGAACCTGCGCAGATGAGCGGCGACACGGCGCGTCGGGCCGGATTCGCTGGGCATTGCGTAGTCGGTTTCTGCCATGGTCCGTGTGGATCGATGGGCATCGCCGCCTGGCGGCGGGCCGATGCGATTGTTCGTATGACGTGTCGGCGGCGATCCGGTGCGCGGCCCTTCCGGCGCCTTCCCGCCGTTCGGCGGAGAAAGTTGACACCGATTATCGGCAATCGCGGCCGGATTAACCGGTAAATCATCGATTCACCGGTGGCATCTGCCGCGATTCGACGATCCGGCGAATCGGGTGGCGTGGATTCAACGGAGTATAACGCGCGCGTTCGTGTGCGCGGAAAATGTTGCGACCCGTTGATCCGGATCAAATTATAGTGAATTCACGGACTTGCAAATATCGGGCAGAGCGTTGCGGTACAAGGCTTTGCGGTATGCAAAAGGGTGCCGCGCCGCGTATGGCCGGCGATTCCACTGGTTTAACGGCGGGCGTCCGAGATACTTGAATGCACGTGGTATGTACCGATTATCGGTTTCAGCGGACGATTGCAGTGGCCGTGTCAACGCGAATATGAAAACGGGCGGCCGCGAGGGCCGCCCGTTTGGTCAGGCCGGCATGCGGACCGGTCCGCATGCGCAGGTTTAGGCGCCGTGCTGTTGCGCCTTGAACGCGAGGCGGAACTGGTGCAGCAGCGGCTCGGTGTAACCGCTCGGTTGCGACGTGCCCTGCAGCGCGAGCGCGCACGCGGCCTTGAATGCGGTCGACTGGTCGTAGCCGGGCGCCATCGGGCGATAGTTCGGGTCGCCGGCGTTCTGCTGGTCGACGACGCGCGCCATCCGCTTGAACACGTCGAGCACGAAGGCCTCGGTGATCACGCCGTGGCGCAGCCAGTTGGCGATGTGCTGGCTCGAGATGCGCAGCGTTGCACGGTCTTCCATCAGGCCGACGTCGTGGATGTCGGGCACCTTCGAGCAGCCGACGCCCTGTTCGACCCAGCGCACGACGTAGCCGAGGATGCCCTGCGCGTTGTTCTCGACCTCGCTCAGGATCTCGGCCTCGCTCCACGCGGCGCGCTCGACGACCGGCACGGTCAGCAGCCCTTCGAGCAGCGTGTCGCGTTCGCTCGCGTACGGCGTCTTCTCGAGTTCCTGCTGGACGGCCTGCACGTCGACGAGGTGGTAGTGCAGCGCGTGCAGCGTCGCGGCGGTCGGCGACGGCACCCAGGCGGTGTTCGCGCCGGCGCGCGGATGCGCGATCTTCTGCTCGAGCATCGCGTGCATCAGGTCCGGCATCGCCCACATGCCCTTGCCGATCTGCGCGCGGCCGCGCAGGCCGGCCGACAGGCCCGCGAGCACGTTGTTGCGCTCGTACGACTGGATCCACGCGGACGATTTCATGTCGCCCTTGCGGATCATCGGGCCCGCTTCCATCGCGGTGTGCATCTCGTCGCCGGTGCGGTCGAGGAAGCCGGTGTTGATGAACGCGACACGCGCGGCCGCCGCGGCGATACACGCGGCGAGGTTTACGCTGGTGCGGCGCTCCTCGTCCATGATGCCCATTTTCAGCGTGTTGCGCGGCAGGCCGTACAGATCCTCGATGCGCGCGAACAGCGTATCGGCGAACGCGACTTCGACCGGGCCGTGCATCTTCGGCTTCACGATGTAGATCGAACCCGTGCGCGAATTGCGCTTGGCCTTCAGGTCGTGCAGCGCGCACAGCGTCGTGACGACGCCGTCGAGGATGCCTTCCGGGATCTCGTTGCCGTCGCGGTCGAGCACCGCGCCGTTGGTCATCAGGTGGCCGACGTTGCGCACGAACAGCAGCGAGCGGCCGTGCAGCGACAGCGTGCCGCCGTCGGGCGTGGTGTACTCGCGGTCGGCGTTCAGGCGGCGCGTGAAGTGCTTGCCGCCCTTCGCGACTTCCTCGGCCAGCGTGCCCTGCATCAGGCCGAGCCAGTTGCGGTAGAGCTGGACCTTGTCGTCGGCGTCGACCGCCGCGACCGAATCCTCGCAGTCGATGATCGTGCTGACCGCGGCTTCGAGCACGATGTCCTTCACGTTCGCGAGATCGGCGCGGCCGATCGGCGTCGACGCGTCGATCTGGATCTCGAGGTGCAGGCCGTTGTGCTTCAGCAGGATCGCGGACGGCGCGTCGGCCGTGCCCTGGTAGCCGACGAACTGCGCCGGCTGCGCGAGCGATACGTTGCCTTTCGCGGTTTCGACGGCGAGCTGGCCGTCCTGCACGCGATAGCGCAGCGCGTCGCGGTGCGAGCCGCTCGCGAGCGGCGCTGCGTTGTCGAGCACGTTGCGCGCGTAGTCGATCACGCGCTGGCCGCGCGTGGGGTTGTAGGCCGCGGTGCGTTCGGCGCCGCCGTCTTCGGGCAGCGCGTCGGTGCCGTACAGCGCGTCGTACAGGCTGCCCCAGCGGGCGTTCGCGGCGTTCAGCGCGTAGCGCGCGTTCGACAGCGGCACGACGAGCTGCGGGCCGGCCTGCGTGGCGATCTCGCTGTCGACGTTCGCGGTGGCTGCCGCGACGTTCGACGGGACCGGCACGAGGTAGCCGATTTGTTCGAGGAAGGCACGGTACGCGGCGTGGTCGCGTACGGGGCCCGGGTGGGCACGGTGCCACGCGTCGAGTTCCTGCTGCAGGCGGTCGCGTTCCGCGAGCAGTTCGCGGTTGCGCGGCGCGAGGTCGTGCACCAGGGCCGAGAAACCGCTCCAGAACGCGGCCTTGTCGATGCCGGTGCCCGGCAGCGCTTCGTTTTCAATGAACTGGCTCAGCGCTGGCGCGACTTGCAGTCCTGCTTGGTCGATCATCGTTAATCCTCCCGGGGAAAAATGCGCGCGCGGCTTGGCTGGTTATTCCGCGACGCTCTGTGTGCCGGCGCGGGCGATCTGCGCGTCCTGCTCCGACTTTACGCCAGACACGCCGATCGCGCCCGCAATCCGGCCGCCGACCGTGACCGGCACGCCGCCTTCGAGCAACCCGCTCAGCGGCGCGCTGAGAAACGCGGTGCGGCCACCGTTGATCATATCCTCATACGCCTTCGTCTCGCGACGGCCGAGCGCCGCCGCGCGCGCCTTGTCCTGCGCGATGTCGCTGCTGGCCGGCGACGCGCCGTCCAGCCGCGCGAACGCGAGCAGGTGGCCGCCGTCGTCGACGACGGCGATCGACACGGCCCAGCCGTGGCGTTCCGCTTCCGCGCGGGCGGCGGCGAGCATGCGGTCGGCATCGGCCAGTTCGAGTTCGGGTTTCGTCTGCATGGCATTCCTCCGGAATCCGGTCAGTTGACGAGCCGGTTGTCGACGAGCTCGATCCAGTGGCGTACGGGCGTGCGACCCGCGCCGTTCAGGTGAGTCTGGCAGCCGACGTTGGCCGTGACAATCAGGTTCGGCCGCGCGGCTTCGAGCGCATCGAGCTTGTTGTCGCGCAGCGTCGTCGCGAGCTCGGGCTGCGTCAGCGAATACGTGCCGGCCGAGCCGCAGCACAGATGGCCGTCGGCGACATTCGTCAGATCGAAGCCGAGCCGCGTCAGGACGCTTTCGACCGCGCCGCCGAGGCGCTGAGCGTGCTGCAGCGTGCACGGGCAGTGGACCGCGATGCGGCGCGGCGTCCCATCGGCCAGCGCGTCGAGCGGCTCGGCCGCGATCACTTCGGCGAGATCGCGCGCGAGCGTGCTGACGCGCCGCGCCTTCTCCGCATAGACGGGGTCGGAGCGCAACAGGTCGCCGTATTCCTTGACGAACGCGCCGCAGCCGCTCGCCGTCAGCACGATCGCTTCCGCGCCGGCTTCGATCGCCGGCCACCACGCATCGATATTGCGGCGTGCGCGGACCAGGCCCGCCTCCTGCGCGTTCAGGTGATATTCGGTCGCGCCGCAGCAGCCGGCCTCGCGCGCCGGCGTGACGCTGATGCCGAGCCGGTCGAGCACGCGCGCGGCGGCCGCGTTGGTGTTCGGCGACAGCGACGGCTGCACGCAGCCTTCGAGCATCAGCACGCGCCGGACGTGACGCGCGGCGGGGCGCGCGGCTGCCGCGGGGACGGCGGCCGGGATCTTGTCCCGCAGCGTGCCGGGCAGCAGCGGGCGCAGCGCGCGGCCGGCCTTCAGCAGCGCGGCGAACGTCGCCGGACGCGGCACGACGTGACGCAGCCCCGCGCGCAGCCATCGTTCGCGCGCGGGCCGCGGTGCGCGCTTCTCGGCTTCCGCTCGGCCGATGTCGAGCAGCGTGTGGTAGCGCACGCCGGACGGGCAGGTGGTCTCGCAGTTGCGGCACGTCAGGCAGCGGTCGAGATGCCGTTGCGTGCGCTCGCCGCACGGCTCGCCTTCGAGCAGCTGCTTGATCAGGTAGATGCGGCCGCGCGGCCCGTCGAGCTCGTTGCCGAGCACCTGGTAGGTCGGGCAGGTCGCATTGCAGAAGCCGCAGTGCACGCAGGCGCGCAGGATCGCTTCCGCTTCGTCGGCCCGGGCGAGGGCCTTGCTTGCTTCGCTGAGATTGGTTTGCATCGGCGGGTCGGGGTCGGGTTCGCGTCAGAAGTCGGCGTAGAGCCGGCCGGGGTTGAAAATCGCGTACGGGTCGAGCTGCGTCTTGAGCTGCCGGTGGACGCGCAGCAGCGCGGGCGGCAGCGGCTGGAACGGCGCGTGTGCGGCGCCCGCCGTGAAGCAGGTCGCGTGGCCGCCCCATTGCGCGGCGAGCCGCTGCACGTCGGCCGGCGCGGCGTCGCTCTTCAGCCAGCGCTGCGCGCCGCCCCAGTCGACGAGCTGCGCGCCCGGTAACGCGTCGAGCGGCGCGGCAGCCGGCACCGATACGCGCCACAGCGGGCGCGGATCGTCGAAGAACGGCAGCGCAAGGTCGCGCAACCGTGCCCAGAACGCGTCCCCGGCGTCGTCCATCGGATCGCCGCCGATCGTGTCGCGCGCGGCCTTGACCGAGCCGTCGCCACCCTCGATGCGCACGCGCAGCACGCCGTCCGCGTGGCACGCGCCCGCGAGCGGCAGCCCCGCGCGCCGCCATGCGGCGACGCGCTGAACGGCTTCGCCGGCCGCGAGCGTCAACGCGAGATCGCCGGTCGCGCGCGGTTTCGGCAGCACCTTCAGCGACACCTCGGTCACGACGCCGAGACAGCCGAAGCTGCCCGCGAGCAGCCGCGACACGTCGTAGCCCGCGACGTTCTTCATCACTTCGCCGCCGAACCGCAGGTGCTTCGCGTGGCCGGTGATCACGCGGCAGCCGAGCACGAAGTCGCGTACCGCGCCGGCCCACGGGCGGCGCGGTCCCGACAGCGCCGCCGCGAACATCCCGCCGACCGTCGCCGCGCCGCCGAACGACGGCGGCTCGCACGGCAGCATCTGGCCGGCCGTGTCGAGCATTGCTTCGAGATCGGCGAGCGGCGTGCCCGCGCGCGCGGTGACGACGAGCTCGGTCGGGTCGTACGAGACGACGCCGCGATGCATGCGTACGTCGAGCGTGCGGCCTTCGACGGGGCGGCCGAGGCACGCCTTCGTGCCGGCGCCGCGGATGTGCAGCGGCTGGCGATCGTGGATCGCCGCGTCGACCTGCGCGACGAGCGCCGCGCTGTCGTCGATCGATTCGATGTCGCGTCGCATCAGAAGCGCTCCAGTTCGGGAAACGGCAGCTGGCCGTGATGGACGTGCATCGCGCCGAATTCGGCACAGCGGTGCAGCGTCGGGATGTTCTTGCCGGGATTGAGCAGCCCCTGCGGGTCGAACGCGGCCTTCACCGCGTGGAAGAACGTGATTTCGTCGGCGTTGAACTGCACGCACATCTGGTTGATCTTCTCGCGCCCGACGCCGTGCTCGCCGGTGATGCTGCCGCCCGCCGCGACGCACAGCTCGAGGATCCTGCCGCCGAGCGCTTCCGCGCGATCGAGCTCGCCGAGCCGGTTCGCATCGAACAGGATCAGCGGGTGCATGTTGCCGTCACCCGCGTGGAACACGTTCGCGACCGGCAGCCCGTATTCGGCCGACAGCGCGGCGATCCCTTCGAGCACGCGCGGCAGCTCGCGACGCGGGATCGTGCCGTCCATGCAGTAGTAGTCGGGCGACATGCGGCCAACCGCGGGAAACGCGTTCTTGCGGCCGGCCCAGAAGCGCTGGCGCTCGGCCTCGTCGCGCGCGACGCGAATCTCGGTGGCGCCCGCGTCGCGCAGCAGCGCGGCGACGCGCTCGGCATCCTCGTCGACGTCGCTCGCCGCGCCGTCGAGTTCGCACAGCAGGATCGCCTGCGCATCGACCGGGTAGCCCGCATGGATGAAATCCTCGGCCGCGCGGATCGCGAGGTTGTCCATCATCTCGAGGCCGCCGGGAATCACGCCCGCGCCGATGATTCGCGCGACCGCGACGCCGGCCTCGGCGACGTCGTCGAAGCTCGCCATCAGCACCTTCACGCTCGGCGGCTTCGGCAGCAGCTTCACGGTCACTTCGGTGACGATGCCGAGCATGCCTTCGGAGCCGGTGAACAGCGCGAGCAGGTCGAAGCCGGGCGCGTCGAGCGCATCGGCGCCGAGCGTGAGCGTGTCGCCGTCGATCGTCAGGATCTCGACCTTCAGGATGTTGTGCACCGTGAGCCCGTATTTCAGGCAGTGCACGCCGCCCGCGTTTTCGGCGACGTTGCCGCCGATCGAGCATGCGATTTGCGACGACGGATCGGGCGCGTAGTAAAGGCCATGCGGCGCGGCCGCCTGCGAGATCGCGAGATTGCGCACGCCGGGCTGCACGCGTGCAATGCCGGCATCGGGGTCGATGTCGAGAATCCGGTTGAACTTCGCCATCACCAGCAGGAGGCCTTTTTCGAGCGGCATCGCGCCGCCCGACAGCCCCGTGCCCGCGCCGCGCGCGACGACCGGCACGCCGTGCGCGGCCGCGACGCGCAGCACCGCGCGCACCTGGTCGACCGTGTCGGGCAGCACGACCGCGAGCGGTACCGTGCGGTACGCGGCGAGGCCGTCGCATTCGAACGGCTTGAGCGCCTCGCGTTCGTGCAGCACGTCGAGGCCGGGCGCCGCCGCATGCAGCGCGGCGACGAGCGTGTCACGGTCGACGGTCGCCAGCGCGCCGTCGATCCGTTCGTCGTAGATGAAACTCATCGGTCTGTCTCCACCATGCAGGCGGCCGCGCGATGCGCGGCACGCCGGAAGGAAGGGATTCTTGGCGGGCCGCGCGGGCGTGTCCAGATGTCTTCAAGGTGGTCGTACCAGTTTTTCGATCGAGCCTTTTGAGATAGTCGTGGCGGGCCAGGAAAAACCAGTAGGAACAAGGCTTTGTGAGAAAATCGGCGATATCCGTCCAAAGTGGTCATACCAGTATGGGAATGCAGGATCGAGAAGGGCCGGCGCGGCGCGTGGCCGATGTCGTCGCCGAGCGGATCGAGCAGCTGATCGTCGACGGCGTGCTGAAGGCCGGACAGGCGTTGCCGTCCGAACGGCGGCTGACCGAGAAGCTCGGCGTGTCGCGTACGGCCGTGCGCGAAGGGATGAAGCTGCTGCACGCGCGCGGGATCATCGACACGGCGCACGGCAAGGGCTCGTTCGTTGCGAGCCTGACCCCGCAGCGCGAGGTCACGCCGATGATGCATCTGCTCGGCTCGCAGCCGCGCACGCTGTACGACCTGTTCGAGGTGCGCGGGATGCTCGAGGCCGAGGCCGCGCGGCTTGCGGCGCTGCGCGGCACGCCGGCCGATTTCATCCTGATCCGGCGCCGCTACGAGGAAATGACGGCGGCCGACGCGCAGGATCTCGACCCCGCCGCGCGCGCGAAGCTCGATCACGCGTTCCATCTCGCGATCTGCGAGGCGTCGCACAACCCCGTGCTCGTCAATACGCTGCAGTCGCTGACCGACCTGCTGCTCAGTTCGGTGTTCGCGTCGGTGAACAACCTCTATCACCGCGAGCCGTTGAAGAAGCAGATCGACCGCCAGCATGCGCGGCTCTACAACGCGGTTACCGGGCGGTTGCCCGACCAGGCACGCAAGGCCGCGAGCGAACATATCCGCCAGTGCGTCGAGTATCTGCGCGAGATCGAGCAGGAGGAACAGCGGCTCGTACGTTCGACGTTGCGGCTCGAAGGGTGGACTTGAGCAAGCGCTGGTGCGTTCGGGCGATGACGTCGATCAAGTGACGTGCGTTGACGATGCGGGTTGACACGCCAATGCATCATGATGTGACGTATCCGGCGAGCAGCGCGCGCTGATTGGCACATTCGTGCAATACGCGCCGTGTACCGTCGAGCGTGTTACGCCATCGATCCCGACAGGAGGATGCTGCATGTCGATGCCGACGCATGGCGGCGGCCCTGATACCCACGCCGGCCCGAATCCGCAAGATGACCGCACGGCGCTGCTGGCGACGCTCGACGAACTGCTGGAGGCCGAGCGCGCGAGCGTACGTGTGGCTTCCGAAACGGCAGCCGAGGTAACCGGCGATCCGGAGCTGCATCGGCTGATCGCGCACATTCGCCAGGACGACGCGCACGGGTGCAGCGTGCTCGTCGACGCGATCCGGTCGCTCGATGCCGTACCGACGCGCGCGACGGGCGCGTTCCACGAGCAGGCGATGGCGATCGACGATCTGGCGCAGCGGCTGGCATTCCTGAACCGCGGCCATCGCTGGGTCGTGCGCAAGCTGCAGACGTTGCTGCCGACGCTTGCCGATCGGGACATGCATCACGCGCTGTCGTTGATGCTGGTCGCGCACGAGAAGAATATCGGGGCGGTGGCGGCGTGGCTGCGCGGCGCGGCGCACGGGGCGCAACCCGCGCCGTAACCGCTAGAATTGCGGTTTTAGCCCGGAATACGTCCATGTCTTTTGCCTCGCTTGGCCTGATCGAGCCGCTGCTGCGTAACCTGCAGGGCCTCAATTACCAGACACCTACGCCGGTGCAGGCCAAGGCGATTCCTGCGGTGCTGAACGGCAAGGACGTCATGGCCGCGGCACAAACCGGCACCGGCAAGACGGCAGGGTTTGCGCTGCCGCTGTTGCAACGGCTCGTGCAACACGGCCCGGCGGTATCCAGCAACCGCGCGCGCGTGCTGGTGCTGGTGCCCACGCGCGAACTGGCCGAACAGGTGCTGCAAAGCTTCGTCGAGTACGGCAAGGGCCTCGATCTGCGTTTCCTGGCCGCCTACGGTGGCGTGAGCATCAACCCGCAGATGATGAAGTTGCGCAAGGGCGTGGACGTGCTCGTTGCCACGCCGGGCCGCCTGCTCGACCTCAATCGCCAGAACGCGGTGCAGTTCGATCAGGTGCAGACGCTGGTGCTGGATGAAGCCGATCGCATGCTGGATCTCGGCTTTGCGCGCGAGCTCAATGCCGTCTTCGCCGCGTTGCCGACGCGGCGCCAGACACTGCTGTTCTCCGCCACGTTTACCGACGATATCCGCGCGATGGCGGCGGGCATCCTGCGCAATCCGGTCGATATCAGCGTCAGCCCGCCCAACGTCACGGCCAGCAAGATCAAGCAGTGGGTGGTGACGGTCGACAAGCGGAACAAGCCCGATCTGTTCATGCACCTGGTGGCCGAGAACAACTGGGAGCACGCGCTGGTATTCGTCAAGACCCGCAATGGTGTCGACTATCTGGCGGCCATGCTGGATGAAGCCGGCTATGCGGTCGACACCATCCACGGCGACAAGCCGCAACCCGCGCGCCTGCGGGCGCTGGAGCGCTTCAAGGCACGCGAAGTACAGATGCTGGTCGCCACCGATGTGGCGGCGCGCGGGCTGGATATCGACGATCTGCCGCTGGTGATCAACGTCGATCTGCCGATCGTCGCGCAGGACTACGTGCACCGCATCGGCCGGACCGGCCGCGCGGGTGCCAGCGGGGTGGCCGTGTCGCTCGTGTGTGCCGATGAAGCGCCGCAACTGGCCGCGATCGAAGCGTTGATCCGGCAAACGCTGCGGCGCGAGGAAGAGCCGGGTTTCGAAGCCGAACACCGCGTGCCGGAGACGAGCGCGACGGGGCAGATCATCAAGAAACCTAAAAAACCGAAGAAGCCCAAGGTGCAGCACGCCGCGCCGGTTGCCAAGCCGGCGCCCGGCAAGAAGCCGCGATCGCCGGGCGGCGAAGGGCAGCGCAAGCCTGCGGCGCAGCATGCGAAGCCGGCCGACGGCGGGCCGGACTACACCGTCGGCAGTCCGTTCAGCGTGAAAAAGCCGCGCGGCAAACCTGGCGGCAAACCTGGCGGCAAGCCAGCGGGCAAGCCTGCCGGCGGCCGGGGCAAACCGTCCAGGTAATCCGGATCGGTCCTTTCAAAGTCGGTCAGCCGATCCGGCTGCATCCGGCAACTGCGGCCTGTTCGGCGTGCGTCGACGTTTGCTGAAACAGGTCGTGCGTACGTCGCGCGCGGACGGGCGTAGCCATGGCCGACGGCCACGACAAACCGTCAGGCGGTGGACGTGCTTGAAGCCCGTCGTTGCATGCGTGCCATGACGCGCGTTGCTCGACCCGTTGTCCAGGCCGTCACTTCGGCCATCGCCAGGTCGGATCGCTCAGATGTTCGGCGAAGTAATCGGACAGCGCCGCGACCTTCGCCGGTCGCGCGCGCGCCGACGGCGTCACGAAGTAAAGACCGCCCTTCGTCAGCGACCAGTCGGTGAGGATCGCTTCGAGACGCCCGTCGGCCAGATATTCGCCGGCGATGAACTCGGGCAGTTCGGCAATCGCCAGGCCGTCGAGCAGCGTGGGCAGCAGCGCATCGGCGTTCGTCACGCGCAGCGGGCCCGCCGGCATCACCGGTTCCTCCTCGCCCGCGTCGTTCGTGAAGCGCCACACGGCGCTGCGTGCACGGTACGCGTACGAGAGACACGGACGGTTCGCCAGTTCGCGCGGATGCGCGGGCCGCCCTTCGCGCCGCAGATACTCCGGCGACGCCACCACGTATTGCGTGACCGCGCACAGCCGCCGGGCGACCAGCGACGAATCCGGCAGCGCGGCGATACGCAGGGCGGCGTCGAACCCGTCGCCGACCAGATCGACCGACGCGTCCGACAGATGCAGGTCGATCGACACCTCCGGGTATGCGCGAAAGAAGCCGGGCAGCAACGGCGCGACCCAGCGCAGCCCGTACGACATCGGCACGGCCAGCCGCACCAGCCCGCGCGGCTGTACCGACATTTCGCGCGCCGAGCTTTCCGCCTCCTCGGCCTGGCGATAGATCTCGCCGGCTTTCTCGCTGATCGTCCGGCCGAACTCGGTGAGCGAGAGCTGACGCGACGTGCGATTGAACAGCCGTGCACCCAGCCGGTCCTCCAGGCGGGCCACGCCGCGCGAGACCGTGGCGACCGATACGCCGGTCGCGCGCGCCGCGGCTGCGAACGATCCGTGCTCGGCCACCTTCGCGAACATCGCGAGCCCTTCGAAATCGGGAAGTTGAGCCATGTCCTTGTCTTTTCATTTATGCAACGTTTGATTGCAATCAATTCTATTTCGAAAAGATAAGGCCGTCGATATTCTCCTCACATCGCAGCAAGCCGCTGCGACGCAAACATCACCGACTCATCGAAAGGAGCAATACCATGGCACGCAAACTCGACAACAAGATCGCACTCGTCACCGGCGCAACCAGCGGCATCGGCCTCGCCACCGCGCAACGCTTCGCGGCCGAAGGCGCGCACGTCTATCTCACGGGCCGCCGACAGGCGGAACTCGATGCCGCCGTGAAAGGCATTCGCGAAGCCGGCGGCAACGCGACCGGCGTCCGTTCGGATTCCACCCGGCTCGATGAACTCGACGCGCTGTATGCGCAAATCAAGGAAGAACAGGGCCGCCTCGACGTGCTGTTCGTGAACGCCGGCGGCGGTTCGATGCTGCCGCTTGGCAACATCACCGAAGCGCACTACGACGACACCTTCGATCGCAACGTGAAGGGCGTGCTGTTCACGGTGCAAAAAGCGCTGCCGCTGCTTGCCGAGGGCGCATCGGTGATTCTCACCGGCTCGACGGCCGGTAGCGCGGGCACTGCCGCGTTCAGCGTGTACTCGGCTTCGAAGGCGGCGGTGCGGGCGTTTGCGCGCAGCTGGATTCTCGACCTCAAGGACCGCCGTGTGCGCGTGAACACGATCAGCCCGGGCGCGACCCGTACGCCGGGCCTGCTGGATCTTGCCGGCGACGACGCCGCGCAGCGCCAGGGGCTGGCCGATTATCTGGCTGCGCAGATCCCGATGGGGCGGCTCGGCGAGCCCGGCGAGATCGCCAGCGCGGCGCTGTTCCTGGCCTCGGACGACGCGAGCTTCGTGAACGGCATCGAACTGTTCGTCGATGGCGGTCAGCAGCAGATCTGAGCGTTGCCGGGGCGCCCGGGGTGTGGGGGACGCGGTCTTCGACGATCGCGATCCGCACCCGGCGTACCCGAATCGAGCTTCATCATGATCGAACATCGGCCTTTTCTTGCGCTGGGCGTGCTGCGGCGCGGCGGTGTCGACGCCCGCCGGCATTTCCGCGAGGGCGTCGACCCTGCGCTGCCCGGCCCGCTCTACGGATGGGACGACGTCGAATTCGCGCCGCACTCGGGCCTCGGCATGCAGGTTCACCGCGACGTCGAGATCGTCACATGGGTGCGTTCGGGCGCCATCACGCACGAGGACGACGCGGGCAATCGCGTGCGTCTGGTCGCCGATTCCGTCCATGTGACGAGTGCCGGCGCGGCGTTTCATCACGCCGAGCGCAACGAGGAAAACGTACCCGCGCGGCAGTTCCGGATCTGGCTGCGTCCGCGCACACCGGCCGGCACCGCGCGCTGCGCGACGCGCGTCTGTTCGCCCGGATGTCGCGACGGCCGATTCGTGACGGTGGCGAGCGGCGATCCAGACGATGTTCGCGCCGGCGCGCTGCCCCTTCACGCCGACGCACGTGTGCGTATCGCGATGCTGCGCGAAGGCACGACGATGCAGCACGGGTTGCCGCTACCGGGCGCCGCCTATCTGGTTGCGGATCACGGGCGGCTGGACGTCGGGCCGATCAGGCTGGCGCAACGCGACGGCATCGCCGTTCGCGATGAAACGTGGCTCGCGTTGCGGGCGCGAGACGACACGGAGGTCGTGATCGTCGAGCGCCTGCGCCAGGGCAGGCGCGCTGACAGGTGACATCGAGCGGCATCGCCTTCCAATCCGCACGGCATGAAAAAAGCCCGCCGAAGCGGGCAACCTCACGATGCGGAGGGGGAGATGCGAAAAACGCTTGCGGCGCGCGTTCAGCCTTTCGTCGCGCCGAACGTGAGCCCCGCGACGAAATGCTTCTGCATCGCGAAGAACATCGCGACCGACGGCAGCGCGGCGAGAATCGACCCGGCCGACACGAGATTCCACGACGTCGTCCATTGCCCCTTCAGCGCCGCGACGCCGGCGGTGATCGGCGCGGCCTCGTCGCCCTGCGTGAGACACAGCGCCCAGAAGTAGTCGTTCCACACGAACGTAAACACGAGAATCGCCAGCGCGGCCAGCGCGGGCCGGATCAGCGGCAGCACGATGCGCCAGAACACCGTCCATTCGCCCGCGCCTTCGATGCGCGCCGCCTCGATCAGCTCGAACGGCAACTGCTTGATGAAGTTGCGCAGGAACAGCGTGCAGAACCCGGTCTGGAACGCGACGTGAAACAGGATCAGCGCTTCGACCGTATTGAACACGCCGAGCCTCAGCGACAGGTCGCGCACCGGAATCATCAGCACCTGCACCGGCACGAAGTTGCCGGCGACGAACGTGCCGAACAGCGCGGTATTGCCGCGGAACCGGTAGGTCGCGAGCGCGAAGCCGGCCATCGCCGCGAGCGCGATCGAGCCGATCACGGACGGCACCGTGATCTGCACGCTGTTCCAGAAGTAATGCAGCATCGGCGACGTCGTCAGCGCGTCGTGGTAGTTCTCGACCATCGCGAAGCGGCGCGGCCAGCCCCAGTAGTGGCCTTCGACGAGTTCTTCGGTCGAGCGCACCGACGTGACGAACACGGCGATCATCGGCATCAGCCAGATCAGCAGCGCGACGGGCAGCGACAGCTTGTACAGCCGGCGCGAGACGGGCTTCCATTGGGCAACGGGCGTCGGAAACATGATGAAGCCTCTCTGGTGGGTCACTGCTCGTTGCGCAGCATGCGGCGCAACTGGAACACGATGTAGACGAGCATGATCGCGAACAGCACGGCGGCGATCGACGCGGAATAGCCCAGCCGGTAATACTTGATCGCCTGGTCGTACATGTAATACGCGAGCACGGTCGAACTCTCGAACGGGCCGCCGCTCGTCATCACCGAGATCAGGTCGAAGCTGCGCAGCGCGCCGATCACCGTGACGACGATCGCCATGAAGGTGGTCGGCCGCAGCTGCGGCAGCACGACGTGCCACAGCAGCGCGAAGCCGCGCGCGCCTTCCATCCGCGCGGCCTCGATCTGTTCCGGGTTGACCGACGTGAGGCCGGTCAGGTACAGGATCATGCAGTACGCCGTCTGCGGCCACAGCGCGGCGAACACGACGCCGAGCGTCGCGTAGCGTGCGTCGCCGAGTACCGGGATGCCGTGCCCGACGATCAACGCGAGCAGCCCGAAGGTCGGATCGTAGAACCACGAGAAGATCAGGCCGACGACCACGCCGGACAGCACGAACGGCGCGAAGAACAGCGATTTCACGAGGCGGATGCCGCCGACCGCCTGGTTCAGGTACAGCGCGAGCGCGAGGCCGAGCGGCGGCGCGAGCATGAAGAGCGCGAGCCAGATCACGTTGTTGCGCAGCGCCGTGTAGAAGGTCGGCGCCTGCACCAGTTCGGCATAGTTCGCGAGACCGACGAACGTGCGCTCGGTCATCCCGTCCCAGTTGTACAGGCTCAGCCACAGCGTCGACAGGATCGGCCAGATCACATAGACGGCCACCATCGCGCAGGCCGGCGCGAGAAACAGCCACGCGGCGCGCCGTTGCCGCCGCACGGCGGGCGACGGGCGGCGCGCGGGCAACGCGGCGGCGGATGTCCCGCGCGGCGGCGGCGCGGTGCCGGCGCGCGGGGGGGACGTGATCGGACTGGACACGGCAAGCCTCCTGAACGGACAGGGCGGCGCGCGGCCGCCGGTTGGGTCACGCGGTCACTTCTTGTAGATCCGCTTGCGGGTCTGTTCGAGTTGCGCGAGCACCGTATCGAGCTGCGCGGGATTCGCGACGAACTGCTGCATGCCTTTCATCCCTTCGTCGGCCATTTCCTTCGTCATGTCGCGGTCGTAGAACTGCGCGACGCCGCCCTTCGTGTCGGCGAGAATCCGGAACCCGATGCGCGAGACCGGATCGGCCGGCTCGGGCGACTTGCTGTTGGCCGACAGCGAGCCGAGCCCTTCCGCGAGCTTCGCGCCCATCTCGGGCGTTTCGACGAATGCGAGGAACGTGCGCGCATCGGCCTTGTTCTTCGCCTTGGTCGGGATGTGCAGCGATTCGACCGGGCCGTCCTCGGCGGTCGGCACCTTCGGGTCGATGATCGGGAAGCGGTAGTAGCCCATTTCCGGTTTCACGTTCGGCGGAAAGCCCGCCGCGATGAAGGTGCCCATCAGCATCATCGCGGCCTTGCCCTGGAACAGGAACGGCTGCGCGCCGTCGAGATCGTAGGACAGCGCGTTGTCGATGAAGTAGCCGGCGTCGATCAGCGACTTCCACGTCGTGTAGACCTTCTTCACGCGCGGGTCGGTGTACGGCACGTCGCCGGCCATCAGTTGCTGGTGGAACGCGTTGCCGTTCAGGCGCAGGTCGAGATAGTCGAACCAGCCGGCAAGCGTCCACGCGTCGCGGCCGCCGATCGCGACCGGCGTGATGCCGGCCGCCTTCAGCTTCTTGCACGCGTCGAGAAACTGGTCCCACGTCTTCGGCTCGTCGGCGATGCCGACCTTGCGGAACAGGTCCTTGCGGTAGAACAGCCCCCACGAGTAGTAGACGGTCGGCGCCGCATACTGCTTGCCGTTGTACGACGAGGCATCGCGCGTCGACGCGTACATCGCGCCCCAGCCGTTCTTGGTCCAGTCGCCGCTCAGGTCCTCGAACAGCCCGCGCTTCGCGTAGTACGCCATCCGCTCGCCCGCGTGCCAGTTCACGACGTCCGGCGCGACGGTCGTCAGCCACGCGGGGAGTTGCACCTTGTACGCTTCCTCGTCGACGAAGGTCGCCTTCACGTCGATGTCGGGATGCGCCTTGTGGAACGCGTCGAGCGTCGATTGCCAGACCGCGCGCTGGCTCGCGCCCTTGAACGCGATATTGATGGTCAGCGTGCCGGCATCGGCGGGCGCCGTCGTGCCGAGCGATGCGAACGCGACGGTGGCGGCCGCGGCGAGCCGGGCGGCGGCGCGAAGGGGGCGATGTGTCATGCGTGTCTCCATTCCAGTGTGTCGTCTTGTGCGTGACCGGCGCGTCGCGGCGCCGGTGGCGGGGGGCTACGAACGGCTTCGATACACGGCCACGTCCTGCGGCTCGACTTGCGCGGCGCCGAGCACGAACGCCGACGGCGGCACCGCATCGATCGTGTGCGGCGCGTTGCCGTAGTTGAAAACGTAGGTCAGGCCGCCGCGCCGGCTCACCCGCACGCCGTCGCCGAGCGGCGTCGGCGCGAGGCCCGCGTCGGTCGCGACGTCGGCGAACAGCTTCGCGGTGGTCGCGGCGTCGAACAGCGCGGCCCAGTAGTGCAGCGCGCCATGCGACACGCAGGCCGGATGACCGTCGGCGAAACGCGCATGCACGACGCTGCGCGTTTCGTCGTGGAGCTCGACGAAGTCGCGCCAGTGGCGCGCGTCGCCCGCGAGCGGCGAGCCGTCGCGCAACGTGCCGTCGATCCGCTCGGTCACGTTCGGCCGCAGCGATTCGACGCGCCACACGCGCACCGGCAGGATCGACGCGAGCGGGCCGGGCGGCAGCGTCGGCGGAATCTGCAGGTCGACGGTCTTCGAACCCGTACGCGGCCCGAATACCGCATGCGCGCCCGAGGCGGCGAGCCGTGCCGCGAAATCGTCCGGCACGACGGGCAGCGGCGGCACGACGACGAGGCGATAGCCGTCGAGCGGCGCGTGCGGCGACACGATGTCGACGTCGAGGCCGAGCGAGCGCAGCGCCGAGTAGTAGTCGAACGCGACACGCGGGTAGTGGAAATCGGCGCCTTGCGGCTGCACTTCGAACAGCCACTTCGCTTCATAGTCGAACACGAGCGCGACCGGGGCGCGCACCGTGCCGTTCGCGTCGGCATCGGCGCCGGCATCGAGCACGATGGCGATTTCGCGTGCGACGCGCTGCGCCTCGCGGCCGCCTTCGTCGAGCCGGTTGTCCGGCGTATTGAGGCCCGCATGCATCTGCTCCTGCGCGAACGGCGCCTGCCGCCAGCGGAAGTAGGACACGCAGCCGGCGCCATGCGCGAACGCTTCCCAGCTCCACAGGCGCACCATGCCCGGCAGCGGCGCGGGGTTCCACTGGGCCCAGTTCACGGGCCCCGGCTGCTGTTCCATCACCCAGAACGGCAGCTTCGACATCCCGCGATACAGATCGTGATTGAACGACGCGAAATCCGGATGGCCGGTGCGCAGCCAGCGCGCCTTCACGTCGGGCGCGAACCAGAGCTCCTCGAGCGCGCCGAGCGGGTAGCTGTCCCACGTCGCGATGTCGAGGTCGCGCGCCACCTCGTAGTGATCGAACTCGGTGAACAGCTGCATGAAGTTGTGCGCGACCGGCCGGCCCGGCGAATGCGCGCGGATCACGTCGACCTGCATCCGGTGATAGCGCGCGACTTCGTCGGATGCGAAGCGCCGGTAATCGAGACGATGCGACGGATGGGCTTCGGTCACGGTGCCGACGGGCGCGTCGATTTCGTCGAAATGGCGATACTCCATGCTCCAGAACACGGTGCCCCATGCGCGGTTCAGCGCGTCGATCGTGCCGTAGCGCGCCTTCAGCCACGCACGGAAGCGCGCGAGCGCGGCCGGCGAGTAGCTGACGACGGTCTGGTGGCAGCCGAGTTCGTTGTCGGTCTGCCAGTGGCGCACGGCGGGATGGCGGCCGTAGCGTTCGGCGACGGCCGTGCAGATCTGCCGCGACGCTTCCAGATAGGTCGGCGACGAGAAGTCGTAGTGGCGGCGCGAGCCGAACGCGCGCGGCCGGCCGTCGGCACCGATCGCTAGGATGTCGGGATGGCGGTCGACCAGCCATTTCGGCGGCGTCGCGGTCGGCGTGCACATCACGATCTCGAGGCCGGCCGCGCCGAGCACGTCGACCGCGCGGTCGAGCCAGCCCCAGTCGTATTCGCCCGGCGACGGCTCGATGCGGCTCCACGCGAATTCGGCGATCCGCACCTGCTCGATGCCGAGCGCTTTCATCCGGCGGGCGTCATCGGCCCACATCGATTCCGGCCAGTGTTCCGGGTAGTAGCAGACTCCGAGGCGCATGCCGATCCTTATGCGTAGTGGTGGACGTGGACGTCGGCGCACGCGGGCACCGCGCGGCCGTCTTCGGTGAAGAGATGGCAGGCCGCGGCCGGCGCATGCAGGTGCACGCGCTCGCCGGTGCGCACCTGCGCGTCGCCGGGCACCTTCGCGATCAGCGGTGCGCCGCCGGGCCCGTCGAGGTGCACGTAGGTCTGTTCGCCGAGGCGTTCGACGAGCGCGACGTCGCGCGCGAGCGTCGTGGCGTCGAGCGCGACGCCGAGCGTCAGGTGTTCGGGGCGAATGCCGAGCGTCACGGCGGCGCCGGCGCCAAGTGCCGAGCCGTCGCGCGGCAGCGCGAAGGTCTCGCCGGACGGCACGAGCGTGACGGTCGTGCGATGCGCGTCGCACGCGGTCACGACGGCCGGCAGGAAGTTCATGCGCGGCGACCCGATGAAACCCGCGACGAAGCGGCTGGCCGGATGGTGGTAGAGGTCGAGCGGCGCGCCGACCTGCGCGATGCTGCCGTGCTGCGCGGTATCCGCGCCGGCGTGCAGCAGCACGATCTTGTCGGCGAGCGTCATCGCTTCGGTCTGGTCGTGCGTCACGTAGACGACGCTCGCGCGTTCGAACTGCCGGTGCAGCCGCGCGATCTCGATGCGGGTCTGGCCGCGCAGCGCCGCGTCGAGATTCGACAGCGGTTCGTCGAACAGGAACACGCCGGGCTCGCGCACGATCGCGCGGCCGATCGCGACGCGCTGCCGCTGGCCGCCGGACAGCGCCTTCGGCTTGCGGTCGAGCAGCGTGTCGAGCTGCAGGATGCGCGCGGCGTCGCGCACCTTGCGGTCGATCTCGGCTTTCGGCACCCGTGCGAGCTTCAGCCCGAACGCCATGTTCTCGTACACCGTCATGTGCGGAAACAGCGCGTAGCTCTGGAACACCATCGCGACGCCGCGCTCGGCGGCCGGCACGTCGTCGACGCGGCGGCCGTCGATCGACAGTTCGCCCGCGCTCAGGTCCTCGAGCCCGGCGATCATGCGCAGCAGCGTCGACTTGCCGCAACCGGACGGCCCGAGGAACACGCAGAACTCGTGCGCACCGATCTCCAGATCGACGTCGCGTATCACCGGTGCGTGATCGCCGTAGGCTTTCTGCACGCGCCGCATCGAGATGCTCGCCATTGTCTCCGCTCCATGTTTTAATGCGCCGTATTGCATGATTAAGCGCTTAATCATCGCGATCAAAAAAAGGGGCGATGCGATCGCGTCCGAGTCGCGCCCGTCGGGCGGCGGCAAGGTGTGCGGCGATAGTGCGCCGCTTCGGTAAGCGAAGCAAATATTGGATCGACGTCTCATATAGTGAGCAAACGATGGCAACCCTGGATGAAGTGGCGCGTCGCGCCGGCGTGACGGCCGCGACGGTGTCGAACGTGCTGCGCGGCCGCGGCCGGGTGGGCGAGGCGACGCGGGCGCGCGTGCTGGAAGCCGTCGAGGCGCTCGGGTACCGGCCGCATCTCGCCGCGCGGGCGCTGGCGGAAGGGCGCGCGCCGACGGTCGCGCTGATGGTGTCGAGCATCGCGAACCCGTTCTACCCGGAATTCGCGCTGGCGGTCGAACGGGCGGTGCGCCGCAACGGGCAGTTCCTGATCGTCTGCAATACGAATGAGGATCCGTTGCAGGGGCGCGCGTATCTCGACCAGATCGCCGGCACGATCTCGGAAGGGATTCTCGTGACCAACGCGAACCTGCACCTGCCGGATCTGCTCGACGTCGCGCGGCGCGGCGTGCCGGTCGTGCTGTGCCTGTGGGAGCGGCCCGAGGCGCCGCCCGACGGCCTGCCGTGCGTGGCGATCGATTTCCGCGAGGCGGGACGGATCGCGACACGGCATCTGCTCGAACTCGGCCACCGGCGGATTGGCGTGATCGTCGGCGGGTCGGCAAGCGGCGTGCAGGCGGCGCGCTACGACGGGTTCGTCGACGTGATGCGCGAGGCCGGGCTCGACGCGTCGGTCGTCGCGGCCGAGCCCGATTCGATCGAAGGCGGCGTGCGCGCGGCGGGGCGGCTGCTCGATGCGCATCCGCGCCTGACCGCGCTGGTGGCCACCAACGACCTGCCGGCGATCGGCGCGATGCATGCGGCGGCCGACCGTGGCAGGCGCGTGCCCGACGATCTGTCGATCGTCGGGATGACCGACATTCATCTGGCCAGCGACACGCGCCCGACGCTGACGACCGTCGCGATCCCGACTGCCGAGGCGGCCGGCCTCGCGGTCGAACTGCTCAATACATTGCGCGAGGCGGGCGGATGGAGCGACGAGGCGCCGCGCATGCGTGTCGCGTCGTTGCCGAAACTGAGGGTGCGCGGCACGACCGGGCAGGCGCCGCGCGCGGCATAGCGCGGGGCGAACCGGCGCGCACCGGTCTCAAGCGCCTTCGACGAGCCGCATCACGATGCGTCTCGCCGACTCGAGATGCGCGACCGTCATCGAGCGTGCCGCCCGCGCATCGCGTGCGCGGCACGCCTGCAGAATCGCTTCGTGCTCGACCTGGAACGACGGCGTATCGGCGAGCAGCGTCGTCTGCAGGCGCTCGTAACGTTCGACCTGGCTGCGCAGTTCGGCAATCGACTTCAGCTGCCGCGCATTGCCGCAACCCGCATACAGCAACGCGTGGAATTCGCGATTCAGTTCGCCCTGCCGGCGCGGCACGCTCGCGTCGCCGAGCAGGCGATGCACGAGTTCGGCGCGCGCGAGCGTCTCGTCGTCCAGACGTTTCACGCTCCGATAGATCGCGTCGCCTTCGAGCAGCACGCGAAGATCGTAGATGTCCTGCACGTCGGACGCACTCAGCATCCGCACGACGGCGCCGCGATTCCTGAAGATATCCAGCAATCCTTCGCGTTCCAGCCGCTGGATCGCCTCGCGCATCGGAATCCGGCTGATGCCGAACCGTTCGGCGAGATCGCGCTCGACCAGCCGTTCGCCGGCCGAAAGCTCGCCGTTGATGATCATGTCGCGCAGCGACGCTGCGACCGCGTCCGCCGTGGAGTCGAGTTTGGCTTCCATGCCTGCGTGTTTCGTCGATTTGGAATAATGGTATACCAAATGGCCATCCAGTGCCACAATGGCGGCCAGGCAGGCGGATGCTGCAAAACGGCATCCGACACGGTCGAGGCAACCGACATCAATGGAGAGCGAGATGGCAGCAGGCGAGCACAAATATCGCGTCGCGGTGGAGTGGACGGGCAATCGCGGCACCGGCACGTCGGGGTATCGCGAGTACGGGCGCGATCACGTGATCCGGGCGGGCTCGAAGCCGGATATTCCCGGTTCGTCGGATCCGGCGTTCCGCGGCGACGCGTCGCGCTGGAACCCCGAAGACCTGCTGCTCGCGTCGGCATCGGCGTGCCACAAGCTCTGGTATCTGCATCTGTGTTCCGAGGCCGGCATTCGCGTGCTGGCCTATGCCGACAACGCCGAAGGCACGATGCTCGACGGCGCCGGGGAAGGCCGTTTCACCGAAATCGTGCTGCGCCCGCATGTGACCATCCAGGCCGGCGACGATCGTGAACTGGCCGGGCATCTGCATCACGATGCGCATGCGAAGTGCTATATAGCTAACTCGGTCAATTTCCCGATCCGCTGCGAACCGGTGATCGAGTTCGCCGCGGCGTAGGGAACCCCCGCCGCATCGTCACGGCGCGACGCCGTACACCTCCCGCGCAGCCGCGCGAATCGCGTCCGCCATCACCGCGACGGCCGGCGAATGGAGCCGGTCGGTGCGCGTGATGATCCCGAAATCGTCCATCCGGCAATCCATTTCCAGCGGCAGCACCGTGACGATCCCGTGCCGCGCGTAGTAGTGCGCGACGTCCTCGGCCAGCACCGCGATCATGTCGCTCTGTTCGAGCAACTGCGTGATGAACAGCAGCGCCGCCGTCTCGACGAGGTTCGCGGGCGGCGCAAGGCTCGCGCGCTGGAACACGAGCTCGAAGCGGTGACGCAGCACGCTGCCGGCCGGCGGCACGACCCACGCGGCGCGCTGCACGTCGGCGAGCGACAGCGGCGCGTGTGCGAGCAGCGGGTGGCCGGGCCGCACGACGGCGGCCACCGACTCGCCGGTCAGCGGCTCGTAGCGCAGGCGCAGCTTGTCGTGTTCGGCGGAGAGCCGGCCGAGCACGATGTCGATCTTTTCCTGCGCGAGATGTTCGAGCAGCACGTTGCTGGTGTCGATCTCGACCGACACGTGCAGGCCCGCATGCGTGCCCTTCACCGCGGCGACGGCCGGCGGCACGAGCCGCAGCCCGGGCGACGTGATCGCGCCGACCGCCACGTGGCCGAGATGGCCGGCCTTCAGCGCGGCCAGCTCCTCGTGCGCCTGGTCGAGGCTGCCGAGCGCCGCGCGCGCATGGCGGATCAGCGCGTCGCCGTAGAGCGTCGGCCGCATCCCGCGCGGCAGCCGCTCGAACAGCACCGCGCCGATCGATTCCTCGAGTTCGCGCAGCAGCTTCGACGCGGCCGGCTGCGTCATGTTCAGCGCGGCCGCCGCGCGATGAATGCTGCCTTCGTCGGCGAGCGCGACGACCAGCAGGAGCTGGCGCGTCTTCAGGCGGCCGCGGTTTCCCCACGGACTGGCTTCGGGCATCGTACGGGTTTATATCGATATTGGAATTGATATCGTAATCGCCAAAAACGTCATTAGCCAGTTATCAAAATTCTGCCTAGACTGCGCCGGTATCCCGTCACCACAGGACTGACGATGTCGGCAACAAAACCCAGGCTGCGCTCCGCGCAATGGTTCGGCACGAACGACAAGAACGGCTTCATGTACCGGAGCTGGATGAAGAACCAGGGCATTCCCGATCACGAGTTCGACGGCCGGCCGATCATCGGCATCTGCAACACGTGGTCCGAACTGACGCCGTGCAACGCGCACTTCCGCAAGCTCGCCGAGCACGTGAAGCGCGGGATCTCCGAGGCGGGCGGCTTCCCGGTCGAGTTCCCGGTGTTCTCGAACGGCGAATCGAACCTGCGGCCGTCGGCGATGCTCACGCGCAACCTCGCGTCGATGGACGTCGAGGAGGCGATCCGCGGCAACCCGATCGACGCGGTCGTGCTGCTCGCCGGCTGCGACAAGACGACGCCCGCGCTGCTGATGGGCGCGGCGAGCTGCGACGTGCCGGCGATCGTCGTGTCGGGTGGCCCGATGCTGAACGGCAAGCTGGAAGGCAAGAACATCGGGTCGGGCACGGCCGTATGGCAGCTGCACGAAGCGCTGAAGGCCGGCGAGATCGACCTCCATCACTTCCTGTCGGCCGAAGCCGGCATGTCGCGCTCGGCCGGCACCTGCAACACGATGGGCACCGCGTCGACGATGGCGTGCATGGCCGAGGCGCTCGGCGTCGCGCTGCCGCACAACGCGGCGATTCCGGCCGTCGATTCGCGTCGCTACGTGCTCGCGCACATGTCGGGCATCCGCATTGTCGAGATGGCGCTCGAAGGGCTCGTGCTGTCGAAGGTGCTGACGCGCGCGGCGTTCGAGAACGCGATTCGCGCGAACGCGGCGATCGGCGGCTCGACCAATGCGGTGATCCACCTGAAGGCGATCGCGGGCCGCATCGGCGTGCCGCTCGAACTGGAAGACTGGATGCGCATCGGCCGCGACACGCCGACGATCGTCGACCTGATGCCGTCGGGGCGCTTCCTGATGGAGGAGTTCTATTACGCGGGCGGCCTGCCGGCCGTGCTGCGCCGCCTCGGCGAAGGCGGGCTGCTGCCGCATCCGGACGCGCTGACGGTGAACGGCAAGTCGCTGTGGGACAACGTGCGCGAAGCGCCGAACTACGACGACGAAGTGATCCGCCCGCTCGACCGGCCGCTGATCGAGGACGGCGGCATCCGCATCCTGCGCGGCAACCTCGCGCCGCGCGGCGCGGTGCTGAAACCGTCGGCGGCGAGCCCCGAACTGCTCAAGCATCGCGGCCGCGCGGTGGTGTTCGAGAACCTCGACCACTACAAGGCGACGATCAACGACGAAGCGCTCGACATCGATGCGAGCTCGGTGATGGTGCTGAAGAACTGCGGGCCGCGCGGTTATCCGGGCATGGCCGAGGTCGGCAACATGGGACTGCCGCCGAAGCTGCTACGCCAGGGCGTGAAGGACATGGTGCGGATTTCCGATGCGCGGATGAGCGGCACCGCATACGGCACGGTCGTGCTGCACGTCGCGCCGGAAGCGGCCGCCGGCGGGCCGCTCGCGGCGGTGCGCAACGGCGACTGGATCGAGCTCGACTGCGAGGCCGGCACGCTGCATCTCGACATTCCGGACGACGAACTGCAGCGCCGCCTGTCGGACGTCGATCCGACCGCCGCGCCGGGCGTGGCCGGCCAGCTCGGCAAGGGCGGTTACGCGCGGCTGTATATCGATCACGTGCTGCAGGCCGACGAGGGGTGCGACCTCGACTTCCTGGTCGGCACGCGCGGCGCGGACGTGCCGAGCCATTCGCATTGAGCGGCAGGCGGCGCGACGTGCGCCGCCGGTTGCGGACCTTCCCGGTCCGCGCTTCGTGAAACCGTGAACGCAAGACGGCCGGTCGCTACCAGGGCCGGCGCAGGACGCGAAACATGACATCGAGCAGCACGCCGCGTTACCGCGGCATCTTCCCCGTCGTCCCGACGACGTTTACCGATACCGGCGAGCTCGACCTCGCGAGCCAGAAGCGTGCGGTCGACTTCATGATCGATGCCGGCTCCGACGGGCTGTGCATCCTCGCGAACTTCTCCGAGCAGTTCGCGATCACCGACGACGAACGCGACGTGCTCACGCGCACGATCCTCGAACACGCCGCGGGCCGCGTGCCGGTGATCGTCACGACGTCGCACTACAGCACGCAGGTGTGCGCGGCACGCAGCCTGCGCGCGCGGCAGCTCGGCGCGGCGATGGTGATGACGATGCCGCCGTATCACGGCGCGACGTTCCGCGTGCCGGAAGCGCAGATCTTCGACTTCTATGCGCGCGTGTCCGACGCGATCTCGATCCCGATCATGATCCAGGACGCGCCCGCGAGCGGCACCGCGCTGTCCGCACCATTCCTCGCGCGGATGGCGCGCGAGATCGAGCAGGTCGCGTACTTCAAGATCGAGACGCCGGGCGCGGCGAACAAGCTGCGCGAGCTGATCCGGCTCGGCGGCGACGCGGTCGAGGGGCCGTGGGACGGCGAGGAGGCGATCACGCTGCTGGCCGATCTTCACGCGGGCGCGACCGGCGCGATGACGGGCGGCGGCTTTCCGGACGGCATCCGGCCGATCCTCGAAGCCTTCCGCGAAGGGCGGCACGACGACGCGTTCGCGCATTACCAGACATGGCTGCCGCTGATCAATCACGAGAACCGCCAGTCCGGGATCCTCACCGCGAAGGCGCTGATGCGCGAAGGCGGCGTGATCGCGTGCGAGCGGCCGCGGCATCCGATGCCGGAACTGCACCCGGACACGCGCGCGGAACTGCTCGCGATCGCGCGGCGGCTCGATCCGCTCGTGCTGCGCTGGGCGCACTGAGCGATTCGCGAAGGAGACACGCACGATGAGTGATCGGATTTCGCTGGGCGTCGTCGGGATCGGCAAGATCGCGCGCGACCAGCATCTGCCGGCGATTGCCGCCGAACCGGGCTTTGCGTTGACCGCGTGCGCGAGCCGCCACGCGGAAGTCGCGGGCGTCCGCAACTATCAGGACCTGCGCGCGCTGCTGGCCGCCGAGCGCGAGCTCGACGCCGTGTCGCTGTGCGCGCCGCCCCAGGTGCGCTACGCACAGGCCCGCGCCGCGCTCGAAGCCGGCAAGCACGTGATGCTCGAGAAACCGCCGGGCGCGACGCTCGGCGAAGTGGCCGCGCTGGACGCGCTCGCGCGCGAACGCGGCCTCACGCTGTTCGCGACCTGGCATTCGCGCTGCGCGAGCGCGGTCGAGCCCGCGCGCGCATGGCTCGCGACGCGCACGATCCGCGCGGTGCAGGTGCGCTGGAAGGAGGACGTGCGGCGCTGGCATCCGGGGCAGCAGTGGATCTGGGAGCCGGGCGGCCTCGGCGTGTTCGACCCCGGCATCAACGCGCTGTCGATCGTCACGCGGATCCTGCCGCGCGAGCTCGTGCTGCGCGAGGCGACGCTGTTCGTGCCGAGCGACGTGCAGACGCCGATCGCGGCCGACCTCGACTGCGCGGATACCGACGGCGTGCCGGTACGCGCGGAATTCGACTGGCGGCACGGCCCCGTCGAGCAATGGGAGATCGCGGTCGACACGGCCGACGGCGTGCTCGCGATCAGCCGCGGCGGCGCGCAATTGTCGATCGCGGGCGAGCCGGTCGAGATCGGGCCGGAACGCGAGTATCCGGCGCTGTATGCGCACTTCCATGCATTGATCGCGCGCGGCGAAAGCGACGTCGACGTGCGGCCGCTGCGGCTCGTCGCCGACGCCTTCCTGTTCGGCCGGCGCGTGCAGACCGACGCGTTCGGCCGCTGAACCCGCGCGCGTCGGCACGACGCGCGTCCGACGAATCTTTACGGCACACATCACGGCACCCGCCGATACCAAGGAGACATCCCATGAACCGCACGACTCACACGATTCGCCGACATACCCTGCGCGCGCTCCTCGCCGCGCTCTGCATCGCGCCGCTCGGCATGCAGGGCGCCGCGCGCGCCGACGCGCCGCTGAAGATCGGTTTCCTCGTGAAGATGCCCGAGCAGGCGTGGTTCATCAACGAGCAGAACGCGGCGTCCGCGCTCGGCCAGAAGGAGAACTTCTCGGTCGTGAAGATCGGCACGCCGGACGGCGAGAAGGTGCTGGCCGCGATCGACAACCTCGGCTCGCAAGGCGCGCAGGGCTTCGTGATCTGCGCGCCGGACGTGCGTCTCGGGCCGGCGATCGCGTCGCGCGCGAAGCGCTACAACATGAAGTTCGTGACGGTCGACGACCAGCTCGTCGATTCGAGCGGCAAGCCGCTGCCGAACGTGCCGCACCTCGGGATGTCCGCGACCAAGATCGGCAACCAGGTCGGCCAGGCGATCGCCGACGAGATGAAGCGGCGCGGCTGGAAGCCCGAGGAAGTCGGCGCGCTGCGGATCACCAACTACGAACTGCCGACCGCGAAGCTGCGCACCGACGGCGCGACGCAGGCGCTGCTCGCGAACGGCTTCCGCAAGGAGAACATCTTCGATGCGCCGCAGAAGACGACCGACGACGAAGGCGGCTTCAGCGCGGCGGCGCCGGTGCTCGCACGCCATCCGAACGTGAAGAAATGGGTCGTCTACGCGCTGAACGAGGAAACCGTGCTCGGCGCGGTGCGCGCGACCGAGCAGCTGCACATCCCGGCGGCCGACGTGATCGGCGTCGGCATCAACGGCGCGGGCGAGGCGTTCGCCGAATTCCAGAAGAAGGAGCCGACCGGTTTCTACGGGACGATCGCGGTCAGCTCGACCAACCACGGCAAGGACAGCACGCAGAACCTCGTCGACTGGATCCGCAACGGCAAGACGCCGCCGGCCGACACGCAGACGAGCGGCAAGCTGATGACGCGTGCGAACTGGCAGGCCGTGCGCGCCGAACTCGGTATCTGAGCGGGCGAGGCGAGAACGCGATGACGATGCAGACGATGACGGCCGTGCCCGGCCACGACGCCGAAGCGGGCACGCCGCCGGACGGCCCGCTGCTCGCGCTCGACGGCATCACCGTGACGTTCCCGGGCGTACGTGCGCTCGATGCGGTGTCGCTGTCGGTGCGCGCGGGCGAAGTGCACGGGCTGATGGGCGAGAACGGCGCGGGCAAGTCGACGCTGCTGAAGGTGCTGTCCGGCGTGAACCAGCCGCAGGCCGGCACGCTGACGCTGAACGGCACCGTCCAGCGCTTCGCGTCGACGCGCGCGGCGCTCGAGGCCGGCATCGCGATCATCTACCAGGAGCTGCATCTGGTGCCCGAGCTGACGGTCGCGGAGAACCTGATGCTCGGGCAATTGCCGAGCCGGCTCGGCGTGGTCGACGAGCGCACGCTCGCCGCGCGCGCGCTCGATGCGCTGGAGCGGCTCGGCGAGCGCATCGACCCGGGCATTCCGGTGAAGTATCTGTCGATCGGTCAGCGGCAGATGATCGAGATCGGCAAGGCGCTGATGCGCGATGCGCGCGTGATCGCGTTCGACGAGCCGACGAGTTCGCTGTCCGCGCGCGAAACCACGCAACTGTTCCGGATCATCCGTGCGCTGCGCGCGGAAGGGCGCGCGATCATCTACGTCACGCACCGGATGGAAGAGGTATACGAGCTGTGCGACCGCGTGACCGTGTTTCGCGACGGCCGCCGCATCGACACGTTCGATTCCGTCGCCGATCTCGACCGCGACCGGCTGATCGGCTGCATGGTCGGCCGCGCGATCGAGGACGTCTACGGCTATCGCCCGCGCACGGCCGGCGACGTGCTGATCGAGGCGAAAGGGCTGGCGGGGCCCGGCCTGGCGGAACCCGTGTCGTTTACCGCGCGGCGCGGCGAGATCGTCGGCTTCTTCGGGCTCGTCGGCGCGGGCCGCTCGGAGCTGATGAAGCTGCTGTACGGCGCGGTGCGCCCGAGCGCGGGGCACGTCGAGCTGAACGGGAAACGCGTCGCATTCGGGAGCCCGCGCGACGCGGTGCGCGCCGGCATCGCGCTGTGCCCGGAAGACCGCAAGCAGGAAGGCATCGTCGCGATCGCGTCGGTGGCCGACAACCTGAACATCAGCGCGCGCCGCCATTTCAGCCCGGCACGCGTGCTGCTCGACGGGCGGCGCGAGCGCGAGCTTGCACAAAGCTACATCGAGCGGCTCGCGATCAAGACCCGCGACGGCGACACGCCGATCGGCGCGCTGTCGGGCGGCAACCAGCAGAAGGTCGTGCTCGCGCGCTGGCTGGCCGAGCGCATCGACGTGTTCCTGATGGACGAGCCGACGCGCGGCATCGACGTCGGCGCGCGCGCGGAAATCTACAACCTGTTCTACGAACTCGCGGAAGCGGGCCGCACGGTGATCCTCGTGTCGAGCGATCTGGCCGAGGTGATCGGCGTGTCGGACCGCATCGTCGTGATGAAGGAAGGACGGATCGCGGGCGAGGTCGCGAAGGCGCATGCGACGCCCGACACGCTGATCAAGCTCGCGCTGCCGCGCTAGCGGCGAGCAGTCAACCGGAAAGCAACCGATATGAGCCAGGCAATGCAACCCCAACGCACTTCCCCGTCCCCCGATGCCGCCGCCGTGCCCGCACGCGCGCGCGGCGGCGTGTGGCAACTGATCAACCGCTCCGGCATCGTGATGGTGTTTCTCGTGCTGTTCGCGGTGCTGTCGTTGACCGTGCCGGACTTTCTCACGCCGCGCAACATCCAGGGCCTCCTGCTGTCGGTCACGCTGATCGGTTCGATCGCGGTGACGATGATGTTCGTGCTCGCGCTCGGCGAGGTCGACCTGTCGGTCGCGTCGATCGTCGCGTTTTCCGGCGTCGTCGCGTCGACGCTGATCACCGCGACGCACAGCGTCGTGCTCGGTATCGCGGCCGGCGTGCTCGCGGGCGGCGCGGTCGGGCTCGTGAACGGCGTGCTGATCGCGCGCTACAGGATCAATTCGCTGATCGTCACGCTCGCGATGATGGAAGTCGTGCGCGGGCTCGCGTTCATCACGTCGAACGGCGACGCGGTGATGATCTCCGAGGAGCGCTTCTTCGATCTCGGCGGCGGGTCGTTCCTCGGCATCTCGTATCCGATCTGGAGCAACATCGTCGGTTTCGTCGTGTTCGGCTTCCTGCTGCGCAAGACGGTGTTCGGCAAGAACGTGCTGGCCGTCGGCGGCAACGGCGAGGCCGCGCTGCTCGCGGGGCTGCCGGTGATGCGCATCAAGATCACGGTGTTCGTGCTGCAGGGGCTCGTGACCGGCTTCGCCGGCGTGATGCTCGCGTCGCGCATGAGCCTCGGCGACCCGAAGACGTCGGTCGGCCTCGAACTCGGCGTGATTTCCGCGTGCGTGCTCGGCGGCGTGTCGCTGACGGGCGGCGTCGCGACGATCTCCGGCGTGCTGGTCGGCGTGCTGATCATGGGCGCGGTGCAGGATGCGATGAGCCTGCTGAACGTGCCGACCTTTTACCAATATCTGATACGCGGCGGAATTCTGTTGCTCGCGGTGCTGTTCGACCAGTATCGTCGCAACCAGCGGCGCGCGATGAAGATCTGACCGGCAGCGCGGCCGCCCGCGAACGCGACGGTCATTCGCGACAGATATCGGGAGACGGCATGCAACAGACTCATCCGGCCGCGCACGCGACGCTGCTGGCAGACACCCGCAACACGCTCGGCGAAGGCGCGACGTGGTGCGACAAGGCCCGCGCGCTGTACTGGGTGGACATCGAAGGCGCGCAACTGTGGCGCTGCCGCGCGGACGGCACCGACCTCACGCCGTGGGCGATGCCCGAGCGGCTCGCGTGCTTCGCGCTGACCGACGATCCGGACGTGCTGCTCGTCGGGCTCGCCACGCATCTCGCGTTCTTCGACCTGCGCAGCGGCGCGTTCACGCGGATCGTCGACGTCGAGCCCGATCTGCCGACGCGCCTGAACGACGGGCGCTGCGATCCGTCCGGCGCGTTCGTGTTCGGGATGAAGGACGAAGGCGCCGAGCCGCCGCGCGCGGTCGGCGGGTTCTACCGGCTCAATGCGGACCTCACGCTCGAACGGCTCGCGTTGCCGCCGGCCGCGATCGCGAACAGCATCGCGTTTTCGCCGGACGGCTCGACGATGTACTTCTGCGATTCGCTGGTGCGCGAGATTTTCGCGTGCGATTACCGTGCGGGCGGCGACGTTGCGAACGTGCGGCCGTTCGCGCGGCTGACCGATGCGGACGGCGACCCGGACGGCTCGACGACCGATCGCGACGGCGGGCTGTGGAACGCGCAGTGGGGCGGCCGGCGGGTGGTGCGCTACGGGCCGGACGGGATCGAGACCGATCGCGTCGACGTGCCGACCGCGCAGCCGAGCTGCGTCGCCATCGACGGTGAAGGCCGGTTGTACGTGACGAGCGCACGCGTCGGGCTCGGCGACGATGCGCTGGCGAACGATGCCGCCGCCGGCGGCGTATTCGTCGCCCGCACCCGCTACGCGGGGCTGCCGACCGCGCGGTTCGCGGGCAAGCCCGCGAACTGAGCGCGCCGGTGCGGCGGGTGCGGGCGGCGGCGCGGTCGGTCGGGCCGCCACGCGCTGCCGGCCGCCGTCACGGCCGGACGGGTCACGACTGCCGCGCGGCCTGCAGCCCCAGCAACGCGACCGCGTTGTCTTTCAGAATCAGCGAATGCACGTCGGGCCGGAAGCCGGCGCCCTGAAAATCCTCGAGCCAGCGGTCCGGCCGGATCAGCGGAAAATCGGACGCGAACAGCACCTTGTGCCTGAGCAGCGTGTTCGCGTATTTCACCAGCTCGGGCGAGAAGTACTTCGGCGACCATCCCGACAGGTCGATGTAGACGTTCGGCTTGTGCAGCGCGATCGACAGCGCCTGCTCCTGCCATGGCCATGAAGGGTGCGCGATCACGATCTTCATGTCCGGGAAGTCGACCGCGACGTCGTCGAGGTGAATCGGTTCGGAATACTTCAGACGCAGCCCGCCGCCGCCGCGCATCCCCGATCCCATCCCCGAATGCCCGCTGTGGAATACGGCCGGCAATCCGTATTCCGCGATCACCTCGTAGATCGGATAGGCGAGCCTGTCGTTCGGGAAGCATCCCTGCATCGTCGGGTGGAACTTGAAGCCCTTCACGCCGTGCTCGTCGATCAGGCGGCGCGCCTCGCGCGCGCCGAAGCGGCCCTTGTGCGGGTCGATGCTCGCGAACGCGATCATCACGTCGGCGTTGTCCCGCGCGAATTGCGCGATTTCCTCGTTCGGAATGCGCCGCCGGCCGATGTTCGTCTCGCAGTCGACGGTGAACATCACGAAGCCGATCCGGCGCTCGCGGTAATACGCGATCGTCTCCGGAATGGTCGGCCGACGGCCTTGCTTCAGCACGGTGCCGAAGTACTTGTCGGCCGCGTCGTCGAATGCCTTCGCGAACAGGTCCGGCGGCTGGCAGCACGACACTTCAGCATGCACGTGCGTGTCGATGGCGATCAGGTTGTCGATGTCCAAGCGTGTCTCCTCATGTCGTGATTCGTCGGCCGGCACGGCGCGAAATCGGCTGTCCGGGCCCGTTTAGGGGTTTGTCCGGAGCCGCTTCCATTCTACTTTACATATCAGGTTACCTGATAGTAAATTGGTCGCGAGTCGCACAGGGCGGCATTGTCATTGGAGAACGAAAATGGGTTACGAAGGGCGCTGGAAAACGGTGAAGGTCGAGGTCGAGGGCGGGATCGCATGGGTGACGCTGAACCGTCCGGACAAGCGCAACGCGATGAGCCCGACGCTGAACGCGGAGATGATCGACGTGCTGGAGGCGATCGAACTCGATGCCGAGGCGCAGGTGCTCGTGCTGACCGGCGAGGGCGACGCCTGGACGGCCGGGATGGACCTGAAGGAATATTTCCGCGAAGTCGACGCGGGCCCGGAAATCCTGCAGGAAAAGATTCGCCGCGACGCGAGCCGCTGGCAGTGGCAATTGCTGCGCATGTATGCGAAGCCGACGATCGCGATGGTCAACGGCTGGTGCTTCGGCGGCGGCTTCTCGCCGCTCGTCGCGTGCGACCTCGCGATCGCGGCCGACGAAGCGGTGTTCGGCCTGTCGGAAATCAACTGGGGCATCCCGCCGGGCAACCTCGTCAGCAAGGCGATGGCCGACACCGTGGGCCATCGCCAGGCGCTCTACTACATCATGACCGGCGACACCTTCACCGGCCCGCAGGCCGCGCAGATGGGGCTCGTCAACAAGAGCGTGCCGCGCGCGCAGCTGCGCGACGAGGTGCGCGCGCTGGCCGCGAAGCTGCTCGACAAGAACCCGGTCGTGATCCGTAACGCGAAGCACGGCTTCAAGCGTTGCCGCGAGCTGACCTGGGAGCAGAACGAAGACTACCTGTACGCGAAGCTCGACCAGGCGAACTACCGCGATCCGGAAGGCGGGCGCGAGCAGGGCCTCAAGCAGTTCCTCGACGACAAGAGCATCAAGCCGGGCCTGCAGGCGTACAAGCGCTGACGCGCGCCGCCGCACGCAACCGGATCCGAGTGGAGACACGGAAATGCACGAAGTGAGTTTGTTGATCGACGGCGTGTCGCGCGGCGCGTCGGACGGCGGGACCTTCGACCGGATCGATCCGGCGACGGGACAGGTGGCGTCGCGCGCCGCCGCGGCGACGCTTGCCGACGCGGACGCCGCGGTCGCGGCAGCGGCGCGCGCATTCCCCGCGTGGGCCGCGCTCGCGCCGACCGAGCGCCGTCGGCGGCTGCTCGCGGCGGCCGACCGGATGGACGCGCGCGCGGGCGAATTCATCGAAACCGGCCGCGCGGAAACCGGTGCGATGGCGAACTGGTACGGCTTCAACGTGATGCTCGCGGCGAACATGCTGCGCGAGGCGGCCGCGATGACCACGCAGATCGACGGCGCGGTGATCCCGTCGGACGTGCCCGGCAGCCTCGCGATGGCCGTGCGCCAGCCGTGCGGTGTCGTGCTCGGGATCGCGCCGTGGAATGCGCCGGTGATTCTCGCGACCCGTGCGCTCGCGATGCCGCTCGCCTGCGGCAACACGGTGGTGCTGAAGGCGTCGGAGGGGTGTCCGGGCGTGCACCGGCTGATCGGCAGCGTGCTGCACGACGCAGGGCTCGGCGACGGCGTGGTCAACGTGATCACGCATGCGCCGCGGGACGCGCCGGCGATCGTCGAGCGGCTGATCGCGAACCCGGCGGTGCGCCGCGTGAACTTCACCGGTTCGACACGCGTCGGCCGCATCGTCGCGACGCTCGCCGCGCAGCACCTGAAACCGGCGCTGCTTGAACTCGGCGGCAAGGCGCCGGTGCTCGTGCTCGACGACGCCGATCTCGACGCGGCGGTCGAGGCGGTCGCGTTCGGCGCGTTCTTCAACCAGGGGCAGATCTGCATGTCGACCGAGCGCGTGATCGTCGATCGCAAGGTTGCCGATGCGTTCGTCGAACGGCTCGTCGCGAAGGCACGCACGCTGAAGGCCGGCAACCCGGCCGCGCCGGGCGTCGTGCTGGGCACGCTCGAAAGCGCGGCCGCCGCGCGGCGGATCGCGGCGATGGTGGACGACGCGCGCGCGCACGGCGCCGCGCTGCCGCTCGGCTGTGAAGTCGACGGCGCGGTGATGCAGCCGACGATCGTCGACGGTGTCACGCGCGACATGCAGCTGTATGCGGACGAATCGTTCGGGCCGGTGGTGACCGTGCAGCGCGTCGACGGCGACGCCGCCGCGCTCGCGGCCGCGAACGACAGCGAGTACGGGCTGTCGGCGGCGGTGTTCAGCCGCGATATCGCGCGCGCGATGCAGGTCGCGAAGCAGATCGAATCGGGCATCTGCCACATCAACGGGCCGACGGTGCACGACGAGGCGCAGATGCCGTTCGGCGGCGTGAAGGCAAGCGGCTACGGGCGGTTCGGCAGCAAGGCGTCGATCGCCGAGTTTACCGACCTGCGCTGGATCACGGTCCAGACCACGCCGCGTCACTACCCGATCTGAGCAGTCCCGGGCGCCGCGGCGCCCCCGTTAAGACAACGACACAATGAAGTCTCCGCCCGGCGCGCGTACGCGCGCGGGGCGGAACCGACCGGAGACAGAACTTGGATGCGGATCCGACCCAACTGCGCGACGCGGCTGCCGCACAGCGCGTTCCCGCCGGCTATCGCCCCGTGGCGATCGGCACGGCACCGCCGGAGATCGTGCAACGCGACGGCTGCTGGACCTTGCGCGCGACGACCCCGCTCGGCGCGTACCCGCACCGGCTGACCGACCGGCTCGCGAGCGGCGCGCGCGCGCATCCGGACCGCTGGCTGGTCGCGCGGCGCGGGCCCGACGGTACGTGGATCGGCATCACGTATGCGCAGATGCTCGAGCGCGCCCGCGCGATCGGCCAGGCGCTGCTCGATCGCGGGCTGTCGGCCGAGCGGCCCGTCGCGATCCTGTCGGGCAACGACCTCGAACATCTGCAACTCGCGTTCGGCGCGATGTGGGCCGGCATTCCGCATGCGCCGCTGTCGCCCGCGTATTCGCTCGTGTCGAGCGATTACGGCAAGCTGCGCCACGCGCTCGCCGTGCTCACGCCGGGGCTGGTCTTCGCGTCGGACGGCGCGGCGTTTCGTGCCGCGCTCGACGCGGCGGTGCCGCCTGATGTCGAGCGCGTGGTCGTGTCGGCACCCGACGGGATGGACGGCGTCACGCGTTTCTCGTCGCTGCTCGACACGACACCGGGCAGCGTCGATGCCGCGCACGGTGCGATCACCGGCGACACGATCGCGAAATTCCTGTTCACGTCGGGGTCGACACGGCTGCCCAAGGCGGTGCCGACCACGCACCGGATGCTGTGCAGCAACCAGCAGATGCTGCTCGAGACGTTTCCGCAGTTCGGTCTGGAGCCGCCGGTACTGGTCGACTGGCTGCCGTGGAATCACACGTTCGGCGGCAGCCATAACGTCGGCATCGCGCTGTACAACGGCGGCACGCTGTACATCGACGACGGCAAGCCGGTCGCCGGCAAGTTCGGCGAGACGCTGCGCAACCTGCGCGACATCGCGCCCACCGTGTATTTCAACGTGCCGAAGGGCTGGGAAGAGCTGACCGCGGCGCTCGAGACGGATGCCGCGCTGCGCGAAACCTTCTTCTCGCGCGTGAAGATGTATTTCTTCGCGGGCGCCGGACTGTCGCAGGCCGCGTGGGACCGGCTCGAGCGCGTGACGCTCGCGCACTGCGGCGAGCGCATCCGGATCATGGCGGGCCTCGGGATGACCGAGGCCGCGCCATCGTGCATGTTCACCACCGGGCCGATGTCGGGAGCCGGCTACATCGGCCTGCCCGCGCCCGGCTGCGACGCGAAGCTGGTGCCGGTCGACGGCAAGCTCGAGGCGCGCTTTCGCGGGCCGAACGTGATGGCCGGTTATTGGCGCGCGAGCGGCGACGACGCGCGCGAGGTATTCGACGAGGAGGGCTACTACCGCAGCGGCGATGCCGTGCGTTTCGTCGATCCCGCGCGACCGGAGATCGGCCTGATGTTCGACGGGCGCATCGCGGAGGATTTCAAACTGTCGTCCGGCACCTTCGTGAGCGTCGGGCCCATGCGCGCGCGGATCGTATCGAACGGCGCGCCGTACGTGCAGGACGCGGTCGTCACGGGGATGAACCGCGACGACGTCGGCGTGATGATCTTCCCGCGCATCGACGATTGCCGTCGCCTGGCCGGCGCGGCACCGGATGCCGATGTGCGCACCGTCCTGCAGGCGCCCGCGGTGCGGGCGTTCTTCGCGGACCTGCTCGAGCGCCTGAACCGCGACGCGACCGGCAGCGCGACGTTCGTCACGCGGCTGTGCGTGCTCGATACGCCGCCTTCGCTCGATCTCGGCGAAGTCACCGACAAGGGCTCGATCAACCAGCGTGCGGTGCTCATGCACCGTGCGGCGGTGGTCGACGGGATGTACGAGCCGGGCGCGGCCGACGCGGGCGTGATCGTCGCCGGCACGGCGTACCGGGCATGAGGTGCGCGCGATGAGCAACGCGTATTGCGCGCCGTTGCGCGACATGCTGTTCGTGATCGGCGAATGGCTCGATGCGCCGGCGCTGTGGCGCCGCGTGCCCGACTGGGCGGAGCTCGACCTGTCGACCGCCGGGCAGGTGCTCGACGAAGCCGCCCGCTTCGTGGTCGAACGCATCGCGCCGCTCGATTCGACCGGCGATCTCGAGGGCTGCCGGTTCGACGGTACCGGAGTGACGATGCCGGCGGGCTTTCGCGATGCGTACCGCGACTACGTCGACGCCGGCTGGCCGACGTTGGCGCTCGACGCCGATTGCGGCGGCCAGGGGCTGCCGCATCTGCTCGACGTCGCGCTGCAGGAGATGCTCGCGGGGGCGAACCATGCGTGGCTGATGTCGCCGGGGCTCACGCACGGCGCGGTGGCCTGCCTGCGCGCGCACGGCGGCGAGCGCCTGAAGCGCGACGTGCTGCCGAGGATCGCGAGCGGCGAGTGGCTGACGACGATGTGCATCACCGAGCCGCAGGCGGGCAGCGATCTCGGCCTGCTGCGCACGCAGGCAGTGCCGGACCCGGCCGCCGACGGCTACCGGATCAGCGGCAGCAAGCTGTTCATCACCGGCGGCGAGCACGATCTGACCGACAACATCGTGCACCTCGTGCTCGCGCGGCTGCCCGATGCGCCGGCGGGAACGAAGGGGCTGTCGCTGTTTGTCGTGCCGAAGTGGCTCGACGCGCCGGGCGGCCGCGTGCGCAACGGCGTCTGGTGCGACGGCGTCGAGAAGAAGATGGGGCTGAAGGCCAGCCCGACCTGCACGATGCGTTTCGACGCGGCCGCGGGCTGGCTCGTCGGCGAGCCGCATCGCGGGCTCGCATCGATGTTCGTGATGATGAACGCGGCGCGCCTGCAGGTCGCCATGCAGGGTGTCGGGCATGCGCAGAGCGCATGGCAGGCCGCGTCGGCCTATGCGCGCGAGCGCGTGCAGGGCAGGGCGGCGCCGATCGCGCAACACGCCGCGATCCGCCGCATCCTGCTCGATGCGCAGGCGATCGTCGAAGGCGAGCGCGCGATCGGCTACTGGATCGCGCACTGGCTCGACGTCGCCGCGCACGATCCGCAGCCGCCGGCGCGGCTCGCGGCGTCGCGGCTGGCATCGTTGCTCACGCCGGTTGCCAAGGCGTTCTTCACCGCGAACGGCTTCGCGGCCGCGTCGAACGCGCTGCAGGTATTCGGCGGCTACGGTTACGTTCACGAATACGGGATCGAACAGACGGTGCGCGATTGCCGCGTGTCGATGCTGTACGAAGGGACCAACGAGATCCAGGCGATCGATCTGCTGGTGCGCAAGGTGCTGGGGGATCGCGGCGAGGCGCTGCACGCGCTGCTCGAGTTGATTCGCGCGGAAGCCGCGCAGGGCGTCCAGGCGGCAGCGGACGAGCGGGTGAGGGACGCCGGGGCGCGCGTCGCCACGCTGTGCGCGGAGCTCGAGCGCGTGACGGCCGGCGTGATCCGCGCGAGCGAGCACGATCCGGATCTGCCCTACCGGGTCGCGGACGACTATCTCGCGCTGGTCGGCTGGCTGCTGCTCGCGTTCGCGTGGGCGCGCACGCTGCGCATCGTCGGCGATTCGCCGGGAGACGATTCGTTCCGTGCGGGCAAGCGCGCGGTCGGCACCTACTTCTTCGACTATCCGCTCGCGGCGTTCGCACACCGGCTCGCGCTGGTGGACGCGGGCTGCCGCGCGGCGTTGCCGGTTGCCGCGGCATAAGGTTTGTCCGAGCCGGGCGTGGATGGCCCGGGGCGGCTCGCCGGCCGGCACGAGCCGCCGTGCGGGCCGATATACGGGCCGATAGACGGACCGCGTGAGGTAAGATGGCCCGCGATCCTCCTTCCGACACGTTCATGAGTTCGACACCCGTCAAACCGGCCGGCACGAAACGCACGGCCCGCGCCAGCGAAGCCAGGCCGCGCATGCGTTCGCAGCAGCGGCTTACCTACCTGATCGGCAATCTCGACCGGCTGCTGCGCCGCCAGATGAGCGATGCGCTCGCGCCGCTCGGTGTGACGCTCGCGCAGTACACGGCGCTGTCGGTGCTCGAGGCGCGCGGCGCGCTGTCCAATGCGCAACTCGCGGTGCGCTCGTTCATCACGCCGCAATCCGCGAACGAAGTGATGGTTGCGATGGCCGCCCGCGGCTTCGTGACGCGCGAGGCCGATCCCAGCCATGGCCGCGTGATCCTGCTGCGTCTGACCGACGAGGGCTCGGCAATCCTGCGCGACTGCGAGCGGGTGCTGCGGCCGCTCGAGCGCCGGATGCTCGGGGACGACGTGAACGCCGACGACGTCGAGCAGGTTCACCGCACGCTCGAGCTGTTCGTGCGCAACCTGCGCGACTGAGCACGCCGCCGCGTCTTTCGTTCCGGTTTCTCCGGCCGCGCCGGGCCACGCCGCGGCGTGGCCCGGGTTGCGAACGGGTTGCGGGTTAACACCGCGCTCGCGACACTTGAAATATCAGGTTACCTGTTATTAAATCATCCCGTCCCTCGACGGGATTTTCTTTCGGGTTATTAATCAGGCTACCTGATAAAGTAACGAGACCCGATCACGATAAAGCAAGGACACCGCGCATGCGTTCCGCGTATGCCGCGCGAGTCACGGTTAGGAGACGACATGGATACTTCCGTTGCCGCAAGGCCGGCCGTCGCGACGACGCTCGGCCTGTGTTTCGCGATCGCATTGCTCGAGGGGCTCGACCTGCAGTCGGTCGGCGTCGCGGCACCGCGCATGGCCCACGAATTCGGGCTCTCGGTTTCACAGATGGGACTCGCGTTCAGCGCGGGCACGTTTGGCCTGCTGCCGGGCGCGATGCTCGGCGGCTGGCTGGCCGACCGGATCGGCCGCAAGCACGTGCTGATCGCGTCGGTCTGCCTGTTCGGGCTGCTGTCCATCGCGACCGCGCAGGTGTCGAGCTTCGCGATGCTGGTCGCCGTTCGCGCGCTGACCGGCCTCGGCCTCGGCGGCGCGATGCCGAACCTCATTGCATTGTCGTCGGAAGCGGTCGACGCACGCTCGCGCAGCAGCGCGGTGGCCGTGATGTATTGCGGGATTCCGTTCGGCGGCGTGATCGCGTCGCTGATCGGCGTGCTGCTCGCAGGCGACACCGAATGGCGGCACATTTTCTATGTCGGAGGCGTCGGCCCGCTGCTGCTCGCGCCGCTGCTGCTCGCCCTGCTGCCCGAATCGCGTGCGTTCCTCGACGTCAGCGCATCGGGCGCGGCGCGCCCCAGCGTCGGACAGACGCTGTTCGGCGGCTCGCGCACCGGCACGACGCTGGCGTTGTGGCTCAGCTACTTCTGCACGCTGATCGTGCTGTATTTCCTGCTGAACTGGTTGCCGTCGCTGATGGCCGCGAAGGGGCTCGCGCGCAGCCAGGCCGGAATCGTGCAGATCTTCTTCAACATCGGCAGCGGCCTCGGCGTGCTCGGCATCGGCATGTCGATGGACCGCTTGCGTCCGTCGCGCGTGGTCGGCGGCATGTACGCGGGGATCGTGCTGTCGCTAGCCGCGCTGGCGATCGCGCCCGGACTCCTGTGGCTGTCCGCCGCCGCGTTCGCGGCCGGGATGTTCGTCGTCGGCGGCCAGTCGGTGCTGTATGCGCTGGCCGCGATCTATTACCCGACCGCGATGCGTGGCACCGGCGTCGGCTCCGCCGTTGCCGTTGGCCGCCTCGGCTCGGTGGTCGGGCCGCTCGCCGCCGCCGAGCTGCTCGCAATGGGCCGCAGCGCGTCGGTCGTGATCGGCGCGAGCATTCCCGTCACGCTCGTCGCGGCCGTGGCCGCGCTGCTGCTGATCCGCCGCCCGCAGGCGGAGGACTGAGGTTTCGCTTTTTTCGATACGCGCCGTCAGAGCGCGCCATTCAACATGGTCTGGAGACGCAACGATATGAAGACGAAGACAAGGAACGGCCTGCTGGCCGCCGGCGCATGCTGCGCGCTCGCCGCAACCGGCGCGCACGCGCAGTCGAGCGTGACGCTGTACGGGATCATCGACACGGGCGTGGAGTTCGTGTCGCACGCGAACGCGGCCGGCGATCACGTGGTGCGCATGCCGGGCGTGACGGGCGAGCTGCCGTCGCGCTGGGGGCTGCGCGGCACGGAGGATCTCGGCGGCGGTTATCAGGCGGTGTTCACGCTCGAAAGCGGCTTCAACGTGCGCGGCGGCGATCTCGGCCAGGGCGGCCGGCTGTTTGGCCGGCAGGCGTTCGTCGGGCTGAAGGGCGGCTTCGGCACGCTCGCGTTCGGCCGCCAGTACACGATGACCTACCTCGCGCTGCAGGGCGCGGACATCATCGGCCCCGACATCTACGGGCTCGGCTCGTTCGACGCCTACGTGCCGAACGGCCGCGCCGACAACGCGGTGACCTACCTCGGCACCTATCGAGGCGTGACGCTCGGCGCCGCGTATTCGTTCGGCCGCGACGGCGCGGGCACCGGCAACTCGCCGGGGCAGGGGACGTGCGCCGGGCAGGTGCCGGGCGATGCCACCCAGTGCCGTAACTGGTCGGTGATGCTCAAGTACGACAGCGCGTATTTCGGCGCGGCCGCGTCGTACGAGGAACAGCGCGGCGGCACCGGCGCGGCCGCCAACTTCTTCGACGGCATCGCCCCCGTCGCCTTCACCAGCAGCGGCGGCAAGGATGCCCGCACGCACGTGAGCGCGTACGCGCAGGCCGCCGGCGCGCGGATCGGCGCGGGCTGGATCGGGCGGCGCGTGTCGACCGGTTCGCCGGCCGCGCCCGGCGCGCATTCGGACCTGTTCTTCGTCGGCGCGTCATATGCGGTGAAGCCCGATTTCGTCGTCGACGGCGAAGGCTACCGGATCGTCAACACCGCGCACGACACGCGCGCGACGATGGCGACGCTGCGCGCGACCTATCTGCTGACCAAGCGCACGGCCGTCTATGCGCAATCGTCGTATCTGTGGAACAGCGCGCACGCACGCTACGCGGTCAGCGGCGGCGGGCCCGGCACGACGCCGGGCGAAGGGATGGGGCAGCTCGGCGCGATGGTCGGCGTGCGGCACATGTTCTGATCCGGCAGCCAGACAAACGGGAGATATCTTGAACAGGAAATCTGCATTCCTCTGCATCGCGCCGCTCTCTGCGGCGGCCATGCTCGCCGGTTGCGGTGGCGACGACTCGGTCAGTTCCACGCCGACCCACCTGAGCGCCGCGACGCCGGCCGCGATGGCGCAGACCTGCGACGCGCTTGCCGCGAAGCTCGCGTATGCGAACACGTCGTTCACGTCGGTGACGACCGCGGCCGCCGGCGCGCTGACGGTGGCCGGCAAGCCGATCGCCGAGCACTGCGTGATCGAAGGGAAGATGAACGAGCGCGTGAGCGCGGTGGACGGCAAGACCTATGCGATCGGCTTCGAGATGCGCTTGCCGAAAGCGTGGAACGGCCGCTTCTTCTACCAGGCGAACGGAGGGCTCGACGGCAACGTCGTGACCGCGACCGGCGAGATCGGCGGCGGCGGGCCCCTGACCGACGCGCTGAACCAGGGTTTCGCGGTGATCAGCTCGGATTCCGGGCACAGCGCCGCGCAGAACCCGCTGTTCGGCCTCGATCCGCAGGCGCGGATCGACTACGGCTACGGCGCGGTCGATGCGCTCACGCCGATGGCGAAGCAGGTGATCCGGCTCGCGTACGGCAAGGCGCCCGATCGCAGCTATTTCGGCGGCTGCTCGAACGGCGGCCGTCACGCGATGGTCACCGCCGTGCGCAACCCGGCCGACTACGACGGCATCATCGCGGGCGATCCGGGTTTCCATCTGCCGAAGGCGGCGATCGGCGAGATGTACGGTGCGCAGCAGTTCGCGAAGATCGCGTCGGCGACCGGCGCGAACGGGCTGCCGGATATCCGCAGCGGCTTCAACGATGCGGAGCGGCAGTTCGTCGGCGCGAAGATCCTCGAGAAATGCGATGCGCTCGACGGCGCGGCCGACGGGATGGTGCAGGACGTCGCCGCGTGCCAGGCGCATTTCAGCGTCGAGGCCGATATCCCGACCTGCGCGAACGGCACCCGCACGGGCGCCTGCCTCACGCCCGCGCAGAAGACCGCGCTGGAGAACGTGTTCACGGGGGCGCGCAACAGCGCGGGCACGGCGCTCTACGCGAGCTTTCCGTACGATCCGGGCGTGGCCGGCGGCGGCTGGGCCGCGTGGAAGCAGTCGAATTCGGTCTCGCTCGATCCGGCCGCGATGGCGTTCACGTTCATGACGCCGCCGAAAACCGCCGCGGCGCTCGCGAACCTGCCCGGTTTCGCGCTCGGCTTCGACATGGACAACGATGCACCGGCGATCTTCGCGACGAACGGCGTGTACACGCAATCTTCATGGTCGTTCATGACGCCGCCCGACGAGACGAACCTGTCCGCGCTGAAGGCGCGCCGCGCGAAGCTGCTCGTCTATCACGGCACGGGCGACCCGGTGTTCTCGTTCAACGATACGCGCGACTGGTATGCGAAGGTCGCGCAGGCGAACGGCGGCGATGCGTCGGATTTCGCGCGTTTCTATCCGGTGCCGGGGATGAACCACTGTTCGGGCGGGCCGGCGGCCGACCAGTTCGACATGCTGACGCCGCTCGTCGCGTGGGTCGAGCAGGGCCAGGCGCCTGCCGCGATCGTGGCCGCCGCGCGCGACACGACCAACGCGGTGCCGAATGCGGACGTGCCCGCCTCGTGGGGCGCGGGACGCACGCGGCCGTTGTGCCCGTATCCGCAGGTCGCGCGCTACAACGGCTCGGGCGACGTGAATTCGGCGGCGAGCTTCAGTTGTCGTTGACGTAGCCGTCGACGGGAAGCGGCCGGCGCGGGTAGTCTCGCGCCGGCCGTTTCATTTTTGCCGGCAGGCGCGTACTTACTCGCCGAGATCGAGCGGCACGTCGAGCCCGACCTTCACGCGGCTCATGCTCACCAGCGTCTTGAACCGCTTCACGTTGTTGTTCGCGAAGAACAGCTCGCGCGTGAGCGCGTTGTACTGATCCATGTTGCGCACCGCGAGGATCAGCACGAAATCCCATTCCCCCGTCACGTAGTAGCACTGCTGGATCTGCGGGCAGCGCTCGAACGCGCGCTTCATCGCATCGAGCTGATCGATCTGCTCGCTCTCGACCTCGACGTTCACGACGATCGTCAGCGGATGGTCGACCTTGTCCGGCGCGATCACGGCCGTATAGCGCTCGATCACGCCGTCTTCCGCGAGGCGCTTCAGCCGCCGGTTCACGGCGGCGGTCGACAGGTTGACGCGCGCGCCGAGCTCGGCCTGCGGCGTGTGCGCGTCGCGCTGCAGCTCCGCCAGCAGCTTGCGGTCGAACGCATCGAGTGGGGTCGTCATGATCGCGCGTGAGCCTTCGAAAGAATGAGAAATTTTTGCGTTGAAGCCGTCGATTTGGCGATTTTATTGACCGGCCCGCGCAATATTATTTTTCGAACCGACGGCGAGCGCAACTGGCGCTCGCCCGATCCGACCCACCCGACGGACCGCCCGCGCGGTCCCGCCCCAGGAGCCCTCCGCCATGCTGATCGCCAACCCGCGCGCGTCGCGCACCGCGTACCCGAACGCGCTGCGTCGCGTGATGAACATCGCATCGGCCGACGAAAGCGGCGCATGGCTGTCGCACTGGCCGCTCGTCGGCAACGCGCGCACGCCGCTGCGCGCGCTGCCCGATCTTGCCGCGCGGCTCGGCGTCGCGAGCGTCCGCGTGAAGGACGAGTCGTGCCGCTCGCCGCTCGGCAGCTTCAAGGCGCTCGGCGCGCCGATCGCGCTGGTGCGGCTCGTGAAGCGGCTGCGGCGCACGCGGGATCTCGAGCCACGTGGGCTCGTCACCGGCGCGTACGCGGCGGAGCTGGCCGACCTGACGGTGATCAGCGCGACCGACGGCAACCACGGCCGGGCGCTGGCCGCCGCCGCGCGCGCGATCGGCTGCGGCTGCGTGATCGTGCTGCACGCGAACGTCGACGCCGAGCGCGAACGCGCGATCGCGGCGTACGGCGCGCGGATCGTGCGCATCGCGGGGAACTACGACGAATCGGTCGTCTGCGCGGCGCAGCTCGCGCAGGCGAACGGCTGGCATGTCGTGTCGGACACGTCGTACGACGGCTACGAAGCGATTCCGCGCGACGTGATGCAGGGTTACGGCGTGATCGCCGCCGAAGCGGCCGCGCAGGCGGCGCAGGACGACGGGCGGCCGTTCACGCACGTGTTCCTGCAGGGCGGCGTGGGCGGCCTCGCCGCGGGCGTCGCGAGTTATCTCTGGGAACGCGACGGCGTGCGGCGGCCGCGCTTCGTCGTCGTCGAGCCGCGCCAGGCCGATTGCCTGTACCAGAGCGCGTTGGCCGGCCGTGCGACGAAGGCGACCGGCAGCGTCGATTCGGTGATGGCCGGGCTCGCGTGCGGCGAGGCGTCGCCGCTTGCATGGGATTTCCTCGAGAGGTGCATCGACCACTTCATGCTGATCGACGACGAAGACGCGGTGCAGGCGATGCGCGGCCTTGCGGCCGGCAGCGCCCGCGACGTGCCGGTCGTCGCCGGCGAATCGGGCGCGGCCGGCGTGGCTGGCCTGACGGCACTGATGCGCGACCCGGCGCTCGCGCGGCAGGCCGGGCTCGACGCGAACGCGCATGTGCTGGCGATCAATACGGAAGGCGCGACGGCGCCGTCCGTGTACCGGCACTGCGTCGGCGAGACGGCCGACGCGGTGCGCGCGCGGCAGCGCGACTGGCTGGACCGCGTGGCGGTGGCGGCCTGAACGACATGACGACCGACGAGGCGAACGCAATGGAAACAATCGAGGAAAGCACGCTGCAGGCGCGACTGAAGACCTGGCGCCGCCATCTGCACCAGTATCCTGAAACGGGTTTCGAGGAAGTGAACACGTCGGACTACGTCGCGCGCATCCTGACGACGCTCGGGCTCGACGTGCATCGCGGGATCGGCGGCACGGGGCTCGTCGCGAACCTGACGGCCGGCACCGGCAAGCGCGCGATCGGCATCCGCGCGGACATGGACGCGCTGAACATCGCCGAGCACGCGCCGGGCCGCGAACATGCATCGCGCACGCCGGGCAAGATGCATGCGTGCGGGCACGACGGCCACATGTCGATGGTGCTCGGCGCCGCGCAACTGCTGGCCGAGCGCAAGGATTTCGACGGCACCGTGCGTTTCGTTTTCCAGCCGGCGGAAGAGCACGGCCGCGGCGCGAAGGCGATGATGGCCGACGGATTGTTCGAGCGTTTTCCGGTCGACGCGATCTTCGGCGCGCACAACATGCCCGGCATGCGCGCGGGCACGTTCTCGACGCGCGCGGGCGGCATCATGGCGAGCGAGGACAATTTCGTGATCCGGATCGACGGGCGCGGCACGCATGCGGCGCGGCCGCACATGGGCATCGATCCGATCGTGATCGGCGCGCAGGTCGTGCTCGCGCTGCAGACGATCGTGTCGCGCAATCTCGACCCGGGCCAGCAGGCGGTGATTTCGTGCACGGAGTTCATCACCGACGGGCTGCGCAACGTGCTGCCGTCAACCGTGACGATCAAGGGCGACACGCGCAGCTATTCGCGGGACGTGCAGGCGCTGCTCGAAACGCGGATGCGCGAGATCAGCGAAGGAATCTGCCGCACGCATGGCGCGACCTGCACGTTCGAGTACACGCACGAGTTCGCGCCGACGGTGAATTCGCCGGAATGGGTCGACACGGCGGTGCGGGCCGCCGCGCAGGTCGCGGGCGCGGAGGCGGTGAATGCCGACGTGCAGCCGATGATGATCTCGGAGGATTTCGGCGGGTTCCTGCAGGTGGTGCCCGGCAATTTCGTGTTCATCGGCAACGGTGAAGCGGGTGGCCTCGGCGGCGTGCCGCTGCACAACGCGACGTACGACTTCAACGACGCGATCCTGCCTGTGGGCGCGCGGTATTTCGCGGAAGTGGCGCGGCGGGCGTTGCGGGCCGCGTAGCGCGTGCTGCGGGACGGTACGCGCTCGCGCGAGCACCGTCCCGCGCGTCGTCACGTCACACCAGTTCGCCGAGGCACGCGTCGAACTGCGCGACGAGCCGGTCGACATCGTCGGCCGTCGTCTGCGGACACACGAGCATCATGTTGTGGAACGGCGTGATCAGCACGCCGCGATTCAGCAGGTACAGGTGCACGATGTGCTCGAGTTCGCTGTCGAGTTGCGCGCCGGCCAGCGTGCCGTTGCGCGGCGGCGCGGACGCGAACTGGAATTCGGTGCGCGCGCCGATGCGCGTCACGCACCACGGCAGCCGGTGTTTCGCGATCGCCTGCTCGAGCCCCGTCGCCAGCCGCGCGGCGAGTTCGAACATGTGTGCATACGCGGCGTCGGTCGCGACGTCGGCCAGCGTCGCGCGCATCGCATGCATCGCGAGCATGTTCGCGGTAAGCGTCGTGCCGATGCCCGAATGGCCGGGCGGCGCGTTCAGCTTGGCCTGCTTCGCGCGTTCCGCGAATTCGGCGCTGAAGCCGTACACCGCGCACGGCACGCCGCCCGCGATGGGTTTGCCGACCACCAGCATGTCCGGTTCGAGAGCGTGCGCGACCGCGTAGCCACCGGGGCCGCTGCTGATCGTGTGCGTCTCGTCGATCACGAGCAGCGTACCGTAGCGGCGCGTCAGTTCGCGCGCGGCCGCCCAGAAGCCCGGGTCGGGCAGCACCATCCCGATGTTCGTCATCGCGGGCTCGGCTAGCACGCACGCGACGTCGCCATCCTTCAATGCGGCTTCGAGCGCGGCCAGGTCGTTGAATTCGACGACGCGCGTGTTGGCGAGCAGGTCGTAGGATTGCCCGAGCAGGCTGTCGCGCTGAACCGGGCGGCCGTCGACGAGATCGACGAATACGTCGTCGACCGTGCCGTGATAGCAGCCGTTGAACACGACGATCGTGTTGCGGCCGGTGGCCGCGCGTGCCCAGCGCAGCACGAAGCGGTTCGCGTCGCTCGCGCTCAGCGCGAATTGCCAGACCGGCAGCCTGAAGCGGCGCGCGAGTTCGCGCGACACCCATGCGGCGTCTTCGCTCGGCAGCATCGTCGTATAACCGCGCGTGGCCTGTTCGACGAGCGCGCGGGCGACCGGTTCGGGCGCGTGGCCGAACATCGCGCCCGTATCGCCGAGGCAGAAATCGACATAGCGATGGCCGTCGACGTCGGTGAACGTCGCACCGCGCGCCTCCTTCACATACAGCGAGAACGGTGTCGACCAGTCTTGCATCCAGTGCAACGGCACGCCGAACAGCAGGTGCTCGGACGCTTCCGCGGACAGCGCGCGGGAGACCGGCATGGCTTCGGTGAACGCTTGGCGCTCGCGATCGAACAAGGCGCGGGCGCGGATGAGGTCGACTCCGTGGCGGGAAGGCAAAGGCAGCTCCTGGGCTGTGAACAAGGAGAAACGATAGCGCGGGCGGCAGGGGGCTGAACAGGGGCGGAATTCCCGAGGCGTGATGGCGGGGGAACGCCCGGGCGCGTCCTGTTCGATTTCAAGATGGCGCGAGTGAATCGAAGCTATGCTGGATACTGACCGGCGCGCGAATTGGCGCGGGAGGCGATCGAATTCGACGAGGATTTTTAGCTGAAGTTTTTGCGCATAAAGGTACGACAACGTATCTTTAGAGGCAGTCTGTCAGAAGTGAGTGTGCGCACACATTCATAGCATCGAACCGATGAGAGTGCAGTCGAAGACAGGAATCTGCCTTGATATGATCCTGCCTGGACGGTGTGATGCGGTACGACGACGTATGAATTGACGCCGAACGGCGGGACCCACCACGCTTCCAGGCGATCGTCGCGCAGGGGCCGGGTCGCGTCCGACTGCAACGGCACGCCGCCCACGCCTGCCGTGCGGCCGATCCCCGGCGCGACGACGGGCAACTGCGACTTCGGCACGCCCGTCGCAACGCGCACGCCGACAGTCACATCGCCGGGGCCGGTCCAAACGTTCAACGTGAGCGCGATGACGCCGACGAACGTGACGATCACCGACAAGCGGCGATGCCATGAGGCGAGGGAGGAGGGGCATTCGCGTGCGGCGTGGTCGGCCGATGCACGCGAACGCAACGGCAAATACGGAAGCGGACGAACGTGAACGCGTTACGCGAGCGTCTTGATCATGTAGTGCTCGTCGTAGAACCGGCCGTCGACGAACATCGAGCGCGGCTCCGTGCCGAACCGCACGAACCCTTGCGACGCATACAGCCGCTCCGCGTTGCCGTTGACCTCGTTTACGCACAGCATCAGCTGCTTGCACTGCCACGCCTGCGCGGCATGCTCGGTCGCGCTTTCGAGCAGCGCCTGCGCGATGCCGCGGCCGCGATACGCGGGCTCGACGAACACGCCCCAGATCGTCGCCTTGTGCGCGATCTTCGCGCGTGCATCGCGGCGCACGCCGGTGATGCCGACGAGCGTCTCGCCGTCGAACGCGCCGAACACCGCGCGCTCGTGGTTCGGCGTGAGGCGCGTCGCGAATTCGTCGACCGGCACCTGGGATTCCTCGTCGAGCGTCGGCAGGAAGGACGTGGGCGCGGTATCGACCGCACGCAGGCGAACGGTCTGGAAACGGGCGGCGTCGGCCGCATCGAGCAGGCGGGTCGTGATCGTCATCGGCGGGATTCCGGTTGAGGGGCGTGCATGCCGGCGCGGGCTGCCGTAGCCGCGGGATGCATCGTCCTCATCCTAATGGGAATTCGGATGTCGCGTGGCGCCGTTCGGCGCGTTGCGCATTTCGGCGGCACCGGAGCGTTGCGGGCCGTGCGCGCATGGCGGGTCACGCGGCCGTGCCGGCGTGACGGAAGGGACGACGTGCGCGCGATCAGATCACGCGCACGCAACGGGCATCAATCAATACCGCGACAGCTGATTGCCGTTGATCTGCACGCGGTCACCCGGACGCAGGTTGCCGGGCGACTGCACGTCGAACGAGCGCATCGAGCCGTCGCTGACTTGCACGTCGATCCGGTAGCTGCTCGGGCCCTGCGCGGCACCCATCTGCTGACCGATCTGGTTGCCCGCCACCGCGCCGCCGAGCGCGCCGATGACGGTCGCCGCATCGCGGCCGTGACCGCGGCCGACCTGGTTGCCGAGCACGCCGCCGATGAGCGCGCCGACGACGGTACCGGCCACGCCCGACGGGCCGACCGAGCCGTTGACCGGCTGGATGTTCGCGACGGTGCCGTATTGCGTGCCGTACGGATTCGCGTATTGCTGTTGCGGGTTGCCGTACTGGTCATACGGCTGCGAGCCGTATTGCGACGGGTTGCCGTATTGATCGTACGGCTGCGGCGCCGGGTTCGGATACGCCGGTTGCTGCTGCACGTAGCCCGGCTGCGAATACGCGGGCTGCGCGTAGCCGGGCGTCGCGTATTGCTGCTGCTGCGGATAGCCCGGCTGCGCGCCGTAGTAGCCGGGTGCGACGCAGGCGGTCAGGGGAAGCGCCGCCACGGCGACGAGCGAGGCGAACAGAACGGTCTTCGTGGAGGGCATGCGCATCATGATGTTTCCTGCATCGGCAACGTGTCCGCCGATGGATTCCCGTCATGGGTGGCGAACTCGGCGTGAGTATAAGGAATGGCCGGATGCGCGTCCGGTGCGGCCGGGTAACAACGTGTAAAGTCTGTTGCCGCGTAAATCGCTGCGCCGGCGCGGCGTTCGAGCCAGGCCCGACAACGGCGCGAAGCGGTTTCCAGTCATCCGCGTGCCGGTGATGCGGCCCGCTTGTTTCATGCGGCGTGTCGGCCCTCCGTTGCGATCGAACCCCTGCGTCACGCGAGACCCGGCGGGCGTGTGCGGCACACATCGCGAAATCGAATGCGCGGCATCGCGACATTTAATTGGCCGCGGGCGGCAGCGTCCGATATCGTGGCCGGATTCTCTGCCAGCGGTCGCGTCGCGCCGGCTACGGATCCTTCCCTGTCCGCGCCGGCGGCGCGCCGCGACCGCCCCACCTTCCAGGCCATGACCGAACGATTCTTCATCAATGCCGTCGATGCCGGCGGCCAGCCCGTCAACCTCGTCGTCCGCGACGGCCGCTTCACGGCGATCGGCGCCGATTGCGCAGCCGCGCCCGGCGCGGAGACCATCGACCTCGACGGCCGCGTCGTGCTGCCCGGCTTCGTCGACGGCCACATCCACCTCGACAAGAGCTTCGTCGGCGCTCGCTGGGTGCCGCACGAATCGGTCGGTTCGCTGCGCGAGCGGCTCGCGGTCGAGAAGCGCCAGCTTGCCGCCGCACCGCCGATCGTCGAGCGCGCGAACGCGCTGATCGCGCAGGCCGCCGCATTCGGCACGATCGCGATGCGCAGCCACGTCGACGTCGATGCGACGACGGGCCTGTCGAACCTGCAGGCCGTGATGGCCGCGCGCGAGCAATGGCGCGGGATCGTCGACATCGAACTGGTCGCGTTTCCGCAGGCCGGCGTCGTGACGTGCCCGGGCACGGCCGCGATGCTCGACGCGGCCGTGCGCGAGGGTGCGGACGTCGTGGGCGGGATAGATCCGACGACGCTCGACGGCGACGCGGACGGCCAGCTCGACATCGTGTTCGGCATCGCGGAGAAACGCGGCGCGAAGATCGACATCCACCTGCACGAGCCGGGCGAGATCGGCATCGCGCAACTGCTGCGGATCGCGGCGCGCACGCGTGCGGCCGGGCTCGGCGGGCGCGTGAACGTGAGCCATGCGTACGCGCTCGGCCAGGTGAGCGATGACGATGTCCGGCGCACCGCGGCGGCGCTGGCCGAAGCGGGCGTATCGATCCTGACGAATGCGCCGGGCGATTGCGCGTTTCCGCCGGTGCGGTTGTTGCGCGACGCGGGCGTGCACGTGTTCGCGGGCAACGACAACATTCGCGACGCGTGGTGGCCGTACGGCAACGGCGACATGCTGCAGCGCGCGATGATGGTCGGCTACCGGTCGGGTTTCTACACCGACGAAGCGCTCGGCATCGCGCTCGACATGGCGACGTACGCCGGCGCGCGCGTGATCGGCAACGCGCACTACGGCATCGCGGTGGGCTGCGATGCGAGTTTCGTCGCGGTGCGCGCGCCGAACGCGGCGGCGGCCGTCGCCGGCGTGCCGGCCGAACGGTGGGTATTCCGCCGCGGCGAAAGCGATACGGGGGCGCCGTTCGCGCCGTCGCTGCGCTTCACGCGCTGACCCACCGGCCGGCGGCACGGCATGCGCCGTGCCGGCCTTGCACTGACCGACTTCACCGGAATCGACATGACGAACCTGCTGATCCGCAACGTCCGCACGAGCGCCGACACGGCACTCGACATCCTGATCGAAGGCGACCGCATCGCGCGTGTCGGCCCGTCGCTCGACGCGCCCGCCGGCTGCGCGATCGAGGACGGCGCGGGCGCGCTCGCGCTGCCCGGCCTCGTCGAAGGCCACACGCACCTCGACAAGACGCACTGGGGGATGCCGTGGTATCGCAACCAGGTCGGGCCGCGTCTCGTCGACCGCATCGAGAACGAACGCCACTATCGCGCGACGAGCGGCCACGACGCGGGCGCCGCGTCGCTCGCGCTGGCACGAGCCTTCCTCGCGGCCGGCACGACGCGCATCCGCACGCACGTCGACGTCGATACCGAAGCGGGCCTGCGCCACCTGCACGGCGTGCTCGCGACGCGCGAGACGCTGCGCGGGCAAGTCGACATCCAGATCGTCGCGTTTCCGCAGTCGGGCGTACTCAAGCGGCCGGGCACCGATGCGCTGCTGTCCGATGCGCTCGGCGCCGGCGCCGACCTGCTCGGCGGACTCGATCCGTGCGCGATCGAAGGCGATCCGGTCGAGGCGGTGGACGTGCTGTTCGCGATCGCGGAGCGTCACGGCCGCGGGCTCGATATCCATCTGCACGAGCGCGGGTCGATGGGCGCGTATTCGCTCGACCTGATCCTGCAGCGCACGGCCGCGCACGGCATGCAGGGGAAGGTCACGATCAGTCATGGTTTCTGTCTGGGCGATATCGCCGAACGCGAGCGCGATACGTTGCTCGCGCGAATGGCCGCGCTCGGGGTGGCGATCGTCACGACCGCGCCGGCGGCGGTGCCGGTGCCGCCGGTCGCCGCGTGCCGGGCGGCGGGCGTGACCGTGATCGGCGGCAACGACGGCGTGCGCGACACGTGGACGCCGTACGGTTCGCCCGACATGCTCGAACGTGCGATGCTGATCGGCATGCGCAACGATTTCCGCCGCGACGATGCGCTCGAAGTCGCGCTCGACTGCGTGACGCACGGTGCGGCGCACGGCTGCGGTTTCGCGGATTACGGGCTGCAGCCGGGCAGCCGTGCGGACGTCGTGCTCGTCGACGCGCTGACGTTCGCCGAGGCCGTCGTCGCGCGGCCGGTGCGGCGTCTCGTCGTATCGTCGGGGGCGATCGTCGCGCGCGACGGCGCACTCGTCTGAGCATGGCGTCGCGCCGGTATGATCGGGTTTTCAGCCGGATTTCCGGGGAGACGACGATGCGACGCACGACAGCGGCACGGGCCGCACGATGGACGGCGGCGGCCTTGTTCGCCGTGACGGCCGCGTACGCGGTGGCGGCCGATCCGGCCGATGCGCGGCAGGAAGCCAACCGGCGGACGGTGCTCGCGTTCTACGAGAAGGGCCTCAACGAAAAGGATGCGGACGCCGCGCTCGCGTACGTCGGCGATCGCTACGTGCAGCACAACCCGAACGCGGCCGACGGCCGCGACGGTTTCCGCAAGTTCGTCGCCTTTCTGCGCGACACCTATCCGCAGTCGCACAGCGAGATCAAGCGTTCGTTCGTCGACGGCGACTACGTGATCCTGCACGTGCACGCGGTGCGCGAACCCGGCACGCGCGGCAGCGCGATCATGGACATCTTCCGGCTCGAGCACGGCAAGATCGTCGAGCACTGGGACGTGAACCAGCCGGTGCCCGAGCAGGCCGCGAACGGCAACACGATGTTCTGACATGCCCGGGGCAGTGCGCCCCGTGCGTGGCGCCCGGATGAAACCCGCGCGGCTTATCGCCCCTCGAGTTCCAGCATCGCCGCGAGCGCTTTCGTCAGCTCGCTGACCATCGGGTCGGCCGTCGGCCGGTGCAGGATCGCGATATCCATGTTCTCGATCGGCGCGAAGCCCTGCTTCGCGGTCAGCACGACGTGCTCGTCGGTCACCACGCGCGCGGGCAGCACGCTGATGCCGAGCCCGTCCGCGACGGCCGCCTGGATGCCGCTCAGGCTCGACGTCGTGAAGCTGATGCGCCAGCGGCGCCCGCGCTCCTCGATCGCCTTGATCATGTCGTCGCGGTAGAGCCCGCGCGGCGGAAACACGACGATCGGCACCGGGTCGAGATCGATCGACGGATGCTTCGCGCTGTCGATCCAGCGCAGCTTCTCGGGCCAGCGCACGACGGCCTCCCGGCTGTCGCGCCGCTGCTTGATCAGCACGAGATCGAGTTCGCCGCGATCGTACGCGGCGCAGATGTCGCGGCTCAGTCCGCACGTCACTTCGAGCTTGACCTGCGGATGCTCGCGCTTGAATGCCGCGAGCGCGTGCGTCGTGCGGCCCGCCGCGAAATCGTCGGGCACGCCGAGCCGGATCGTCAGCGCGACCGTGGCGCCCGACAGCGCTTCCAGCATTTCGTCGTTCAACGCGAGCATGCGCCGCGCATAGCTGAGCACCGTCACGCCCGCATCGGTCGGCCGGACATCGCGCGTGCCGCGATCGAGCAGGCGGTGGCCGGCGATTTCCTCGAGCCGGCGCACCTTCTGGCTGACCGTCGACTGCGTCGAATGCAGGCGCGCGGAAGCCGTCGTGAAGCTGCCGCAGTCGGCGACCATCACGAGCGCGCGCAGCAGGTCGAGGTCGAACAGGGGTCTATTCATTTTTGCACTTTTGCAGATTCGAGCATTGCATTTCCACATGCATGCGACGACTTTTAACATGCGCGGACGGCGCGGGCAATCGCGGTTTGGCCGGACTTGGGGCGGCGCGTTTCGCGGGCTTTTGAGGCGCCTGACGACATCCTGCGGATGACGCTCGCGCCCGGCGCCGACCTGCGCGGCACGCACCGGTATCGCGACACCGCATTGAATCCGGCGGCCGAACGCGGTCGTGTCGAGACGGTGCGCAGGCTGATCGATGCGGGCGTGGCCGGGGTTAGCGGCGGCGCGATTTGGGCTCGGGCGTGCCGCCGGGGAGTTTTCGCAGGAAGGCGTCGGCGAGTTCAACACAAGAGTCGAACGACGGCGTGTAGCCGAGTGTCCGGATGTCGTCGAACCGCGGCCGTACGAACGTGCGAGGCTCGTTGAGCAAACGCAGAAACGTGTCGCGATGCCGAACGGGAAACGCAGCGGTTTCGATCAAGCTTGCCGGCTCCCGCTCGATGACCAGGCACAAGTCGAACAGGTCCCGCGCGGTCGGACGATCGCCGCGGAAGTCCACTGCGGTATGGGGCGCGTGACCGGCAGGTTCGATGAAACATCGGGCAACCTATCGCCACGGATACCGGTATAGACCGCTATCTCTTGCGTTTCGTCGCGGACGGGTGTCGCGCACGGGAGCACCTGAATTCCGCATAGAAATGCGTTGAATCGAAGGCTCCCCTGCCTCCCTGGTCCTCATCTCCGGTCGGTCCATCGCGCTCCCTTGTTTCCCCTGCTTGCACTCGAAATTTAGGCGGTCTAGACTGCATTCCAGTCTCATCGAAGTCCCGCCTTTCGCGCACCGCGCCGGCTCTCCGGCGCGGCGCCTCCACCGGACGCCGGCGTCGCCCGCCGCGTCGAGACCTGCAAGGACCCGCCATGAACTGCACTGCAACGCTCCTCGTTACCGCGCTGGCATTCGCGCCGCTCGTGTCGTTCGCCCAGGACACGTCGACGATCCGCTGGGGCATCGACCCCACGTATCCGCCGTTCGAGGCGAAGCAGCCCGACGGCTCGCTCGCCGGTTTCGACATCGACCTGCGCAATGCGATCTGCGAGCAGCTGCATGCGAAGTGCGTGTGGGTCGAGCAGGGCTTCGACGGGATGATTCCGGCGCTGCGCGCGCGCAAGTTCGACGTGATCATGTCGGCGATGACGGCCACCGACGAGCGGCTCAAGCAGATCGACTTCTCGAACAAGCTGTATGCGTCGCCGGGTGCGCTCGTCGCGCCGGTCGGCTCGAAGCTGCTGCCGACCGCCGCGTCGCTCGCGGGCAAACGCATCGGGATCGACCAGGGCACGACCCAGGAGGCGTACGCGAAAGCCGAATGGGCGACCCGGGGCGTGACGATCGTCTCTTACCAGAATCAGGACCAGGTGTACCAGGATCTCGTCAACGGCCGCCTCGACGCGACCTTCCAGGACAAGACGCAAGCCGGCTACTCGTTCCTGAAGACGCCGCGCGGCAAGGGCTACGCGTTCGCCGGCCCCGACGTGACCGACGCACGGATCACCGGCTACGGCGTCGCGATGGGCGTGCGCAAGGGCGACGCGGACATGAAGAAGCGGCTGAACGACGCGATCGTCGCGATCCGCGCGAACGGCACATACCAGAAGATCGCCGCGAAATATTTCGACTTCGACATCTACGGCGCGAAGCAGCAGCTGACTTCGGCGCCGTGACCCGGTGATTCATTCAATGGACAGGCACACCATGACGAGTATCCAGGATCGAGTCGCGCAAGCCGTGACGCCCGAACTGATTGCCGCGTTCCGCGAGGAAGGCGCGGTCTGCATCAAGGGCATCTTTTCGCCCGACGAAGTGGCCGCGCTGCGGGCCGGCATCGACGTGAATCTTGCCCGGCCGAGCGCGCGCGCGAAAGTCGCGAGCCGGCCCGACGATCCCGGCTGGTTCTTCGAGGATTTCTGCAACTGGCAGCACAACGACGCGTATCGCGACTTCATCGTGCGCTCGCCGGCGCCGTCGGTCGCCGCCGCGCTGATGGGAACCGGGCGCGTGCGACTGCATCACGACCACCTGCTCGTGAAGGAGCCCGGCACGCGGCAGCGCACGCCGTGGCACCAGGACCAGCCGTACTACAACATCGAAGGCGACGACAACGTCAGCATGTGGATTCCGGTCGATCCGGTGCCGCTCGAATCGACGCTGGAATTCGTCGCGGGCTCGCATCGCGGGCCGTGGCTGATGCCGCGCACGTTCATGGACAAGGAAGCGAAGTGGTTCCCGGAAGGCAGCCTGGCCGACCTGCCCGATATCGAAGCCGACCGCGCGGCGTTCCCGATCCGCCGCTGGGCGCTCGAGCCCGGCGACATGGTGTGCTTCCGGATGCTCACGCTGCATGCGTCGGGCGGCACGCGGAACCGCCGGCGCGCGTTCTCGATCCGCTTCGTCGGCGACGATATCCGTCACGCGCCGCGCCGCTGGAAAACGTCGCCCGACTTCCCCGGGCTCGCGGAGCAGCTGGCCGACGGCGCACCGCTCGACCATCCGCTGTTTCCGGTCGTGTGGTCGCGCGGCGCGGGGCAGGTCGGCGCGATCTGACCGGCGCGGCGAACGAACGCGGCGGCCGTTTCGTCATGAAACGGCCGCCGTGTCCATTGGCGCGTACGGGGAAAGATCAGGTCGGGTGGCGCCCGGCGCCCGGCTTGAAGCGCGAGCCGAGCCGGTAGCGGTTGCCCGGATGCAGGAAATGCACGAACGTGACGGGCAGCCCGTCGGTCCACGTGCGGCGCGTGAGCGTGAGGCACGGCTCGTCGGCGCGCATGTCGAGCAGCCGCGCCTGCTCGACGGTCGGCAGCGACGCGTCGACGACGTGCTCGATTTCCAGTTCGTAGTGCGACACGTTGTTGTACAGGTACTCGGACGGCGGCTCGGTCTGGAAATCCTGGTCGATGAAGCCGGGCGCCGCGGCCGGGTTCACGTAGCGGTCCTCGAGCTGGATCGGGCGGCCGTTTTCCTCGTGCACGCACACCACATGAAAGACCGGCGTATTGACCGGCAGCCCGAATGCGGCCGCGACGTCGAACGATGCCGGCTCGCTCGCCCGGCTCAGCACGCGACAGCGATATTCGTGCCCGCGCGCGCGGATTTCGTCGCGGATGTGCGCGATCATCAGCAGGTTCGACTGCGGCTTCACCTCGGCGACGAAGGTGCCGACGCCCGCGATGCGCTTCAGCACGCCTTCCTCGGTCAGCTCGCGCAGCGCGCGGTTGACCGTCATGCGCGCGACGCCGAACTGCGCGGCGAGATCGAGCTCGGACGGGATGCGGTCGCCCGGGCGCCAGTCGCCGGACTCGACGTTCTGGCGAACGAGCGTCTTGATCTGCTGGAACGGTGCGGCGGCCTTCGTGACCATCAAGGAGGTTTCCGTGGGTGAAATACCAGCGGGATTCTATCGTCTTTGCCCGGTGGCGCTCCGGACGCGGCCTTGCGGGCGGCCGCTGATCCGACGACTCCTTTCCGTCCGTCGACAGGGGGGGCGATGTCGATTACAGGTTCCGCACGTCGGCCGTCGGCTCGGCGCCGAACGCATCGCTCAGCGCATAGCCGATCAGCTGGCGTGCGGCGGCCTCGGGCGTCGCGAGCGCGCCGCTCGATTTCAATTCGTCGAACTTCTCGCGCATCGGGAAGTTGTCTTCGCTGGTCGAGCGGATCGTCGCCTGCATGCCCGTGTCGACGACGCCCGGCGCCACGCTGCAGATCCGCAGCGCGCCGTTCGCATCGAGCGCGACCGCGCGTGCATGGTGATCGAGCGCGGCCTTGGTCGCGCAGTAAACGCTCCAGCCCGCGTATGCGTTGCGGGCCGCGCCGCTCGACAGGTGCAGGATCCGGCATTCGGTCGCGGCCGAAGCCGCTTGCGCGAGCGCGGCCGACAGCATCAGCGGTGCCGCGACGTTCAGGCCGACCGCACGCGCGACGATCGCCGGATCCTGCGTGGCGAGCGGGCCGATCGGATCGACGATGCCTGCGTTGTTGAACAGCAGCACGAGCGACGCGCCGTCGACGAAGCGGCGCAGCGTGTCGCCGGCGAGCCAGGCTGCGACGGCCGTGGTGTCGGACAGGTCGATCTCGACTTCGGAGAAGCGGTCGCCGGCTTGCGACGCGAGCGACGGATGGCGGCTGCGCGACACACCGAGCACGGCGACGCCTTCCAGCAGCAGTTGTTCGGCGAGCGACGCGCCGAGGCCGCGCGTGTGTCCGGTGACGATGGCGCGCACGTGCGGCGCGGAAGAGGATGCAGTCATGGCAGTGAACCGGTGAAGGCGTGAACGGTGTTGACGGGCGGCGTGCATGCGCGGCGGCAGCACGATAAGGACGGGCGACGCGTGGCATCGGCGGGCGAAGACGATCGTGTGCGGCGCCACGGATACCGGGGTGAACGCATATCGTAGCGCCGGCATGTGTATCGCGCAAATGCCGGTGAGTGCGCGCAGGCGTTGCCGCGCGGTATCGGGCGCGCCGACAGGCTGGACGACAGCCCGCTGCGGCAAGTGCGCGCGCCGGCGCAGCGCGCGGCGCCGGGCCGTGCGTCGCGAGCTATCATATGGCTCGCCCGTGCGCGATGCCGGACGGGCCGCGATCGTTTCCCTTCACCTGCTGCACGCTGCGACGCCACTCATGAACACCACGCCGGATACGCCCACGCCACGCGCCCTTCGCGAACTCACGCCCCTCGAGGCCCGCATTCTCGGCGTGCTCGTCGAGAAACAGCACACGGTGCCGGATACGTACCCGCTGTCGCTGAACGCGCTGACCGCGGGCTGCAACCAGAAAACCGCGCGCGCGCCGGTGATGAACGTCAGCGAGGACGAGGTCACGACCGCGCTCGACGGGCTGAAGCACCTGAGCCTCGTGATGGAGGGCAGCAGCAGCCGCGTGCCGCGTTTCGAACACAACATGAACCGCGTGCTGGGCATCCCGAGCCAGGCGATCGCGCTGCTGACGATCCTGCTGCTGCGCGGCCCGCAGACGGCCGCCGAGCTGCGCCTGAACAGCGCGCGCCTGCACGGCTTCGCGGATATCTCGTCGGTCGAGGCGTTCCTCGACGAACTCGCGGCGCGCGCGCCGGCGCTCGTCGTCAGGCTGCCGCGCGCACCGGGCGCGCGCGAGAACCGCTGGATGCACCTGATGTGCGGCGAGGTGAACGTGGCCGATTTCGCCAGCGCGGAGGCCGGCGGCGCGGATTCGGTGCCGCCTTCCGAGTTCGAGGCGCTGAAGGCCGAGCAGAAGCGACTCGCGGATGAAGTGGCGCGGCTGAATGCGCTGGTTCAGCGGATGGCGAGCGAACTCGGCATCGACGTCGACGCGCCGGGCGACGCCGGCTGACCGACAGCCTGCAACGCGCTCCTCGCTACCAGCGGCGCCCCGATTTCGCCGAAGCGTCGATATCCGGCGCCCACGCGAAATCGGTTTTCCTGCCCGTGCGCGCGCTGGTGTAGGGCATCGAATAGACCATCGCACCCTGGCTCATCATTTCGTATTCGCCGTCGATCGTGCCGTCGACCATTCCCCACCACGTCGTCGTGTATTGATACGACCGGTCGGCTGCCAGCATTTCCGCGTCCCGGTGCTTGAACAACAACGGAATGGCCGTGTTCGATTTCGCATGACGGACGACGCCACCTGACCATTTCGCGACGTCGTCGTGGTACATGCGCGGTTCGACGCGCACGGGTTGGTCGCCGGCTGTCCGGAAGCACGGCACTTCCGTGCTCACTTCGGCCGAGGCGGGCAATGCGATGCAAAGCATCAGCAGCGCGAGCGCTTTCTTCATGAGCGTATGTGAACGACGATGCGCCATTTCAACCCACGCTGATCCGCGTCGCACCTGCGTCGACGAGCCGGAACAGCAGATCCTCGACGGCCGTCTCGGGCGCCGAGCCGAGATCCGCATTGACGCGCCACCCGTGTTCCGTGCGAACCGGTTCCGACAGGTAATGCACGATGCCGTGCAGCCCGTCTTCGGCCGGATCGTTCTCGTCGTCGACATCGAACCACGCGAGGAACCACGTCTTGAACGCATCGGCCGCCGCGCTTTCGTCGAGACCGTCGGCCTCGATCACGACCCAGTCCCATACGAACGGGCGGACTGACACGGCTGCCGTTTCGAGGTCGAACTCGAACGGGTCGAAATCGAGTTGCGTGGTCGAATCGATCATCACGGGCCGGCCGGCCGCTTCGCCTTCGGCCGCGATGGTGTCGGCGCGGCACGGCAGCGCGAGCGGCCCTTCAGTGGCGAGCGTGCCGTCGGCCTTCCGGTAGGCGGGCTCGACGATCACCGACGGTCGCGTGGCCGCTTTCGCGAGCAGATCGGCGTAGGGTTGGCGGATGGCACTGAGCAGTTCGGATACGGTCATCGTGGCGAGTCCGTGGGGCGAGGAGCGAACGGTTGCAGAGCAGGCGGTGGACGGCGCGGACCGCCTCCTGCGACGGGCCGCTTCGTTACCGGACAGCGCCGATCGTACGGTACCCCGGCAAAACGCGAACAGTCGGCCGAACGGCCGGTGCGCATGCGTCGGCCGGCGAGGGTTTTAGACGTTTACCTTCAAACAATCGAAAACGCGCGTCGAACGCGTTCGCGTTGTGCTTCAATGAATCCGGTTTGTACTCCTACTAAAACGACAGGTTCAGAACAGGCCGGATCATTCATTCACAGGAGACAGTCGATGGCACGGAAACGGTTTTGATGCGGCAGGCACGATGGTCTGCAATACCGCCGAACTTCCTTCGATGAAAGCAGGTTATCCCAGAGGCCCCCACCCATGTCCTCCAGACGACTCATGACCGTCGCGGCCGCCGTGTGCGCCGCGCTGGCCATCGCCGCACCGTCGGCCGGCGCCGCCGCGCCGACCGTGTCCGATCCGTTCTACACGTACACCGGCACCACGCCGCTGGCGTCGATTCCGCCGGGCACGGTGCTCAAGACGCGCAACGTCACCTATCACGTGGCCGGCATTCCGACCGCCGTGACCGCGCAGCAGTTGCTGTACCGCACCAACAACGCGCGGAACCAGCCCGTCGTCAACGTGACGTCGGTGATTCGCAGCCAGGTCAGCAACGGCCACGCCATTTCGTACCAGTCGGCCTACGATTCGCTGAACCCGTACGACGAGCCGTCGCAGGTGATCGCCGGCGACCGCGACGTGACCAAGGTCATCAACGTCGGCACGCTGCTCTACAGCGCGGAATCGATCCCGCTGTCGACGCTGCTGCTGCTCGGCTACAACATCATCGTGCCCGATACGGAAGGCCAGACGGCAGACTTCGCGGCCGGCCCCGAATACGGGATGACGACGCTCGATTCGATCCGTGCGGCGCTCAATACGCCGTCGACCGGCCTGAATCCGTCGAGCAAGGTCGCGATGATCGGTTATTCCGGCGGCGCGATCGCGACGAACTGGGCCGCGCAGCTCGCGCCGAGCTATGCGCCCGACGTCAACAAGCAGCTCGTCGGCGCGGCGGAAGGCGGCGTGCTGGTCGATCCCGCGCACAACCTGCGTTACGTCGACGGCAGCATCGTGTGGGGCGGCGTCGCGGCGGCGGCGCTCGCCGGGCTGGTGCGCGGCTACGACTTCGACCTGACGCCGTATCTCAGCGATACCGGCGTGGCCGTGTTCAAGGACATCCAGAACCAGTCGCTCGCGTACATCCTGCCGAAGTACACGGGGCTGCGCTGGGGCACGCTGTTCAAGCCGCAATACGCGAACGACATCAACAGCATCCCGGCGTACGTGACGTATGCGAACAAGGTGAATGCGGGGCTGGCCGCATCGCCGACGATCCCGATGTTCATCGGCCAGGGCACGGCCGGGGCGCTCGACGGCACCTTCAGCAGCCAGGTGGGCGACGGCGTGATGCTCGCGTACGACGTGCGCGCGCTGGCGCAGAAGTTCTGCGCCAGCGGCACGCGGGTCACGTACACCGAGTATCCGCTCGAGCATGCGGGTGCGATCGTGCCGTGGGTGGCCGGGATGCTGCCCTGGCTCTACGACCGCTTCAACGGGAAAGCCGCGCCGAGCAATTGCTGGCTGACGTCGCTGCTGCCGAGCAACTCGCTGGCGCCCGAGACGTTGCATTAGGCGCGACGGCGTACGACTGGATGCATGGCCGGGCGATCTTTTTCGGGTCGCCCTTTTTTACGATGTTTCGACGTCGGTCGCGTGACCGCGGTGACGACTGTCCGCCTTCCCCTGCCGTCCCCCGCTGCCGCCTTCTCCGGGTGCCATAATCGAGCCTGCCCATCATTCCAGACGTCCCCCGGAGAATCACCATGCAGAACCTCGACAATCCTTCCCACGATCGCGAGGTAGGCAGCGCCGACGCGACGCAGGACACCACGCGCATCGACGACGTCCGCATCGGCGCCGTGCGCCCGCTGATTTCGCCGGCGCTGCTGCTGGACGAGCTGCCGGTGCCGGCCGGCACGCAGACGCTCGTCGAGGACACGCGCCGCGCGATCGGCGACATCCTGCACGGCCGCGACGACCGGCTGCTGCTCGTCGTCGGCCCGTGCTCGATCCACGATCACGACCAGGCGCTCGACTACGCGCGCCGCCTGAAAGCCGCCGCCGACGCGCTGAAGGACGACCTGCTGATCACGATGCGCGTCTACTTCGAGAAACCGCGCACGACGGTCGGCTGGAAGGGCTACATCAACGATCCGCGCCTGGACGGCAGCTTCCGCATCAACAAAGGGCTGCGCGCCGCGCGGCAGCTGCTGCTCGACATCAATGCGCTCGGCCTGCCGGCGTCGACCGAATTCCTCGACCTGCTGAGCCCGCAATACATCGCCGACCTGATCGCGTGGGGGGCGATCGGCGCGCGCACGACCGAGAGCCAGAGCCATCGGCAGCTCGCGTCGGGCCTGAGCTGCCCGATCGGCTTCAAGAACGGCACCGACGGCGGCGTGCAGGTCGCGTCGGATGCGATCGTCGCGGCCGCCGCGAGCCATGCGTTCATGGGGATGACGAAGATGGGGATGGCCGCGATCTTCGAGACGCGCGGCAACGACGACGCGCACGTGATCCTGCGCGGCGGCAAGACCGGCCCGAACTACGACGCCGAGCATGTCGAGGCATGCTGCGCGGTGCTGCGCAAGGCCGGGCTGCGCGAGCAGGTGATGGTCGACTGCTCGCACGCGAACTCGAACAAGTCGCACGACCGGCAGGTCGACGTCGCGCAGGATCTCGCGCGGCAACTGTCGCAGGGCGAGCATCGGATCGTCGGCGTGATGGTCGAGAGCCACCTCGAAGCCGGGCGCCAGGACCTGAAGCCGGGCGTGCCGCTGAAGTACGGCGTGTCGATCACCGATGCCTGCCTGAGCTGGGCGCAGACGGAGCCGGTGCTCGACGTGCTGGCGGAGGCCGTGCGGCACCGGCGCACCTATTCGCGGAATGCGTGACGCCGCGTGGCGGCGCGGCGTCGGCCGCGCCGTTCGAGGCGCCGCGAAGATCGGGGGACCATCCGTGAGGTTGTCCTGATCGACGGGCATCGATGCCATTTTTTCCGCGCCGCCCGCCCGGTCTGTCCGCACGATCATTGATCCTGATCCGGCTCGTCCGGCGTGTCACGTTGCACCCTGGGCGCACGATCCGCCGAATGCCGCTACCATGAAGCCGTGTCGCACGCTGCGGCCCGGCTGCGCCGGTCCGTCACGTACACATGGCGTGGTGGTGCGGCCGGCCGCCACGCGACCGACGAAGCGCGGGGCGCTCACCGATCAGCCGTTGCGTCCGCGCCGCTTCGTCCCCGGAATCAACAACAACCGAACCGGAGTGCAACGCATATGAAGTTTTACAAGACCCTCATCGCAGCAACCGTCCTCGCGTCGAGCGTCGGCGCGCACGCGCAGATCGCGGGCGCGCAGCCGATCAGCGTGACCGTCGAGCAGTCGCAGGCGCTGCTCGAAGGCTGGAGCGTGAAGAAGAGCGTGCTCGGCAAGACCGTGTACAACGACGAGAACCAGAAAGTCGGCAAGGTGCGCGACCTGATCGTCGCGCCGGACGGCTCGGTGTCGGCCGCGATCGTGTCGGCCGGCGGCTTCCTCGGCGTGGCCGCGCACGACGTCGCGGTGCCGATCGCGTCGCTCGACGTGCGCAACGGCAACATCTACCTGCCGGGCGCGACGAAGGAAGCGCTGAAGGCCACGCCGGCATTCCAGTACGCGAAGGTGCCGTCGCCGCCGAAGCCGAAGAAGCTCGACGAAAAGCACTGACCTGCGTTACCGGCGCGGGGCCCGCTGCGCGATGCGGCGGGCCCCGCGTTTTCATTTTCGCTCAGCGCTGCGATGTCTCGTCCGGCGGCGCAAGCGCCACGACATGACTGATCCCTTCGTGCGCCATCTTCGTATACGGGCTGAAGCGCTCCGTATTGCGCACAAGCTCCGCCGCCACTGCGCGTTCGACACCCGGCAGCCGCACGCGAATGTTCGCGTTCAGCATGAACAGCCCGTCCACCGGATCGCGACAGAAGTCGATCGATGCGGACACCGATGCCCCGGCGATCGACACGCCCGCCCGTGCAGCCAGCAGGCTCAGCGCGCCGTGAAAGCACGCCGCATAGCTCGCGGCGAACAGTTGCTCCGGATTCGGGCCGTCGCCGGGCCCGCCGAGCGCGGGCGGCAGGCGCAGCTCGACATCCAGGCGCCCGTCGTCGGAACGCGCGACGCCGGAGGCGCGGCCGTGCTCCGCCGTCCCGCCCGTGACGGTCACCGTCGTCGAGTACAGCGTTTGCGGTTCCCGACCGCGATACCGGTCGAGCAGCGAGAGGGGCGGCGGGCGCAGCGGCGTCATGGTGTGCGATCCGGCGGCGGCGTTCAGCGCGCGAGCGCGTTCTGCCGGAACCACGTGTCGAAGGTCGTCGCGCCGAGGCGCGCACCGGGCGCCGGCACGAGCGTGTCGTCCTGCAGCACCGCGCCGAAGTAGTCGGCGTCCGCATCCCGCGTCACCGTGTGCGCGTCGTGCGTGGCCGACAGAAAACGCTCGACCAGATCGGCGATCCGCACGCGCTCGGGGCCGCCGATTTCGGCGATGCCGTTGCGCGGCGCGTCGAGCGCGAAGTCGGTCACGGCGGCCGCGACGTCGTCGGAGGCGATCGGCTGGAAGTGCGCGGTGGTCAACCGGACCGTGTCGCCTTGCGCGCCGGCCTGAGCGATCGCCCCGACGAATTCGAAGAACTGCGTCGAACGCACGATCGTGTACGGCACGCCTGCCGCGCGGATCAGGTCTTCCTGGATGATCTTGCCGCGGAAATACGCGCTCTGCTGCAGTCGGTCGGTGCCGACCACCGACAACGCGACGTGATGACGCACGCCGGCCGCGCGCTCCGCGGCGAACAGGTTGCGCCCCGACGCCTCGAAGAACGCCTTCACGGCCGCTTCCTCGAATGACGGCGAATTCGCGAGATCGACGACGACCTCCGCGCCGGCGAGCGCGGCGTCCAGTCCCGCACCCGTGATCGTATCGACGCCCGTCGACGGCGCAGCCGCCACCGCGTCGTGGCCGCGTGCGATCAGGTTCCTGACGACCTTGCTGCCGATGAGGCCGGTACCACCAATCACGACGATTTTCACGATTGCTCTCCTTGAACGGGCGCGCGACATGCACGCCGCTTGAATGTGCCGAAACCGGCGCCCAGCGCGTTCGCGCGACGGGGCCTGGACCTTGCCGAGCGGTGCACCGCCGTATCGGCATGCCGGTCGAACAGCCCGCATCGTAGGCATGCGCCGCGCGATCCGCCAGCGTCCCGCAAGCCCTCATCATGTTGCCGCGAATGCATCAATCGATCGTCTCCAGCGGCGCGATCGTCGTCATCGTCGTTGGGCACTGCAGGTCGCGCGCACGCGTCTGCTCGATCATGTAGTCGATGAACGCGCGGATGCGCGTGGGCAGGTGCTTGCGGCTCAGGTAACAGAGATAGTGGCCGCCGTCGTCCGGCGCATGCTGGCCGAGACAGCTCACCAGCCGGCCGTCGGCGAGCAGGTCGCACACCTGGTACGCGGGCAGTTGCGCGATGCCGAGCCCGTCGAGCGCCGCGCGCACGACGAGATCGATGTCGTTGAACGTGTGATGCGCGGCGAGCTGGCGCTGCTGCGTCACCCCGTCGATCCTGAATTCCCATTCCGTCACGCGGCCCGACGCGGTGCACAGGTTGATGCAGCGATGCCGCGCGAGTTCGTCGACGTGGCGCGGCAAGCCGTGCCGGTGCGCATACGACGGCGACGCGCAGACGATCATCTGCATCGGAATCAGCCGGCGCGCGACGATCGCGCTGTCCTCCATGCGACCGTCGCGAAACGCGACGTCGATGCGGTCGGCGGAGAAATCGGCCGGCCGGTCGTTCAACAGCAGGTCGAGCGTGATGTCCGGATAGCGTGCATGGAAATCGCGCAGCAGCGGGGCGATGACCTTGCGGCCGAAGCCTGGCGTCGAGCCGATGCGCAGGTGCCCGCTCGGCGGTCCGCTGCGCAGCTCGCGCATGTCCTCGAGCGCCTGCGCCAGATGCTCGATGCCGGGCCGGCAGTTTTCGTAGAAGAGCTCGCCTTCGCGCGTCAGCGACATGCTGCGCGTGGTGCGCTGGAACAGGCGTGCGTCGAGCCGGTCCTCGAGCCGTTGCACGTGACGGCTGACCGACGAGCGGCCGACGCCGAGGCGATCGGCGGCGCGCGCGAAGCTGCCCTCGGTGACGACGGCCAGGAACGTGACCACGCCGGCATAGCAGGTCGAGAAGCTGCGCGCGAATGGATCGTCGGCGTCGGGGCGGCGGATGGAGGTATCGGGCATGGAGGCGCTGGAATCGTGGTGTCCGTATGCGACTAGACGTTTCAGCGCTGCCGCCTGTGACACCGCCCGCCGCATTTTTTTCAAAAAGGTCGCGGCGGCGTGCGGGCCGGCTATTTTTCCGGCACGAGCACGGGCGCGCCCTTGTCCTTCAACAGCAGCACGATGAACTTCGCGGGCCGGGTCCGGCTCGCGTTGCGTCCGACCGTGTGCAGGTCGTCCGGACCCTCGTAGAAGGTCTGGCCCGGTTTCAGCGTGACGGGCTCGCCGCCCTTCACCTGCATCACGATCGACCCCTCGACGACGTAGACGAACGCGTCGGCGTGGTGGCGGTGAACGGGGTCGACCGCGCCGGGCGGGTACTCGACCGAGATCATCTGCGCTTCCTTGCCCGGGTAAGCGTCGAGCGGCTTCGTCATCAGCGGCGTGACGATGGCCGAGGGCGCCGCGCGAACGGCGCCGGTCGCGTGGGCCGCGACGACGAGCGCGGACGCGATCACGTGTTTCATGCGAATCATGGTGGTGGCTTCCGGTGGGCCGCCGGCCGACGGCCGGCAGCGAGAGAGGGGGGGCGGCCGTCAGGCGAGGTTGGCCTTGTCGAGCCCGAACGCCTTGTCGGACGAGCCCGGCACGGTCCGGAACGCGACGTTCGCGCGATTCCAGCCGTTGATCGCCATCACTTCGAACGTCAGGTCCGACAATTCCTTCTCGGAGAGCTGGCCGCGCACGCGGTCGTAGACATCGTCCGGCACGCCGTGCGCGGGCAGCGTCGTCAGCACTTCGGTCCATGCGAGCGCGGCCCGCTCGCGCGGCGAGAACAGCGTCGATTCGCGCCAGGTCGCCAGATGATGCAGGCGCAGTTCGCGCTCGCCGTGGATGCGCGCTTCCTTCACGTGCATGTCGAGGCAAAAGGCGCAGCCGTTGATCTGGGACGCCCGGACGGACACGAGATCCCGGATCGATTCCTCGATCGCGCTGCTGCGCAGCAGGTTGCTGAGTTCGAGGAGTTTCCGGAACAACTCGGGGGACTGTTGAATGTAGTTGAGACGCTGCGTCATGATTTCTCCTGGCGACGAAGAGGCTGGCCCGCATGGCGCGGGTGTCGTGGGCGGCAGGGCGCCGCGCGAAATCATCTTAGGGGTGTGCATCCGTGCGCGGTAGCCACGCACGGGGACGCATCGTGTTGCGCGCGCTGCACCAATCCGCGCTCGACGGCGGGCGCGGTCGGCGCGGGCGCGCGATGCGCGCGTCAGCCGGCGGCGCAGGCGGCCGCGATGCGGGCGAGCTTCTCGGGATTGCGCTGCACGAGAAGCCGGACGATACGCGTGCCGTCGGTCTCGAACGACATCGCCGCTTCGAGCTGCCCGTCGATGAAACGCAGCATTGCCCACTGGCCGTTCAGCACGACCGGCCGCATCTCGACACCGCTGCCGCAGCGCAACCACGTCGCATAGAACAGTTGAGCGATCCGCCGGCCGCCGACCATCGGTTTCGGGAAGCTCTGGACGTGGCCGCCGCCGTCGCCGATCAGCATCGCGTCCTCGGCGAGCAGCGCCTGGATCGACGGGAAATCGCCGTGCGCGAGCGCATGCGTGAACGTCTGCAGCAATCGGCGATGCGTTTCGTGCGGCACCACGCGCCGCGGCTGGGGATCGTCGCGCAGCCGCGCCCGGGCCCGGCTGACGAGCTGCCGGCACGCGGCTTCGGACTTGCCGATCGCGTCGGCGACCCGGTCGTAGTCGAACTCGAAGATTTCATGCAGCAGGAACGCCGCGCGCGCTTCCGGTGTCAGCCGTTCGAGCAGCAGGAGGTACGCGACCGACACGTCGTTCGCGCGCTCCGTCATTTCCTCGGGCGTTGCAGGCGATTCGCCGAGCTCCGGTTCCGGCAGCCAGATGCCCGCATAGTGCTCGCGCCGGAGCTTCGCCGCGCGCAGGCGGTCGATCGACGTGCGCGTCGTGACCGCGACGAGCCAGGCCTCGGGGTTCTCGATGCTGCCGCGCGCCGCGTCGTGCCAGCGCAGCCACACGTCCTGCACGATGTCCTCGGCATCCGCGACGGAGCCGAGCATCCGGTACGCGATCTTCTGCAGGCGCGGGCGCAGCGCGTGGAAGGCTTGTGCGTCGTCGGTCGTCACAGCCACACCCCGCTGAACCCGAACGTGACGGGCCCGCTCAGGAACACGCTGCCGGTGCCGTCCCATTGAACGGTGACGTCGCCGCCGTCGCACGTCACCCGCACGGTATCGTCGAGCAGCCCGCGCCGGATGCCGTTGACCGCCGCGCCGCACGAACACGAGCCGGACCCGAGCGGCACGCCGCCGCCGCGCTCCCAGATGCGAAGACGAATGTGCGTGCGATCGATGACCTGTACGACGTGCACGTTGGTTTTCCGCGGAAACAGCGGATGCGTTTCGATGGCCGGACCGAGCGCTTCGAGGTCGACCGCATCGACGTCGTCGACGAAGAACGTGCAGTGCGGATTGCCCATGCTGCACGCGGCCGGCGCGCCGGGCAACGGCAGCGCGAGCGTATCGACGGCTTCGGCGACGGGCACGTCCCGCCAGCCGACGCGCGGCACGCCCATCTCGACCTTGATCGACCCGTGCGCGTCGTACGCACACTGCAGGGGCCCGCGATTCGTGCGCAGCACGATCGACGCCGCGCCGGTTTCCCGCATCAGCTGCCACGCGACGCCGCGTGTCGCGCTGCCGCAGGTATCGAGCGTCGAGCCGTCGGGATTCCAGAACGCGACCTGTGCGGCCGCGTCGTCGCAGTCCGTCACCACCGCGAGCTGGTTGAAGCCGATGCCGCTGTGCCGGTCGCCCATGCGCCGCACGAGGTCGCGATCGAGGCGGGGCACGCGATCCCGATCCTGACCGCGCAGGTCGACGATGACGAAGTCATCGCCGTTTGCGTTCATCTTCTGAAATCGGATCGGCATGGCGGTTCCGGAATGGAGACAGGCGAACACTGTACGTGGCTCGCCGTCCACGATCAATCGCATGCCGGCCGATCGCCACGCAACCGGCATCTACGTAATTCTACGTAGTCGCGCGTACGTAGTTATCCGCTTGTAAGCCGCCCCCGTCGCGCGGAATACTACGGCCCATCGTCGCGGCCTTTGCGAGGCCGCGGCACGACGCATCGACGTCACGTGTGCGCGGCCCCTGCGCCGCACGCCATCTAAAACCACATTGGAGACCAGGAGACGCCATGAATCGGGCTTCCAGTACCCTGCTCTGGATCGCGGTCGCGCTGCTCGGCGCGTTCTCGTTCGGCACCATCGCACTCGCACACGGCGAGCGCGTGAGTGCCCTCTGGATCGTGATCGCCGCTGTCTGCGTGTATCTGATCGCGTATCGCTTCTACAGTCGTTTCATCGCCAGCAAGGTCATGCAGCTCGACGGGCTGCGGATGACGCCGGCGGTCAAGTACAACGACGGCCTCGACTACGTGCCGACCAACAAGTACGTGCTGTTCGGCCATCACTTCGCCGCGATCGCCGGCGCCGGGCCGCTGGTCGGCCCCGTGCTCGCCGCGCAGATGGGCTACACGCCCGGCATGCTGTGGATCCTGGCCGGCGTCGTGTTCGCCGGCGCGGTGCAGGACTTCATCGTGCTGTTCATCTCGACGCGCCGCGACGGCCGTTCGCTCGGCGATCTCGTCAAGATGGAACTCGGCACGGTGCCCGGCGTGATCGCGCTGTTCGGCGCGTTCCTGATCATGGTGATCATCCTCGCGGTGCTCGCGCTGATCGTCGTGAAGGCGCTGACCAACTCGCCGTGGGGTACGTTCACCGTCGCCGCGACGATTCCGATCGCGCTGTTCATGGGCATCTATACGCGCTACATTCGCCCGGGCCGCATCGGCGAAGTGTCGGTCATCGGCTTCATCGGGCTGATGGCGGCGATCGCGTTCGGCCAGAACGTGGCCGCGTCGCCGACCTTCGCCGCATGGTTCACGTTCACCGGCACGCAGCTCACGTGGATCCTGATCGGCTACGGCTTCGTCGCGTCGGTGCTGCCGGTGTGGCTGCTGCTCGCGCCGCGCGACTACCTGTCGACGTTCCTGAAGATCGGCACGATCCTCGGCCTCGCGATCGGCATCCTGGTCGTCGCACCGGAACTGAAGATGCCCGCGCTGACGAAGTTCGTCGACGGCACGGGCCCGGTGTGGTCGGGCAACCTGTTCCCGTTCCTGTTCATCACGATCGCGTGCGGCGCGGTGTCGGGTTTCCACGCGCTGATCTCGTCGGGCACGACGCCGAAGCTGATCGACAACGAAACCAACGCGCGCTTCATCGGTTACGGCGCGATGCTGATGGAATCGTTCGTCGCGATCATGGCGCTGGTCGCGGCCTGCGTGATCGAGCCGGGCATCTACTTCGCGATGAACGCACCGGCCGCCGTGCTCGGCTCGACGCCCGAAGCCGTCGCGAACACCGTCACGCAATGGGGCTTCGTGCTGACGCCCGACATGCTGACGCAGACCGCGAAGGCCGTCGGCGAAACGACGATCATCGCGCGCGCGGGCGGCGCGCCGACGCTGGCCGTCGGCATGGCGCACATCCTGCACCAGGTGATCGGCGGCGAAGCGATGATGGCGTTCTGGTATCACTTCGCGATCCTGTTCGAAGCGCTGTTCATCCTGACGGCCGTCGACGCCGGCACGCGGGCGGGCCGCTTCATGCTGCAGGACCTGCTCGGCACGTTCCACCCGGCGCTCAAGCGCACCGAGTCGCTGCCCGCGAACCTCGTCGCCACCGCGCTGTGCGTGGCCGCGTGGGGCTACTTCCTGTACCAGGGCGTGGTCGATCCGCTCGGCGGCATCAACACGCTGTGGCCGCTGTTCGGCATCTCGAACCAGATGCTCGCCGCGATCGCGCTGGTGCTCGGCACCGTCGTGCTGTTCAAGATGAAGCGCGAACGTTATGCGTGGGTGACGGTCGTGCCGACCGCGTGGCTGCTGATCTGCACGCTGACGGCCGGCTGGCAGAAGATTTTCGATGCGAACCCGAAGGTCAGCTTCCTCGCGCACGCCGCGAAGCTGCAGGCCGCGGTGGATGAAGGCAAGGTGCTCGCACCGGCCAAGTCGATCGCGCAGATGAAGCGGATCATCTTCAACGATTACATCGATGCGGCGCTGGCCGGGCTGTTCATCTTCGTCGTCGTGAGCATCGCGGTGTACGGCGTGATCGCCGTGCTGCGCGCGCGCCGCGAGTCGAAGCCGACCGTGCGCGAGACGCCGTACGAAGCGATGCCGGCCGCGCAGGCGCTCGGCAGCGGACGTTAAGGGGAGGCCGCGATGTTCAGCGAACTTGGCAGCGACCTGCGCAGCGCGGGGCGTTACCTCGGGCAGGCGTTGCGGCTGATGGTCGGCCTGCCCGACTACGACACCTACGTCGCGCACATGCGCGACACCCATCCGGACCGCGAGCCGATGACGTACGAGGAATTTTTCCGCGAACGCCAGAACGCGCGGTACGGGTCGGGCGCCGGGAAGTGTTGCTGAGCCGGACTGTCCAGTCGGTTCGACGATCGAAACGGAAGCGCCGCGATGGCAGTCGCGGCGCTTTTTTCTTTGGCGGCCGGCGACGCACGTCGCGTGACGGCCGCTTCGCCGTTTGCCCGGGCGCAGCACGGCAAAATCCGGCCGCCGGTATCATAGGGGTCCCTCTTTTCCCCGATGGACCGCAGGAGAACACGTCGTGCATGTCGGTGAGCGTTTCAACAGCATTTCCCATCTCGTCGGCGCGGTGCTGTCGGTGGCCGGCCTCGTGGCGCTCGTGACGATGGGCGCGCTCGAAGGCGATCCGTACAAGGTGGTGAGCTTCAGCGTGTACGGCGCGATGCTGTTCCTGCTCTACGCGATCTCGACGCTGTATCACAGCGTGCGCAACCCGCGCCTGAAGGCGATCCTGCAGAAATGCGACCATTCGGCGATTTACTTGCTGATCGCCGGCAGCTACACGCCGTTCACGCTGGTGACGTTGCGCGGCCCGTGGGGCTGGTCGCTGTTCGGCGTGAGCTGGGGGCTCGCCGTGTTCGGCATCGTGCAGGAGCTGACGCTCGGGCGCCGCACGCGCATGCTGTCGATGATCCTGTACGTGCTGATGGGCTGGCTCGCGCTCGTCGCGGTGCGTCCGCTGATTCATGCGCTGCCGCCGGTCGGCACCGCCTGGCTCGTGGCCGGCGGCGTGATCTACAGCGCGGGGATCTACTTCTTCATCAACGACGAACGCATCCGCCACGGGCACGGTATCTGGCACCTTTTCGTGCTGGCCGGCAGCCTGTGCCAGTTCGTCAGTGTCGCGATGTATGTCGCGTGAGCGCGTTGTCTGCCGCGGAATGCGCTAGCGGCGCGTAGCGGCCGCCTGCAGGTGCGCGGCCGCTTCGCCGGTTGCCGGTGTCGGCCGCGTCGCGAACCGCCACGATACCGCGGCAAGCGCCGACAGCGCGATCGCCATGACCAGCGCCACCCGCATCGCGACCGAAAACGGCTGCAGCGTCGCGATGCATGCACCGAAGATCGCCACGCCGAGCGCCGATCCGCTCTGCCGCGCCGCGTTCAGTGCCGCCGCCGCGACGCCGGCGCGGTGCCGGTCGATCGTTCCGAGCGCCGGTGACGTCGCGGCCGGCGAGATGAATCCCGAGGCGAAGCCGATCGCGAGCATCGGCGCGACCGCGAGCCACGCCGGTGTCGTCGCGCCGATGCCCGTCATGCCGAGCGCGCCTGCCGCATACAGCCCGAACGCCGAGCACATCGGCCCGCGCGTCCCGAAGCGCGCGACGATCCGCCCCGAACACAACCCGCCGAGCGCAACCATCGCGGTCATCGGCAGGAACGCGAGCCCCGTGTCGAGCGGGCTCGCGCCGCGAACCTGCCGATAGAACAGGCTGAGCACGAACAGCAGGCCGTAGAACACGAACGCCGACGCCATCGACACGAACGTCGATCCCGCGAACAGCCGGTTGCGGAAGAACGCGAGCGGCAGCATCGGTTCGCGGCGCCGCGCTTCGATCGCGACGAAGGCGATCCATGCGGCGACGCTCGTCGCGGCACCGCCGACGATCGGTGCCGAGCGCCAGCCGAGCGACGGGCCTTCGATCAGCGTGCCGATCAGCGCGGCGATCGCGACGACGGCGGCGGCCTGGCCGGCCCAGTCGAACTGTCGCGACGCGTCGGCGGCGGCGCGCACGACCGTGCGGCCGAGCCAGATGCCGGCGAGCCCGAACGGCAGGTTCACGAAGAACAGGCTGCGCCATCCGAACAGGTCGACCAGCAGCCCGCCGATCAGCGGGCCCGACGCCATCGCGATGCCGCCGCAGCCCATCCACAGGCTGATCGCCGATGCGCGCGCGGCCGGTGCGGGGAAGGCGCGGTTGATCAGCGCGAGCGAACAGGGCACCAGCATCGCGCTGCCGACGCCTTGCAGCGCACGCGCGACGGCAAGTGCCGGAAGGGTCGGCGCGATGCCGCACAGCGCCGACGCGGCGACGAACACCGCGAGCCCCCCGACATGGACGGTGCGATCGCCGAGCCGGTCGCCGAGCGTGCCGCCCGTCAGCAGCAGGCTCGCGAACGCGAGCGTGTAAGCGTTCACTATCCATTGCAGGCCGGCCACGCGGCAGCCGAAGGTGTGCGCGATGTCGGTGAGCGCGACGTTGACGATCGACGCGTCGAGCAGCACGAGCGTGTAGCTCACGCAGGTCGCGGCGAGCACGCGGCGGGCCGCGGCCCGGTCCGGCTCGGCGGCCGTCATGCGCGCTCGGGCGCCGGCGTGGCGGCCCGCAGCGCACTGAATCCGACCCATCCCCAGTACACGCGATGATGCGCGATCCGGCCGTCGCGCAGATCCATGACTTCGACGAGATCGACCTGATCGCCGTCCGGCGTGGCGCGCGGATACTCCCAGACGAGCTGGCGGCCGTTCGAGAAGAACAATCCGGTCCGGTACCAGCGTCCGAGCGGGCTGCCCGGATTTTGCAGGCCGGTCGCGAAGAATGCCCCGATCGCGGCCTTGCCGTGCAGCACGCCCGAGCCGTGCGCGGGCAGCGTGACGACGACGAGCGGCGTTTCGAGCACCGCGTCGTCGGCATACAGCGCCATCAGCGCGTCGAGGTCGCGCGCGACGACGGCCGCGTGCCAGTCTTCATGGATGCGCCGGGCATCGGCGTCGGTGTCTGCGGGTGTCATGGCGGGTGTCCGGAAGCGTCGTGAGCGGAAACCCACTGTATGGGCGCACCGCCGCGGGACGTTTCACGTCGACCCGAAACGTGGATGCAGCCTCGGGAAGGCTGCGCCGCGGGCCGCCGTTACCCGGTGAGCGCGTCGAGATTCAGCCCATACGACTTGCCGAGCCACACCGCGCAATCGCGATGGTCGCGCAGGTCGTCGCCGGTATTCGGATGCAGGAAGATGTCGAGTACGCCGTGGTTCAGCACGAGCCACGGCACGATCTCGTCGAAGCGCGCGGCATCGAACGCGATCTGGTATGACCAGGCCGGATGCGGACCGACGAGGCGCTCGTGAAAGCGGCCGAGCTCGATGACCGCGCCGAACCGTTCGTCGACGACCTGGCGAAACGCCCAGGCCGCGTCGCGGCTGGCCGCATCGAAATAGACGTGCGCGTGCCAACTGTCGATGGCGGTGGTGTCGAGGGCAGCCATGGAAGGACTCGATGAAAATGGGAAGGTATGAGAGACCGTGCGAAACGAAGCGAATGGCCGATGCGTGATTATCGCGCGTCCTTGCCGGGCACGTCGTGTGGCGATCCGGCGATTCGGCGCCGATGGCTTGTCCTGTGTCAGAAGAACCGTTGGTCCGATGCAATCGTTTCCGCGGTATCCGCATGCGCGATATCACGCCGGGACCCTTGCCGGCAGGTGCGCACGCCACGAGCGCGCCGGCAACACGTCATTTCGGAAACTGAAAAAACGGCGGGCGTGCCGCCTGCGATCGGGCGCAAAAGCGCGATCAGGTCGTTGAATGAAATAGAGAAATTCCCGTGCGAAGCGATTCGCGAATGGCGCGCGCGCACACCGGATTCCGAAGCCGAAAATATCCATTGCGGAATCGGCTATTCAAGCGGCATGCGGCACGACATACGATGGTTTCAACGCATCGACGATCACGATCGATGCGGGGACAACCATCTGGAGGCCACTATGCGATCCCTCGTTCCCGTTGCGGTTCTTTCCTGCGCACTCGTTGCGCTGCCCGCCGTCAGCTTTGCGCAGTCGGCCGGCCCCGACTGGTCGTCGTATGCCGCGCAGTCGACCTGGTCGGCGGCGCGTGCCGAAACCGACGCGCAACTGATGCAGATGACGCGCGCCGGCTATCGTGCGACGTCGGTCGGCAACCAGAACTATCCGCTTGCGATGCAGCGTGCGCTCGCACGCGTTCACAATCCGGTGCCCGACCAGTCGCGTGAGGAGCGGGCCGCGATGGAAGCGCGCGCCGCGCGCGACGCCCAGAGCGGTCATCCGGTGAAGGCGTTCTTCGTGAAGACCGCGTTCTACCTGAAGGGCGAGAACACCTTCTGATGCGGGAGACGAGCATGGGATGCCCGATCCGCTCGACCGGCGTCGCGCGTGCGGCGTTGCCGCGCGTTGAAGTGCCCGCAAGCGGGCACGAAGCATGAAGGCCGCACGCAAAAACCGTCGTCGCGTGCCATTGACGCGCGAGTGGCTGCTGCCGCTGCCTCCCGCGCATGCACGCGACATCTCGCTGAAATGCCACATGGCGCTCGTCGCGTTGCGTGGCGGGCACGGCAACGAGGCGCTGCTGACGCGGTTGCGCACGAGCGTCTACCTGGTGTTCCTCGCGCTCGACGATACGCGGTACGCGGAAGCGGACATCGACCTGTGCGTCGACGCGGAGCGGGCGCTCGAAGCGAGTGTGGCGCGCGCGGCGCAAAGCGGCGCATGGACGCTGCACGATGACGAATGCGCGGTGCTCGAGCGCGTGCTCGCCGCGCACGACACCTGCGTCGCGACGCTCACGCGGCATCGGCTGGCCGAACTGTGGCGTGATGTCTGCACGTTCGCGTCGTGCGGCCAGCCGGCGCTCGTTGCGAGCGCGGCGGAGAAGATGCGCGCCCACGTGCCCGACTCGCTGGCCGCGTAGCATCGTGCAGCGGTTTCGCAGGGAGGATGGAGGAGACAGGGTCGGCCGAGCCGGCACGGCGACGGCGTAACGCGGCCCAAAACAAAAGCGCCACGGAGCGAATCCGTGGCGCTTTATTTTTATCACCTGCGCGGAGGCACCGCCTCCGCGTGGCGCAACGCGTTTAGGCGGCCGTTGCCGGCTTCGCCGGCTTCTGCAGCTTGCCCTTGCCGGCGCGCTGGATTTCCTCGAGCTTGATCTCGACGTGGCGCGAGAACACGTACTCGGCCGGACGCTGCTTTGCGATCGAGATGTCCGGGGCGAACGGGCCGTCGGTCCGGATGCCCTTGCGGCTCACCTTCAGCGCCTTCAGCGGGTTCGAGATCGTGTCCATCACGGCCGTTGCCTCGAAGCCGCAGTGGACCATGCAGTCCGCGCACTTCTCGTAGTTGCCGACGCCGTAGTTGTCCCACTCCGTGGTTTCCATCAGTTCCTTGAAGGTCTTCACGTAACCTTCGCCGACCAGGTAGCACGGCTTCTGCCAGCCGAACACCGTACGCGCCGGGTTGCCCCACGGCGTGCACTTGTACGTCTGGTTGCCGGCCAGGAAGTCGAGGAACAGCGACGACTGGCTGAACGACCAGCGCTTGCCGCCTTCGCCGCGCTTCAGGATTTCGCGGAACAGGTTCTTCGTCTTGTCGCGGTTCAGGAAGTGCTGCTGATCCGGCGCGCGCTCGTACGCGTAACCCGGCGACACCGTGATGCCGTCGACGCCGATCGGGCCCAGCGTGTCGAAGAACTTCGCGACGCGCTCCGGCACCGCATCGTTGAACAGCGTGCAGTTGATGTTCACGCGGAAGCCGCGGCGCTTCGCTTCCTTGATTGCCGCGACGGCCTTGTCGTACACGCCTTCCTGCGACACCGAGTGATCGTGCGCTTCCTTGTCGCCGTCGAGGTGGACCGACCAGACGAAGTACGGGCTCGGCGCGTAATCGTCCATCTTCTTTTCCATCAGCAGCGCGTTCGTGCACAGGTACACGAATTTCTTGCGCTTCATGATGCCCTTGACGATTTCCGGCATCTCCTTGTGGAGCAGCGGTTCGCCGCCGGCGATCGACACGACGGGCGCGCCGCACTCGTCGACGGCCTGCAGGCATTCCTCGACGGACAGGCGCTGGTTCAGGATCGGATCCGGATAATCGATCTTGCCGCAGCCGTTGCACGCGAGGTTGCAGCGGAACAGCGGCTCGAGCATCAGCGCGAGCGGATAGCGTTTGTTGCCGGACAGGTGCTGGCGCACGATGTACGCGCCGACACGGACTTGCTGGAGCAGCGGAATAGACAAGGGATGTCCTCCTTAAACTTCGCGGGCGACGGCTTGCGTGAGCTTCGCCGGCAGCTTGAATTCGACTTTTTCCTCACGGCCCGCCATCGTCGCGACATCGACGGGCCCCAGCGCGCGCAGCGCGCCGATTACATCCTCGACCATCTCTTCGGGCGCCGACGCGCCGGCCGTCAGGCCGACCGTCTGCACACCCGCGAACCATTCGGCCTTCACTTCCGAGCCGTCGGCGACGAGATAGCTCGGCACACCGCTTTCGGTGCCGATCTCGCGCAGGCGGTTCGAGTTCGAGCTGTTCGTCGCACCGACGACGAGCAGCACGTCAACCTGTTCGCTCAGCTCGCGCACGGCGGCCTGGCGATTTTGCGTGGCGTAGCAGATGTCGCGCGTGTCCGGGCCGACGATGTCGGTGAACCGGCGCTGCAGCGCCTCGATGATGCCGCGCGTATCGTCGACCGACAGCGTGGTCTGCGTGATGTACGCAACCGGCGTGTCGACGGGCAGCGTCAGCGTATCGACTTCGGCTTCGCTCTGCACGAGGATCACCTCGGCCGGAATCTGGCCGATCGTGCCCTCGACCTCCGGATGGCCCGCGTGGCCGATCAGGATCAGCCGGCGGCCCGCCGCGACGTACTGGCGGCCCTGCACGTGCACCTTCGTGACGAGCGGGCAGGTCGCGTCGAGCACGTCGAGCCCGCGCGTTTCCGCGTCGCGCTCGACCGTCTGGGCGACACCGTGCGCGCTGAAGATCGCGACAGCGCCGTGCGGCACCTCGTCGAGTTCCTCAACGAATCGTGCCCCTTTATTACGCAGATTTTCTACGACGTGCCGGTTATGCACGATTTCATGACGCACATAAACCGGCGCACCGTGCTGTTGCAGCGCGCGATCGACGATTTCGATCGCACGGACAACCCCCGCACAAAAGCCGCGGGGCTGGGCAAGGATGACTCGCATAGGTGAGCGAACTCCGACGACAGACGCCGGGGTTCGAGGAGCTGGCACTCGCTCGCTCGCCCCGGCTTGATGTTATGAAGGCAGGAACGAACCGGCCGGCCAGGCCCCGGAACCCCGAATTAATCGCGCATTTTAACCCTATCGCGCCGTCCGTGCTTTGGTGCTGTATCGGCGCTGTTGCAATTGCGGGAGAGCCGCGTCGGCGCTGGCGCGCGCGGAACCCGGTAAACTGCGCGGTTTCGCGGGCGGCCGCTCCGGCTGCCCGGCGTCGCGCTCATTTCAAGGCCATTCGATGACCGTCGATTCTCACGCATATTGCCCGTCCGCCCGTGCGGTGTCGGGTGTTTTGATCCTGACCCCCATTGATATCGGGCATGCCGGCGCCCGGCAGGAGGCGTGCCGATGATGCTGGCGATCGCTTTCCTGGTGTCCGGCCTGTCGCTCGTGATCTGGATCGTGCTGCTCGTCGCGCGCGGCGGCTTCTGGCGCGCGGTGCCCGCGCGGCCGCTGCCGCCCGAGGCGCGGGGCGCCGAGGCCGAGGCCGGCTGGCCGGCCGTCGTCGCGGTCGTGCCGGCGCGCAACGAAGCCGACGTGATTGCTCGCGCGGCGACTTCGCTGCTCGAGCAGGACTATCCGGGCGACTTTCATCTGATCATTGTCGACGACCACAGCGACGACGGCACCGCCGACGCGGCGCGCGCGGCGGCGCTCGCGATCAACCGCGCCGACCGGCTGACCGTGCTGGCCGCGAAGCCGCTGCCGGCCGGCTGGTCGGGTAAGGTGTGGGCACAGTCGCAGGGGATCGCCGCGGTGCAGACGCTCGGCCTGCCAGCCGACTACCTGCTGCTGACGGATGCCGACATCGGCCATCCGCCCGACGCCGTCGCGCAACTGGTCACGCGCGCACAGGCCGAGCAGCGCGATCTCGTGTCGCTGATGGTGCGGCTGCGCTGCGATTCGTTCTGGGAAAAGGCGCTGATTCCGGCGTTCGTGTTCTTCTTCGCGAAGCTGTACCCGTTCTCGTGGATCAACAACCCGCGCAACCGGACGGCCGGCGCCGCCGGCGGCTGCATGCTCGTGAAGCGCACGGCGCTGGAGGAAGCGGGCGGCATCGAGTCGATCCGCGGCGCGTTGATCGACGATTGCAGCCTCGCCGCGCAGATCAAGCACCGCGGCAGCGGCCGCCATCCGATCCGTCTCGACCTGGCCGATCGCAGCGTGTCGCTGCGCCCGTACGACAGCTGGCGCGACATCTGGAACATGATCGCGCGCACCGCGTTCACACAGCTGCACTATTCGCCGCCGCTGCTGGCCGGCACGCTGCTCGGGATGACGATCATCTATCTCGTGCCGCCCGCCGCGGCGCTCGCGTACGGCGCGCGGGCGTGGCCGGCCTGGCTCGCGTGGGCGTCGATGTGCGCCGCGTATGCGCCGATGCTGCGCTACTACCGGCGCTCGCCGCTGTGGGCGCCCGCGCTGCCGCTCGTCGCGCTGTTCTACGTGGGCGCGACGTTCGCGTCCGCGTGGCGCTACTGGCGCGGCAAGGGCGGCCAGTGGAAGGCGCGCGTGCAGGCGCCGGTGGAGCGCTGAGGATCGGCCGGGAGGCGCGCCTCCCGGCAGCCGGAAAACGAACAGCCCGATCGGTGAACCGGTCGGGCTGTTGCGTTTTGGGGCGGGCGGCGGCTTACCGCTGCGTCAGCATCATGTACATCTGGACCACGACGTCCGGCGAGAACGTGAACGGCACCCAGCCGTAGCCCGTGTGGCGGGCGACCAGCAGGCGGTCGCCATTCGACTGCTTCTGCACCGCCATCATCGGGTTCTTCGTCGTCACGAAACGCCAGCCGGCCGGGATCCCGGCCGGCGGCTCGGGCTGCATCGACGCGCGCGCATGCGCGAGTTCCTCGATCAGCTGGCCCAGTTGCTCCGGATGCAGCGTGATCGACTGGCCGTTGATGGTCAGCGTCAGTTCGTTCTGGGACGGGCGCGCGACGTGCAGCGTCGCCTTGTCGGCCGGTGCGGCGGCCGTGTCGGTTTCAGCGGCGGATGCGGCTTGGGCCGCCGGGACGATCGCGGTGTCGGCCGCCGTCGCGCCGGCAACGTCGGCCGTTTCGGCCTCGGCCGGTGCCACTGCGCTCACGATCGGTTCCGCCGGCGTCGGTTCGACGACCTCGGCCGCCACGGCCGGGGCGGCCACCGCGTTCGTCGCGGCTTCCTTGACGACGGCCTCGACCAGCGCCTCCGCGTCGGCGATGGCCTTCGCGTGGTGCTGCGCGGCCGCTTCGGCTTGCGCGATCGCTTCGGTATGGCGCTGCGTGACGGCCTCGGCCGCGGCGGTCGCGTCGGCATGACGCTGCGCGGCCGCTTCGGCCTGCGCGATCGCTTCGGTGTGGCGCTGCGTGACGGCTTCGGCCTCGGCGGCCGCATCGGCATGACGCTGCGCGGTGGCTTCGGCTTCGGCGATCGCCTGCGTGTGACGTTGCGCGAGCGCTTCGGCTTCGGCGATCGCGGCCGTGTGGCGCCGTGCAGCCGCTTCGGCTTCGGCAGTCGCTTGCGCGTGACGTTTCGCGGCGGCCTCGGCTTCGGTGATCGCGGCCGCGTGGCGCTGCGCGGCCGCCTCGGCTTCGGTTGCCGCGGCGTGATGGCGTTGCGCGGCGGCCTCGGCTTCGGCGATCGCGGCCGCGTGGCGCTGCGATGCGGCTTCGGCATCCGCGTGGCGCTGCGCGAGCGCTTCGGTCAGCGCGGTGGCTTCCGCATGGCGCTGCACGGCCGCTTCGGCCTGCGCGGCGGCATCGGTATGACGTTGGGCGGCGGCTTCGGCGGCAGCGGTTGCGTTGGCGTGGCGCTGCTGCGCGGCTTCGGCGTCGGCGGCAGCGGCCGTGTGGCGCTGCGCGGCGGCCTGCGCTTCGGTTTCCGCGGCGGCGTGACGCTCGGCCGCGGCCCGGGCTTCCGCCGCGGCGGCGCGCGCGAAGGCTTCCGCGCTGCGGGCCGCCTGCTGCGCGGCGTGGTGATCGTGGAGGAGCTGATCGACGCCCGTGGCGAGCGAAGCGATCTGATCGTTCAGGTTCATGCGTGTCTTCTCTGCGTAAGACCCGCGATTTTAACCGCTGCGCGGATGTCGGTCCGCGCGGGTCGTGTAACAATGTGCGCAAGGCGGCGCGCCGCGCGCCGCTTTGTGTTACTTCAGGTAGCCCGCCGAGCCGAACCAGTCGAGCGCGTCGCGCAGCCCTTCGCGGTACGGACGCGCACGGTAGCCGAGCTCGCGCTCGGCCTTCGCGGACGTGAAATACATCTTGTTCTTCGACATCCGCAGCCCGTCCACGGTGACGAACGGCTCCTTCTTCGTGAACTTCGCGACCGCTTCGGCGCCGACCGCGAGCGGGTACAGCGGCCAGCGCGGCAGCGCGATCGTCGGCGCCTTGCGTCCCGTCATCTGCGCGATGTCGGCGAGCATCTGCTGCAGCGGCAGATTCTCGCCGCCGAGGATGTAGCGCTCGCCGATCCGGCCGCGCTCGAGCGCGAGGAAGTGGCCGTGCGCGACGTCGTCGACGTGCACCAGGTTCAGCCCCGTATCGACGAACGCGGGAATCTTGCCGAGCGCGGCCTCGACGATGATGCGGCCGGTCGGCGTCGGCTTCACGTCGCGCGGGCCGATCGGTGTCGACGGGTTGACGATCACGGCCGGCAGCCCTTCGTCGGCGATCATCCGCTCGACCGCGCGCTCCGCGCGCACCTTGCTGCGCTTGTACACGCCGATCGCCTGCTCGGCCGTGAGCGGCCGGTTCTCGTCGGACGGATCGCCGGCGCTCGTCACCTTCAGCGTCGCGACGCTGCTCGTGTAGACGATCCGCTCGACGCCCTCCGCGCGGGCCGCGCGCATCGTCGCGACCGCCCCCTCGAGGTTCGCGCGTTCGATTTCGTCGGGATCGGGCGCCCACAGCCGGTAGTCGGCCGCGACGTGCAGCAGGTAGCGCACGCCGCGCAGCGCGACGCGCATCGACGCCTCGTCGCGCATGTCGCCGGTGACGATCTCGGCATCGAGATCCGCGACGTTCGTGCGCGGGCTGGTCGGGCGCACGAGCACGCGCACCGCATAGCCTTTCTGCTGCGCGATGCGCGCGACGGCCGAGCCGACGAAGCCGGACGCGCCGGTGACGAGAACGAGATCGCGGGAGGTATCAGTCATGCGTTTCCTTCAGGGCCGCGCGCGGGCGGCGCGGCGGTTGAGCATCGGCGAGATTGTACGTGGTCGGCGCACGCGGCGACGCCTGGCCGGCGCGTGTGCGAAGCGGCCGGCGCGACTACAATGCCGGGCTTGAATGCAACGGGAGGGCGACGCGATGAGCCGCAATGAACTGGACGAACGGATCGAAACCTACTACGTGCGGGTGCGCGGCGTCGTGCAGGGCGTCGGCTTCCGTCATGCGACGGTGCGCGAGGCGCATGCGCTGAAACTGCGCGGCTGGGTCGCGAATCTCGAGGACGGCAGCGTCGAGGCGATGATCCAGGGCCCCGGCGCGCAGATCGACCGGATGCTCGCGTGGCTGCGTCATGGGCCGCCGGCCGCGCGCGTCACCGAAGTGACGTTCGAGGAGCGCCGGACCGAGCGGCGCTTCGAGCGTTTCCAGCAGCAGTAAGCGGCGCGGAACGACCATGACGGGGTATCCGGAAGCCGGTCGCGGCCTCATGTTGTCGGTGACGGCGTCGACGCTGTTCGCGCTGATGTCGGTTTACGCAAAACTGCTCGCGCCGCTCACGGGGCTCGACATCTTCGCGTGGCGCGTCCTGTGGACCGCGCCGGGCGCGCTCGCGCTGATCGCGCTGCGCGGCCGCTGGCCGGCGCTCGTCGGTCTCGTGCACCGCACCGCGCGCGACTGGCGCCTGCTGCTCGCGCTGCCGGCGAGCGCGGCGCTGCTCGGCGTGCAGCTGTGGCTGTTCCTGTGGGCGCCGCTGCACGGCCGCATGCTCGAGGTGTCGCTCGGCTATTTCCTGCTGCCGCTGACGATGGTGATCGTCGGCCGCTTCTACTATCACGAGCGGCTCGACCCGCTGCAATGGGCGGCGGTCGCGTGCGCCGCGCTCGGCGTCGCGCACGAAGTGTGGGCGACACGCGCGTTCGCGTGGCCGACGCTCGTCGTCGCGCTCGGTTATCCGCCGTATTTCGTGCTGCGCCGACGGATCAACGCCGATTCGCTGGCCGCGTTCGCGGTCGAGATCGTGCTGCTGTGCCCGATCGCGTTCGTGATGGTCGCGACGAGCGCGACGCGGGTCGACGGCCATCCGGCGCTGTGGGCCGCGCTGCTGCCGGGGCTCGGCGTGCTCAGCACGCTCGCGCTCGCCAGCTACCTGAAGGCGAGCCGGATGCTGCCGATGGCGCTGTTCGGGATCCTCGGCTACGTCGAACCCGTGCTGCTCGTCGCGGTGTCGCTGCTGCTGCTCGGCGAGACGCTGAGCGTCGCGAAGCTCGCCACCTACGGGCCGATCTGGGCCGCCGTCGCGCTCACCGCATGGCACAGCGCGATGCTGATGCGGCGCCTGCCCGCACGCGGATGAGCGCCGGTCGCGATGGCGCGGCCGCGCGGAACGTGCATCGCACCGCGCTTCCCGCCGCGATCGAACGGCGGCGATCCGGTGGCCGAACGAGGCGATGCAGACCGCAAGCTGGCGTCGCGCTGACGTGAATCTGGCGACGCCGACCGCCGCGCTCCGTCAGGCTCGCGCGTGTAATCGAACAGAAGATTCGGTTGCACTTTGTTACTTAGGGTCTTCCCCGATCGGCCATTAGACTGACCTGACCGACTACCCTTCGTATGCAGCTTTTCGATGAACGGTCATCTCCGTGCCGGGCCAGCCGGGTTGGTGCGATGCGGGCATACGCGTATCGCCGCTGACCGCGCTCGCCAGCTTCTTCCCGATCCCTTCCCCGGTGCCCGTCGCACCGCCGTCGTGCCGGTGCGCTCATGTCGTTGAGCCCGTCGCCGTCCGTCACGGTCCTGCCGCCGCGCGGCGGCCGCCTGATCGAAATCGACTTCTTCCGCGGGCTCGTGCTGTTGATGATCGTCGTCGATCACATCGGCGCGAGCGTGCTGTCGCGCGTGACGCTGCATGCGTTCGCGCTGTGCGATGCAGCCGAGGTGTTCGTGTTTCTCGGCGGTTTCGCGACCGCGAGCGCGTACGGGGCGATCGCCGAGCGGCACGGCGCGCGCGCCGCGCAGCAGCGGTTCGTGCGGCGTGCGATGCAGATCTACCGCGCGTTTCTCGCGACGTCGACGCTGATGCTGGTCGTGTCGGCCGTGCTCGACCATTACGGAATCGATGCCCCGAACCTCGCGCTCGACGACGTCAGCGTGATGCTCGCGTCGCCGCTCACGGGCGCCGCCGAGTTGCTGACGTTCCAGCGCCAGCCATATCTGGCGTCGGTGCTGCCGATGTACGTGCTGTTCGCGCTCGCGTCGCCGGTGATCGTGCCGTTCGCGCGTCGCCATCCGTGGCTGCTCGTTGCGTTCAGCGTCGTGTCGTGGGGCGCGGCGGGCTGGCTCGGCCCCGAGCTGCTGGATACCGACGGCTTCCGCTGGAGCTTCAACCCGTTCGCGTGGCAGCTGATGTTCGTCGCCGGCGTGCTGGCGCGCTGCCAGCCGTTCTACCGGCGCATCGCGCTGGGGCGCTGGGGCGCGGCGGCGACCGGGCTCGCATGCGCGGTCGTGCTCGGTTGCGCGAGCTACAAGCTGTTCTCGGGCTTGCCGTTGCCGGAAGGCGTGTTCAAGCGCGACCTGGCGCTGCCGCGCGTCGTGAGCTTCGCGGCCGTCGCATGGCTGATGGCCGATTGCGTGCGCTTCGGCTGGATCGCGCGGATCGCGCAGGGCGTGCGACCTGTCGTGGCGGTCGGCCAGCGCGGGCTGATCTGCTTCGTGGCGGGCGCGGCGATCTCGCTCGTCCTCGATTCGCTGCTGCATCCGGTCGTGGGCGGCGCCGACCTGCGGCATGTCGGCGTGGGCCTCGTGGCCGACGCGTGCGCGCTCGGGCTGATGATGGCCGTGGCCGGTTCGGGGACGTGGATCGCGCGGTGGCGCGGCGCGGCTGCGTGAGCGGCGCGGAAGGCGGCGCGTGCCGGCCGAGGCGTCAGTGAGGTGAGCCGATACGGGAGCGGGGCACGGCGATTGCGTCGTCGGATTCGGCGTCGTCGCGTTCGTCCGGTGCCGGATCGTCGCGCTCGGCGAGCACCGCGTCGGCTTCGGCTGCGGCCCGGGCGGCGCGTATCGCGGTGCAGCGCTGCGCGTGCCGGATGTCCGACAGTATCCTCAAGAGCCGAGTCGTCTTGTTTTTCATGATCTTCTCCCGCCAGTGCGCATCGCGACGGAGCGGATGCGCCGTTGCAACCAGTGTAGGACGTGCTGGCCGCGCTGGCGGGAGAATATGGCGTGCGGGCCGCACGCCGAGGGATAGTACTTACTGGGCCGGGGCGACGCCCTGCGCCTGCAGCGCTTCCTCGCGGCGCTCTTCCGCACAGCGCTGGTGCTGGCGCGACAGGCGGTTCATCAGCGGCAGCAGCAGCAGCGCGAGCACCATGCCGATCGCGGCGAGCCAGCCGAGCTTCTCGAACAGCGACAGGTAGAGCGGCAGCGATTCGGTGGCCGGCAGTTCGTGCGACGGCATCTGCGCGAAGTTCGCGACGACGCTGCCCAGATACTGCGACACGCCCGTCGCGACGAAATACGCACCCATCATGAAGCCGCTCATGCGCGCCGGCACGTAGCGGGCGATCATCGCGAGGCCGAGGCCGCTCACCAGCAGTTCGCCGAGCGAGTACAGGCCGTAACCCCACACCATGAACCACGACGACACGCGGCCGTCCACGGCATAGCGGCCGCTGATCGTGAACACCAGGTAGCCCGCGGCCACCGCGCCGAAGCCGAGCGCGTACTTCGCGGCGACCGGCAGGTCGCGGCCGCCCTTCGCGACGGCGTTGTAGACCCACACGAGCAGCGGGCTCAGCAGCATGATCCAGATCGGGTTCAGCGCCTGGAACTGCGCGGCGCTCCACGTGAACAGCGTCGTGCCGAACACGATGAAGCGCGGATCGACGTTGCGCAGCGCGAACAGCGTCAGCGACGTCGACATCTGCACGTAGAAGATGAAGAACAGGATCACCTGGCCGATCAGCACGAGCGCCGCGATCAGGCCCGCGCGCTCCGAGCGCTCCGACTTCGCGATCATGTACGCGAAGATCGCGAGGATCGCGAACGCGGCCGTCCATACGCTGGCCACGGCGAGCTGCTTGTGCTGCAGCACGTACAGCGTGACCAGCGCGAGCGCGACGCCGCCGGCCGCGACCGCGCCGAGGCGCTTCCAGCGGATCGGTTCGTCGTCCGGCTGCGAGCCGACGTGCGCGAGCGTGCGATGCATCAGCATGAAGTTGAGGATCGCGAGCAGCATGCCGCCGCAGCAGACCGCGAACGCGGTGTGCCAGCCCCAGTGATCCTTGATCCACGGCGTCGCGAGCATCGACACCGTCGAGCCGATGTTGACCGCCATGTAGTAGATCGTGAACGCGCTGTCGATGCGCGCGTCGTCGCCTTCGTAGATGCGGCGCACGAGGTTCGCCGCGTTGGCCTTGAACAGGCCGTTGCCGACGACGATCACGCCGAGCGACGCGTACATGTACGTCAGCTGGTCGTTCGGCACCGACAGCATCAGGTAGCCGGCACACAGCACGGACGCGCCGACGATCATCGTGCGGCGGGCGCCGAGCACCTTGTCGCCGATCCAGCCGCCGATCGACGGCGCGGCATAGACGAGTGCGGTGAACGCACCCCAGGTCAGGTTCGCATGGCTGTCGGTGAAACCGAGCCGGTCGACCATGAAGAGGACCAGGAGCGCGGCCATGCCGTAGTAGCCGAAGCGCTCCCACATTTCGATGAGGAAGACCGTCGTGAACGATCGGGTTTGTGAAACAGGTGAATGCATCATCAATCTCGGTTGAAACGGACGGCACGGATCACGCGTCGTCTTGGGGTCGAACTGGCGCCGGAGCACTGAGGCCGGGTAGGCTTGCGTCGGCGATGGAGCAGTCGGGCGGTTAGCCCGGGCCGGGGTCGGACTCCGCCCGACAAGGCGGTGCGCGGCCCCGACCGGCGCGCGAATGGTAACGTTTGCCGGTCCGGTGCGTCGGGTCCGTGCCACTTAGGGAAACTCCCGATATGGCAGCAGCTTTCAGGAACATTCGTCTCATCATGTATTTGTAAGCTTGACGCCCGTTCTCCGCAAATTCCCGGAGAGCCGCTTGCAGCTTGCCTGTGAAGCCCGCGAGTCTGGCAAGATAGCGCGTCGTTTCGTTCGCTTCGGGCCCTGTTTAGTGCACCGGGCTCAACGCCGAAGGCGTGTACGAACCCGAAGATTAAGCTATCTCCAATTAACTTAGTTACTTTCCATCAAACATTTTTTGACGACCACTTTTCGGCCTGCTATGGTTCCCCCCACTGAAAACTCGCGATCGGCAGACGCTGTCGCACTGGGCAGCAAGATTCGCGCGTTGCGCCAACGTCTGAAGCGCACGCTCGACGACACCGCTTCCGCCGCGGGGATTTCGAAACCGTTTCTGTCTCAAGTCGAGCGCGGGCTCGCGTCGCCGTCACTGACGTCGCTGGCCGGTATTGCCCACGCGCTCGGTGTGACGGTGCAGTACTTCGTGGATACGCCGAGCGAGGAACGCTCGGTCTGCCGAGGCGATCAGTTGCGCTTCTTCGGGTTTGCCGATTCGGCGAACCTGTTCGCGCGGCTGACGAACGTGTCCGAAGGGCGCCAGCTGGAGGCGATCCTCGTGAGGATGCCGCCGGGGCAGAAGCGGTCGGAGGTGACGACACATGCAGGAGAGGAGTTCCTGTATGTGATTGAAGGGGAAGTGTCGCTGACGCTGGAAGGCAAGACGTTCGTCCTGCAGGCCGGCGACAGCTCGCACTATCAGTCGACGGTGCCGCATAGCTGGGTCAACACCGCGAAAATCGAGTCGGTGGTGGTCTGGGTCGGTACACCGAGGCTGTTCTAACGCACAGGTATTCCTTCGTTTCCAAGACGGAATGCCTGTCGAAAGAAACGTAAGGAATACTAAAATGCTACACGAGAATCACGGGCCTCCTCAATCGCTGCGCCCGTCAGCGTCTCACGCGTAATCCGCGGCATCCGCCGCGCGACGCGCACCGAACCAACCTTCTCAAGACTGCCACGATGAAATCCTTGCATGCCATGTCGGCCGTGCTGGCCGCGCTCGCCCTGACGACGCCTGTTGCCCACGCCGTTACCGTCCCGTCGAACGTCGCGCTCGCTCCTCAACAGGACCTGACGCGGCAGGTGCCCGCCGAAGTCGAGTCGCTCGATCCCGCGCACATCGAGTCGTGGACCGGCAACACGATCGGCCTCGACCTGTTCGAAGGGCTGGCCCGCATCGATGCAGCCGGCCAGGTCGTGCCGGGTGTCGCGCTGTCGTGGGAACGCAAGACGCCGACGACGTGGATCTTCAAGCTTCGCCATGACGCGAAGTGGAGCAACGGCCAGCCGGTGACGGCCGCCGATTTCGTCTATTCGTGGCAGCGCCTCGTCGATCCGAAGACGGGTTCGAAGTACACGATCCTCGTCGAGTTCGTGAAGAACTCGAAGGACATCATCGCGGGCAAGGCCGCGCCGTCGACACTCGGCGTGCGCGCCGTCGATCCGTATACGCTGGAAGTGACGACCGACGTGCCCGTCGCGTTCTTCCCCGAACTGACCGCGATGGTGCCGCTCGCGCCGGTGAACAAGGACACGGTGACGAAGCTCGGCGACGCATGGACGCGCCCGGGCAACATCGTCAGCAACGGCGCATACCAGCTCGTCGACTGGCAGCCGAACAACCGCATCGTGATCTCGAAGGATGCGAAGTACTGGAACGCGCCGAAGGTCGTGATCAACAAGGTCACGTACCTGCCGATCGAGAGCGACGAGACGGCGATGCGCATGTACCAGGCCGGCCAGATCGACTACAGCTACTCGATCCCGTCGGGGATTTTCCAGCAGGTCAGCAAGCAGTTCGGCGGCGAACTGCGCCAGGGCCTGCAGCTCGCGACCTACTACTACTACCTGAACAACAGCGATCCGGTGCTGAAGGACAAGCGCGTGCGCCAGGCGCTGTCGATGGTGCTCGATCGCGACGTGCTGACGCAGAGGCTCACGCAGGCCGGCGAGAAGCCGATGTACGGCCTGATGCCGAACGGCACGAAGGGCGTGCAGCCGTTCACGCCGGACTGGGCGTCGTGGCCGATGGCCAAGCGCGTCGAGACCGCGAAGAACCTGCTGAAGCAGGCCGGCTATTCGGACGCGAAGCCGCTGTCGTTCACGCTGACGTACAACACCAACGACCTGCACAAGAAGGTCGCGCTGTTCGCCGCGTCGGAATGGCGCACCAAGCTCGGCATCAACACGAAGCTCGAGAACGTCGAGTTCAAGGTGCTGATGAAGGAGCGTCACGACGGCAAGGTGCAGATCGCGCGTGACGGCTGGTTCGCCGACTACAACGACGCGATGACGTTCTTCGACCTGCTGCGCTGCGGCAGCGCGCAGAACACCGTCGGCTACTGCAACAAGCAGGCCGACGCGCTCGTCGACGAAGGCAACCAGAAGCTCGACGACAAGGCGCGCGCCGCGCTGCTCACGCAGGCGCACGACCTCGCGCTGAACGACACGCCGATGGTGCCGCTGTTCCAGTACTCGGCCGATCGTCTCGTGAAGCCCTACGTGGGCGGTTATTCGCTGAAGAACGTGATCGACATGCGTGCTTCGCAGGACATGTACCTGATCAAGCACTGAGCGGAGCGATCATGCTGGCCTACGCATTGAGGCGCACGTTGTGGGCGGTGCCGACGATCCTCGCGGTCGTCACCGTCTGCTACCTGCTGCTGCACTTCACGCCCGGCGGTCCGTTCGATACGGAAAAGCAGTTGTCCGCCGCGACGCTCGCGAACCTGAACGCGAAGTATCACCTCGACCAGCCGCTGTGGAAGCAGTACCTGATGTACCTCGATTCGCTGCTGCACGGCGATCTCGGTCCGTCGTTCCGCTACGTCGACTGGTCGGTGAACGACCTCGTGAGGAAGGCGCTGCCCGTGAGCCTCGGCGTGGGCGGCGTGTCGATCCCGATCTCGATCGGGCTGGGCGTGCTGCTCGGCACCGTCGCGGCGGTGCGCCGCGACAGCTTCATCGACCGCATCGTGATGCTGATCGGCAACGTCGGCAACGTCGTGCCGCCGTTCGTGCTCGGCCCCGTGCTCGTGTGGATCTTCGCGATCCTGCTGAAGACGTCGGCCGGCAACGGCTGGCTGCCGGCCGGCGGCTGGGGCGACGGCGGCTGGCAGTACCGGCTGCTGCCGATCGTGCTGCTGACCTTCATCAACATGTCGCTGCTCGCGCGCGTGATGCGCGGCTCGATGATCGAGACGCTGTCGAGCAACTACATCCGTACCGCGCGTGCCAAGGGCCTGCCGGGCTCGACGATCGTGCTGCGCCATGCGCTCAAGCCCGCGCTGATGCCGGTCGTGTCGCTGTTCGGCACGGTCTGCATCTCGTCGATCACGGCGGCCGTCGTCACGGAATCGGTGTTCGCGCTGCCGGGCCTCGGTCAGCTCGTCGTGAACGGCGCCATCAACCGCGACTACACGCTGGTGCTCGGCCTCGTCGTCCTGACCACCGTCTGCGCGGTGCTGTTCAACCTGCTGGTCGACCTCGCGTATGCGTGGCTCGATCCGCGCATCCGTTATTGAGCGAGGCACCGCGATGACTCCGACTACTCCCGTCGTCGGTCTGCCCGTGCAGACCGATTCGCCGCCGCGTTCGCGCTCGCCGCTCGCGCTCGCGATGGCGCGTTTCCTTCACAACCGCGCAGCCGTGTTCAGCCTCGTGCTGCTCGCGCTGATCACGCTCGCCTGCTTCGTCGGCCCGTGGCTGCTCGCGGCCGATCCCGCCGCGAGCGACTGGGGCGCGATCAGCCTGCCGCCGACCTGGGCGAACCAGCACTGGTTCGGCACCGACGAGCTCGGCCGCGACCTGCTGGTGCGCACGCTGATCGGCGGCCGCGTGTCGATCGAGGTCGGCGTGCTCGGCACGCTCGTGTCGGGCCTGTTCGGCGTCGCGTGGGGCGCGACCGCGGGCTTCGCGGGCGGCCGCGTCGACTCCGTCATGATGCGCGTCGTCGACATGATGTACGCGATCCCGTACCTGCTGATCGCGATCCTGATGATGACCCTGTTCGGCCGCTCGTTCATGCTGGTCGTGCTGACCATCAGCGCGTTCTCGTGGATCGACATGGCGCGCGTCGTGCGCGGCCAGACGCTGTCGCTGCGCAACCGCGAGTTCGTCGACGCGGCGCGCGCGATCGGCGTGACGCCGGCCACGATCGTGCGGCGCCACGTCGTGCCGAACCTGCTCGGCGTGGTCGTCGTGTACGCGACGGTCTCGGTGCCGGGCATCGTGCTGACCGAATCGGTGCTGTCGTTCCTCGGCCTCGGCGTGCAGGAACCGATGACGAGCTGGGGCGTGCTGATCCAGGACGGCGCGCAGAAACTGGAATCGATGCCGTGGCTGCTGCTCGCCCCGGCCGTCATGCTGTGCGTGACGCTTTATTGCGTGAATTTCGTCGGCGATGGCCTGCGGGATGCGCTTGACCCGAAGGATCGTTGAGATGGCCGCATTGCTCGAAGTAGACAATCTCGGCGTGCGCTTCACGCGCAAGGATGCCCCGCCGATCGACGCCGTCAGCGGCGTGTCGTTCTCGCTCGAAGCCGGCAAGACGCTCGGCATCGTCGGCGAATCGGGCTCGGGCAAGAGTCAGACCGTGATGGCGCTGCTCGGCCTGCTGGCCGGCAACGGCACGACGACCGGCGTCGCGCGCTACCGCGGCGACAACCTGCTCGACATGGACACGCGCGCGCTGAACGCGGTGCGCGGCGACCGGATCGCGATGATCTTCCAGGATCCGATGACGTCGCTCAATCCGTTCCTGACGATCGAGCGGCAGATGACCGAGACGCTGCAGCTGCACCGCAAGCTGTCGCGCAAGGAAGCCACGAAGCGCGCGATCGAGGCGCTCGAATCGGTGCGCATTCCCGACGCGGCGCGACGCATCCGCATGTATCCGCACGAGTTCTCGGGCGGCATGCGGCAGCGCGTGATGATCGCGATGGCGCTGCTGTCCGAGCCGGAAATCCTGATCGCCGACGAGCCGACCACCGCGCTCGACGTGACCGTGCAGGCACAGATCATCGACCTGCTGCGCGAGCTGAACCGCGAACGCGGCACCGCGATCGTGCTGATCACGCACGACATGGGCGTGGTCGCCGGCCTCGCCGACGACGTGATGGTCATGTACTCGGGCCGCACCGTCGAATACGCGCCGGCCGAATCGATCTTCGCGGCGCCGTCGCATCCGTACACGATCGGCCTGCTCAATGCGCTGCCGCGCCTGACCGACGCGGACGATGCGCCGCTCGTCGCGATTCCCGGCAATCCGCCGATGCCCGGCACCGCGCCGGCCGGCTGCGCGTTCGCGAAGCGCTGCACGTATGCGGAAGAGCGCTGCGGCGCGGCGCGCCCCGCGCTCGAAACCTATGGCGCCGCGGGCGCGGTGCGCGCATGCCACCGCCCGGTGGCCGATCTGACGGGAGGTCTGCGATGAGCGTCAATGAACGCCGCGATGCCGGCGCGACGGACGACACGCTGCTGTCCGTCGACAATCTGAAGGTGCATTTCCGCGTGCCGCTCGGCGGCTATCCGTGGTCGCCGAAGGGCACGCTGCGCGCGGTCGACGGCGTGTCGTTCGACGTGAAGCGCGGCGAGACGGTCGGGCTCGTCGGCGAATCGGGCTGCGGGAAGTCGACGCTTGCGCGTGCGCTGATCGGCCTCGTGCCGATGACGGCCGGTACGGTGAAGTGGCGCGGCGAAGCCGTCACGCCCGATCACCTGCGCGGCTCCACGATGCGGCGCGAAGTGCAGATGATCTTCCAGGATCCGCTCGCGTCGCTCGATCCGCGCATGACGATCGAACAGGTCGTCGCCGAGCCGCTCGTCACGCACCAGGCCGGCCTCGGCCGTGCCGAGGTGCGCCGCCGCGTGGTCACGATGCTCGAACGCGTCGGCCTGAACGCGCATCACCTGCTGCGTTATCCGCATGAATTCTCCGGCGGGCAATGCCAGCGCGTCGGCATCGCGCGCGCGCTGATCGGCGCGCCGAAGCTCGTGATCTGCGACGAGCCCGTGTCGGCGCTCGACGTGTCGATCCAGGCGCAGATCGTGAACCTGCTGCGCGACCTGCAACGCGAACTGTCGTTGTCCTATCTGTTCGTTGCACACGATCTCGCCGTGGTGAAGGCGATCAGCCAGCGTGTGCTCGTGATGTATCTCGGCCGCGTGATGGAGTTCGGCACTCGGCATGACGTGTACGGCGTGCCGCAGCACCCGTACACGAAGGCGCTGCTCGATGCGGCGCCGACGCCGGAGCCGGCGCGCGAGCGTGCTCGCCGTCCGATGCTGCTGGCGGGCGAGATGCCCTCGCCGCTCAACCCGCCGTCCGGCTGCGCGTTCCGCACGCGCTGCCCGGTCGCGATCGACGCATGCGCGCGGGACGTGCCGCTGCCGGAAGTTCGGCAGGGGTCGGCGGCGCGTGTCGCGTGCATCCGCGCGGGCGTGGCGTGAAGTGAAGTAACTCGGCAAATAAAACCAGGCAGGTCAACAGGGGCAGTGGCGGCGCGAATGATCTTCGCGTCGCGGGTACAGGCGCGTCCTTAACCGGGCGTGCCGGGGGGCCGGGAGCGGATCGCGACCGGCGTGGACGGATATCAACACAAGACGAGAATGACGATGAAAAAACAGAAGACGATCGGGACGGCATCGAAGATGCTGCTTGCATGGGGACTGCCGGCACTCGCAGGCGTCTCGCTGACGGGCGTTGCGCACGCCGACGACGCGGCGCCCGCGCCGCTGACGGTCGCGCAGGCCGCACCGGCCGCCGGTACGGCCGCGACCGTTGCGCAGGCATCGACCCCGAACGCCATCATCAACGCCGAAGCGAACCAGGCCGTCACGCCGCCGGACGAGCCGTCGGCGCAGTCGAAGTCGAATGGCTTCATTGCCGACAGCCATCTCGACTTCCTGTTCCGCAACTATTCGGACGTGCTCGACAGCAAGGGCGGACCGCATCGCCACGCGTGGGTCCAGGGCGCGATGGCGAACTTCGAGTCGGGCTACACGACGGGCCTGATCGGCATCGGCTTCGACGCATCGCTGTATGCGGCGCTGAAGCTCGACGGCGGCCAGGGCGCCGGCAGCATGGTGCACATCGCGAAGGGCGGCGGCGGCGGCAACCAGCTGGCGTGGGCGTACCCCGGCATCTACGACATCAAGGCGCGGATCTCGAACACGGTGGTCAAGTACGGTCTGCAGGCCGTCGACAACCCGTTCATGGAGCAGCACGACAACCGTGCGCTGCCGCCGACGTTCCTCGGTGCGACGATCGTCAGCAATGAATTCAAGAACGTGATGCTCGAGGCCGGTAGCTTCACGAAGACCGACGCGCGCGGTCACACGACGCTCACGAACCTGACGACGCAGTACGGTGGCACGCGCATCAATCGCCTGTCGTATGTCGGCGGCACGTGGGACTACTCGCCGAACGGCGAAGTCGCGCTGTATGCGAACCAGGCCGACGACGTGTGGCACCAGTACTACGCGTCGGTGAAGCACAGCATCGGCAGCCCGCAGACGATCAAGTGGACCGGCTTCGGCAACGTCTACTCGACGCACGACACGGGCGATGCGCTGCAGGGCAAGATCGACAACAACGCATACAGCCTGTCGGTGGCGGCGCAGCACGGCCCGCACGAGCTGCTGCTCGGCTTCCAGCAGGTGCTCGGCGACCAGTTCTTCGACTACCTGAACGAAACGAACGGCATCTTCCTGACCAACTCGATGGACGTCGACTACAACGCGCCGCACGAAAAGTCGCTGCAGCTGCGTTACACGTTCTACGGCAAGGAAGCGGGCCTGCCGGGCTTCAAGGCGATGGTCTGGGGCGTGACGGGCTGGGGTGCGGACGGCAGCGCGGGCGCGGCCAACGACCCGAGCAAGTCGAGCATCTACTGGAGCAACGGCGCGCCGGTGCAGGGCCGTCACCACGAGTTCGGCTTCATCCCGTCGTACACGTTCCAGAGCGGCAAGCTGAAGAACACGAAGGTCACGTTCATCGCGATGTGGCACAACGGTTCGGCACACTACTCGGACGCGACGAACAGGGAGTACCGCCTGGTCGTGAACCTGCCGCTGCACGCGTTCTGATCGACGGGGGCATCGCGCCCCCCGCATCGCGCGGCCGGCCTGCGGGCAGTGTGCTCAGGCCGGCTTGTGCAGCCCCGCGACCGGATCGTTCGCCGCGGGCATCTCTTCCGCGAGCGACGTGAGCTGGCGGCCCGTGTCGCGCCATGCGTCGAGGCCGCCGCGCAGCGCAAGCGCATCGGTGAAGCCCGCGTCGAGCAGGCGCTTCGCCATCAGCGCGGCCGTCACTTCGTTCGGGCACGAGCAGTACACGACGAACTTCTGCGAGAACGGATAGCGCGCGACGATGTCGGCGATCTGCCGCTCGTCGGCGAACTGGGCGCCGGGAATCGAGAACGGGTCGAGCTTGCGGTGCTCGGGCGAGCGCACGTCGAGCACCACCGGCGCGGTGTCGTCGCGCAGCAGGGTGTCGAGTTCGTCGACGCCGATCCGCGCATGGGCGAGCTGGCGGATCAGCGCGCGGCGGCGCATCCAGCGCACGGCCGCATAGATTGCCAGCAGCGCGACGATGACCAGCAGCACCGCGCGGCCGAGACGGCTCGCGCCGGCGAACAGCCAGTCGATCTGCCGGTAGAACACGATGCCGGCCGCCAGCCCGACGATCGTCCACAGTGCGGCGCCGAGCGCGTCGTAACCGGCGAACGTGCGATAGCGCGTGCCGAGCGCACCGGCCATCGGCACCGACACGAGCGACAGCCCGGGAATGAAGCGGGCGACCGCGAGCACGCGCACGCCGTAACGGCCGAAGAAGCGTTCGGTCTTTCTCACGCAGGTATCGCGCGACAGCGACAGCCGGCAGATCGTCTTCAGCGTCGTGCCGCCGTAACGGCGCCCCGCGACGTACCACACGGTGTCGCCGATCAGCGCACCGAGCACCGACACCGCCACCACCGTCACGAGCTGCGAGCCGATCATGTCCGGGTGCATCCCGGCCATCGCACCGAACAGCACGAGCGTCGGCATCGCGGGCACCGGCAGGCCGATGGCTGCCGCGAGCACGTTGGCGAACACGAGAAGCGGCCCGTACTGGGCGACGAGGTCACGGAGCATGACGGCTGGCCGAAAAGGAAAGGCGTGGGCAGGAAACGCAGATGGGCCGATTATCGGCCTTTTTCAAGACAACGGCGGGAATGACGGAAAGCGCCTGACGACGGCAGGGGGATGTCGGTGAGCCGGCGCGCTGCGCGTGGCTCACCGACCGGAATCAGGAGAGGGTGCGCGCGAGCGAGGCGGCGCCATGGTTTTCGCCGGGCAGCTCGGCGCCGTGCGAGCGGATCGCCGCGATCAGTTCGGCCGGCGTGATCTCGTAGCGGACCTCGCGGTGGATGCCGGGCTTGCGTTCGTCGATCTCGATCAGCAGCACGCTTTTGCCGTCGCCCGTTGCTTCCAGCCGGAGCGAGCGCAGTTCGCGGCCGTCGGCCGGATCGTGTTCGGTGAGCAGGGTCATTGCCCCGGATGAGCCGGTAGTGCGCATCGAACCTATCCTCGTATCGTGTCGTGGATGCCGTGACGGCAAAGATGTCTTTGTTGACTACAGCTTGACGCAGTTTAACGCGAACGGGCCGCAAGACGGAGCATTTTCGTGCGGTGAAATGAGGGCTACACCACCCATCCTTCTGATGTTTGAGCCATGCGGGGCGGGCGTTTCAGCCGGATCGGCCGCCGCCGCGGCCGGCGCGCGACCGGTGTTCGCGGCCGCGCCGGCGCGGGCGGCGATACGCGGTGCGATGCGTGTCGCCGCGGTGCCGTCAGAAGCGGTCGGCGAGACCCATCGCAGGGTCGCTGACCGAGTGGCGGCCGGTTTCGACGCGGCCGGCCACGCGGCGCGAGAAGCTCGCGTCGCTGTCGGCCGTGACGATGAAGTCGTACCAATGGCCGGTCGAGTCGAGCGCCCAGTGCAGCTCGGCCTGGTCGCCGGCGCGTACCGCGACGGTCCATGTGGTACCGGTGCCGTGGCCGTGGCCGTGGTCGTCGTCTCCGCCGCGGCCGGACAGCGGCCCGTAGACCTGGTTCGACTTCACCGTGAAGCGCACCGTGCCGCCACCGTGGTTGCGCAGCCGCAGGTGCAGGTTGCCGCTCGCGCCCGCGTAGCCGACGCGCACTTCCGGATGCGGTGCGCGGGCGCCCGCCAGACGGCTCAGGTCGCCGGTGAAGCGGCGGTGATAGCCGTTCGGCCCGAGTACCCACAGGTCATATTTACCGCCATCGTCGGCGCGCGCGGCCCAGTCGCCGTGCAGCGTCTTGCCCGGCTCGACGACGTAGCGCTGCGGCAGGCGGTCGAGGTGGAGCTTGTCGTAGACGTGAAACACGGCGGCGGCGCGGCCCGTGTTCGCGAACTTCAGTGTGACCGTGCCGGCGCCGGCATCGGTGCGCGCGCTCGCATGCAGTTCGTACGGCAGCGCGCGCGACGGGCGCACGCCGGTGGCCTGCGCGGGCAGCACGGGCGCGGCGGGCGGCACGATCTTCGGGGCGGCCTGCTGCGCGGCGCTCAGCGCGTCGACCCGGCTTTTCGTCGTACGGCCCGCGAGCGTCGGCAGCGGTTCGTCGTTCGGCGTGCGGAAGTTGAACGCGCTCGTCAGATCGCCGCACACCGCGCGGCGGTACGCGCTGACTTGCGGCTCGGCGACGCCGAAGCGCTGCTCGAGGAAGCGCAGCGTCGACGTATGGTCGAACACCTGCGAGTTGACCCAGCCGCCGCGGCTCCACGGCGACACGACCCACATCGGCACGCGCGGGCCCGGGCCGTACGGACGGCCGTCGGTGGCCGGCTGGCTCGACGTGGCCGGCGTGAAGTCGTGGTATTCGACGGCGATGTCGGCGTCGCGCAGCGTATGGCCGCCCGCGAGCGTGCCGTCGGGGCGGCGCGACGGCACGGCCGGCGACGGCATGTGGTCGAAGAAGCCGTCGTTCTCGTCGTAGTTGACCAGCAGCACCGTCTTGCTCCACACCTCCGGGTTCGCCGTCAGCGCGTCGAGCACGGCCTGCACGTACCAGCCGCCCTGCGCCGGGCTCGACGGCCCCGGGTGTTCGCTGTACACGGACGGCGGGATGATCCACGACACTTCCGGCAACGTGCCGTTGCGAATGTCGTCGCGCAACGTTTCGAGAAAGCCGTACGGCATCGTGTTGCCGAAACCTTTCGCGAGCGGGCTCAGCGGATCGTCGATCGCCGGGTCGTAGAACGCGCCGGCAGCCGTCACCGGTTGCGTGATGTCCGTCGACGCCACGTACGCGGGCCGGCGCGCGGCCGGCATCTGCTCGATCGCCGCGCGCCAGTGGCGGAAGCTCATCATCTCGTTGCAGCCGAAGTTGTCGATCAGGCTCTGATAGACCTTCCAGCGCACGCCGGCCTGCTGCAGCCGGTCGGCATAGGTCGTCCAGGTCCAGCCCTGGCTCGACGGGCCGATGTCGTTGCCGCCGTTGAACTGGTTGTTCAGCGCGGCGATCTTCACGCGGCTGCCGTCGGCCGGGCTGATGCCGTTCGGGCCGTTGGTGCCGCTCCAGTAGAACAGGCGGTTCGCGATCGTGCCCGTATGCATTCCGCAGTGATAGTGGTCGCACAGCGTGAACGCATCGGCGAGCGCGCGCTGGAACGGTACTTCCGCGGCGTCGTAATAGCCCATCGACAGCGGCGTCTTCGCGTCGGGCCAGCGGTTCATCCGGCCGTGATCCCAGGCGGCCTGCGCATCGGCCCACGTGTGCGGCGTGCCGCCCGCCCGCTGCGCGTTGCCCTGGCTCGCGTCGAGGTGATACGGCGTCACGGTCGCGGCGGGCGTCGCCTTCGTGTACGACTGGTAGAACACGTCGCGGCCGTTCGGCGACGGCACCGCGAAGCGGTCGCCGTAGCCGCGCACGCCCTTGAACGTGCCGAAGTAGCTGTCGAACGCGCGGTTCTCCATCATCAGCAGCACGACGTGCTTGACGTCCTTGATGGTCCCCGTTTCATGAAACGCGGGAATGGCGAGCGCGCGGCGGATGCTCGGCGGAAACGCGGACAGCGCGGCGGCGGCGAGGCCGGAAGCGGCGGTCTGTTGAAGGAATGTGCGGCGTGACGTCATGGCGTTCGGATCCTGTGAGGGTGGGAGCGTTCGTGACTTCTTCTGGCGGTGCCCGTGCGTCGTCCCGCAAGGGACGATCCGCGATGCGTGTGCGTTCGGTGCGCCGGCCGCCTGCGGCTCAGGTGCGCGCATCGCGTTCGGCAGACGGTGTCGCACCGAGGCGGCGGCCGTCGTCGCGATCCCGCGCACCGCGCGCTCGTGATGCGCGGGGCAGGGTGTCGGCACACGCCGGCCCGGTGCATGCCGGGCTGGGCGGCGCCCAGTCTAGGGAGGCGACATGACGTCGACGTGATGAAGGCGTGACATCGCGTGTCGCGTTGATGACGTTGCGTGCACAACGATTGGTGCCGGCGCGATGCGTGATCGAAAAAGGTCAGGAATTACCGGTCGCCGCATGCGCGACCGGGCGGATTTTTCCGATTTCCGGGCGAGTCGCGGGATCACGTTCGTTGCGGATGCAACCCGGCGTGAGGCGACGTGACCCCCATGTTTCAAATGCATGAAATCGGATAAGCTCGACACGTTGCTGCGCATACGCGCAGTCCGCGCCTTCAGCGCGCCTTTCCGGAACCGGCCCACCCATGACCGACATCACGATCCGGCACAGCGAGACGCACGACGTCGACGCAATCCGGCAAATCGCCGCGCATCCCGCGGTGTACACGAACACGTTGCAATACCCGTTTCCGTCGCTCGAAAAATGGCAGAAGCGGATCGAGAACGTGCACGAGCGCGGCGTGAGCCTCGTGGCCGAAATCGACGGCACGGTGGTCGGCCATCTCGGCCTGCACTTCGAGCCGAATCCGCGCCGGCGCCATGCAGCGGGGCTCGGCATGATGGTCGACGCGGCCCGTCACGGGCACGGCATCGGCGGCCGCCTGCTCGCGGCGGCGATCGACCTCGCGGAAAACTGGCTGAACATCACGCGTCTCGAGCTGACCGTGTTCACCGACAACCGCGCGGCGATCTCGCTCTACGAGAAGCACGGTTTCCGGATCGAAGGCGAATCGCCGGGCTACGCGTTGCGCGACGGCGTGCACGCGCCCGTGTACCACATGGCGCGGCTCAAGGCGCGGCAGTGATGCGCCTGCTGACACGCATGTGACCGCGCGCGCGGCCACGATCCCGCGTGTCATATTCATTCGAGAATTCGTTCGTTTTCCACTGGCTTCACGCGTCGTATCGTCGAACGATTTGCCGGTCGCTTCGGCCGGCGTTCGCTGTTCCGATTCGATGCATGCGCGGCGTTGCACGCCGGCCGGCTTCATCGTCACGGCTTCCCGGCCCTCGTTTCGTGCGCCGCCCTTTCTCGCAACCGTCTCCTTCAACGGAACCTGCTTCGATGAAAACCGCTCTCCGGAATCTGACTGCCGCCTGCCTGTTCGCCGCCGCCGCGGGTGCGGCCTTTGCCGCCGCCACGCCCAGCGGTGCCCCGGTGGCGAGCGCATCGCCCGACGGTACCCATCTGCCGCCCGGCATCGCGTGGCAGCACGGCGACGTCGATGCCGCGTTCGCGCTCGCGAAGCGCACCGGCAAGCCGCTGCTGCTGTACTGGGGCGCCGTGTGGTGCCCGTCGTGCAACCAGGTGAAGTCGACGATCTTCAGCCAGCAGGCCTTCAAGACGCGCTCGTCGTTTTTCGTGCCCGTCTATCTCGACGGCGATACCGAAAGCGCGCAGAAGCTCGGCGAGCGTTTCAAGGTGCACGGCTATCCGACGATGATCCTGTTCCGCCCGGACGGCACCGAAGTGACGCGGCTCCCGGGCGAAGCCGATCTCGACCGCTACATGCAGGCGCTGTCGCTCGGGATGACGGCGGCGCACCCGGTGCGGCAGACGCTTGCCACGGCGCTGAAGAACGGCGCGTCGCTGACGCCCGACGAATGGCGCCTGCTGGCCGACTATTCGTGGGATACCGACGGCGCGCTGCCGGTGCCGGCCGATCGCGTCGCCGAGACGCTGCAGTCGCTCGCGCAGCGCGCGCGGGCGGCCGGCGCGAAGGCCGAAGCGGCGCGCTTCGCGTTGAAGTCGGCGGTGGTTGCCGCCTCGGGCGATCCGGCGCAGGCCGGTGCGCTCGACAAGGCGGCGCTCGCCGAATCGCTGCGCGGCGTGCTGCACGATCCGGCGCTGTCGCGCGCCGATTCGGACGTGCTGGTCGCGGCGCCCGCACGCGTGGTCGCATATCTCGGCGGCGGCGACGATGCGCCGCGCGCGAAGCTGCGCGGCGCGTACGACACGGCGCTCGCGCGCCTGTCGACCGACACGACGCTGTCGTCGATCGACCGGCTGATGGCATTGCACGGCCGCGTGCTGCTCGCGCGCGGCGACGCGCGCAAGGGCGCGCCGCTCGACGCGCCGGCGCTGGCCGACACCGCACGCAAGCAGATCGCCGCGTCGGTGCAGGGCGCCGCGAACGCGTACGAGCGGCAGGCGCTCGTCAGCGAAGGCGCGGACACGCTGACCGACGCGGGGCTGTACGACGAGTCGGATGCGCTGCTGAAAGCCGAGCTGCCGCGCTCGTCCACGCCGTACTACTTCATGTCCGGGCTGGCCGCGAATGCGAAGGCGCGCGGCGACAAGGCCGCCGCGCTCGACTGGTATCGCAAGGCGTACGACGCGGCGAGCGGGCCGGCGACGAAGCTGCGCTGGGGTGCCACCTACTTTGCGAATGCGGTCGAACTGGCGCCGGACGATTCGGCCCGTATCGAGGGCATTGCCGCGAACGTGCTCGCGCAGGCCGACAAGACCCGCGACGCGTTCTACGGAGCGAACCTGCGTGCGTTGACCAAGGTTGTCACGCAACTGAACCGCTGGCGCGGCAGCGGCGCACACGATGCGTCGGTCAGGTCGGTCGTGAAGCAGTTCGACGGCGTATGCGGGAAACTGCCGGCGGGCGATCCGCAGGCAACGGCATGCGCGAAGCTGATCCAGCCCGTGAAGGCGTAACGGCGCAGGGATGCATCGCCGGGCGGGCCGGACGCCGGATTACTGGCCCGACTCCGACGACGCGCCGCGATCGCTGCCGTACCCGGCGGCGTCGTGCTGGCGGGCAATCTTCGCTTCGGCGGAAACGATGCTGGCCGGGTAGAACCAGTCGCTCGACTGGAAGCCGGCCTGCTTCAGCGCCTTGACCTCGGCGCGGACCTGCGCGCGCGTCAGCGGCTGGTTCGACTGGGCTTGCGCGGCGAGCGGGGCCGAGATGGCAAGGGCAATGGCAACGGCTTGGATCAGGCGCTTCATGATCGGGACCTCCAGGATTCCGGTGAATCGCTGCACTTCGTTCGTCGAAGCGCCGCGCGACGTTGAACCCAGTGTAGGCCGGAGCACGCGTGCGAAAAATGCGATCGCGCCCAACGCAGTGTTTTGTTGCGGGTAACAATGGGTGTGCGGCGGCGCGCCGGATGGCGCGCCTGGGGGGCGGCGCAAACGCGCGGCGGTGCGGATCGACCGCGGCCGACGAGCGGAGAAATGAAATCGGACCGGATGCGATTTCCGGAAGGCGTTCCGGTTCGCAGGCGGTCCGATCCCGATACGCGGGTCAGGCGGGAGACGGCGTGCGGAACGCCGCCTCATGCCGGCACTTACACGAGCCCCGTCGCGTAGTACACGGCGATCACGAAGAACACCGCGAGCGTCTTGATGACGGTGACCGCGAAGATGTCGCGATACGACTCGCGGTGCGTGAGGCCCGTGACCGCGAGCAGCGTGATGACGGCGCCGTTGTGCGGCAGCGTGTCCATGCCGCCGCTGGCCATTGCGACGACCCGGTGCAGCACGTCCATCGGAATGTTCGCAGCCTGCGCACCCTTGATGAACAGGTCCGACATCGCGGCGAGCGCGATGCTCATGCCGCCCGACGCGGAGCCCGTGATGCCGGCGAGCGAGCTGACCGACACCGCTGCGTTGACGAGCGGGTTCGGGATGCTCTTCAGCGCATCGCTGACGACGAGGAAACCGGGCAGCGCGGCGATCACGCCACCGAAACCGTATTCCGACGCGGTGTTCATCGCGGCGAGCAGCGCGCCGCCGACGGCGGCTTTCGAGCCGGCCGCGAAGCGCTCGCTGACGCGCTTGAACGCGGTCAGCACGACCAGCACGATACCGAGCAGCAGCGCGGCCTCGACCGACCAGATCGCGACGACGGTCTTGATCGACGTCGTGACCGGCGCATGCACGCCCGGCAGCACGTCCGGCGCGACCGTGTACGACGCGGCGCCGTACCACTGCGGGATCAGCTTCGTGAACGCGAAGTTCGATACGCCGACGAGGATCAGCGGCAGGATCGCCAGCGCGGGATTCGGCAGCGACGTCGCCTCGACGCGCTCCGGCTCGTTGACCAGCGACGTGCCGTAACCCTCGCCCTTCGCCATGGCCGAACGGCGGCGCCATTCGAGATACGTGAGGCCGACGACGATGATGAACAGCGAGCCGATCGTGCCGAGCGCGGGCGCGGCCCACGCCGTCGTCTTGAAGAACGTGGTCGGGATGATGTTCTGGATCTGCGGCGTGCCGGGCAGCGAATCCATCGTGAACGAGAACGCGCCGAGCGCGATCGCGCCGGGCATCAGCCGCTTCGGAATGTTGCTCTGGCGATAGAGTTCGGCCGCGAACGGATAGACGGCGAACACCACGACGAACAGCGAGACGCCGCCATAGGTGAGCAGCGCGCACACCGCGACGATCACCGCATTCGCGCGCGAGCGGCCGATGTAGCGGATCGCCGCATGGACGATCGACTCGGAGAATCCGGACAGTTCGATCACCTTGCCGAACACGGCGCCGAGCATGAAGACCGGGAAATACAGTTTGACGAAGCCGACCATCTTCTCCATGAAGATGCCGGAGAAGACCGGTGCGACGGCGGCGGGTTCGGTCAGGAGCACCGCGCCGAGCGCGGCGATCGGCGCGAACAGGATCACGCTGTAGCCGCGATACGCAGCGAACATCAGGAACGCCAGCGCGGCGAGGACGATCACGAAAGACAAGGGAGTCTCCTAATGGCTTTGGTTGTTGTTCGATCGCGCGACGCGCCGCGGACCGGCTCAGGTTCGTGCAGGTTTCGTGCCATCGGCCGGATTGCGCCGCCGGACATGGGTCCGCCGCAGGCAGGCGGGCCCGCGCCGGCCGATGTCTGACGATTCTACAGAAAACGTCTCCATCCGGAGACGATATGGCCGTCCGGCCAGCGCGCGAATTCGCGCAGGGCATGCCCGGGCAACGCATTGCGGCGTGTCTCCGGAGTGAGATAATCCGTCTCGTTCCGGAGACATCCGGTCGAAAATACATGGAGACGAAGACACGATGATGAACGACTGGGCCCGCCTGCCCGTCAACTACGGCGACGTGCTGCGGCGTGCCGCCGAGTCGCTGTTCCGGACCTTCGAGGATTCGAGCGCGGGCACGGTGGTCGTCGATCGCGATGCGCGCGTCGTGTGGATGAACGATCGTTACGCGGCGCGCTTCGGCTTCGCCGATCCGCAGCAGGCCGTCGGCCTCGACTGCGAAGCCGTGATTCCGAACAGCCTGATGCGCGAGGTTGTATCGACCGGGCAGCCGATCCTGCTCGACATCATGGAGACGGGCCGCGAGCCGCTCGTCGTCACGCGCCTGCCGCTGAAGAACGAGGCTGGCGAGACGGTCGGCGCGATCGGCTTCGCGCTGTTCGACCAGTTGAAGACGCTCACGCCGATCTTTTCCCGCTATGCGCAGCTTCAGCAGCAGCTGATCGCGACGCAGCGTTCGCTCGCGCAGGCGCGCCGCGCGAAATACACGTTCGCGAGTTTCGTCGGCACGAGTGCCGCGAGCCTCGAAACCAAGCGGCAGGCGCGGCGGGCCGCGCAGGTCGATTCGCCGGTGCTGCTGCTCGGCGAGACGGGCACCGGCAAGGAATTGCTCGCGCATGCGATCCACGCGGCGTCGGCGCGCGCGCTCCAGCCGCTCGTGACCGTCAACGTCGCCGCGATTCCCGATACGCTGCTCGAAACCGAATTCTTCGGCGCGGCGCCCGGCGCGTATACGGGCGCCGACCGCAAGGGGCGCGTCGGCAAGTTCGAACTGGCCGATCGCGGCACGCTGTTTCTCGACGAGATCGGCGACATGCCGCTGCCGTTGCAGGGCAAGCTGCTGCGCGTGCTGCAGGACAAGGAGTTCGAGCCGGTCGGCTCGAACCGGATCGTGCGCGCGGACGTCCGGATCATCGCCGCGACGTCGGCCGACCTGCCGGCGCTCGTCGCGGCCGGGCGTTTTCGTGCCGATCTCTATTACCGGCTGAACGTGCTGACGATCCATGCGCCGCCGTTGCGCGCGCGCGCATCCGACATCGCGGCGCTCGTCTACGCGACGCTCGAGGAGCTGGCCGCGCAGCACGGGCGCGCCGCGCACTGCGAACTGACCGACGACGCGCTGCGGATGCTGTGTGCGTATCCGTGGCCCGGCAACGTGCGCGAGTTGCGCAATACACTGGAGCGCGCGTTGATGCTGTCGGATCGTGCCGTGATCGATGCGCGCGCGCTCGCGCCGTTCCTCGGGCCGGTGCGCGTCTCGACGGACGCCGCGGCGCCCGCGCAGCGGCTTGCCGCGACGCCGGTCGAGCCGCGCGCGGGCGAAGCACCCGGCGCATCCGGGGCGCCGGTCGCCTCGTATGCGGATGCGTTGGCGGCGTGGGAGCGCCAGTTCCTGACCGATGCGCTGGCGGCCTGCGACGGGAAGGTCGTCGAGGCGGCCGCGCGCATCGGGATCGGCCGCGCGACGCTTTACAAGAAGCTTGCGGCACTGGGTATCGACCGGTAGGCCGATCGGCGATGCCGAGGCGCCCGGACGTGAAGCATCGAACAGGAGATCACGATGAAGCGGATCGGCATCGCTGGGTGGCTGGCCCTGTTGCTGGCGACTTCCTCGTTCGCGCAATCCGGCGACGCCGACGCGCCCGAGGCGCGGCGCAACTGGTACAACGATCCGTTCGTCGCGCTGTCGCGGGACGTGGCCGAATGCCCGCTGCCGCTCGGCCCGTGGATGACGCGTGCCGAGATGACGGACGATGCGCATTACCGCGCGGAACGCGGCACGACCTGCTGGCTCGCGCACCGCTGCACGAAGCCGAACTCGTATATGTATGACGCGTCGATCGCCGATGCCGCGAAGGCGCACTTCGCCGGCTCGGATCGCCTGCGCGGCACGAGCCTGTGGATCACCGTGCAGCGACGTTTCATCTACGTCGAAGGATGCGCGGATACGGCGTTCGATCGCCAGGCGCTGCAACGCGAATTCGAGGCGCTGCCGGACGTCGAGCAGGTTTTCGTTCGCATCACCGACGATCCCCGCCGGAGCTTGCCGTACAAGGCGCGCGGGCAACCGGACCGCGCGCCGAATTGACGACGGAAAGGCCGCGCATGGCATACTCGCGACATTCAAAAAAAGGTTGACGGGAAGAACAATGAAACACATGCTTGCGTCGGTCTGGCGGCGGTCTCGGGCGGCCGCATTGTTGGCTCTGGTTGCGGGGCTTGGCGGGTGTGGCGGCAGCGCGCCGCTGTTCACGTCCGACGGACGCCCGACGACACAGGTGCAATGTACCGGTCGCGACTGGAGCAATTGCACGGACAATGCCCGGGCGATGTGCAACGGGGATTTCGAAGTGATCCAGCAATCGACGGATGACGCCGTGCGAAATCTTCTCTTCGCATGCAAGAAGAAAAGCGGTTATTGATCCCGACATGACCGGCTGAGGAGACCACGATCGGGCGAAGCGCTTTTCTGTTTGCTTGGAGTTACCTATTTTTCACGAATAACACTCACGGAGTCCCATCCATATGGCGACCTACAGGCAACTGTCCGCACAGCTCGAACGGCTTCAGCAAAAGATCGACAAGGAACGCGAAAAGGCGATTGCCGAAGCGATTGCCGAAATCCGCGCGAAAATCGAGGAATACGACATTACGCCGGAGGAGCTCGGTTTTCGTCCGATAGGGTCCGCCGTCGCTGCCGCCGCGAAGCCGAAGCGGTCGTTGCCGCCGAAGTACCTGAATCCGAAGACGGGCGAGACGTGGAGCGGCCGCGGGCGGGCACCGACCTGGCTCGGCAAGAACCGCGCACGTTTCCTGATCAAGGACTGACTCCCGAAAATCCTCACCTTTCGTGTGCCGACCGACGGTGCGAATGGCCATGCGGCCGTCGCACCGTTTTGTTTTTGCGCAGTCGCCGTGCGATTTTCCCTGCCGAATGGATGCGCGATGCCGCGCAATTGACGGCCTCCGTTTTGCGAATTCACCGCGATTCGGCCGTATATCGCGGCGAATTCCCGTAAACAACCGTGCAATTACGCCGCGCATGCGCATGGGCATTCGCGATTTTCGCGGTGCAGGCGTGCCGCGGATTCTCATCACCTTTCGCGTATTTGCGCACGGCGTCGTGCTGATCCCGAAGATACTCACCATGGCTCCTGTAAACCCTCACCTTTGAGGAAGCGGCTGCAGCGTCGAGCCGGGTTGTGCGCGTTGTGCGGCGATGGGCTGCCGCGTGTGTTGCAGGTCCATGATGCGAGCGTTGATGCGCGTCGAGTAGTCAGCCGTTCGGCATATAGGCAGCCGCATGCGCTTCGCCTATGCTTGGGGTTCGCGTCGATCGGCGCACGGCCTGTCCGGCCGCATGCCGATCGTGTCGTCTTTCGTCACCGCAGGGAGTCGATGTGACCGTTCGCCATCTCGATGCGTTGTTCCAGCCCAAGTCCGTTGCCGTCGTCGGCGCGTCGTCGCGCGCGGGCAGTATCGGCGCGATGGTGTGGTCGCGTGTGCTCGACGGCGCGTTTCAGGGGCCCGTGTGGCCCGTCAATCCGAAGTACCGGGAACTGGACGGGCATGCGGTCGCGTCGGACGTCGACCGGCTGCCTGCGCCGCCGTCGGTTGCCGTGATCTGCACGCCGCCCGCGACCTGGGCCGGCATCGTGCGCAAGCTCGGCGAGCTCGGTACGCGTGTCGCGGTGATCGTCGGCGAGGCGCGCACGGACGCAGATCGTGCCGCGGTCGATCGCATGCTGAAGGCGGCGAAGCCGTTCGTGCTCCGTATCGTCGGGCCCGGCAGCCTCGGCGTGTTGTCGCCCGCGCGGCACGCGCATTTCGGTGCGCCGGCCTATACGGCGCGATCGGGCGGCGTTGCGTGGGTGTCGCAATCGAACGCGCTGACGAACGCGGTGCTCGGCTGGGCCGACGCGCGCGGCCTCGGCTTTTCGCATGTCGTCGCGCTCGGCAGCGAGTCCGACGTCGATGCAGGCGACGTACTCGATTATCTGGCGAGCGATCCCGGCACGCGCGCGATCCTGCTCGAACTCGATACCGTGCGCGCGGCGCGCAAGTTCATGTCGGCCGCGCGCGCGGCCGCCCGCAACAAGCCGGTCCTCGCGTTGCGCACCGGGCGTGCCGATCCCGGCGACGCACTCTATACGGCGGCGTTCCAGCGCGCGGGCATGGTGCGTGTCGATGCGCTCGACGATCTGCTCGACGAGATCGAGACGCTCGGCGTCGGCCGCGTCACCGCGCGCGGCGCGGCGACGCTCGTCACCAGCGACGCGGGTGTCGCGAAGCTGGCGGTCGATGCGGTCGCGGAAGTACGCGTCGCGCTGGCCGACTGGCCGCCGGCGGCAACCTCGGCCGTATCGGCCGCGCTGCCGCATCTGGCCGCGCCCGGCAATCCGCTGACGCTGGGCGACGATGCACGCCCCGAGCACTTTGCCGCGGCGATCCAGGCGCTTGCGCCGTTCCCGCAAACGGGCACGCTGTTCGTCGTCCATTCGACGTCCCACAGCGCGCCGGCCGATTCGGTTGCACGCACGCTGATCGACTCGCGGCAATACGCGCATCGCGGCATCCTCGCGTGTTTCTTCGGCGCGGTCGATGCGGCGACGCGCGATGCGCTGCACGCGAACGGTATTCCGGTCCATACGACACCGCAGCGGCTCGCGCGCGCATATGCGCGTCTCGTCGACTACAACCTCGGGCGACAATTGCTGATGCAGACGCCCGAAGGCACGCCGCCGCAGCCGGCCGAATGCGTCGCGTCGGCGCAGGCGGAAGCGCGCCGGATGGTCGAAACCGGCCAGCATGAACTGGCCGGCGATGCCGCGTTGCGCTGGCTGTCCCATTTCGGCTTGCATGGCGAGCAGGCTGACGAGCCGGCGGGCAGGAAAGTCGTCGATATCACGGTCGACATGTACGACGATTCGAACTTCGGTCCGGTGTTCCGCTATGCCGTGCCGCCCGCGGACGGTGTCTCGGCGCCATTCGTCGTCTACGGCCTGCCGCCGCTGAATACCGTGCTTGCGCGTGCGGTGATGGAGCGTTCGCCGTATGCGCGCAGTACGCCCGTCGAGCCGACGCTCGACGCGGTGACGGCGTTGTCGCAGGTCGTCTGCGACGTCCGCGAAGTTGTCGCGCTGTCGGTCACGCTGCGCGTGCTGTCCGACGGCGCGCGCGTGATCGCGCCGCGCATCACGCTGGCCACGGGGCGCAGCCGGCTCGCGATCATGCCGTATCCGCGGCACCTCGAACAGACGCTCGAGTGGCGCGGCGAGACGGTGACGATCCGCCCGATCCGTCCGGAAGACGAAGCCGCGCACAACGAACTGCTCGGCGCGATGACGCCGGACGATCTGCGGATGCGTTTCTTCGGCGCGGTGCGCAGCTTCGATCATTCGCAGGTGGCGCGCATGACGCAGATCGATTACGACCGCGAGATGGCTTTCATCGTGTCGTTCACCGACGCGTCGGGGCGCGACCACACGCTCGCGGTGGTGCGCGCGGTCGCCGACCCCGACAACGAGACGGCGGAGTTCGCGATCGCGGTACGTCCCGATCAGAAGGGCAAAGGGCTCGGCAGGCTGATGATGGCCCGCATCATCGACTACGCGCGTTCGCGCGGAACCGCCTGGATGGTTGGCGAGGCACTGCGCGAGAATTCGGCGATGATCTCGCTCGCGAAGTCGTGCGGCTTCACGGTGTCGACCACGGAGGAGCCTGGCGTCGTGGGCTTCAGGATGAAGCTGCAGCCGTAGCGGTGGCCGGCTGCGTGAAGCGAGGAGGCACCGTATGCAAGTGGACGGCTCCGGCATTCACCATGTTGCGCATTCATTCACTCAGGAATGCAAAGTATGGGCATGCGCTTTCGGAAGAAGCGCCTGAATGTACCGAGCCGTTGCCAGGTCGATGCCGGCGGCGTCTGGAGGCGCTTGCCGAGCATCGCGTTGCCTGCTCCGCATGGCCTTTACGCGAGGTATTCAAGCGTTTTGCGCACCGCATGCCGACGTCGCCAATTCGGATCGACCGTAAAGGTGAGATTTTTCGGGAGCGGCCAGTGAGCGTTTCCGTGAATGTGTGGTGAGCCGATACGGGAGCGTTCGGTGAGCCTTCCCGGGGGCGACCGGTGAGCCCTTGCGGGAGCCGCCGGTGAGCCTTTCCAGGACGTCTCGGTGAGGGCTTGCGGGAGCATCCGGTGAGGATATTCGGGAGACCTTGGTGAGCGTCTTCGGGAGCCTTCGGTGAGCGTGTTCGGGAGGTGTCGGTGAGCGCCTGCGGGAGGCTGAGGTGAGACTTTTCGGGAGCGGGTGGATGCACCGCTCCCGTGAGCGCGGCGCCGGTCAATGCGGGCGCCGCGCCGGGGTTCGGGCACGCATGAACCGTGCCCGAGGCCGCATTTACGCGGCGAGTTTCGACGCCGCGTCGTTCACCTGGTCGCGCGAAATCGCGAGTTCCTCGAGGTGCGGATCGGCATAGACGGCGCCGGTTTCGCGCTCGAGGCGGGCGATCGTCAATGCACAGCGCGCGGTGTCTTTCGGCATCGCGATGAAGCGCTTGACCGATTCGCCGGACGTGAATGCGTCGAACAGCGCGCCGCGCACGTCGTCCGGAAGCGTTTTGGTCCACTGGTACGGCTTGCCGTTGAACGTGATCGACGGCGGCAGCGTGCGTTCCTTCTTGGTCGCCGTGATGAGCCCGTAGGTGCGGGCCGCGTCGCCGATCTGCTCGGGCGAGAAGAGTTCGTCGGGTGTGATGTCGAACTGCTCGATGTAGTTTTCGATCGCCTGCATTGCGGCGGCGCGATCGTCGCGCTTCTGCTGCGCGCGCGCGACGATATCGCGCAGCTCGTCCGCTTCGTCGGGCGTGATCGTGAAGCTTGCCTGCTTCTGCTGAAGTTCGGAGAAACGCTGGAATTCTTGATCGTTCAGAAGTTTGGCCATGACATCCATCGGACACGACGGCCGCGACAACCGGCCATCGTAGTTTTTGAGAGGGCCGCTATTTTAGCGTAGCGCCGCGAGCGCACGATATGGCACCGCAAATCGTGCATCGCATATCGCGCACCGCACTGGCGTCGCGCGCAACCGGGGGGGCGGCGCCGCTGCGCCGTCCCCCGGTGTGCATCGGGAAGCATCCGCGTGTCAGCAGATCTCGATGCGTCCCATCGACAGATGGGAGGCCGTGTCGCGCAACCCTTCGACGACGAGGTCGACGGACGGGGCCGCATGCGCATCGATCCGGCGCATGTACGGGCAGGTCAGCACCGCGATCGCATGGCCGGACGGCCCGAGGATCGGCGCGCTCAGGTCGGTCACGCCATAGGCCTGGCGGCTGTCCTGGCGCAGGTAGCCATCCTGCCGGATGGACTGGCACGCGTACGCGAGTTCCTGCTCGTTCAGCGGCGCCTCGCCCTTGACCTGGCGATGCTCGGCCAGCATGTGCGCGCGTTGCTCGGGGCCCTGGAACGACAGCATCACGCGTCCCGACGCCGTATCGGCGAGCCCGATGCGCGAGCCGAGCCGGACCGACACGCCCCACGGGCCGGGCCCGTCGACCTGTGCGATCACCAGCAGGTTGCCGCGATCGTAGACCGACAGGTGGCACGACTGTTCGGCCGCATCGGCGAAGCGCTGCATCGGCGGCAGGGCTTCGGCGATCAGCCGGCTCATCGGCGGATGCCGGTGCGCGAGCGCGAACAGCTTGAGGCTGAGCGTGTAGCGATCGCCGCCGGTCGAGCGCATCACGTAGCGGCGAGCGACGAGGCGTTCGAGCATCCGGTAGATCTCGCTCGCGTTGCGGCCGAGTTCCTTCGTGATTTCGGTGCGGGTGAGTCCTTCTTTCTGCTCGGACAGGAGTTCGAGAATGTCGAGCCCCTTGTCGAGCGCGGGGGCGCGATAGCGGTCGATAGCGGCCATCGATTCCCGTGCGTCGCAGCCGGGAAGCGGGTCGTTGGTTGTCTGCATTGTCGATGTGAGGTTGGGGGATTACCGTCAGTCGGTTGGCGACGCACGCTGGCCGGTTCTGCACGCGCATAGGGTGGGCCCGCGAATGGCGATGAAAGCCATCTGTTCGAGCTTAGCAATAAACATGCAGTGTGCAATGCAGCGTCTTTTTACCGATCATTACCGAACAAGAACGGATTGGCAAACGTTCTCGATGACAGGGGCACCCCGAATATCCAGTATTCATGGTCTGATGGCAGGCGATGCCGGCCAGCCCGACCGGTCGGTCGAGGGATGCGTATCCCATGCTGCGCCGCAATGTCCGCAGGCACGCCAATAGTCGGTATCCGTTGCGCGCCATTTCACGGTGCGCGGCCGATGGTACAAAGTCGGGCGGGCCAGCGACGGCGCGGCCGCGCGTGAAGCCGGCCGGCATGGTCCGGCACGCGTCGCGGGTGCCGGGCCGTCGTCGCCGATGCGCAGACCGGCGGCCGCCCGCTCGATGCGCGCCGTACTGTTCGTACGACGCCGCGATCGCTGCGCCCGCGCGACCTTCGCGCGTCGACGGCCCGCCGGGTGCGGTGTCGACGCGCGCAATCGACGATCGACAATCCGTCCGGTGCGCGGCCACGAAGGGCCGCGTCGCCGGTATCCTGTCCCATTCGACAACAGAGGTAGCACGATGAAACTGCTTCGCTATGGCCCGTCCGGCCAGGAAAAGCCCGGTATCCTCGACGCGGCCGGCCGGATTCGCGACCTGTCCGCACACGTGCCGGATCTTGCCGGCGACGTGCTGTCCGACGCGGGTCTCGCGCGGCTGCGCGCGATCGATCCGGCCACGCTGCCGCTCGTAGCCGGCGAGCCGCGCATCGGCGCGTGCGTCGGGCACGTCCGCAAGTTCATCGGCATTGGTCTGAACTATGCCGATCACGCGGCGGAAGCCGGCATGCCGGTCCCGAAGGAGCCGGTCGTGTTCGGCAAATGGACGAGTTCGATCTGCGGTCCGAACGACGGCATCGACATTCCGAAGGGTTCGGTCAAGACCGACTGGGAAGTCGAACTCGGCGTCGTGATCGGCACGACCTGCAAGGACGTCGCCGAAGCGAACGCGCTCGATTACGTCGCGGGCTATTGCGTCGTCAACGACGTGTCCGAGCGCGAATGGCAGATCGAGCGCGGTGGCCAGTGGGACAAGGGCAAAGGTTTCGACACGTTCGGCCCGATCGGCCCGTGGCTCGTCACGCGCGACGAAGTGCCCGATCCGCAGCGTCTCGACCTGTGGCTCGAAGTCGACGGCCACCGATATCAGAACGGCAACACGCGCACGATGGTGTTCACGGTCGCACAGTTGATCGCGTATCTGTCGACCTGCATGACGCTGCAGCCGGGCGACGTGATCACGACCGGCACGCCGCCGGGCGTCGGCATGGGCATCAAGCCGTCACCGGTGTTCCTGAAGGCCGGCCAGACGGTGCGCCTCGGGATCGACGGGCTCGGCGAGCAGTTGCAGCCTGCGCGCGACGCGCGGTAACCGGCGCCGGCGTGCCAACACCCGAAAGGGCCCGATTCCGCAGGATGCGGAATCGGGCCCTTCGCATTTGTCTACGGTGAATCCACGCGGCGTCACACGATGTTGTCGAGTTCGCAATGCGCTTCCAGCCGATATCCGTCGGGATCGACGACGAACGCCGCGTAATAGCCGGGACCGTAGTGTTCGCGCTTGCCCGGCCCGCCGTTGTCCTGGCCGCCGTGCGCGAGCGCGGCGCGGTAGAACGCGTCGACCTCGACCGGCGACGCGGCCTTGAACGACAGGTGCAACCCCGAGTCGGGATCGGCGACGACGGGGCGTGCCGCGTGCTGCAACCACAGCTCCGGCTCGGTCGTGCCGTACCCGATGGAACCGTCGTCGCTATACAGCCGCTTGTAGCCGAGTGCGCCGAGCGCGTGGTCGTAGAAGGTGCGGCTGCGGCCGATGTGTGCAACGCCGAACGAAAGGTGATCGATCATCTGTGGCTCCTTGTGGACTGAAAGGGGACGTCGGTGCGGCAAACCTGCTCATAACCGCCATGCAAGCCGCTTGTAGCGGAGTGTGCCGAGCGTGCTGTCGTGGAACGTGCGGCCGTTGTGGATAACGCCATACGAAAGACGATCGATCGACTGTGGCTCCGTGGACCGAGGCGGTTGTCCGTGCAGCAGACCTATTTATAACTAGCATGCCGGTTATGTTAGAAAGTGCCCGGAGGCTTGTCAACCGGCATGGTGGTTAGATACGATCGCATCATGAGCAAAACGCAACCTTCCGTCGCGACGGACTGCCTGATTCCATCGCCGCCCGAGACGCTGGGCATCGATTTCATGAACACGCTGTACTGGCGCGGCAGCGATCCGCCGACGGAAACCTTCGGCACGCTGGACGACCTGCTGGCGTGGTGCCGCGAGCACGCCGGCGTGCCGGCCGGCGTGGCGGAAGCCTGTCGTGCACGTGGGGTGGAGGAAGGCGAGCCGGCGATGCTGGCGCGTGCGCTCGCGTTGCGCGAGGCGTTGTATCGGCTCTTTCATGCGCAGGCCGAGCAGCGCGAGCCGCACGCGGACGACCTCGCGCTGCTCGACGGTTTTCTGGCGGAAGCGTCGCCGCGCGTCGCGCTGGCGCGCATCGACGGCGGTTATGCGTGGCGGGTCGGGAGCGCGGGCGCGACGCTCGCCGGGTTGCTGAGCCCGGTGCTGTGGTCGGCGATCGACCTGCTCGGCGGCGCGCGGTTCGCGAAGGTCAAGCGCTGTGCGAACGACGCGTGCCAGTGGTTGTTCATCGACGACAGCAAGAACGGCAGCCGCCGCTGGTGCTCGATGTCGTCGTGCGGCAATCGCGCCAAGGCGTACCGCCACTATCACAAGGCCGACTGACAGACCGGCCGTCCGCCGGGCTTATTTCGCCGACAGCTTCCGCCACAGCGTCGTCTTGCTGATGCCGAGCATCGCGCACGCGCGGTCGCGGTCGCCGCCGCACGCGTCGAGCACCGCGCGGATCTCGTCGGCTTCCGCGCGACGGCGGCGCGCGTGCAAGGTCTGCGCGTCGTCGGTGTCGGCCGCGTCGGGCGCCGCCGCGAACAGTTCGGGGGCGATCGTCCGCAGCGCGTCGGGATCGAGCGTGCCGCACGCGGCCGCGGGATCGTTTTCATCGGCTTCCTCGGCGAGTTCCACCGCGATCCGCTCGATCACGTTCTGCAGCTCGCGCACATTGCCGGGCCACCGGTAGCGCGCGAGCGTCGCCCCGGTCGCGTCGAGCACGCGCGCGGCGTCGCCGGCATCGCGCAGGCGTTCGGCGAGACGCGATTCGCGCCGTGCAGCCTGCACGAGCAGCGCCGCGGCGAGCGCGGGGATGTCGGCCGCGCGCTCGCGCAGCGGCGGCAGGCCGACGTTCAGGATGTTGAGCCGGTAATAGAGATCGGCGCGGAACGTGCCGGCCTCGACGGCCGCGAGCAGCGGCCGGTGCGTCGCGGCGATCACGCGCACGTCGATGCGGATCGGCTCGGTCGAGCCGAGCCGGATCACTTCGCGCTCCTGCAGCACGCGCAGCAGCCGGCTCTGCAGCGACGGCGGCATCTCGCCGATCTCGTCGAGAAACAGCGTGCCGCGATGCGCGGCCTCGAACAGGCCGGTCTTGCCGCCGCGCCGCGCGCCGGTGAACGCGCCTTCCTCGTAACCGAACAGCTCGCTCTCGAGCAGCGCTTCTGGAAACGCGCCGCAGTTGACCGCGACGAACGGGTAGCTGCGCCGCGCGGACAGCCCGTGCAGGCTCTGCGCGATCATTTCCTTGCCGGTGCCGCTTTCGCCGAGCACGAGCACGGTCGCATCGGATTTCGCGTAGCGGCGCACGAGGTCGCGCACGCGCGTCATCGGCGCCGAGGCGCCGACCACGTCGTCGAGCGCGTAGCGCGCGGCGAACTGCTGCGTGGTCGGCTGCGAACGCAACGCGCGGTCGAGCCGTTCGACCGCGCGCGATTCCTGGAACGTCAGCATGCTGCCCGACGTCACGCCGCGATCGACGAGCGGCCCGCGATGCACGACGTAGCGCACGCCGCGTACGGTGGCGAGCGCGTCGCCGTCCTCGCCGCGCAGCGTGCGCAGCTCGGGCCGCAGGTCGACGAGCGCGCGGCCGACCGCCGCCGCGGGTTCGACCCCGAGCGCCGTCGCGAGCCGCTCGTTGATCGCCTCGACGCGGCCGTGTGCGTCGAGCGCGACCACGCCGTCGCGCAGATGCTGCAGCAGCGTGTCGAGCCGCTGGCGGCGGAACGCCTCGGCGTGCGTCGCATACGCGACCTCGAGCGCCGTTTCGACAGCCTTGCGCACGGAGGCGTGCGAATACAGGAACACCGCGCCCATGCCGGCACTCGCCGCGAGATCGGTGACGAGGCCGGGGCCGACGATCGTCTCGATGCCGCGATCGTGCAGGTCGTGCACGCAGGCTTCCGCTTCCTGCGCGGACTGATATGACGCAAACTGCACGTCGAGGCCGTACGCGGCGACGAAGCGGCGCACTTCAGGCGGGGTGTCCCCGGCGCTGACGAGCGCGATCCGCGACGCGTCGCGCCGGGCGCGCGCGAGTGCCTGCATCACGTCGAAGCCGGTCGGCGATACCACCACCACCGGCACCGGCGCACGCGTTTTCAGGAAGCCGCCGTTCGAGCCGGCCGCGACGATCACGTCGGGCCGCGCGGCACCGGCCTCGGCGATCGCGCCGAGCGCATCCTCATACGCGCGCGTCACGATGCGCACGTCGGCGCGTTCGTCGAATTCGCCGGCGATCTCGCGAAACAGGTCGCGCAGGCGGCTGATGCCCATCGCCCAGATGCGCGGGCGCACCGTGCGATCGGCCGGGCCGACGGGCTTGGTCGAGGAGAGGTCCATGACGATCGATTATGCGCGTGAGATTTCATTTTTGAAACATGAAATTGCCGAATTGAAATCGGTGGACATCGTGCCGCCCGGACCGGTTGCTTAAGAATCAGGGGGTTAGCGACGTTTCGCGCGCTGGCCCGGTCCTTGCTGTTATCAGGCATTCCATCAGGAGGCCGTTCATGAGCAATACGCATCTTCAGAGCGCCGGCGCGAAATTCCGCGCGGCAGTCGCGGCGGAACAGCCGCTGCAGGTGGTCGGCGCGATCACCGCGTACGCGGCCAAGATGGCGCAGGCCGTCGGCTTCAAGGCCGTCTACCTGTCGGGCGGCGGCGTCGCCGCGAACTCGCTCGGGATCCCCGACCTCGGCATCAGCACGATGGAAGACGTGCTGATCGACGCGAACCGGATCACCAACGCGACCGACCTGCCGCTGCTGGTCGACATCGACACGGGCTGGGGCGGCGCGTTCAACATCGCGCGCACGGTCCGCTCGTTCATCAAGGCCGGCGTCGCGGCCGTGCACCTCGAGGACCAGGTCGGCCAGAAGCGCTGCGGCCACCGCCCGGGCAAGGAAGTCGTGCCGACCGAGGAAATGGTCGATCGCGTCAAGGCCGCGGTCGATGCGCGGACCGACGACCAGTTCGTGATCATGGCGCGCACGGATGCGGCCGCCGCGGAAGGGATCGACTCGGCGATCGAGCGCGCGGTCGCGTACGTCGAAGCCGGCGCGGACATGATCTTCCCGGAAGCGATGAAGTCGCTCGACGACTACCGCCGCTTCAAGGCAGCCGTGAAGGTGCCGATCCTCGCGAACCTGACCGAGTTCGGTTCGACGCCGCTGTTCACGCTCGACGAACTGCGCGAGGCGAACGTCGACATCGCGCTGTACTGCTGCGGCGCGTATCGCGCGATGAACAAGGCCGCGCTGAATTTCTACGAAACGCTGCGCCGCGACGGCACGCAGAAGGCGGCCGTGCCGACGATGCAGACGCGCGCCGAGCTGTACGACTTCCTCGGCTATCACGAATACGAACGCAAGCTCGACGAGCTGTTCGCGCAGGGCAAGAAGTAACGCGGCCCGCCCCCCGATACAGGCATCTGGAACATTGGAGAACGGAAACATGAGCGAGACGAAAGACGCAGCAGCACCGGCCGCCGCAGGCGCATTCAAGCCGAAGAAATCGGTGGCGCTGTCGGGCGTGACGGCCGGCAACACGGCGCTGTGCACGGTCGGCAAGACCGGCAACGACCTGCACTACCGCGGCTACGACATTCTCGACGTCGCCGAATCGTGCGAATTCGAGGAAATCGCGCACCTGCTCGTGCACGGCACGCTGCCGAACCTGACCGAACTGGCTGCGTACAAGACCAAGCTGCGCGCGCTGCGCGGCCTGCCGAGCGCGCTGAAGGCGGCGCTCGAGCAGATCCCGGCGTCCGCGCACCCGATGGACGTGATGCGCACGGGCGTGTCGGTGCTGGGCACCGTGCTGCCGGAGAAGGACGACCACAACCTGCCGGGCGCGCGCGACATCGCCGACCGCCTGATGGCGTCGCTCGGCTCGATGCTGCTGTACTGGTATCACTTCTCGCACAACGGCAAGCGCATCGAGACGGAAACCGACGACGACTCGATCGGCGGCCATTTCCTGCACCTGCTGCACGGCAAGACGCCGTCGAAGTCGTGGGTCGAGGCGATGCACACGTCGCTGATCCTGTACGCGGAGCACGAATTCAACGCATCGACGTTCACGGGCCGCGTGATCGCGGGCACGGGCTCGGACATCTACTCGGCGATCACCGGTGCGATCGGCGCACTGCGCGGGCCGAAGCACGGCGGCGCGAACGAGGTCGCGTATGACATCCAGAGCCGCTACAGCTCGCCGGACGACGCCGAAGCGGACATCCGCCGCCGCGTCGAGAACAAGGAAGTCGTGATCGGCTTCGGCCACCCGGTCTACACGATCTCCGATCCGCGCAACAAGGTGATCAAGGGCGTCGCGCACAAGCTGTCGAAGGAAGCGGGCGACCTGAAGCTGTACAACATCGCCGAGCGCCTCGAGTCGGTGATGTGGGAGGCGAAGAAGATGTTCCCGAACCTCGACTGGTTCAGCGCGGTGTCGTATCACATGATGGGCGTGCCGACCGCGATGTTCACGCCGCTGTTCGTGATCTCGCGTACGTCGGGCTGGAGCGCGCACATCATCGAGCAACGCATCGACAACAAGATCATCCGCCCGAGCGCGAACTACACGGGCCCGGAAGACCTGCAGTTCGTGCCGATCGAGAAGCGCTGAAACACCTGCCGCGCGCGCCGATGCCCGTGATGCGGGCGGCCGGCGCGCGCGGAACGTCATACCCCGATTCCCGCCCCACATCATGAATACCGCCAACCGCAAACCCCTGCCCGGCACGTCGCTGGACTATTTCGACGCGCGTGCCGCGGTCGATGCGATCGCGCCCGGCGCCTACGACACGCTGCCGTACACGTCGCGCGTCCTTGCCGAAAACCTCGTGCGCCGCTGCGACCCGGCGATTCTCGCCGATTCGCTGAAGCAGATCATCGAGCGCAAGCGCGAACGCGACTTCCCGTGGTTCCCGGCGCGCGTGGTGTGCCACGACATCCTCGGGCAGACGGCGCTCGTCGATCTCGCCGGCCTGCGCGACGCGATCGCCGACGGCGGCGGCGACCCGGCGAAGGTGAACCCGGTCGTGCCCGTGCAGCTGATCGTCGACCACTCGCTCGCCGTCGAATGCGGCGGTTTCGATCCGGACGCGTTCGCGAAGAACCGCGCGATCGAGGATCGCCGCAACGAGGATCGCTTCCACTTCATCGAGTGGACGAAGAAGGCGTTCGAGAACGTCGACGTGATCCCGCCGGGCAACGGCATCATGCACCAGATCAACCTCGAGAAAATGTCGCCGGTGATCCAGGCGCACGACGGCGTCGCGTACCCGGACACCTGCGTCGGCACCGACAGCCACACGCCGCACGTCGACGCGCTCGGCGTGATCGCGATCGGCGTGGGCGGCCTCGAGGCCGAGAACGTGATGCTCGGCCGCGCGTCGTGGATGCGCCTGCCGGACATCGTCGGCGTCGAGCTGACCGGCAAGCGCCAGCCCGGCATCACCGCGACCGACATCGTGCTCGCGCTGACCGAGTTCCTGCGCAAGGAGAAGGTGGTCGGCGCGTACCTGGAATTCCGCGGCGAAGGGGCGGCGAGCCTCACGCTCGGCGACCGCGCGACGATCTCGAACATGGCGCCCGAATACGGCGCGACGGCCGCGATGTTCTTCATCGACGGCCAGACAACCGACTACCTGCGCCTCACCGGCCGCAGCGACGAGCAGGTCAGGCTCGTCGAGACCTACGCGAAGGCGGCCGGCCTGTGGGCCGACACGCTGGCCAACGCGCAGTACGAACGCACGCTGACGTTCGACCTGTCGAGCGTCGTGCGCAACATGGCCGGTCCGTCGAACCCGCACAAGCGGCTGCCGACGTCCGATCTGGCCGCGCGCGGGATCGCCGGCCAGTGGGAAGAGACGCCGGGCGAGATGCCCGACGGCGCGGTGATCATCGCCGCGATCACGAGCTGCACGAACACCAGCAACCCGCGCAACGTGATCGCCGCGGCCTTGCTCGCGCGCAACGCGAACGCGAAGGGCCTCACGCGCAAGCCGTGGGTGAAGAGCTCGCTCGCGCCGGGCTCGAAGGCGGTCGAGCTGTACCTGGAAGAAGCGAACCTGCTGCCCGAACTCGAGAAGCTCGGCTTCGGCATCGTCGCGTTCGCGTGCACGACCTGCAACGGGATGTCGGGCGCGCTCGACCCGAAGATCCAGCAGGAAATCGTCGATCGCGACCTGTACGCGACGGCCGTGCTGTCCGGCAACCGCAACTTCGACGGCCGCATCCACCCGTATGCGAAGCAGGCGTTCCTCGCGTCGCCGCCGCTCGTCGTCGCCTACGCGATCGCCGGCACGATCCGCTTCGACATCGAGAAGGACGTGCTCGGCCACGACCGGGACGGCAAGCCCGTCACGCTGAAGGACATCTGGCCGACCGACGAGGAGATCGATGCGATCGTCGCGTCGAGCGTGAAGCCCGAGCAGTTCCGCAAGGTCTACGAGCCGATGTTCGCGCGCAGCGCCGACGCCGGCGAGCGTGCGGCGCCGCTGTACGACTGGCGCGCGCGGAGCACGTACATCCGCCGCCCGCCGTACTGGGAAGGCGCGCTGGCCGGCGAGCGCACGTTGAAGGGCATGCGTCCGCTCGCGGTGCTCGGCGACAACATCACGACCGACCACCTGTCGCCGTCGAACGCGATCCTGCCGGACAGCGCGGCCGGCGAATACCTCGCGAAGATGGGCCTGCCGGAAGAAGACTTCAACTCGTACGCGACGCACCGGGGAGACCACCTGACCGCGCAGCGCGCGACCTTCGCGAATCCGACGCTGATCAACGAGATGGCGGTCGTCGACGGCGCGGTGAAGAAGGGCTCGCTCGCGCGCGTCGAGCCGGACGGCAAGGTCATGCGGATGTGGGAGGCGATCGAGACATACATGAACCGCAAGCAGCCGCTGATCGTCGTGGCCGGCGCCGACTACGGCCAGGGCTCGTCGCGCGACTGGGCCGCGAAGGGCGTGCGGCTCGCGGGCGTCGAGGCGATCGCCGCCGAAGGCTTCGAGCGGATCCACCGCACGAACCTGATCGGGATGGGCGTGCTGCCGCTCGAGTTCAAGCCGGGCACGAACCGCACGACGCTCGGCATCGACGGCACCGAGACCTTCGACGTGATCGGCGAGCGTACGCCGCGCGCCGACCTGACGCTCGTGATTCACCGCAAGAACGGCGAGCGCGTCGCGGTGCCGATGACGTGCCGGCTCGACACAGCCGAGGAAGTGTCGATCTACGAGGCGGGCGGCGTGCTGCAGCGTTTCGCGCAGGACTTCCTCGAATCGTCGCAGGCGGCCTGACGGGCGCACGGAGAGAACACAGACATGGCTCATATTCCTCAAATAAGGATTCCCGCGACCTATATCCGCGGCGGTACCAGCAAGGGCGTGTTCTTCCGGCTGCAGGACCTGCCGGACGCCGCGCAGGCGCCGGGCGCCGCGCGCGACGCACTGCTCCTGCGCGTGATCGGCAGCCCCGATCCGTACGGCAAGCAGATCGACGGGATGGGCGGCGCGACGTCGTCCACCAGCAAGACGGTGATCGTGTCGAAGAGCACGCGGCCCGGCCACGACGTCGACTACCTGTTCGGCCAGGTCGCGATCGACAAGGCGTTCGTCGACTGGACCGGCAACTGCGGCAACCTGTCGGCGGCCGTCGGCCCGTTCGCGATCAGCGGCGGGCTCGTCGATCCGGCGCGCGTGCCGCGCGACGGCGTCGCGACCGTGCGGATCTGGCAGGCGAACATCGGCAAGACGATCGTCGCGCACGTGCCGGTCACGAACGGCGCGGTGCAGGAGACGGGCGATTTCGAGCTGGACGGCGTCACGTTCCCGGCCGCCGAGGTGCAGCTCGAATTCATGGACCCCGCCGCCGAGGAAGAGGGCGCGGGCGGTTCGATGTTTCCGACCGGCAATCTCGTCGACGATCTCGCGGTGCCGGGCGTCGGCACGCTGAAGGCGACGATGATCAACGCGGGCATCCCGACGATCTTCGTCGAGGCGGAAGCGATCGGCTATACGGGCACCGAGCTGCAGGACGCGATCAACGGCGATGCGAAGGCGCTCGAGAAGTTCGAGACGATCCGCGCGCACGGCGCGCTGCGCATGGGCCTGATCGATACGCTCGACGAAATCGCGACGCGGCAGCACACGCCGAAGATCGCGTTCGTCGCGAAGCCGGCCGACTACGTCGCGTCGAGCGGCAAGCGCGTGAACGCGGGGGATGTCGACCTGCTGGTGCGCGCGATGTCGATGGGCAAGCTGCACCACGCGATGATGGGCACGGCGGCGGTCGCGATCGGCACGGCCGCGGCGATCCCCGGCACGCTCGTCAATCTGGCGGCGGGCGGCGGCGAACGCAACGCGGTGCGCTTCGGCCATCCGTCGGGCACGCTGCGCGTCGGCGCGGAGGCGCGGCTCGAGAACGGCGAGTGGACCGTCACGAAGGCGATTATGAGCCGCAGCGCGCGCGTGCTGATGGAAGGCTGGGTGCGGGTGCCGGGCGACGCGTTCTGACGCGCCTACCGGCACGCGCATGACGCGCCGCGATCCCTGCGAAGCGGAACCCGCTGCGCAGGGATTTTTCGTTTGAGGCGCGCGTGCCGGATGCAAGCCGCCGCACGAAGCACCGCGCCGGCGCAAGTGCCGACGCGCCGACCGGGACAGGAGAATCGCATGCCACTCGATACGCCGCTTTCGGGCATCCACATCGTCGAATTCGAAGGTCTCGGCCCCGGCCCGCTCGCGGGCTGGATGCTCGCCGGGATGGGCGCGCGGATCACGCTGATCGCGCGGCCGTCCGGCCGCACGAGCGCGCCGGACGCGTTGCGGGCCCGCGACGGCGATCTGCTGCGCGAAGGCAAGACGATCGTCGAACTCGACCTGAAGGCGCCGGCCGGCCGCGACGCCGCGCTCGACCTGATCGCGCGGGCCGACGCGCTGATCGAGGGGCTGCGGCCCGGCGTGATGGAGCGGCTCGGCCTCGGGCCCGACGCTTGCGCGCGCCGCAACCCGAAGCTCGTGTACGGACGGATGACCGGCTGGGGCCAGCACGGTCCGCTCGCGGCCGCGGCCGGGCACGACCTGAACTACGTCGCGCTGACGGGGCTGCTGTCGCTGTCCGCGCCGCGCGACGGCCGGCCGGGGCTGCCGCCGACCGTCGTCGGCGATGCCGGCGGCGCGCTCGGGCTCGCGTTCGGGATCGTCTGTGCGCTGCTCGACGTGCGCGGCGGCGGCGCGGGGCGCGTGGTCGACGGCGCGATCGTCGATATCGTGTCGATGCTCGGTTCGCTCGCGCTGTGGGCGCGCGCGAACGGGCAGCTCGACGGCGTGCAGCCGAGCCTCTTTCACGATGCGCCGTTTTACGACGTGTACCGCTGCGCGGACGGAGAGTGCGTGACGATCGGCGCGCTGGAGCCGCCGTTCTATGCGCTGCTGGTCGAACGGCTCGGGCTGGCCGACGTCGATCCGGCATCACAGTACGACCGCGCGCGCTGGCCGGCGCTGAAGGCGCGTTTCGCCGACGTGTTCGCTCGCCAGCCGTCCGCACACTGGCGCGCGCTGCTCGAAGGCACCGACGCGTGTTTCGCGCCGCTGCTGAGCGTGGCCGACGCGGCCGCGCATCCGCATAACGTGGCGCGCGGGATTTATCGTACCGACGAGAGCGGGAACCTGAGGGCGCGTGTGGCGCCGCGCTTTTTGCCGCTGGCGGGGGAGGCGGCGGATCCGGCGTAGCGTGCACGTCGATCTGGCCTGGTGCGTGAAAAACCGCGGTTCGGCACGGCAGCGGTGGATTTAATTGGTGCTCGTTTAGGTGCTGAATTTGGGGCCAAATAAAGCATAATCGTTGCCTGGCTGGAGAAGGAATCGACATGCCTCACACCATGCTGGCCAGCGTGACCGCGAGCGTTTCGGCGCTGAAACGGAACCCGATGGGGACGGTCGCGGCAGGAGAGGGCTTCCCGGTCGCGATTCTGAATCACAACGAGCCTGCGTTCTATTGCATTCCGGCGAAGACGTGGGGCGAACGTCTGCAAGACATTGAAGACAATGCGTTGGCCGATTCGCGCGCCAAGGAGAGGGTCGTCAAGGTCACGCTGAATGACCTTTGAACGTGCCTTTCTCGAATCTGCATTGAGGGAGTGGAAGAAGCTCGATCGCACTGGTCGCGATCAATACAAGGCCAGGCTTGCCGAGCGGATCGAGCATCCTCGCGTTCCCTCGGCCGAACTGCATGGCCACCCGGATCGTGACAGGATCAAGCTGCGCGGCGTCGGCTACCGACTCGTCTACGAAGTACGCGATTCGGAAGTTGTCGTTCTGGTCGTCGCAGTCGGCCGGCGTGAAGGCGATGCAGTCTATCTTGCCGCGATGAAACGTTAGGTCGGGACGCGCTGTACATGTGAGCGGCGTGAGCGGTCTTGCTGCGGCGCCCGGCCATCGGGTTCGAATCCACCCACGTCGTTCGGCGTGCCGACAATCGCTTTCGCCCGTTCAGGTCGGTCAGGCCGTTTCCGCCGGGCCATCCGGCATCTTGCCGTCGCCGACGCGGTTGATCGTGCCTTGCGCGATCGCGACGAGGCGTTCGTGATCGCCGTCGATGACGAACACATGACACTGGCAGGTCGCCTGATGCCGCCCTGCGTAGACGAGCTTCGCGCGTGCGACGAGCGTGCCGTTCACGGCCGGCCGCAGGTAGTTGATCTTGTATTCGGCGGTGATCACGCGCGGGCCGAGCACGAGCGCGCCGGCGAACGTCAGCGCATTGTCCGCGAGATAGCTGATGACGCCGCCGTGCACGAAACCGTGCTGCTGCCGCAGTTCGTCGCGCACGGGCAGACACAGCGACACTTCGTTGTCGCCGATATGCATCAGCTCCGTGCCCAGCAGCATGCTGAACGGTTGCGCGCGCAATGCGCCGCGCGCGTGGTCCGTGATGTCGGTCATCGAACTTCCCTCGAAATGCGTGCCCGCTTGCGCTGAACTCTAGGAAGGGGGCTGCGGATAAGCAAGGAAATTCGTTCACGTTTCGTGCAAATTACGGCGTGACGCGACGCGATTATTGCGTCGAATACCGAAGATCTCCCCTGTTTGCGGGCGATTCCGAGGGAATGCGCGGGCAACGCGAACATTGCCGCCTTCCGCTCCTAAAGTCCGACGAAGAAATGCCGCTAATGCCGGGGCATTGCCTCATCGTCCGCTTTCCAGGAATCTCCCCATGTTCGGAAAAATCAAGCTCGCGTCGGGTCTGCTCGGCGTGTTGACCGTGTTTTGTCTCTTCCTGCTCGCGATCGAAGCGCTCGGCTTCTGGGCGCTCACGTCGACGCGCAGCGGCGTCGACGATCTGTCGAACGTCGCGATCGCGCAGGTCGACGCGGCCAGCCGGGCGACCGAGCAGCTGCTCGACGCGCGCATCAACCTGTCGCGCGCCGGTACGCGGATGGTGCGCGGCGGCCCGAAGCCGGAAGACATCATCCGCCATGCCGGCGCGTCGCTCGCGGAAGCGGACAAGGCGTTCGCCGTGCTGACGGCCGCGCAGCCGGTCGACGACACGAACCGCGCGCGCGTCGCGGCGCTCGCGGAGCGCTATCGCGCGCTGCGCGGCGCGCTGGGCGAACTCGTGCAGTTCCTCGACGCGGACAACATCCAGGCGTTCCTCGACCAGCCGACGCAAGGCATCCAGGACGCCTATATCGCCGAGCTGCACCGCTTCACCGACTATGGCGGCGCATCGAGCCGCGCGGCGCTCGACACGATCGACGGCGGCATGCTGTGGTTCAAGTCGGTCGGCATCGTGCTGCTGGTGGCGATGCTCGCGGCGAGCGCCGCGATCTACGCGGCCGCGCGGCGCGCGGTCGTCGCGCCGCTGGAGGACGCCGGCCGCCATTTCGAACGGATCGCGCAGGGCCGGCTCGACGAAACCGTGCGCGCGGGCGGCGTGTTCGAGATCGACCGGATGCTGCGCGGCCTTGCCGCGATGCAGACGAGCATCGCAAGCACCGTGCGCACGGTGCGCCACGCGTCCGACGCGATCCACCTCGGCGCGGGCGAGATCGCGGGCGGCAACGCCGACCTGTCGGCGCGCACGGGCACGCAGGCTGCGTCGCTCGAGGAAACCGCCGCGAGCATGGAGGAGCTGACCGCGACCGTCCGGCAGAACACCGACAGCGCCCGCGCGGCGAGCGCGCTGGCCGACGCGGCGCTCGAGGCGACGAGCCACGGCGGCGGCGTGGTCGACAGCGTGATCGACCGGATGCGCGGCATCGCGCAAAGCTCCGGGCGGATCGCGGAGATCATTTCGGTGATCGACGGCATCGCATTCCAGACCAACATCCTCGCGCTGAACGCGGCGGTCGAGGCCGCGCGGGCCGGCGAACAGGGGCGCGGCTTCGCGGTGGTCGCGGGCGAGGTGCGCTCGCTCGCGCAGCGCAGCGCGCAATCGGCGAAGGAGATCAAGGCGCTGATCGAGGATTCGGTTGCGCAGATCAACGGCGGCGCGGAACTCGTCGAGCGCGCCGGCGACGCGATGCGGACGGTGTCGGCGTCGATCACGCGCGTCGTGCAGACGATGTCGGAGATCACGGCCGCGTCGGTCGAGCAGAGCGTCGGGATCGAGCAGGTGAACCAGGCCGTCACGCAGATGGATCAGCTTACGCAGCAGAACGCGGCGCTGGTCGAGGAAGTCGCGGCGGCGGCGGCGTCGCTGAACGACCAGACCGCGCACCTGATGCAGGCCGTGTCGGTGTTCGAACTGGGTGACGGACGCGCCGCCCGCGGCGAACGCGCGGCGCCGTCGTTCGCCGGGACGGGTTACGAGCCGGCCGGCAGCGCCGCGTAGGCGGTGGCGAGGTGGTAGGGCGTCGTCGACGGCATGTCGGCGCGCGACACCTGCCCGTCCGCCGTCTTGCACTCGAACCAGCCGCGCGGATGCAGGAACCGCGCGGCGAACCGCTCGATCTGCCGCGCCAGCGGCGCGGAGGCCGGCGTGCCGCCGTGCGTCGCGAGCGCGCGCAGGTATTCGGTCTGCGCCCAGATCCGCTGTGTGCCATCGACGCACGCGCCTTGCGCGTCGAGCGCCGCGCGGACGCCGCCCGTTTGCGGATCGACGCCGTATTGTTCCGCGAACGCGAACGCGCGCGACAGCGCGGCGGGGAGCCCGGTCTGCGCGAGCCGCGCGCCGGCCGCATCGACCAGATAGAACCACTCGAATTGATGGCCGGGCTCGAAGCGGTTGTCGGCCGCGCCCAGCGGCAGCTCGGCCACGCAGCCGGTCGCCGCGTCGACGAACGTGCGCTCGACGGCCTGCGCGGTGCGCAACAACGCATCGTCGAACGCCGCGTCGCCGAATGCATCGGCGGCCGCGAGCCATGCTTCGGTCAGGTGCATCAGCGGATTCTGCAGCGCACCGCTGCCGGATGACGAGAAATCGGCGTGGCGCGCCGCATCGAGCAGTGCGTCGCCGGGGCGCGGGGCGAAGCGATCCTGGATCAGCGCGGCCGTCTCCGCGGCCACCGTGCGCGCGTCGGCGTCGCCCGAAGCCGCATGCCATGCGGCGCACGCAAACACGACGAACGCGTGCGTATAGAGATCCTTGGTCGTATCGAGCGGCGCGCCGCGCGCATCGACGCTGTAGATCCAGCCGCCGTGGCGCGCGTCGCGAAAGCGGCGGCACAGCGCGTCGAACAGCGTGGCCGCGTGCGCGGTGTCGCCGGCCTGCGCGAACACGAACAGTTGCCGAGCGCACGCCATTGCGCGATAACGGGTGACGGGCAGCGGCGCGTGGGTGGCCGGATCGACGGCCTCGAACGGCAGCTGCAATGACGGGTCGAACCCTGAACCTCGCCAGATCGGCAAGACGACGTGCGCGAAATGGTGGCGCAGCTGGGCGGCCTGGGCGGATGCGGAGTCGGAAACGGGCATGGCGGGGTTGAGCGCTTGGATCGAAACGTGTCGGCACGGCCCGGAGGATCGGCGCGGCCGGGGCCAAGGATAAAACATTCCGCGCGGCCGGCACCAAAAAAAGGAGAGAAATCGGATGCTCAGCAACCTGGAACTCGTGATGCGGCTCGTTCTCGCGGCGGCGCTCGGCAGCGTCATCGGCTTCGAGCGCGAGCGCCTGTCGTGGGCGGCGGGCCTGCGTACGCACATGCTGGTGTGCGTCGGCTCGACGCTGATCATGATCGTGTCGGCGTTCGGTTTTGCCGATGTGCTCGGCAGCAGCGACCACATCATGCTCGACCCGTCGCGGATCGCCGCGCAGGTCGTGTCGGGCATCGGCTTCCTCGGCGCGGGCTCGATCCTGCTGCGCGGCGAGATCGTGCGCGGGCTGACGACGGCCGCGAGCCTGTGGTCGGTCGCCGCGATCGGTCTCGCGGTGGGCGGCGGGCTCTACGTCGCGTCGATTTCGGCGACGATCATCATCCTGATCATCCTGGCCGGCATCAAGCCGCTGGAGCGGCGCTACTTCACGGTGCGCCAGCGGCGCCAGCTCGCGCTGACGGTCGTGAGCGGCACGCTGACGTTCGACTCGCTGCATGCGGCGCTCGGCCCGGACAGTGCGCGCGTGAAGCAGTTCATCGTGCAGCGTGCCGACGACACGGGCGAGCACGACGAGGTGCGCATCGCGCTGGCGCGGGTGTCGGAACTCGAGTACCGGGCGATCTGCGACAAGCTGCGCGGGCTGAAGGGGGTGACGCGTTTCGAAGAAGGCAACGGATTGTCGGGCGACGAATAGGCCGAAGCGGTTGCGGGGCTGGCGACGATGGCCGATCACGGATTCCGTTCGACGACCGGTTGCGCGTCCGTAGGCCCCCAACTCCGTTCCATGACCGACGCTTCGTAACGGGCCACGCGGTTCCGATGAACTGCGGCGCGCGGAACAACGCGACGCTCGATCAATGCCGCGTGTCGCTGCCGGGATCGGACTCGCACAACGTCGACACGGTAATGTGGTCGATGGCGAGACACGCGAACGGATGGCCGGCGATGTGCGACCGCCCTTGCCCGGGCGGCCTGGATGCATGGCGGGCGTCGGACCTGCCTGTCTGGCTGGCGAGGCCCGACGCCCGCGCGCGTTCCCGTTTGGCTGAGTCTTCCGGACGACCGGCGCCGATGCTGGTCCCGACCGATGATTGAAGGCTGGCGATACGGTTCTAAGTATTAGTTAAAAATCCGGAAATAGTTTCTGTCCTATTTGTATATAGGAAGAGAACTAAAAATATTCAGCGCATCGAAGTCGCCATTGGCCACATGAAGGCCGACGGCAGGCTCTGTCGCAACCGGCTCAAGGTGCCGAGGCGAAGCAACTCATGCGGTGCCGTGTTGCGCCGGTCACGACTTGCGGATGATCCTGCGCAAGCTGCCGCTCCCTTTACCCCCCCCCCGATTCTCATCGCTTTGCTCGGCTCGAAACCGTCGGGCTATCGACGGGCCGACCTCGCTCACATGCGGAAACGAATTTTTCGGAAACTCAAATATATATAGTACGAATACTATTAAATGGAGATGAGGATTGGTACAAGTATTGTTATTGATTGCGGGTTGCGATGGCTATCATTGCAGGTCGTGACCATGCCGCATCGAATTTTGTTATCCAATATGGCCGAGGGAAATTTCATGGGCTTCCGTGCGGTAGTTGATGTATTTAAGAAATATGGCGAACGTGATAATTCGAGGCAGTGTGGGTTTCGGAAGTGGAGTTGGGGAGAGTGATGATGAAGTATCTTATTTTTATCGTTGCTATCGCTATGGGGAATGTTGCTCAGGCGACATGCACGATTCAGAGAACCGACGGTGTATATGTCGAGTCGCTTATTGTCACGCTGCCGAAGTTCAATCCTCCTCCGTTCGATCCGGATATTCCGGAGGGGGCCGTGATCTTTTCATCCGGTGGAGCATCGACTGGCTTGGGTGGATCCCTGAATTGCACGTCTCAAATCGGTGGGCTCAGATATGTTGGAACGCTGAGCGCCACTCCCGGAAAATATAGCACCTATCCTACTCCGGTCGCCGGGGTGGGCGTGCGAATCAGAGGTGGGATTAAAGATGCGGAGTGGTGGCCGGTATCGGATTATTGGTATGGCACTACGGGGCGTTTTGAGCCGGGAGCCAGCTTTACGATTGAGCTTGTAAAAACAGGTGACATTACGGCGCCAGGTACTTTGATCGGTGAAATTGGAAAAACCGAAGCGTGGCTTCATAATGCGAAAGTTCGTTCGATTGTAACGAACGGTGCGATCAATATTATCCCTCGCGTGCCGACCTGCAATCTGCTCACCTCAAAAATTGCGGTTAATTTGGGAGTAGTCTCGTTGGCTGATTTTAAAGGCCCCGGCACAAGCTCGCCGCCGAAATCCTTCGAAGTGCGCCTCAAGTGCTCCGGCGGCAATCCGGGCACGGCAACGAGAATGTTCATGACGCTGACGGACGCGGCCAATCCCGCGAATCGTTCAAACACGCTTTCTCTTGCGCCAGGCTCCAAGGCCGAAGGCTTCGGCATTCAGATAGTGCGTGGTGCGGACAATACGCTGGTCAGTTACGGTCCGGATTCGTCGGCAGTCGGCAATCCGAACCAATGGGAAGTCGGAAAGTTCGGCAACGTCGGCGTGACGATTCCGTTCAAGGCGCAGTACGTACGAACGTCCGCGCAACTGAAGGGCGGCAATGCGAATGGCTTTGCGACTTTCACGATGAGCTATCAATGATGAAGGCGTAGGTGCGTTGACGAAAGCCAGGGTGGCAACCGAAACACGCTGGCCGGACAACCTCGCCGTGCAGCGTGATGTTGAACAGTGGGCTGGCCGATCGACCGTTACCCGATCTCGACGTCGCGCGCGTTCCTTCAGCCGCCCTAGTTTCGCATGAGCCCTGGAGCACGGTCGATCCGGAACGCTCGCGCTCAAGTCGTTGCGCCGCAGTCGAGACCGAAGCGGTGCACGGGTTCGATGTGCGGCCGGTGGTCGAACTGACCTGCCCCTGCAAACAGGGCCAGCCGGAGTCTAGTAAAGTTCGTTTTCTGAACGGTCCCGGTTTTCAGTGCCAAAGGCAATGTTAGTCTTCGGCGTTCTGTTGGTCCGTCAGTGGGGCCTGCAGGCCCAACTGGCGGACGTATTCGGCAGGCGGCACTTCACCGAGAGCCCTGTGAGGCCGACTCTCGTTGTATTCGACCCGCCATCGCTCAATCTGCTCCCTGGCGTCGGCCAGCGATGTGAACCAGTGCACGTTCAGGCATTCATCGCGTAGCGTGCCGTTGGACGACTCCACGAATGCGTTATCCGTTGGCTTGCCGGGCCGGCTGAAGGCAATCTCGACCTTGTGATGGTAAGCCCACAGGTCCATCACCTGACTCGTAAATTCCGAGCCGTTGTCACAAAACAGCGTGCGGGGCGCTCCGCGTTTGCTCTTCAATTCATCCAGTGCACGCACGACATCTGAAGCGCTCAGTCGCTGGCCAACATCGATGGCTAGTGCTTCGCGCGTAAAGACGTCGATGATGGTCAGCGCGCGGAACCTCTGGCCGTTCGAAAGCTGTTCGGCGGCGAAGTCCAAACCCCACGCCTGATTTGCCGCCGTCGACTTTGCACGTGCCGGGCGGCTCATCCGTGCACGTCGCTTGCGATTTGGTCTGTAGCACAGCGACAGCCCTTCCTCACGATACAAACGGTACAGCCGATTCTTGCTGACCTGATAGCCCTCGGTCAGCATCGCCTTGTCCAACGTCAGCTCCGCGACCACCTTCTTCAGTTGGGCGTTCTCGTCTTGAAGCTGCTTGAGCTGCCGCACCTGGTCCGTCTGCAAACCGGCATATACCTTCTTCCAGCGATAGAAGGTTTGCATCCGAAATGCCCAAGTGACGAATCAGTTCCGCTACCGGCATGCCTGCTTCGGCCTGTTTCAACACCGCCACAATCCGCTCGACACTGAAGCGCTTGCGTTTCATCGTACGGCTCCTTGCATACTGAAAAAGTCCGCCGAAAACTCGCTTACATCAGGGCACTGTTTACTGGGGGCCGCTCACCGTCGAAGACGGGTTTGTCGGTTGGTTTGAGTGCTTTGGCTTGTTTGTCGGTTAGCATCGGTTTTTTGGCCCATCACGTAGCCCATCGAGGATCACTGGATAGGGCTGGAAATTGGACGAATTGATGATGCAAGCTATTGATTTGTTGGTGAATAATTGGATTTCAATGGATGTTCCTGGACGATAATTTGGCAGACATGACCGAATCCGTTTCCACGCCTCGCCCCCGTTCCCGTTCCACCCGTTCGTCGGCCCGTTCCCGCCAGCGCTCGGCCGCTGCCGCAGGCAGCACGTCCGCCCGGGCGACGGCACGATCCGGCAGTGCGCCGGCCGGCGACGTGCCGCGGGACGAACGGACGCTCGACCTGTTCGGCGATCCGGTGCTCGAGCCGGGCGAGCGCATGCCGGTTGCGGCGCGCGATGACGCGATCGGGGAAGCCGATGCGGCCGGTGCCGACGACGGGCGACAGGCCACGCTGGACGGGTTCATCGCGCCGGAGCCCGAGATTGCGGCCGGACACGCGGCAGCCGAAGGCGCGGCGCAGCCGGAAGGCGGGGGCGCGGCCGAGAGTATGTCGACACCTGAAGGCGGTTTGGCTGCGAACGTCGACGGTCCATCCGCCGATGGCGGCGCCATGAAGTCAGCCGATTTGCCTGCCGCCGACGGTGTTGCGACGACGGCCGAGGTCTTTGCGGCCGACGACGCCGAGAAGGCGGCGGCCACGCTGCAAGCGGCCGCTGGCGCTGCGGCGAAGGCAGCCGAATCGCCAGCGGCAGAGGCTGAAGTTGCGAAGCCGGCCGCTGACGCTGTGGCCGTCAAATCCCGCGAGGGGAAATTTTCCGGCGAGGCCGTGAGGGAGCGCCGCCCGTCGTCGGGCGGCAAGCGCCGGGCGGCTGCCGGTGCGAGCGAAACGGCGGCGAAACAATCCGCGCCGGCTGCGACGCGCGTCGACGCGGCGCCGGAAGCGGCTGAAGCGAACCGCTCGCCGGACATCGCCACCGCGCCTGTCGCGTCACCGATGCCGGTAGAGGCTGCCGAGCCGGCAAGCATCACGAATTCGGCGACAGCCAAGGAGGCTGCCGCGCAGCCCGACGTTCCGCAGCCGCCCGTCACGCAGCCGGTGGCCTCCGTTGCGTCCTTCGTCACGAAGCCGTCGTCGGAGCGCGCGCCCCCGGCCGCGCCGGCCTTCGATCCGGATACGCACCTGCGCCCGCTGACCGACCGGCTCGCCGTGCTGCAGTCCGACGTGGACGGCGTGACCCGCGCGGCCGATCGCGAGATGCGTCGCGTCAACCGTCTGCTGCTGGCACTGGCCGTCGTCGTGTTGGCGGGACTCGTCGCGCTGGTGATGCAGACGCGGCAGATCGCGCACCTGAAGCAGGACGCGGCCGCGAAGCAGCAGCGGATCGATCGACTCGCGGCCGACCTGTCGACGCAGCAGGCGACGCTGATGACGCTCGAGGAACACCACGAAGCGCTCCTGTCGCAAGTCGACCGGCTGCAGCGCACGGCGAACCGCGAGGCGGCGGTTGCCAAGCGAACCCGTCGAACGCGTTAATTACTCCGACCCTATCCTGCGGCCCTTACGGGGCAAGGATTACCGTTTCGCGCCGACGATCCGCTCTCGCGCGCGTGCGGCAAACTGATGCGGCCCGCTGGCAGAGTTCAGGGAAAACCCTTAGAATGGAGTCAATCTAAGGGAAAACCCTAGCCATCTGTCAGGAGTCTCAAATGAGCTTCATCTTCGCCCTGCTGCAAAAGATCGACGACCTGTTCGTGTCCCCGCACCTGCCGCTCGACGCCGAATATTCGTATGCCGCGCGTCGCGCCGAAGCCGAGCGCGTGCGTCGTGCGCACCTCGTGCCGATCGTCCTGTATCGTCGCTGATTCGCTGATTCGCTGATTCGCTGATTCGCTGATTCGCTGATTCGCTGATTCGGCGCGGCGTCCGCCGCACCTGTCCGCCCGTTTTCCACCGCCGCATCGCGCGCCGGTGCGACTGTCCCGCTACACTGGAAGTCCGATTCCGTTCACGGCGACCGGGCCATGCTGCAGATGCGGCCGATGACGGCCGGCGAATTCCACGCGTACCGCACGCGCGCCATCGACGGCTACGCGCGCGATCTCGTGTCCTCCGGACAAAATGCTGTCGAAGATGCGGCCGAGCGTGCGCGCGCCTGCTTCGATACGCTGCTGCCGGACGGCCTGCTGACCGCCGGCCAGACCCTCGTCATGCTCGTCGACGGCGCCAGCGGCGACGCGGTGGGCGACCTCTGGTACGCGATCGTCCCCGAAGGGCCGAATCGCACGCTGTTCATCTACGACCTCGACATTGTCCCGTCCCGGCGCCGCCAGGGCTGGGCCACGCGCGCGCTCGATGCGCTCGATGCCGAGGCGCGCCGGTATGGTGTCACCGAGATCGGGTTGTCGGTGTTCAATCACAATACGGCGGCGCGTGCGCTGTATCGTGCGTGCGGCTTCGCGCCGATCACCACGACGTTAATCAAGCCGGTCGTGTCGGACTGAATCCGCCGACCGGCCCGTCCCGCCGATCCGGGGCGCCGCAACCGGCATATGCCGGCTACCCTTCCGGCTGGACGATCGCCGAACGGCCATTCTGCCGTCCGGCCATCGCCCCCCGCACGCATCAGCGTGCGCGGCCTTTCCATCTCCGCAGCAGCAATGCGTTGGTCACGACGCTGACGCTGGAGAACGCCATCGCCGCGCCCGCGATCACCGGGTTCAGCCAGCCGAGCGCCGCGAGCGGCACGCCGACCAGGTTGTAGACGAACGCCCAGAACAGGTTCTGCTGGATCTTCCGGTACGTGCGTTTCGAGATGTCGATCGCGTCGGCGACGAGCGCCGGATCGCCGCGCATCAGCGTGATGCCGGCCGTGTGCATCGCGACGTCCGTGCCGGTCGCCATCGCAATGCCGACATCGGCGGCGGCGAGCGCGGGCGCATCGTTGATCCCGTCGCCGACCATCGCGACGATGCCGTCGTGCGTGCGCTTCAGCTCGGCGACGACGCGTGCCTTGTCGTCGGGCAGCACCTGCGCATGCACTTCGCCGATGCCGAGCGCCGCCGCGACGGCCGCCGCGCTGCCGCGGTTGTCGCCGGTCACGAGCACGCTCGCGACGCCGCGCGCCGACAGCGCCGCGATCGCGTCGCGGGCGCCCGGCTTCACGGTGTCGCCGAATGCGATCAGCGCGAGCAGTGCGCGCGGCGCATCGGCACGCATCAGCCACGAGATCGTGTTGCCTGCGCGTTCGAGTTCGGCCGCGCGCGCGCCGAGCTCGGGCGGCACCGCGATGCCGAGTTCGTCGCGCCAGCGCGTGCTGCCGAGCGCGAGCCGCTGCCCGCCGACGCGCGCTTCCACGCCGCGTCCGGCCACCGCGCGGGCATCGGTCGCGACGGCCGGCGGCGTCGTGTCGCCGCGCGCGGCAACGCCCGCATCGTGTGCGGCGACCACAGCACGCGCGAGCGGGTGGTCGCTCTGGCGCTGCACCGCCGCCGCGAGCGCGAGCGCTTCGTCGCGCGGCACGCCGACGGCGTCGAACGCCGTCACGGACGGCTTGCCTTCGGTCAGCGTGCCGGTCTTGTCGAAGGCGATCACGGTCGTGCGCTGCGCGAGTTCGAGCGCCTGCGCGTCCTTGATCAGCACGCCGTGCCGGGCCGCGACGCCCGTGCCGGCCATGATCGCGGCGGGCGTCGCGAGGCCGAGCGCGCACGGGCAGGCGATCACGAGCACCGCGACCGCGTTGAGGATCGCGGTTTCCGTCCCGGCGCCGGCGATCAGCCAGCCGACCAGCGTCAGCACGGCGATGCCGAGGATCGCCGGCACGAACACTTCGCTGACGCGATCGACGAGCCGCTGGATCGGCGCCTTCTCGGCCTGCGCGGATTCGACGAGGCGGATGATGCGGGCAAGCGTCGTTTCCGCGCCGATCGCGGTGGTTGCGACGACGAGCGCGCCTTCGCCGTTGATCGAGCCGGCCGTGACGGGGTCGCCGTCGTCCTTCGGCACGGGCAGGCTTTCGCCGGTGATCAGCGATTCGTCGATGTGCGAGCGGCCCGACACGATCCGGCCGTCGACGGGCACGCGCTCGCCCGGCCGGATGCTGACCTGCGTGCCGACGCGCACCTGCGCCAGCGGCACGTCGCGTTCGACGCCGTGCTCGACGACGCGCGCACGGTCGGGCCGCAGCGCGTTCAGCGCGCGGATCGCCTCGGTGGTCTGGCGCTTCGCGCGCGATTCGAGCCATTTGCCGAAGCGCACGAGCGTGACGATCACGGCCGATGCCTCGAAATACAGATGGCCGGGATGCGCGGGATCGCGCAGCAGCATCCACAGGCTCAAGCCATAGGCGGCCGACGTGCCGAGCGCGACGAGCAGGTCCATGTTGCCGGTGCGCGCCTTCACCGCGTGCCAGGCCGCGCGGTAGAAGCGCGCGCCGAAGCCGAACTGGACGATCGATGCGAGCACGAGCTGGAGCCAGCCCGGCAACATCAGATCGATGCCGAACGGCGCGACGAGCATCGGCGCGATGAGCGGCGCGCTCAGCACGGCGGACCCGATCACGAGGTTGCGTTCGCGGATGGCTTCGCGGCGCTTGCGTGCATCGGCATCCTGCGCGGGGCGGGCCGGTTGCGCGTCGGCGCCGGTCGGTGCGCCGGCCGACGGCGCGGCGACGAGCGATGCCTGGTAGCCGGCCGTGGTGACCGCCGCGATCAGCGTGGCAGCGTCGAGTGCGCCGGCGCCGTGCACCGATGCGCGCTCGGTCGCGAGATTGACGGACGCGCGTGCGACGCCCGGGACGGCGGCCAGCGCCTTTTCGACGCGGCCGGCGCACGACGCGCAGGTCATGCCGCCGATCTCGAGTTCGAGGTCGGCGGAGGCGGGCGAGGCTGCGGCCGGCGCGGCGACGGCGACCGGCGTCGCGCCATAGCCGGCCTGCTTCACGGCATCCGCCAGTTGCGATGCCGAAACGCCCGCCGCCGCGTCGACGGTGGCACGTTCGGTCGCGAGGTTGACCGACGCGCGCGTGACGCCGGGCACGTTGGCCAGCGCCTTTTCGACGCGCGACACGCACGACGCGCAGGTCATCCCGTCGATATCGAGTTCGATGCTGACAGGCGTGGCGGGGGCGGCGCTCGGAATGGCGATATCGGGCGCCGTCGGCGTCGCGCCATAACCGGCCTGCTTCACGGCATCCGCCAGTTGCGACGCGGAGACGCCCGCCGCTGCGTCGACGGTGGCACGTTCGGTCGCGAGGTTGACCGACGCGCGCGTGACGCCCGGCACGTTGGCCAGTGCCTTTTCGACGCGCGACACGCACGACGCGCAGGTCATCCCATCGATATCGAGTTCGATCGTGGCCGCCGAGGCACGCGCCGTCGCGGCCGCGGACGGCGTGTCGTCATGCAACCCGTGAGCCGCGTGCGTCGTCGCGCCGGCTTCGAGCGCCGCGTCGCGCACCGCCGCACGGTAGCCGGCCTCGCCGATTGCGTCGACGAGCCGGCCGGGCTCGACCGTGTCCTGCGCGGTCACCGTCGCCGTGTGCGTGTCGAGATCGACTACCGCATCGACGACGCCCGGCACGGCGGCCAGCGCGCGCTGCACGCGGCCCGTGCAGCCGCCGCAATGCATGCCGTCGACGCTCAGTTCGATCGTTTGCAGCGCCGCGGAGGCAAGTGGTTCAGTCATGTCGGATTCCCCAGAAACGCGGTTCGTGCCGCGAATGATTCCAGTATCAACATTCCCATGATGGCAAGGTCAAGCGTCTGCGACGGTCTCGTCCGTCATTTGAATGGGGGTTGGATCACTCCGAGCCAGCGCCGCCCGTGCCGATCGCGCTCGAACTACCGCCCGACCCGTTATTCGGCATATTGGGGGATGCCCTTAGGCGCTATGATACCGGCCTGACATCAGCGCCCACCGTTGCGAAACGTTGCAAAACGGCATCCGGGCAGGCTGGGGTGCCTTGCATTCGCCGTTCGCGAGACGAACAAGGCGTTGACTCAAAAGAACGATATTCGGCCAGTAATCGATGATTGAAAACCTGCAGGAATCAGTTTCGCTGCGGCGCGCGTGCGCGTCGCTGGCCATGGCGGTGGTGCTCGCGGGGTGCGCGTCGCAACCGGACGCGATCCAGCGGAAAACCGGCTGGATGCGCGCCGAAGTCGCCGACTCCTATGTCTATGCGTATCCGCTCGTGCTGATGGACGTCGCGAAGGAAGCGGCGACGGGCGGCGACGGCGCGCAACCGGGGCAGGCGCCGCTCAACACGCTGCGCCACGCACAGGCGCTGCCGCCCGTCGGCGCGGTCAATCCGCCGCTACCGGGCGTCGACACGCTCGATTCGACCGGCTGGCTCGACGTCGCCGCCGAACCCGTGATCGTCACGCTGCCCGATACCCGCGGCCGCTACTGGGACGCGCGCGCACTGGACATGTGGACGAACGTGTTGTGGTCGTCGTCGAGCGTCGCGGCGCGGGGTGCCCGCGGCGGCGCGCGGGCGCAAACGATTGCCTTCGCCGCGAAGGACTGGCAGGGCACGCTGCCGAAGGGCGCGCTGCGGGTCGACGTGCCGTCCGCCAACGCGTGGCTCGAAGTGCGGCTGCAGACGAGCGGCGGGCGCGACCTGACGAACGTGAAGAAACTGCAGCGCGCGATTCGCGTGGTGCCGCTGTCTGTTTACACGGGTGCCGCGCGCGGCGCGTCGGTCGCGGTCCATGCGGGCAGTGCGCCGGCCGAAGCGGTGAGCGGCGGCACGCCGGCCGAGCAGGTGGCCGCGCTCGACCCGAAGGCGTTCTTCACGCGCTTCGCGCAGGCGCTGCAGGACAACCCGGCGCCGGCCGACGACGCGCATGCGCAGGAACTCCTCGGGGACATCGGCGTGACGGCCGGCTATCCGGTGCTGTGGACGGGCGACCGCCTCACGGCCGCGACGGCCGGCGTGGCCGAGGCGCGCGCGCGGCTCGTGACGCCGCCGTCGAACCTGCTGAACGCGAACGGCTGGAGCTGGATCGGCGACACGGCCGGCAAGTACGGCCAGGACTACGCGCTGCGCGCCTATGCGGCCTACACGCAGTTCGGCACCGCGACGCGCGACGACGAGACGCTCGCGGTCGTCCGCGTCGACAGCGACGGCCATGCGCTGAACGGCGCGAACCGCTACGTGCTGCATTTCGCGCCGGGTGCGCTGCCGCCGGTGCGCGCATTCTGGACGCTCACGCCCTATACGACGAGCGGCGCGCTGCCCGACGTCGGGTCGGCGCGCCGCTCGCTCGGCGATCGCGACCGGCTGCGCCGCAACCACGACGGCTCGATCGACATCGTCGTATCGGCGTCGCCGGGCGCCGCGCATGCGGGCAACTGGCTGCCGGCGCCGCGCACCGATTTCGCGCTCGCGTTGCGCCTGTACGCACCGAAGCCGCAGGCAAGCGACGGCACGTGGATGCCGCCCGTCGTCGTCCGGAAATGAACGGTTGACCGCCGCGGTTGTCCGACCCGCGGGCGCGGCGGCCGCATCCGACCCTCGTACCGTCATCACCTGAGCCTATACTTTCGGGATAGCGTGCGCGGCCGCCCGGTTGTCCGGCGCGGCCCGGCATCCATTCCCGAGGCATTCAAGCATGGCAAGCGCAGACAAAGAAACCGTACCCTCGACCCTCCATGCCCTCGGTGGCATTGCACGCTCGCGCCGGACCCGGCGTATCGGCATCGGCGTGCTGATCTTCCTCGTATTGTTCGGACTGCTCGGGTTCTTCGCGGCGCCGCCGCTGATCCGCCACGTCGCCGAACAGCAACTGAGCAAGCAGCTCGACCGGCCGGCCACGATCCAGCGCATCGCACTGAACCCGTACACGCTGAACCTCGAGGCCGACGGCATCCACCTCGGCGAGCGCGGCGGCCAGGGCGACTTCATCGACATCGGCAAGCTCGTCGTGAGGCCGTCGTGGTCGTCGCTGTTCCGCGGCGCGCCGATCGTCAACGAAATCCGGCTCGATTCGCCGCGCTTTCACGTCGTCCGCTACGACGCGCAGCGCTTCAACTTCACCGACCTGATCGAGAAGTTCTCCTCCGGGCCGTCGCCGAAGCCCGACAGCAAGCCGACGCAGTTTTCGGTGTCGAACATCCAGGTCAACGACGGCCGGATCGACTTCGACGACCGCCTGCTGAATGAGAAGCACGTGGTCGACAACTGGACGCTCGGAATCCCGTATATCGCGACGCTGGCCTCGAAGACCGACATCTTCGTCGAGCCGAAGCTGCGCGCGCGCTTCGACGGCAGCCCGATCTCGATCGACGGCAAGACCAAGCCGTTCGCGCAGTCGCGCGAATCGGAGGTCGCGCTGAAGTTCGATCGCCTCGACGTGCCGAAGCTGATCTCGTACGTGCCGGCGAAGCTGCCGGTGGCCGTGACGAGCGGCCTGCTGAGCAGCAACCTCACGGTCAATTTCGTGATGAGCGGCGAGACGCCCGCGCTGCGCGTGTCGGGCACCGTCGACCTGAACGACGCGAAGGTGACGGACCTCGCGTCCGCGCCGCTGTTCGCCGCGCGCGGCGTCCACGTCGCGGCGGCCAGCCTCGAGCCGCTTCGCAACGCGATGCACTTCGACGAGATCAGGATCGACCAGCCGGTGGTCGACCTGTCGCGCGACAAGCAGGGTGTGCTGAACGTCGAGAAGCTCGCCGCGCAGCCGGCCGCCGCGCCGAAGGCCGAAGCCGGCAAGCCGGCCGCGTCGGGCGCTGCCGCCGCTTCCGGTGCCGCGGTCGCCGCGGCCAGCGGCGCGAAGGCCGACACCGCCGCCGCCGCCGCGAAGGAAGCGCCGCCGCTCGACCTGACGATCCGTCATTTCGCGATCGACGGCGGCACGGTCAACGTCGACGACCGCGTGCCGGCGACGCCGACCGCGATCTCGCTGACGAAGCTCGCCGCGACGCTCGACGGCTTCTCGCTGCTGGGCAAGACGCCCGCGAAATACACGGTGTCGACGTCGCTGTCGCGCGGTGGCGACCTGACGGCCGAAGGCGCGTTCAGTCTCGCGGCGAAGCAGGCCGACACGAAGCTGACGGTCGCCGCGCTCGCGCTGCCGGCGCTGCAGCCGTACCTCGGCGAGGCGACGCGCGCGCGCGTGCTCGACGGCACGCTCGGCGCGACCGTCAACGCGAAGACCGACTGGGGCAAGACGCCGCTCGCGGCGGAAGTCGCCGACAGCTCGGTCAGCCTGAAAACGCTGAAGATTGCCGCACCCGACAACAAGGCGGCCGCGATCGTGCTGCCCGACGCGAGCGCGAAGATCGCGAAGGTCGACGTTGCCGCGCGCACCGTGGAGATCGCGAGCGTCGACGCGAGCGGGCTGGCACTCGACGTGAAGCGCCTGAAGGACGGCAAGATCGACCTCGCGGCGCTGGCCGAACCCGCGCAGGCGGCCGTGCCGAAGCGCACGGTCGCGCGCAAGGCCGCAGCCGCCGCGCCGACGTGGCACTACCGGATCGACGCGCTGAACGTGAAGGATGCGTCCGCGAACTTCACCGACCTGTCGACGCCGCGCCCGGTGAAGCTGGCGATCAAGCCGCTGGAGCTGTCGGTGCAGAAGCTGAGCGACGACATGACGAAACCGCTGCCCGTGCAGCTGAAGGCGACGCTGAACCGCAAGGGTTCGCTGAACGTGACGGGCGACGTGACCGCGCAGCCGCTCAAGCTCGGCCTGAAGATCAACGGCAACCGGCTGGATGCGGCCGCGTTCGAGCCGTACTTCGGCAGCGCGCTGAACGCGACGATCGCGAGCGCGCTGCTCAACGCGCAGGGCAACCTGACGTTCGCGCAGGTGAAGGACACGCCGCGCGCGACCTATCGCGGCGACGTCGCGCTGGTCGACGTGCGGATGCTCGACAAGGCGACGTCCGACCCGTTCGCGGGCTGGCGCTCGCTCGCGCTGTCGAACCTGAAGGCGAACTACGACGAGAAGGGCACCGATGTCGACGCCGCGCGCGTGACGTTCTCGAACTTCTACGGCCGCGTGCTGCTCGATGCGCAGGGGCGGCTGAACCTGAAGGACGTGGTCGCGAAGGAGACGGGCCCGGCGCAGTCGCTCACGCGCGACGCGAGCAAGGGCGAACCGGTGCCGCTGTCGCCGGGCGTGACGCCGCCCGCCGCCGCGCAGGCCGCATCGGCTGCCGCCGCCCGGCAGGCGTCCGCGCCGGCGGCTGCGTCGGCGACGGTGGTCGTGAAGGCCGCACCGCAACCGCAGAATCCGGTGCGGATGCACTTCGGCCAGCTCGTGCTGCAGGACGGCCGCGTGACCTACACGGACAACTTCATCAAGCCGAACTACACGGCGAACCTCGTCGCGATCAAGGGCACGGTCGGCGCGTTCGGCACGGATTCGACGACGTCCGCGCCGGTCGACGTGGCCGCGAACCTCGCGGGCAACGGCCCGATCTCGATCAAGGGGTCGGTGAACCCGCTGATCGAGAAGCCGGCGCTCGACCTGACGGCCACCGCGCACGACATCGAGCTGACCAACCTGACGCCGTACTCGGCGAAATACGCCGGTTATCCGATCACGAAGGGCAAGCTCAACGTCGACCTGCATTACCAGCTCGCGAACGACCAGCTGTCGGCGAACAACCACATCTTCATCGACCAGCTGACGTTCGGCGACCGCGTCGAGAACGACACCGCGACGAAGCTGCCGGTGAAGCTCGCGATTTCGCTGCTGAAGAACACGCGCGGCCAGATCGACGTGAACCTGCCGGTGTCGGGGTCGCTGTCGAATCCGGAATTCAGCGTCGGCGGGCTGATCTGGCACGCGGTGCTGAACCTGATCGCGAAGGCCGTCACGTCGCCGTTCACGCTGCTCGCGAACGCGTTCGGCGGCGGCGGCGAGGATCTCGGTTACGTCGAGTTCGCGCCGGGTTCGTACGAGCTGACCGACGCGCAGCAGAAGAAGCTCGACACCGTCGTGAAGATGCTGACCGAGAAGTCGTCGATCCGGCTCGACCTGATCGGCCGCGTCGATCCCGCGCAGGACACGCCGGGGCTGCGCGACGCGTACGTCGAGCGTCTGGTGCGCCAGCAGAAGCTGAAGGACGTGGTCGGCCAGGGCGAGAGCATCGATCCGATGTCGGTGAAGGTCGACAAGGCCGAATACTCGAAGTACCTGACGCGCGCGTACAAGGCCGCCGACTTCAAGAAGCCGCGCAACCTGGTCGGGCTGCAGAAGACGCTGCCCGATGCGGACATGAGGCAGGCGCTGGCCGATCACGCGCCGGCCGACGACAACGCGCTGCGTGCGCTCGCGCAGCAGCGCGCGCAGGCCGTGCGCCAGTACCTCGACGGGAAGATCGACTCGAGCCGCGTGTTCGTCGTCGCGCCGAAGCTCGACGCGAAGGGCATCTCGGACAAGGGCGCGACGACCCGCGTCGACTTCGGGCTGCAGTAAGCCTTGCCGCGATCAGCCGCCGCGCCCGCACCGGTCGGGCGCGGCGGCTTTTTTTGTCAGCGCGCGGCGATCGCCGGTTCGCGCTTGTCCAGTTCCTTCCTCGCGGCCAGCGGCAGACGCGCGTCGTCCCACTGCGTCAGCCATTCGACTTCCTTCGCGGTGAACACCTGTCCGTAGTTGCGCAACGCGTACTGCAGCGCGTCGACGACGTGGTGGCGAATGATTTCGGGGGTGCGTGCATCGTCCAGCACGAACCGGAGAGCTTCCAGGGTCGACATACTCGTGCTCCGGGTCAGGGAAAACCCTTTATCACACACCAATAGTCGCGGGCCAAGCCGAAAAAAAATCCGGCCGCACGGGTCGGCGCACGCAAGGGCCGCGTATTGCGACCGATTCTTGTCATTTGCGATTGGTTACGTTTGACAGAGAACAGAAAGCCTCGCTTCATGCGACCGCCGCACGATCCGGCGATATTTTGCGCGCCGGATGGCAAGTCGTGCAGTTCAAACGTCAATCGATGAGGTGGGGTGATGATTTCCAGGTTCGTCAAGCAACGAAACATGGCGGTGATGGTGGCGGGCGCGCTGACGCTCGCAAGCGCGGGCGCGCATGCGGCGCAGCAGGACGGCGACAGCCAGGGCGAGGGCAACGGCCATGCGGGTCGCGTCGTGAAGCACGTGCTGCTGCTGAGCGTCGACGGTCTGCACGAGCAGGATCTCGCGCGCTGCATCGGCGCGAATACGTGCCCGAACATCGCGGTGCTCGCGAAGAGCGGCGTGACGTACGCGAACGCCTATACGCCGGGCCTGTCGGATTCGTTCCCGGGCCTCGCGGCGCTCGTGACGGGCGGCTCGCCGAAGACGGCCGGCCTGTTCTACGACGTGTCGTATGACCGCAACCTGTATGCGCCGAGCGATACGACATGCTCGGGTAAACAGGGCTGGAACGTCGTGTTCGACGAAACGACCGGCATCGACGCGATCGACGGCGGCAAGCTCGTGCACCTCGACGGCGGCGGCGCGTTCAACCCGCAGGCGATTCCGCACGCGCGCGTGAACGGCCGGTGCGTGCCCGTTTATCCGCACAACTACGTGAAGACCAACACGGTGTTCGAAGCCGTGAAGGCCGGCGTGCCGAACGCGCGCACCGCGTGGGCCGACAAGCACGCGTGGGGCTACGACTGGCTGAACGGCCCGTCGGGCACCGGCGTCGACGACCTGATGCGCACCGAGATCAACTCGATCGACCCGGCGACGAACACCGACTACACGGATGTCTACTCGCACACCGCGCGCTTCGACAACCTGCACGTGCAGGCGCTGGTCAACCAGATCGAAGGCCGCGACTCGACCGGCACGAAGAGCGCGCCGGTGCCGACGCTGTTCGGCGCGAACTTCCAGACGCTCAGCGTCGCGCAGAAGTCGCCGGTCGCGAAGGGCGGCGGCTATCTCGATGCCGACTTCACGCCGAACGGGCAGGTCGCGAACGCGATCACGTACGTCGACAACGCGATCGGCCGTATCGTCGCGGCGCTGAAGCAGGCCAACCTGTACGCGTCGACGGCCGTGATCGTCACGTCGAAGCACGGCCAGTCGCCTTCCGATCACACGAAGCTCGTGAAGAACGGCGACACGCTGACGAAGCTGCTCGAAACGAACAACTACCTCGACCCGAACGGCAACTTCGGCCAGAACAGCACGACGACGGGCAACCTGAACGACGGTTCCGGCCTGGTCGGCACGGGCTTCGTGCAGACCGACGACGTCGGCCTGATCTGGCTGCGCGACCGCAGCCAGCGCACGGCCGTGGTCGAGACGCTGAAGGCGAACCTGGGTTGCAACGCGCCGGGAATCTGCGCGGACGGTGCGCAGGCGTCCATCCTGTACGGCGCGGCGCTGGCCGATCGCTTCGGCGATCCGGCCAACGGCCGCTCGCCGGACATCATCGTCCAGCCGAATCCGGGCGTGATCTACACGTCGAGCACGAAGAAGGACGAGGAGCACGGCGGCAACGCGCCGGACGACAGCCACCTCGGCCTGCTCGTGTCGTATCCGGGCGTCCATCGCGCGCGCACCGTGAACGATCTCGTGGGCACGAAGCAGGTCGCGCCGACGATCCTCGCGCTGCTCGGCGCCGACCCGCGCCTGCTGCATGCGGTCGTGGCCGAGAACACACGCGTGCTGCCGGGGCTCGGTATCGGGCGTTGACGCGGCAGGCCGGATGCCGCCGCCGGGCGGCGTCCGGTGCAGCGCGCGTGGCCGGGCGGCGGCGCGCGCCGCTCGTTTTCAGGGCGACGTGGGGCGCCTACGCGCGCCCGGCTTCGTCCAGCATCCAGTCCCTGAACCGTCTCAACGCCTCGCTCGTGTCGAGGCGCTCCGGCGCGTAACACAGGTAATGCCCCTGCGCGTCGACGTCGACCGGTGCGTCGAACGGCTCGACCAGCGTGCCCGCCGCGAGATTGTCGAGAATCAGGAAACGCGGCACGAGGGCCATCCCGAGCCCGGCCTGCGCGGCCTGGATCAGCACCGAATACTGCTCGAAGCGCGGGCCGGCCAGTGCGTTCATCTGCGACGCGCGATGACGCTCCGCCCACGCGGACCACGCGATTTCGGCCTGTTCGTGCACGAGGCGCGGTGCGGCGACCGCATCGGCGGGCGTATGCAGCGCATGCCGGGCGGCGAATTCGCGCGAGCAGACGGGCACGAAGGTGCGTCCACCCAGATAGTCGCTGCGCACCCCTTCCCATCCGCCGTCGCCATAGCGGATCGCCGCGTCGAGTCCGAACGGGAACACGTCGCCGGGCGCGAGATGGCGGCGAAAGCTGAGCGTGACGCCCGGCGCGGCGGCGAGAAAGCGCGTGAGGCGCGGCAGCAGCCACTTGGTCGTGAACGTCGGCACGCTCGCGATCGTCAGCAGGTCGCTGTTCTCGCGCGCGCTCAGCAGCTCGATCGACGCGTTGCCGATTTCGCGCAACGGCCCGACGACGCGTGCGTGATACACCTGGCCCGCCCGTGTGAGCGCGAGGCCGCGCCCCTCGCGCACGAACAGCTTCACGCCGAACAGCGCTTCGAGGTTCGCGATCTGCCGGCTGACCGCGCTCGGCGTCAGGCCCAGTTCGCGGGCCGCGTAGGAGAAGTTCAGGTACTTCGCGGACGCGGCGAATGCGTGCAGCTCCGCCACGTTCGGATACAGGTGCTTCATGGCGGGCTGTTCCGTCCTTGCACAGGTCGATGCGCGCTTTTTACGTTTTTTTCATGACGATGCCATGTCGAAACCGCACACTGCGCCGGCTTCGACAACGCAAGCGGGCCTCGCCCGGCGGGCGTCGCACGAAGTTTTCCCCGATCGTCAGCGAGTGTGCTCATGCATCCGTCAACCGCCCCGGCATTGGCCGACGGTGTTCCGATTCGTCGTAACAGAACAGCGCATCCGCGTGTCGGCCGCCTGCTGCTGCAGGCGCTGCTCGCGGTGTTCGCGCTCTACCTGCTGCTGCCGATCGCGTTGCTGCTGATCGGCTCGGTGGGCGCATCGTGGACGAACACGTTGCTGCCCTCGGGTGTCACCGGGCACTGGTTTGCCGACCTGGCCGCGAACCGGAGCTTCACCCGCGCGTTCGGCGTGAGCTTCATGGTGGCGCTGGCGTGCTGCGCGCTCAACGCGGTGATCGGCCTGCCGCTCGCGTACGCACTGCATCATCGCGCGCAGGCCGGCGGCGGGTTCGCGACGCGCGTCGTGATGCTGATGCCGGTCGCCGTGCCGGCGCTGACGCTCGGTTTCGGCTACATCGCGATCTTCAGCGGCGATACGCTGCCGTGGCTCGGCACGCTGCCGCTGATGATCGCGGCGCACGCGGTGCTGACGTTGCCGTATCTGCTGCAGACGCTGCTCGGCGACCTGCGCCACCTCGGCCTCGCGCGGCTCGAGGCCTGCGCGGCGACGCTCGGCGCGCCGCCGTTGCGCCAGTTCGTCACGATCGTGCTGCCGAACCTGCGGCACAGCCTGTTTTCCGGCCTCGTGATGGTGGCGGCGCTGTCGATCGGCGAATTCCAGATCTCGAATCTGATCGCCGGCTTTCGCTACCGGAATTATCCGATCGTGCTGCTGCAGGCGTTCTACGGCGCGACCGGGATGGCATGCGCGGCCACCGTCGTGCTGCTCGTGCTCGCGGTGCTCGCGACGCTCGTGTCCGTCGGCACCGTGCAACGTCTGAAGTGAGTCATCCATGAGTCTCGAATTCGAACACGTCAGTTTCCAGTATCCGGGCGCCCGCCATGGCGTCGACGACGTCACGTTGTCCGCCGCGCAGGGCGAACTGCTCGCGGTGATGGGGCGCAGCGGCTCCGGCAAATCCACGCTGCTGAGGCTCGCGGCCGGGCTGCTCGACGGCTGGCGCGGCCGCATCGCGATCGGCGGCGCCGACGTGGCCGGCGTGCCCGTGTGGCGTCGCGAAGTGGGGATGGTGTTCCAGCATTACGCGCTGTTCCCGAACCTGTCGGTCGTCGACAACGTCGCGTACGGGCTGCGCATGCGCGGCGTGGCGGCCGACCTGCGGCGCCGGCGCGCGCTCGACATGCTCGAGCGGGTCGGGCTGGCGGCCCATGCGACGCGCGGCGTCGCGATGCTGTCCGGCGGCCAGCAGCAGCGCGTCGCGCTCGCGCGGGCGCTCGTGATCGAGCCGAAGCTGCTGCTGCTCGACGAGCCGCTGGCGGCGCTCGATGCCGGCATCCGCCACCAACTGCGCGACGAGATTCGCGCGCTGCAGCGCGCATGCGGCGCGACGACGCTCTTCGTCACGCACGACCAGGACGAAGCGCTGAGCATGGCCGACCGCGTCGCGATCGTCGACGGCGGCCGCGTGCTCCAGGCCGGCACGCCGCGCGACCTGTACGAACGCCCGGCCACCGCGCAGGTCGCGCGCTTCGTCGGGCATTCGACGCTGCTGCGCGGGCAGGTGCGCGCGCACGGCGAGATCGACGTGCGTTTCGCGACCCTGCGTGCGGAAACGGGTGCGCATCGGCCGGGCGACGCGATCGCGGTGCTCGTGCGGCCCGAGCACGTGCAGGCCGATCCGCCGGCGCACAGCACGAATCGCATCGAAGGCCGCCGCGGCGACGTGCGGTACTTCGGCGCGACGCAGCGCTACGACTTCATTCCGGACGGCTCGGCCGACGTGCTGTTGTGCGAAGGGCGCGAGCCGGCCGTGCGCAGCATCGCGCTCGACCCGCGCCATCTGCTCGTGCTGCCGGCAGCGCCGGACGCGCACTGATTCCTTTCGTTTAACGGAGATTCACGATGCTTGCAGGCTCCCCTCTTGTGAAAGCCATGCGCGCCCGCGTGCTGGCGCTGTGTGCGCTCGCGGCGCTCTCTTGCGCGGCGGCGCAGGCCGCGCCGCTGTACCCGGGCGAAGACGCGCTGTACGCGAAGGCGGCCGACGAAGGGCTCGTCGTGTCGTTCGACACCGGCCCCGAATGGGCGAACTGGAAGGCGCTGTTCGCCGAATTCCGCAAGCGCTATCCGAAGGTCGAGATCACGTACAACGACATCGGCTCGGCCGCGACCGTCGTCGCGCTCGACAAGTCGCGCCGCCGCCCGCAGGCCGACACCGCGTACTACTTCGCGGCGTCGGCGCTCGATGCGGCCGGCAAGGATGTCGTCGCGCCGTTCCGGCCGGTCAATTTCGACAAGCTGCCGGGCGTGTTCCGCGCGACCGACGGCCGCTGGTTCGCCGTGCATTCGCTGAACATCGCGTTCCTCGTCAACCGGAAGCTCGTCAAGAACGTGCCGCAGCGCTGGTCCGACCTGCTGAAGCCCGAGTACCGCAACGCGGTGGTCTATCTCGATCCGCGCTCCACGGGGCAGGGCCAGGTCGCGGTGTTCGCGGCCGCGTATGCGAACGGCGGCAGCGTCGAGAACCCGAAGCCGGGTGCGGATTTCTTCGGCAAGCTGAAGCAGGCCGGCAACGTGCTGCGCGTCGAGGGCACGACGCCGTACGCGAAGTTCGTGAAGGGCGAGATCCCGATCCTGATCGGCTACGAGAACGACGGACTCAAGGCGAAGTACGCGGACGGCATGGGCGACGCGGCCGACATCGTGATTCCGCAGGACGGCAGCGTGTCGGCGCCCTATGCGATGAGTCTCGTGAAGAACGGCCCGAACCCGTCGGCCGCGCAGCTCTGGCTCAACCTGGTGATGAGCGACGTCGGGCAGGCGCTGTTCGCGCAAGGCTACGTGCGCCCGGCCGTGCCCGGCACGCCGGTCGCACCGGAGGTCGCGGCGAAGCTGCCGAACGCGCCGCAGGTGCGCCCGCTCGATGTCGCGAAGGCGGCGGCGCGCAAGGCCGAGGTCGACCAGCTCTGGTCGCAGGCCACGCTCGGCCAGTAAGGGGCACGGAATGCCGGCCTCCTTACCCGCGCGCGGCGTGCTGCGCCGCTTCGGCGCGCTGCCCGCCGCGGCCTTGCTCGCGGTGTGCTTCGTGCTGCCGCTGGCCGCGCTGGTCGGCGCCGCGTTCGACGGCGGCGGCCGTGCGTTCGCGGCGGTGTGGCGCGATCCGCTCGTCGCCGACGCGATCGCGCGCTCGCTCGCGCTGGCGATGAGCGCCGGCACGCTGTCGGTCGGCGTCGGCGTGCCGGTCGCGTTCGCGCTGGCCGGGCAGTCGCCGGCCCGCCGCCATTGGTCGCTCGCGCTGCTCGGCGTGCCGCTCGCGTTCTCCGGGCTGGTGATCGCGTACGGCTTCATCCTCGCGTTCGGTCGCGCGGGCTTCGTGACCACGCTGCTGGCCGCGCTGGGCGCCGATCCGACCGTGGTCGGCGGCGCGATCTACACGATGCCGGGGCTCGCGTTCGCCTACGCGTACTACCTGATTCCGCGCGTCGCGCTGATGATCTACCCGGCGCTCGCGAATCTCGACCGGCGGCCGCTCGACGCCGCGCTGACGCTCGGCGCGCGGCCGTGGCGCGCGTGGCTCGACGTCGCGTGGCGCGAGCTGTGGCCGTCCGTCGCGTCCGCCTGGTGCCTCGTCACCGCGATCGCGCTCGGCACCTACGGCACGGCGATCGCGCTGGCCGGCACGCAGATCAACATCCTGCCGCTGCTGATGTACCTGAAGCTGTCGGACGGGCAAACCGATTTTTCGCAGGCAGCCGTGCTGTCGATCGTGCTGACGGCCATCTGTACCTGCGTTCTGGCACTGGGAGAAGGCCTTGTTCGCCAACGACGTCATTGAATGCGCGTGGTCCGAACCGGCGCGCGACGCGCTCGCGCGGCTGGCGCAGCGGCAACGCGGCACCAGCCGGCACCGGATGCCGGCGGGCCTGATCGGCCCGCGCGACGCGACCGACGAGCAGATGCGCGTCGCGGAACGGATCGCGCACGCGGTGGCGTCGACGGGCGTGGCGCTCGTCGGCGGCGGCAAGCAGGGCGTGATGGAGGCCGCCGCGCGCGGCGCGCATGCGGCGGGCGGCTGCGCGATCGGGCTGTTGCCCGAGGACGATGCGACGCTGGCGAATCCCTACCTGAGCGTCGCGCTGCCGACCGGGCTCGGCATCACGCGCAATGCGCTGGTCGCGCGTGCGTCGCTGTGCCTGATCGCAGTCGGCGGCGGGCTCGGCACGCTGTCCGAAATCGCGCTCGGGTTGCAGTGGGGCAAGCCGGTATTCACGATCTGCGGTGCGCCGCAGGTAGCGGGCGTCGAGTGCTTCGACGAAGCGGACGCGCTCGTCGCGCGCGTCGCGCAGTGGCTGGCGGATTCGGCGTAGCGCCGATGGGGCGCCGGGCACGGGCTTGAAATGACGGGCGCCCCCCGTCATATTGGCTGCGCATCACCCGTTCAACGACGCACCGAGAGGATCGTTCATGCGCCTTCTGCTTGCCCTGCTGCTGCCGTGGTTCCAGTTTTTCACGATCGGCCGCCCGATCGCCGGGATCATCTGCCTGGTCCTGCAAATCACGATCATCGGCTGGCTGCCGGCCGCGATCTGGTCGGTGTATGCGTTGAGCCAGTACAAGACCGACCGCAAGATCGACGCGGCGTTGCGCGAGCGGCGGTGACGCGGGCATCGCCGTCCGTTACCGCGGCGGCGGGCCGTCCAGTTCCTCGGCTCGCGCGAACAGCCAGTCGACGAACGTGCGCAGCGCCGGATCGCCGTCGTTGCGATACAGGCAATGAAACGGCGGCCCTTCCAGGTGCACTTCCGGAAACAGGGCAACCAGCCGGCCGCTCGCGAGCGCGTCGCGCACCACGGCGCGTGGCGCGAGGCACACGCCGAGCCCGCTCGCGGCCGCCTGGATCAACAGGAAGAACTCGCGATAGAACGGCCCGCGCAGCGTTTCGGTGACGTCCGTGCCGGCCTGGTGGAACCAGTATTGCCACGCTTGCGGCAGCCCGGCGTAGTGGAGCAGCGGCGCGTTGCGCAGGTCCGCCGGCACGCGCGCCCGTTCGAGCACCGGATGGCCGGGCGCACACACGGGGAGCGCGACGTTCGCGAGCAGCGGGCGCGACACGAAGCCCTTGCGGCGGAGCTCCGGCGTGTACCGGCGGATCACGATGTCGCACGTTTCGTCGATCTGGTCGCGCTCGGCATCGGCGTTCGTGACGAGTTGTACGTCGATATCGGGATGCGCGGCCTGGAACGCGGCCAGTTGCGTCAGCAACCATCCATGCGCGAACGACACCGAGGCATTGACCCGGATCGCATGGCCGCCGACGGGCTCGAACATCTGCCCGGTCGCCTGCGCGAGCCGTCCGAGGCAGCTCGCGACGTCGACGAGGTAATGCCGCGCGCGCGGCGTGAGCCGCAGCGAACGCCCGTCGCGTTCGAACAGCTTCTGTCCGAAGTACGATTCGAGCACGCGGATCTGCTGCGCGATCGCGCTCTGGGTCACGTTCAGTTCCTCGGCGGCGAGGGTGAGGCTCTGCAGGCGGCCGGCGGCTTCGAAGCTGCGCAGCGCGTTCAGGGGCGGCAATCGGCGCATCGTGAGATCGCGAAGAAAAGCTACACAGTGAGTCTGAAAATGTCGTTTGTCGCGGCTGTGGCGCGTCCCTAAGATGACGCCGACAGGAGAAAACCGCGATGACGATCATAGCGCCCCCCGATTGCCGATCAACAGGAATTCGCCGCCGCCTTCTCGACCGCCGCACGGCGCGGCGCGCGATGCGCCGCTTGGCAGTGGTGCCGCCGGTGCGCGGTCGCGGTGTGCTGGCGCTCGCCTGCGCCGGGCTGCTGGCGATGCTGGCCGGGTGCGCGGCGAAGCCGCAAAACGAACGTCAGATCGGCAGCGGCGGATCGCTGGTGCGCTACAGCGTCAGCCAGACCGAAGTCGACCTGACGGACAGCGAACAGCAGACGCTGCGCATGATGAGCGATCGTCGTTATGCGGGGGCGACGCAGGCGCGCACGCTCGACGCGGCGGCGGCCGTGCTGCGCGCGCAGGGCTATGCGCCGGTGACGGTCGATCGCGATATGGGGCTGATCGAAGGCGGCCGCAGCGACACGCTGGTTCCGAAGTGGCGGCAACTGCTGCGCGGCGCGCTGAAGGCGAGGATCGGCGGCTTGCCGGCCAAACCGGATCACGAGCGCGTGGCCGCCGTCGTCGCGGTTCGCGTGACGCCGGCGCGCGACGCGATCGTGCGCGCGCGTTTCGACCGCACGGTATGGGACAGCAACGGCGATTCGCGGATGAAGACCGTCGTCGAGCCCGATTACTACCGGGCCTTCTTCAGCGCGATGGACAAGGCGATGTGCACGACGTCGTGCGAGCGGTGACCGGCTCGAAGCCGCGACCGCCAACGACAACGAAAAAACGGCCGCCCCGACCGTCGTTCGACCGGGGCGGCCGCCTGGCTTACTTCACGGCGAACAGCGTCAGGTTCATGAAGATCTTGAACGCATAACCGAGCGTGACGGCGCCGATCACGCCGCCAGCCCACAGCACGACGAACCACATCCAGCCGCGCATCCGCGGCCGTGGCGCCTCGGGCGGGCGATCGGCGGAATCAGTGGTGGTAGTAATGCTGGTCTTCATGGCGCACCTTGCCTCGGAATACCCAGTAACCCATCGTCGTGTAGGCGATGATGATCGGGAGGATAACCGCTGCGCCGACCAGCGTGAAGGTCTGGCTCGAACGCGGCGCCGCCGCTTCCCAGATCGTCATCGTCTGAGGAATCGCATACGGGAACAGCGTGACGAGCAGGCCGACATAGCCGAGCAGCACCAGCGCCAGCGCGAGCACGAACGGCGTCATGTCGTGCCGGTCGCGTACCGCGCGGCGCATCCACACCGCGCACCCGGCGACCAGGAACGGCACCGGTAGCAGGCGCCAGAACAGCCCCGAGTCGAACCAGCGCTGCGCGATGGCCGGATCCTGCAGCGGCGTCCACAGGCTGACGACCGCGATGAAGCCGAGCAGCACGACGGTCAGCGGCCACACGACGCGATGCAGGCGGCGCTGCAGGTCGCCTTCGGTCTTCGCGACGAGCCAGCAGCAGCCGAGCAGCGCATAGGTGACGATCAGGCCGAGGCCCGTCAGCAGGCTGAACGGCGTGAGCCAGTCGAACGCGTCGCCGGCGAACACGCCGTCCTTCACGTTGATGCCCTGCAGGAACGCGCCGAGCGCGATGCCCTGGAACAGCGTCGCGCCGGCCGAGCCGCCGATGAACGCGAGATCCCACAGCTGCTTCGTGCGGCGCGCCTTCGCGCGGATCTCGAACGACACGCCGCGAAAGATCAGGCACACCAGCATGAAGATCAGCGGCAGGTACAGCGCGGACAACACGGTCGAATAGACGATCGGGAACACCGCGAACAGCCCCGCGCCGCCGAGCACGAGCCACGTCTCGTTGCCGTCCCATACGGGGGCGACCGTGTTCATCATCAGGTCGCGTTCCTTCTCGTCCGGGAAGAACGGGAAGACGATGCCGATGCCGAGGTCGAAGCCGTCGAGCACGACGTACATGAAGAGCCCCAATGCGATGATCGCGGCCCAGATTACGGTGACGTCCATAGATTTTCTCGTATGCGGATGGGGTGGGCTCAGACGGTCTCGATCAGCTCGTCGACGGCCGACATCGGGCGGCGCGCGGTGTGATCGGGGCGCGTGTCGGGCGTGTCGTCGTGCTTCACGTCGGGCAGCGCGGGGCCGGCCTTCATCAGCTTGAGCATGTAGTACACGCCGGTGCCGAACACGAGGAAGTACACGATCACGAACGTCATCATCGACAGGCTGACCTGCTGCACCGACAGCGGCGACACGGCCTGCGCGGTACGCATCACGCCGTACACGACCCACGGCTGGCGGCCCGCTTCGGTCGTCACCCAGCCCGCGAGCAGCGACACGAAACCGGTCGGGCCCATCACGAGCGCGAAGCGCTGGAACCCCTTCGATTCATACAGGCGGCCGCGGCGGCGCAGGAGCCACGCGAGCGCGGCGAGGCCGATCATCGCGAAGCCGAGGCCGACCATGATCCGGAAGCTCCAGAACACGACCGTCGAGTTCGGGCGGTCTTCCGGCGGGAATTCCTTCAGCCCGCGGATTTCGCCGTCCCAGCTGTGCGTGAGGATCAGGCTGCCGAGGTGCGGCACCTGCACCGCGTAGCGCGTCGTTTCCGCCTTCATGTCCGGGATGCCGAACAGGTTGAGCGCCGTGCCGCCCTTTTCGGTTTCCCACAGCCCTTCGATCGCGGCGATCTTCGCGGGCTGGTGCTTCAGCGTGTTGATGCCGTGCTGGTCGCCGATCACGGCCTGCAGCGGCGTGAGCACGAGCAGCAGCCACAGCGCCATCGAGAACATCTTCTTCACGCCCTTGTCGCGGCGCCCCTTCAGCAGGTGCCACGCGCCTGTCGCGGCCACCACCAGCGCCGCGACGATGAACGCGGCGATCGCCATGTGGAACAGGCGGTACGGGAACGACGGATTGAAGATGATCGCGAACCAGTCGGTCGGCACGACGCGGCCGTCGACGATCTCGAAGCCCTGCGGCGTCTGCATCCAGCTGTTCGACGCGAGGATCCAGAACGTCGAGATCAGCGTGCCGATCGCGACCATCAGCGTCGCGCCGAAGTGCGCGCGCGGGCTCACGCGGTTCCAGCCGAACAGCATGATGCCGAGGAAGCCGGCTTCCAGGAAGAACGCGGTCATGACCTCGTACATCAGCAGCGGCCCGGTGACGGCGCCGGCGAAGCTCGAGAAGCCCGACCAGTTCGTGCCGAACTGGTAGCTCATCACGACGCCGGAGACGACGCCCATCCCGAACGCGACCGCGAAGATCTTCGACCAGAACAGACAGAGGGTCTTGTAGTACTGCTTGCCGGTCTTGAGCCAGCGGTATTCGAGCACGGCGATGAAGCTGGCGAGGCCGATGCTCAGTGCCGGAAAGACGATGTGAAAGGAGACGGTGAACGCGAATTGCAGGCGGGCCAGATCGAGGGCCGAAAGTGCGGTGTCCATACCAGATGACCGAAGCTGACGATACCCGCCGGCGGGTGCCGGCGGACCCCGGCGGACAGGCGTCGGGGTTGGCTGGAGTATGCGTCGCGATGTTGCACCGCGAAATGCGCCAACTCGTCGCAGATGTCCAGCCCGCCGCGCGCGATGTCGGGATAAATCGTTGATTCGTATCAAGAAGCCTGTTCGCGGCGCGCACGACCATGGCGTGGCGGTCTGACGCACGTGCGTCAATATGGCGCGCCGCGTCATCGGAACGGTTTCGATCGTCCGGAAACGGCGCGGCGGGCAGCCCGTGCGCGGCGCGCGAGGCAGCCGATCCGTTTCGGCGCGTTAGCGCGTAATGCACGCGGCCGTGGCGGCGGGGCGGTGCCGGGAGCGGCTGTCACACGGGTAACGCCGCGCAACATTGGCGCGGCCGGCCGTAATGGATGCCGGATCGCGCGCGGCGTAGCGTTTCGGGTGTCGGGTTCGTATCGGCGAACCGGCCTGCTGGAGAACGTGACGTGAATGGATTGAAGCTCGCGCTGGGCGCGGCAGCCGCGGTGGCGCTCGCGACGGGCGGCGTCGCGCATGCCGCCCGGGTCGGGGTCTATGTCGGCCCCGGCTTCGGCTACCCGTATTACTACCCTGTCGTCCCCGCGCCTTACTACTACCCGCCGCCCGTCGTCGCGGTACCGGTCGATCCGCCGCCGCCGCCCGAATATGTCGAGAAGGGCCAGCCGCAGGACAACGGCGACGCGAACCTCTGGTATTACTGCGACGCGTCGAAGCACTACTACCCGTATGTGAAGACCTGCAAGTCGGGCTGGCGATCGGTGCCGGCGCGGCCGCAGTGACGGAGGCGCGACGATGACATCCGCATTTCGATTCTTGCGCGTGCCGGCCGCGCTGGCGCTGGCCGGCTGCCTCGGCGCATGCGCGTACCTGCCGACCGGGCCGAGCGTGATGGCGCTGCCGGGCACCGGCAAGTCGTTCGACCAGTTCCGCGCCGACGACGGCAACTGCCGCCAGTACGCGTTCGGGCAATCGGGCGGCGTGAGCGCCGGGCAGGCGTCGACCGCCAGCGCGGTCGGCAGCGCCGCCGTCGGCACCGCGCTCGGCGCGGCGGCCGGCGCCGCGTTCAACGGCGGCACCGGTGCGGCCGTGGGCGCCGGCGCGGGGCTGCTCGCGGGCAGTGTCGTCGGCGCGGGCGCCGCGCAGGGCTCGGCCTACGACGTCCAGCGCCGCTACGACTACGCGTATCTGCAATGCATGTACGCAACGGGCAATCGCGTGCCGGTGCCGGGCGGAATGAGCGGCGGCAGTGGCGGCGGGTATGGCGGCGGCGGATACGGCGGCGCGCCGCGCGCGGCGCCGCCGATGCCGCCGGCCGGCGTCCAGCCGCCGCCGCCGCGATACTGACCATGCGATTGCCGCTCGACGGGCGGCACGCGCTGCGTGAATTGCGTACACTCTGAGTCTCGTTTCGGCAGGGCCGGACGCAGCGATGCCGGCCCGCGTTTACTCAGGGCATAGCGATGATCGATTTACGCAGCGATACCGTGACACGTCCGAGCCAGGCAATGCTGGCCGCCATGACTGCCGCCGAGACCGGCGACGACGTGTGGGGCGACGACCCGACCGTGCTGCGCCTGCAGGCGGTGACGGCCGAGCGCGCGGGCAAGGAAGCCGGCCTGTTCTTCCCGAGCGGCACGCAGAGCAACCTGGCCGCGCTGATGTCGCATTGCGAGCGGGGCGACGAGTACATCGTCGGCCAGCTCGCGCACACCTACAAGTACGAAGGCGGCGGCGCGGCCGTGCTCGGCAGCATCCAGCCGCAGCCGATCGAGAATGCGCCGGACGGCACGCTGCCGCTCGCGAAGATCGCCGCGGCGATCAAGCCGCTCGACAATCACTTTGCCCGCACGCGCCTGCTCGCGCTCGAGAACACGATCGGCGGCCAGGTGTTGCCGGACGGTTATGTGCAGGAAGCCGTCGCGTTCGCGCGCAGCCGCGGGCTGTCCGCGCACCTCGACGGCGCGCGCGTGTGCAACGCGGCCGTCGCGTCGGGGCGCCCGATCGCCGAGCTGTGCGCGCCGTTCGACACCGTGTCGATCTGCTTCTCGAAAGGGCTCGGCGCGCCGGTCGGCTCGGTGCTGGTCGGCAGCCGTGCGCTGATCGAACGTGCGCAGCGCTGGCGCAAGGTGCTGGGCGGCGGGATGCGGCAGTCGGGCATTCTCGCGGCGGCGTGCCTGTATGCGCTCGACCACAACGTCGAGCGGCTCGCGGACGATCACGCGAATGCCGCGCATCTCGCGGCAGGCCTCGCGCGCATCGACGCGGTGAAGGTGCTGTCGCATGCGACGAACATGGTGTTCGCGCAATTTCCCGAAGCCGATTGCGCGCCGCTCGAGGCGTGGCTCAAGGCGCGCGGGATTCTCACGCAGATGTTGTATGCGTCGCGCTTCGTCACGCACTGCGACGTGTCGCGCGCGGATATCGATACCTTCCTCGGCGCGGTCGGCGACTACTTCTCGCAGCGGCGCGCGTAACGGCCGCGAGCCGGCTGCGTCGCCGGCTCGCCACCTCACGTCATTTCGGCAGCGGCGCGAGCAATCGGCGCGCCGCTTCGACGACGCGCGCCGACAGCGACGCCATCGTCGGCGACTGCACGGTCCACGCGTGCCAGTACAGCGTGACATCGGTCGGATGCGCGGGCGCGAGATCGACGAGCCCTTGCGCATCGAGCGGCGTCGCGCCGATCAGCGGCTCCGGCACCATCGCGTAGCCGAGCCCGTGCCGCACCGCCGCGAAGTGCGAGTGGGTGCCGGGCACGTAGTGGCACGGGTACGCGCCGTCCGGCAGCCCGAACTTTTCCTTCAGGAACGACGACTGCAGCGTGTCGCGCCGTGAATACGCGACGACGGGCGCCTTGCGCGCGCTCGTGCGGTTCAGTCCGCGCGGGAACCAGCGCACCGCGAACGCGGCGGCCGCGAGCAGCCGGTAGCGCATCGTGCCGAGCGGCGTCGCGATGCAGCCGCGCATCGGCTTCGGTTCGGTCGTCACGCAGCCGACCGCCATCCCGCTTTCGAGCAGCGCGAACGTATGGTCCTGATCCTCGACGATCAGCTCGAACAGGATGCGCTCGCCCGCGAGCACGGATGTCAGCGCGGGCAGGAACCACGTGCCGAGGCTGTCGGAATTCAGCGCGATCGTCACCGAGATCGGCGATTCGCGCTCGGTCGCGAGCGTGCTTTGCAGGTCGGCCTGCAGCAGCGCGACGCGGCGCAGATGCTGCAGCACGCGCTGGCCGGCCACCGTCGGTCGGCATGGCCGCGTGCGCAGCACGAGCGGCGTGCCGAGGCTGGCTTCCAGCGCGCGGACCCGCTGCGTGACGGCGGACGCGGTCACGTGCAGGCGCACGGCCGCCTGCTCGAAGCTGCCGGTGTCGGCGACGGCCAGCAGCGCGGCGGCCTGCTTCGGATCGATCGTCATCGACATGTCGGTGGCATTCCTGTGAACTGTGACGAAAACAGGCCGTAGTGTAAGGCAGTGCGCGCAACCATCCGGGCGTGGCGAATCGTCCCGGCGTGTGCGATTCGTCTTCGGAATCGGTCGCCGCGCACCGTACCCCGGCGGCGCATGCATTTTGATCTACGCTGTAGGGAGGGCGAAACGCAACGCGCGCGATGCCGCTCGCGCGACGGCGATGTCATCATGCCGACGCCGGTGCCGGACGACGATGTGCGGCACGCAGGCCCGCCCCCACCTCACCGAAGAACCGGCGACGGAGAACCCGAGCGATGATCTTCCGGCAACTTTTCGATCCGCAATCGTCGACTTACACGTATCTGCTCGCCGACCACGCATCGCGCGAAGCGCTGCTGATCGACCCGGTGTTCGAGCAGGTGCGCCGCGACGCGGCGCTGCTCGACGAACTCGGGCTGCGGCTCGTCGCGACCGTCGACACGCACGTGCATGCCGATCACGTGACCGGCGCGTGGCTGCTGAAACAGCGCACGGGTAGTGCGATCGCGATCTCGGCCGCGAGCGGCGCGCAGGGCGCCGACCGCTACCTGAACGACGGCGACCGCTGCGCGTTCGGCGCGCGCTACCTGACCGTGCGCGCGACGCCCGGCCACACGAGCGGCTGCATCAGCCTCGTGCTCGACGACGAATCGATGGCGTTCACCGGCGATTGCCTGCTGATCCGCGGCACCGGCCGCACCGACTTCCAGCAGGGCGACCCGCGCGCGCTGTATCGCGCGGTGCACGGCCGGCTCTTCACGCTGCCGGCCGCCTGCCTGCTCTATCCGGCGCACGACTATCGCGGGCTCACGGTGACGAGCGTCGGCGAGGAGCGGCGTTTCAATCCGCGCCTCGGCGGCGACCTCAGCGAGGACGATTTCGCGGGCTACATGCGCAACCTCGGGCTCGCGCACCCGCGCCAGATCGACGTCGCGGTGCCGGCGAACCTCCAATGCGGGGTCGCCGCGAACGCGCCCGATGCCCAGGCGGCGCCCGATTGGGCGCCCCTCGTCTATACGTTCGCCGGGTTCTGGGAAATCGATCCGCAGTGGCTCGAGGATCATCTGTCGGCCGTGCAGGTCGTCGACGTGCGCGAGCCGGACGAATTCACGGGCCCGCTCGGGCACCTGCCCGGCGCGACGCCGATTCCGCTCGGCGAGCTGGCCGCACGCGCCGGCGAGATCGCGCGCGACCGGCCGGTCGTGACCGTGTGCCGGGCCGGCGGGCGCTCCGCGCAGGCCACCGTGATCCTGCTGAAGGCCGGCTTCGACGCGGTCGCGAATCTCGGTGGCGGGATGCTGCGCTGGCGCGCCGAGGGGCGCGTCGTGATGGACGGCCGGTCGTAGCGATCCGAAGCCGAAAAAAATGCCGGACCGATGTCGAAACGGCCCGGCGCCGTTCGTCGTCCAGGTATCCGACCACGTGGCGCCGCACGACGCGGCGCCCACCACCCAGAGAGGCCGCGCGATGATGCCGACGCTTTACGCCCATCCCTTTTCGTCCTACTGCACAGAAGGTGCTGACCGCGCTGTACGAGAACGGCACGCCGTTCGAGTATCGCCTGCTCGCGCACGACGATCCGAAGCCGATGCAGGAACTGACCGCGCTGTGGCCGCTGAAGCGCTTTCCGGTGCTGGTCGAGGCGGGCCGCACGGTGATCGAGGCGTCGATCATCATCGAGTATCTCGGCCTGAACCATCCGGGCCCCGTGCGCCTCTTGCCCGACGATCCGCACGCCGCGCTCGAGGTGCGGATGATGGATCGCTTCTTCGACAACTACGTGTCGACGCCGCAGCAGAAGGTCGTGCACGACGCGTTGCGCCGGGAAGGCGAACGCGATGCACGCGGCGTCGCCGATGCGCGCGCGATGCTCGATACGTCGTATGCGTGGCTGGACCAGAAGATGGCCGATCGCGAATGGGCGGCCGGCGATCATTTCAGCCTCGCCGATTGCGGCGCGGCGCCGTTCCTGTTCTACGCGGACTGGACGCACCGGATCGATCCGCGGTTCGCGAACGTGATCGCGTACCGCAAGCGTCTGCTCGCGCGGCCGTCGTTTGCGCGGGCGGTCGACGAGGCGCGGCCGTTTCGCGCGTTCTTCCCGCTCGGCGCGCCCGATCGCGACTGACGTGCGCGGCCGGCGCGCGGCGCGCCGCTGCCGCGCAGGGCCGGCAGCGCATGCCGGGGCGACGGAACGACAGCAGCAGGGGCAGCATCGCGGCACCGGCCCGTCACATCGTCTGCGTGACCGACTGCGCGAGCGTCAGCAGTTCGTCGAACTGCGTGATCAACTCGAAGCACAGCAGGAACGCGAGCGTATAGGCCGGCGCGGGGAAGCGCCGGATCGTCTCCAGCACCTGCGGCGCGAAGCGCGACCGGATCGCGTCGCGCGTCAGCAGCCACGCGATCGCGATGCCGATCGCGGCGCCCGCGATCAGGTCGGTCGGGTAGTGGAAGCCGAGATACGCGCGCGGCAGGCAGATGAAGACGACCGAATACAGCAGCGCGACGATGCCGATGCGGCGCGCGATGATGAAGATACCGGTCGCGATCGCCATCCACAGCATCGCGTGATCGCTCGGAAACGAACTCCATGCCTGCAGCGTCGCCGCGCGCAGTCCGGCCGACGGGAAGTGCAGGTGGAGATCGGGGTTGTAGATCGGCCGCACGCGGAACGGCAGCACCTGGGCGAGCACCCGGCCGATCGCGAGCGCGACGAGCCCGCTCGCGATCGTCGCGACGACCAGCTCGCGTTGCCGGTCGCGGTTCGGGCCTGGCTGGAACCACAGCCAGCACAGCACGGGAATGAGCACGAAGCCCTTGAATGTGTACAGGCCGGCAATCACGCGAATCGCGTGATTCATCAGCGGGCCGAACGTCACGTGGGTGAGGAAGATCTGGATCGAGGTGTCGAAATCGTTCATGTTCCGGGCGACCCGGGCGGACGCGCAGCGCATGACAGGCGGCCGGCAGGATCGGAAAGCGCGCTCGCACCGGAGCGCAACGGGGGCCAGTATGTCAGCCGTTATTTCGAAGAAAATGCGAAAAAATACCGGGAATCCCCTGATAAAACGGGGTTGTGCGATGGGGTCGGATGGCAACGCGCCGCGCGGTGCGGCAGGGGCGAATCGTCCGACGTTTGCGTGCAGGCGTGCACCGCTGTTGCAAAAATTAATCGGTTGAACTGGCTAATTCGTCAGGCGGATGCGGATCTTGCACCGAATGAACGAATGCGCGCGTCGGTGCGTCCGAATCTGCCGGGCCGCGCAGCACCATGCATGCGCCGATCGAAAATAAAAGAAAAGGCGGGCAAGCCCGTGGGCCTGCCCGCCTCGTCCTCGCGACGGCGGATGTCAGTTGCGCCAGATCCGCACCGCGAGCGCGGCCAGCGACGTCGCGACGGCCAGCGCGGTCACGGCATTCCAGCCCAGTTGCGCGAGCAACAAACTGCCGATCGCGGCGCCGGCCGCCATCCCGATGAACATCCCGACGAACAGCACCGCGTTGAGGCGGCTGCGCGACGCGGGATCGATCCGGTAGACGATGGCCTGGTGCGCGATCAGCGTCGCCTGCACGCCGAGATCGAAGCCGATCGTCGCGAGCGCGAGCAGGACGAGCTGCGCATGCGGCGACATCAGCGGCGCGGCGGCCATCGATGCGAACGACAGCGTCGCGATGCCGATTCCGATGCGCGTGACGCGCTCGGGGCCGTGGTGGTCGGCCAGGCGTCCGGCGATCGGCGCGGCCAGCGCGCCGGCGGCGCCCGCGAGGCCGAATGCGCCGGCAGCCGCGCTGCCGAGATGGAACGGCGCGCCGTGCAGCATCACCGCGAGCGTCGACCAGAATGCGCTGAAGCCGATGGCAAGCAGCCCCTGCGCGAGCGCGGCGCGACGCAGAGCCGGATGATCGCGCCACAGCGCGCCGAGCGAGGCGATCAGCGCGCGGTACGGCAGCCGCGTGGTCGGCTCGAAGCGCGGCAGCCCGCGCGCGGCCACCCAGCCGATTACCGCGACGCTGACGGCCGCGAGCGCGAACATCGCGCGCCAGCCGGCCGTTTCGGCGATGAAGCCGGCCACGACGCGCGACAGCAGGATGCCGAGCAGCAGCCCCGTCATCACCGTGCCGACGATGCGGCCGCGATGCGTGTCGTGCGCGAGCGTCGCGGCGGCCGGCACGACGTCCTGCGCCATCGTCGCGGCGAGGCCGATCGCGAAACTCGCCGCGAGCAGCAGCCCGAGAGACGGCGCGATCGCCGCGAGCAGCAGCGCGACGACCAGCGCGGCAGCCTTGGTCACGATCACGCGGCGCCGGTCGAAGCGGTCGCCGAGCGGCGCGAGCAGCAGGATGCCGAGCGCATAGCCGAGTTGCGTGAGCGTCGGCACGAAGCCGATCGCGCGCGCCGATGCGCCGAGATCGGGCCCGAGCGCGCCGAGCATCGGCTGCGCGTAGTAGAGCGGGGCGACGGCGAGGCCGGCGGCGGCCGCGAGCAGCAGCACGAGCCGGCGATCGGGCATCGAATGGGCGGCCGGATGGGCCGGGGCGTGCGCCACACGGGGCGCGGCGTCGAGACGGGTCGGGGTGGACATGGTGTGCATCCTTGGTTGGATAACGGGATGGACGCGAGTGTGGCGGTACGCGGCCGGCCACGGTAGTGCCGCCTCGCGCAGATTTGTTATACGCTGCACGAATGACCGAAAAATCTTCTGCTTCTCCCGCCGCTGGCGGGTCTCAGCGCGTTCAGGCCGTGCCGGTGGACGGCGCCGGCTATCGTTTCGAGCTGATGGAAACGTTCGTGCGCATAGTCGAGGCCGGCAGCCTGTCGGCGGCCGCTGCGCAACTGCATACGACGCAGCCGACCATCAGCCGGCGGCTGCAGGCGCTCGAACGTTCGCTCGGCATGCGGCTGCTGCAACGGACGACGCATACGATGCGGCTGACCGTCGACGGCGAGCGTTGCCTCAAGCGGGCGAAGGAGCTGCTGGCGAACTGGGCGGCGTTCGAGGCCGATTTGCGCGGCGCGCAGGAGGAGCCCGACGGGCTGCTGCGCGTCGCGGTGCCGCACGCGTTCGGGCAGGAACGTTTCGTCGCGCCGCTCGCGCAGTTCCTGCGCGACTACCCGCGCGTGTCGGTCGAGTGGCTGCTGCAGGACGAGGTGCGCGATTTCGTCGGCAGCGGCATCGATTGCGCGATCCAGGTCGGCGAGCCGACCGATCCCGGCGTGGTCGCGATCCGGCTGACGAAGGTGCCGCGCTTCGTGGTCGCCGCGCCGTCGGTGCTGAACGGCGCCGATCTACCGGGCGACCCCGACGCGCTGGCCGGGCTGCCGTGGCTCGCGTTGCGCACCTACTACCGCAACGAACTCGCGCTGACGCACGCGGTCACCGGCGACACGCGACGCATCGCGATCCGGCCGCGCATCACGACCGCGAACCTGTATGCGCTGCGTAGCGCGGCGCTGCTGGGCGTCGGTGCGTGTGTCGGCTCGTCATGGATGCTGGCCGGCCATCTCGCGCGCGGCGAGCTCGTGCATCTCGCGCCCGAGTGGCAGGCCGCGCCGCTGCCCGTCTATCTGACCTATCCGCACGCGCAGTTCTATCCGTCGCGGCTCGTGCGGTTCGTCGCGATGATGCGCGAGGCCGTGCCGACGCTCGTCGAAGGGCGCGAGGCATGATCGCGCAGGCGCGCGACGGCGGCCGTGCCGTCAGCCGCGCCGGATGCCTTCCGGCAGCGCGCTGATGCGGCGCACCTCGGGCGAGTCGAGCCACGCGCGCGACGTCGCGCAGTCGACGAACATGTCGGTCGCGTCCTCGCCCCAGAACAGGTCGCCGTCGAGCGCGAAGGTCGGCACGCCGAATACGCCGTCGGCGATCGCCCGATCGGTGTTCGCGCGCAGCGCGTCCTTGACCGGCTGTGCCTCGACGGCCGTCACGCCTTCCGGAAAGCCGACGGCTTCGCATAGCGCCGCGAAGCCGTCGGGCGTCGATACGTCGTGGCCGTCGCGCCAGATGTGCCGGAAGATCCGCCGGATCGCGTCGCGCGAACTGCCCATCGCGATCGCGAGGCGCAGCGGCCTGATCGGGTTGAACGGGTGCGCGGGCGGCATCCGGAACGCGATGCCGAGCTTGTCCGCGCGATATTGCGCGTGACGATAGGTGAAGACGCGTTTGGCCGCGATCTCGGCCGGCGCTTTCTGGCCCCAGTGCGTGAGCAGCGCGCCGAGCACGATCGGGCGCGGCTCGAACGCGGCGGCCGGCGGCAACCGGTCGAACTGTTCCTGCTGCAGATAGGCGAACGGCGAAACGAAATCGAAATACCAGGCGGCGGGGCGTGCGGCGCTCATCGCGATTGTCTCCTCGTGCGGGTCCGGTTGGCGGTTATACGCCCGGTGTGCATGCGAGTGGCACACCGGGCGTGCATCGTCGGCCAGTGTCGCATGCGGCGGCCCGTCGTGCCGTCGCATCGCCGCTGTCGTGCGCAATCGCCTACGACCGTGCCGCGTCGTCGGCCGACGACGCGAGCCGGGCGAGGCTGTCGCGCACGGCGGCCGCGTCGTAGCGCGTGCCCGCGCCGCCGAGCGCGACGGTCGCCTTCTGCGCGAGCGGCAGCAGCATGGCGAGCGCCGCAGCCATCGCCGGCGCGGCGGCGAGCCGCGATTTCGGGCCCGACACCGTCAGCGCGCCGACGCATTCGCCGGCCGCGCCGAACACGGGCACGGATGCCGATGCCGTCTCGGGGTCGCGCTCGCCGTACGACGCGGCCCACAGCTGTTCGCGCACGTCGTCCCAGCGGGCGTCGTGGGTGTCGGTGAAGGCCAGCAGCACCTTCCCGGACGCGCCCTGGCGAACCGGAAATTCCTCGCCGACGCGAATCGACACGCGCACGGCGCGGGCCGGTTCGACGCGATAGAGCACCGAACGCATGTCGCCCTGGCGCACGTAGAACGAAGCCGTTTCGCCGAGTTCGCGGCTCAGCGCCTCGAGCAGCGGCTCGATCACCGGGCCGACGCGGAACGAACGCTGGTACAGCGCGGCGAGCCGCAGCGGCTCGTGCCCGATCGCGTACTGGCCGTCGTCGAGCTTGCGCATGAAGCCGCCGTGTTCGAGCGCCGCGAGCAGGCGCAGGATCGTGCTCTTGTACAGCCCGGTGCGGCGCGACAGCTCGGCGAGCGACAGCCGGTCGTCGGTCTGGCCGAACGCACGGAGGATCGCGAACGCGCGATCGAGCACGGCGACGCCGCTGGATGCTTCTTCGGCCGCCGGATCGGGCGTGTCGCCGGTGTGACCTGCTTGATGCGTGGGCACTGACTGCTTCCTTCGAATGATGGTCGGTCCACTATATCGTTCTGTCTGGCAGAACTCAAGTTCCATAAAATCGCGATTTCACGGGTATACCCCGCTTACCGCTCGTTTGCTGCCCGCCTAAAGTTCTGTCAAACAGAATGATGTTCTTTCAGATAGAACGACGAGGTGTCGAATGAGCGTTTCCGAATATCCGAAGGTGCTGGTCAGCGAGGTCGGTCCGCGCGATGGGCTGCAGAGCATCAAGGCCGTGATGCCGACGGCCGGCAAGCTGCGCTGGATCAGCGCGCTGGCCGCGGCCGGCCTGCACGAGATCGAGGTGGGGTCGTTCGTGCCGGCCCGGCTGTTGCCGCAGATGGCCGACGTGCGCGAAGTCGTCGCGCATGCGCGGGCGATTCCGGGGCTGCACGTCGCCGCGCTCGCGCCGAACCTGCGCGGTGCCGAAGGGGCATTCGACGCGGGCGTGCACAAGCTGACGCTGCCGGTCTCGGTCACGGAAGCGCATTCGCTGGCGAACATTCGCAAGACGCCCGCGCAGATGATCGACGAAGTGCGCGCGATCGTCGCGCTGCGCGATGCGCGGTATCCGTCGGTGCAGATCGAGGCCGGCGTGTCGGTCGCGTTCGGCTGCACGATCGCGGGCGCCGTCAGCGACGACGAGACGATCGCGATGGCCGCCGCGATGGCCGAATGCGGTGTCGACGAAATCGGCCTGTCCGATACCAGCGGTTATGCGAATCCGGCCCAGGTGCGCCGGCTGTTCACGCGGCTGCGGCGTGAAGTCGGCGACAAGGCGGGCGGCGCGCATTTCCACAACACGCGCGGGCAGGGGCTGGCGAACGTCGTCGCGGCGCTCGACGCGGGCGTGACGACGATCGACGCGAGCCAGGGCGGCCTCGGCGGGTGCCCGTATGCGCCCGGCGCGACCGGCAACATCGTGACCGAGGATCTCGTGTTCCTGCTCGAAGCGATGGGATACGACACGGGGGTCGACGTCGACGCGCTGCTCGCCGCGCGCGCGATCCTGCATGCGGCGTTGCCCGCCGAGGCGCTGTACGGCCACGTGCCCGATGCGGGTTTGCCGAAGGGTTTCCGCTATGCGGACGGGCGTGTCCCGTCGGCCGCGCAACCGGAAGGATGCCTGGCGGGAGTCGCGCAATGAACGAACGCCAACCGGCCTCGGCGCTGCCGTACGCAGGCGTGCGCGTGATCGAGATGACGCACATGGTGATGGGCCCGACCTGCGGGATGCTGCTCGCGGATCTCGGCGCGGAAGTGATCAAGATCGAGCCGATCGCGGGCGACGGCACGCGGGCGCTGCGCGGTTCCGGCGCGGGCTTCTTCGGGATGTTCAACCGCAACAAGAAAAGTCTCGCGGTCGACGTGAAGGATCCGCGCGGGCTGGAGATCGTGCTGCGGCTCGTTGCCACGGCGGACGTGTTCAGCGAGAACTTCAAGAGCGGCACGCTGGACCGCCTCGGCCTCGGCTATCCGTCGCTGCACGCGCTGAATCCGCGCCTCGTGTACGTGTCGCACAAGGGCTTCCTGCCGGGCCCGTACGAGCATCGCACCGCGCTCGACGAGGTCGTGCAGATGATGGGCGGTCTCGCCTACATGACGGGCCCCGAAGGGCGGCCGCTGCGCGCGGGTGCGAGCGTGAACGACATCATGGGCGGCATGTTCGGCGCGATCGGCGCGATGGCCGCGCTCGCGCAGCGCGAGCGCACGGGCCGCGGCCAGCAGGTGCAGAGCGCGCTGTTCGAGAACAACGTGTTTCTGGTCGCGCAGCACATGATGCAGTTCGCGGTGACGGGGCAGGCCGCGTCGCCGATGCCGAGCCGCATTTCCGCGTGGGCCGTCTATGACGTGTTCTCCGTCAAGGACAACGAACAGATTTTTCTCGCGGTCGTGTCGGACACGCAATGGGCGCTGTTCTGCGATGCATTCGGCCTGGCCGCGCTGAAGGACGATCCGCGCCTCGCGACCAACAACCTGCGCGTCCAGGCGCGCGAATGGCTGCTGCCCGCGTTGCGTGCGCGGCTGGCGTCGTACTCGGCCGCCGAGATCGGCGCGATCTTCGAGTCGACCGGCCTGCCGTACGCGCCGATCACGAAGCCGCAGGACCTGTTCGACGATCCGCATCTGCGCGCCACGGGCGGCCTCGAAGCCGTGACGCTGCCGGCCGACGCGAGCAGCGCCGGGCGGCCGGTGGACACGCGCACCGCGCTGCTGCCGCTCACGCTCGCGGGCGAGCGCCTGCGGCTGCGCTCGGCGCCGCCCGCGATCGGCCAGGACACGCATGCGCTGCTCGGCGAGCTCGGCTACACGCCCGACGACGCGCGTGCGCTGATCGACGCCGGCGTCGTCGCGGGCCGGGGCGGCGCGGACGACGCGGCGCACGGCGACGGGCCGGGCGCCGCGCCTTCGCCGACTGAAGTGGCGAGCGCGTAGCGCGGCCGCGATCCCCCGAACGAACACAGGCAGCCCGGCCGCGCCATGCGCGGACGAGGACCGCCGTATCCATGGAGACGAACATGACATCCGCTTCCCCGGCGCTCGCCGCCGACCGCGAGACCGACACGTCGGCCGAGCAGCGCGCCGTGCGCAAGGCCGCATGGCGCTTCATCCCGCTGCTCGCGCTCGCGTACTTCTTCAACTACCTGGATCGCACGAGCGTCGGGTTCGCGGCGCTCACGATGAACCGCGATCTCGGGCTGACCGCGACGCAGTTCGGCTGGGGAGCGGGGATCATGTTCGCGGGCTACTGCGTGTTCGAGGTGCCGAGCAATCTCGCGCTGTACCGCTTCGGCGCGCGCCGCTGGCTCGCCCGCATCATGATCACGTGGGGGCTGATGGCGGCCGCGACCGCGCTCGCGACCGGGCCGACGAGTTTCTACGCGATCCGGCTGCTGCTCGGCATCGGGGAGGCCGGCTTCTTCCCGGGCGTGATCTTCTTTCTCGCCGTGTGGTTTCCGGCGAGCTACCGCACGCGCGTGCTGGCGTGGTTCACCGTGTCGACGCCGCTGTCGTCGCTGATCGGCGGCCCGCTGTCGACGTGGCTGCTGCAGCTCGACGGCGTGCTCGGGCTCGCCGGCTGGAAATGGATGTTCATCGTCGAAGGGCTGCCGGCGTGCGCGCTCGGTTTCCTCGTCCTGAAGCTGCTGTCCGATTCGCCGGCGCATGCCGCGTGGCTGTCGGACGACGAGCGCGCGGCGCTGCAGCGCGCGTTCGAGCGCGAAGGCGCGGCGGCCGGCCGCAAGAAGGGCTTCGGCGTCGCGTTGCGCGACGTGCGCGTGTACGTGCTGGCGCTGATCTCGTTCGGCTTCACGATGGGCTCGTACGGGATCGGCATCTGGCTGCCGCAGATGCTGAAGGCGCACGGCATGTCGACGATGCAGACGGGCTGGCTGTCCGCGGTGCCGTACTGCTTCGCGACGGTCGCGCTGCTGTGGTGGGCGAAGCGGGTGGACCGTCGCGGCGGCCCGGTCGCGAACCTGGCCGTGGGGCTGTGCATCGGCGCGGTGGCGCTGGGCGTGTCGACGCATTTCCTGACGCTCGGGCCGGCGCTCGTCGGCATCACGTTCGCGTTGATCGGCACGATTGCCGGACGCACGATCTTCTACACGCTGCCGTCGCGCTTCCTGTCCGGCCAGGCGGCGGCCGGCGGGCTGGCGCTGATCAACTCGATCGGCGCGCTCGGCGGCTTCGCGGGCCCCTATCTCGTCGGCTACCTGAAGGACAGCTTCGGCACGTTCACGGCCGGCATGCTCGGCCTCGCGATCGTGCTGGCGATCACGACGCTGCTCACGCTGTCGCTGTACGCGTTCGACCGGAGCGAATGACATGGATACGATTTCGATCAAGCGACGCCGGTTGCTCGGCGCGGCCGCGGCCTCGTTCGCGCTGCCCGCATGCGCCGACACGCCGGCCCACGATGGAGCTTCCCGCATGACGACGCAAGGCAACTATCTCGCGGTCCGCCCCGACTGGCTCGCGTCGGCGCTCGAACCCGCGCTCGAGCCCGACCTGCCGATCGTCGACGCGCATCATCACTTCTACGAACGGCCGGGCTGGATTTACATGCTCGACGACTATCTGCAGGACGCGCGCTCGGGCCACCACATCCAGGCGTCCGTCTACATGCAGGCGCAGACGCGCTATCGCGATTCGGGGCCGGCCGAACTGAAGCCGGTGGGCGAGACGGCCTACGTGGCCGGCGTGACCGAGCCGCTGCAGCACGGCCCGGTGGCCGTCGCCAAAGGTATCGTCGGCCATGCGGACCTGCGGCTCGGCGCACGCGTGCGCGACGTCCTGGAAGCGCATCTCGAAGCCGGACGCGGCCGGTTCCGCGGCGTTCGGCACCTGACCACGTGGGATGCCGATCCGACGCTCGCGAATCCGCTGTCGGCGGTGCCGCGCGGGCTGCTGCTCGATCCCGCGTACCGGGCCGGCGTCGCACAGCTCGCGCCGCTCGGGCTGTCGTACGACGCGTGGCTGTTCTTTCCGCAACTCCCCGAACTGTTCGACCTCGCGAAGGCAAACCCCGACACGCGGATCGTCGTCAATCACTGCGGTGGCGTCGTGCGGATCGCCAGCTATGCGGACAAGCGGCCGGAGGTGTTCGAGCGCTGGTCGGCGTCGATGCGTGCGCTCGCGCAACTGCCGAACGTGTACGTGAAGGTCGGCGGCCTCGGGATGCGCATCAACGGGTTCGATTTCGAGAAGGGCGCGACGCCGCCGTCTTCCGTGCAGCTCGCCGACGCGTGGAAGCCGTGGATGATGACCTGCATCGACGCATTCGGCCCCGGCCGCTGCATGTTCGAGAGCAATTTCCCGGTCGACAAGGGCTCGTATTCGTTCGTCAACGGCTGGAACGCGTTCAAGCGGCTGACCGCGCAGGCCAGCCGGGACGAGCGCGACGCGCTGTTCCGCGGCACGGTCACGCGCGCCTACCGGCTCGGCTGACGCGCGTGCGCGGCGTCACCCGGCTTCCACCAGCGCGGCCAGCCGCGCCAATGCCATCTGCCAGCCCGTTTCGTTGTCGGCGGCCGGCACGCCGGGCGGCACCCCGTCGTGCACGGCATCCACGCGCGTGCCGCCGGCTTCGTCGGACAGCGTGATGGTGATCGTCATCGCGCCGCGCAGCATCGGATCGTCGGTTTCGAACACGTCGATCTCGACGATCCGCTCGTCCGGCACGAGCGTGACGAAGCGGCCGTGATAGGTATCGGTGCGCGCGGTGGTCTTGCCGGTGTCGGCCGACGGCGCGTCGTAGCTCAGCGACACCCGCAGCGCGCCGCCTTCGCGCGCATCGTACGCGTGCACGCGGCACGTCATGCCGTCGGGCACCTTCCACTGCTCGACCGCGTGCGGATCGAGCAGCGCGCGGTAGACGCGCCCGCGCGGTGCGTTCAGGTGCCGGCTGACCCGGGTGGAATGCGTGTGCGTGTGCAACATGTGGCCTCCCGCGGAACGCGCGCGACGGTGCACGCCGGCGGCCGGCGTGTCGTCATGCTTCCTTCAGGAATCCTAGGCGCGGGCGCGGCGGCATGCAATGGCTGCCCGCGCGGGCGCGTTCAGCCGTTCAACGCAGGGCGGCGGCGAAGGCATCGAGCTGCGTGATGCACGTGTTCCAGCCCTCGAAAAAGCCGAGCGCTTCGTGGCGCTCGCGCGTCGCGGCATCGGGATGCATCACGCGCGCCTCGTAGCGGCTGCCCGCGTCGTCGTCGGCCATCGTGACGATCGCCGTGAAGCCCATCCACGGCGTCTGCGGCCGCCAGCCCCCCGCGAGCATCGACGTGAACGCGATGCGCGATTCCGGCACGATCTCGAGAAAGCAGCCGGGATTGTCGCTCGTGCCGCCGTCGGGGCCGCGCATGAACGTGTGGAAGGCGCCGCCCGGGCGCAGGTCGAATGCGCGCACGTCGGTGGTCCACGGCTTCGGGCACCACCATTCCTTCAGCAATTCGGGGTCGGTCCACGCGCGCCACAGCGCACGGCGCGGCGCGTGCAGCGTGCGCGTGATGACGAGATCGTGGGCTTCAGCGGGGTCGACGGGGCTGGCTGACATCGTGCTCCTCCTGATGATGGCGTTCGACGAATTCGACGAGGCGGTCGGATCGCGCCTCCCACAGCGCGCGCTGGGCGGCGAGCCATGTCTCGGCCTCGGTCACCCGGCTGACCACCAGCGCGCAGGTGCGCGAGCGGCCGGTTTTCCGGGTCTGCACGAGGCCGCTGCGCTCGAGCACCGCGACATGCTTCATGAACGACGGCAGCGCCATGTCGAACGGCGCGGCCAGCGCGGAAACGGTTCGCTTGCCCTGGCCGAGCGCGCTGACGATCGCGCAGCGCGTCGGATCGGCGAGGGCGTGGAACACGTCGCTGATACCGGGTTGAAAGTTATCCATTCGGCTAAGTGTAGGCGACGTGACGGGTGATGCAGCGGAAGTTTTCATCGCGTACGATGATGGGGCGGTAACGCGCGCCGACCGGGCGCGGCGTTGCCGGACGCCTGCCGCCGTTTCTTGAGCCTCGACGACCGGCCGGCGTGCGTTTGGGATCCCGGCCCATGCCGAAACCGTGCGTGCGGCCTGCCTGACTACCGGAGAGGGCATGACCGAATCTGTTACCGTCCGTCGGATCGACGCACGCGACGCGATGCGTTGCGTCGACGCGCTGGCCGACCTGTTGATCGATTGCGTCGAAGGCGGCGCATCCGTCAGCTTCATGTTGCCGATCGCGCGGCCGACCGCCGCCGCGTTCTGGACGCGCGTGGCTGAGGGCGTCCAGAACGACGAGCGCATCCTGCTCGTCGCCGAGGATGCGGCGGGCCGGATCCTCGGCACGGTGCAGGTCGTGACCGCGCAGCCCGAGAACCAGCCGCATCGCGCGGATATCGCGAAGATGCTCGTCGCGCGGCACGCGCGCCGGCAGGGCATCGCCGCGCGGCTGATGGCGGCGGCCGACGCGGCCGCGCGCGACGCCGGCAAGACCGTGCTCGTGCTCGACACCGTGACGGGCGGCGACGCCGAGCGGCTGTACGAGCGGGCCGGCTGGCAGCGCGTCGGCGTCGTGCCGAACTATGCGCTGATGCCCGACGGCGCGCTCTGCGCGACGACCTATTTCCACAAGCAGCTCGCGTAACGACAGCCGTCATGCATCCCGTCGCCCCGGCGCTGCTGTGCGCCACGCTGGCGGCCGGTGTCGCGGCACTGATCGCGCCGGTGTGGCTCGCGGTCCGCTGGCGGCGCCGCACGCAGGTGCCGCTGCGCGTGTTTTGCTACGGCATGCTGACCTTCTTCGTGTTCCAGCCGCTGCTGCGCCTGTCGTGGCAGGCGCAGCTGTTCCACTGGCTCGGAACCAGTCCGCGCTGGCATCTGCCGATGCTCGTGTTCGCCGCGTTGACGGCCGGGCTCTTCGAGGAATGCGGGCGCTGGGTCGCGTTCCGGTATCTGCTGCCGAAGCGGCACGATGCGCGGACGGCCGTGATGCTCGGGCTCGGGCACGGCGGGCTGGAAGCGATGCTGCTGGTCGGCGTGGGGTTCGTCGCGCTCGGCACCGGCTACCTGCTCGCGCACGCGGGTGTCGCCGTGCCGGCCGGCATGCGCTCGCTGATCGGGTCGGAGTTCGCGGGGATGACGCTCGTGTCGCCGCTGCTCGCGCTGTTCGAGCGCGTGAGCGCGATGGCCGCGCATGTCGGGCTGTCGCTGATCGTGCTGCAGGCGTTCGTGCGCGGCGCGAAACGCTGGCTCGCGTATGCGATCGCGTTCCATTTCATGTTCGACCTTGTCGCGGTGCTGCTGACGCGGTACTGGCACGTCGAGACCGTGCTGGTCGAGGTGCTCCTGTTCGTGTGCAGCGCGGGATTGCTGTGGCTGGGCGTGCGCGTGAGCCGCCGCGGAGCGGGCGCCGGCGCGACCCGCACGGAGCATGCCGCGTGACGCGAGTGGCCGGCGTCGGTCGTACGCGGCGCCTTCGCGGCCGCGCCGGGCGCTGCCCGGCGGCCGGTTTGCCCGCGGCATGAAAAGCCGGGCCGGAAGCGCCGCCGGTCCGATACCATTCACGCCGGAAGACTTCAACGAAACGCCAGGGAACCTCCGCCTCGATGAAACGCTCACACGTCGCCTTCGCCCTCACGGGCCTGCTCGTTGCGCTGCCGATTGCCGCGTATGCGCTCGTCAAGCCGCTGCGCATCGTCGCGCCCGCGCTGCTGCCCGGCGTGTCGTGCCCGAGCGCCGACATCTGCACGGACGATGCCGCGAAGCTCGGCGACGCGCAGCGGCTGTATCGCGACGGCTATGCGCGCGCGGCGGCGGCCGTCGGCCCGTTTCACGATGCGCCGCGCGTCGTGTTCTGTTCGACGCGCGCGTGTGCCGACGCGTTCGGCCTGGGCGCGCGCGCGGCGCTGACACTCGGCAATTTCGGGGTGGCCGTCGCGCCGCGCGGCTGGACCCCCTATTTCATCGCGCACGAGCTGATCCATCATCGTCAGGCCGAAGTGCTCGGCAACCTGGCCGTCGCGACCAAGCCGCGCTGGCTGATCGAGGGGATGGCGTATTCGCTCAGCGACGATCCGCGCCATCCGCTCGCGCAGCCGTTCGAAGCGTGGCGCACGCGTTTCGATGCGTGGCATGCGGCGCTCGGCGGGCAACCGCTGTGGGATGCCGCGCGGGCGGTCGAGTAGCGCGGGAGGGCGGCGTTACGCAGGCGTGCCCGGATCGCCGCGTCCGGCGCCCAGCGTCTTGCGTCCCGCGTCGAGGATCTCGTCGGCCAGCGCGCGATCGGTGCCCGCGACCGCGCGCGACAGCACGAGCGCGCCGACCATCTGGCTGAAGACCGCCAGCGTGTCGCGACGTGTCTGCTCCGGCGTCGCGCCTTCGGCCGCCACCATCGGCGCCAGCCGGTCGAGATACGCGGCGAGACCGTGCGCGTAGCATGCGCGCGCCGCGTCGGTCAGCCGCGCCGCGTCGCCGGCGAAGCCGGACAGCGGGCACCCGGCCTCGACGTTGTCGCGATGCGCGGCCGACAGGTACGCCGCCACCTGCGCGTCGAGACTGCCGGCGTTCGGCGAATCGGCGCGGTCGTGCATCGCCTTTTCCATCACTTCGGCGACGAGCGCGTCTTTCGACTTGAAGTGGTTGTAGAAGCCGCCCTGCGTGAAGCCGGCTTCCTTCATCAGCTCCGTCAGCCCGACGGCATCGACGCCGCGCGCGCGGAACAGCCGCTCGGCGGCCGCGACGATCGCGCTCCGGTTCTCGGCGGCCTGCTGTCTTGATACGCCCATCGATCCCTCCCTGATTTTGCCGATCGCGTCGATTGGAAAACACAATGGCGATCACCATTGACATGAGGGCGTGGCGCGAACAGAATGCACCGCAAAGACAATGGTGATCGACATTGACATCGAGTGTAGTCGACTTGGCCGGCGATGCAAAGCCACGGCCGGACACGGATGGCAGTCGGTCGGCGTCTTTGGCGCCGCGGCTATCGGGCGGCGGACGGCTCGCCGCCCGCCGTCGGCGGCGCACCGGTTCGGCAAGCAATGGCAACCTCGTTTTCCACCGGATCTCATGCGCGCGGCGAGCCGGCGCGCAGGCGATTCATCATGCGAAAGGAACGATCATGAAGATCGAAGGTGCAGTCGTTTTCGTGACGGGCGCGAACCGCGGGCTCGGGCTCGAGTTCGCGAAGCAGGCGCTCGCCAGAGGCGCGCGCAAGGTCTATGCGGCGGCGCGCGATCCGGCCACCGTGACGCTGCCGGGCGTCGTGCCCGTGAAGCTCGACGTGACCGATCCGGCGGCCGTCGCCGCGGCGGCCGATGCGGCCCGCGACGTCACGCTGCTGATCAACAACGCCGGCATCGCGCGGCTCGGCAGCCTGACGGACGACGGCGCGCCCGACGCGCTGCGCGAGCACTTCGAAACCAACGTGTTCGGGATGCTGGCGATGTCGCGGGCGTTCGCGGGCACGCTCGCCAGCCACGGCGGCGGCGCGATCCTGAATATCCTGTCGGTCGCGAGCTGGGTGAACCGGCCGATCCTGTCGGGCTACGGCGTGTCGAAATCGGCCGCGTGGGCGCTGACCAACGGGCTGCGCCATTCGCTGCGCGAACAGCATACGCAGGTCGTCGGGCTGCATGCGGGGTTCATCGATACCGACCTGACGGCCGGCCTCGACGTGCCGAAGGCCACGCCGGCCGACGTCGTGCGCCAGGCCTACGAGGCAATCGAAGCAGGAGAAGAGGAGGTGTCGACCGACGAATTCACGCGGCTAGTGAAGGCCACGCTGTCGTCGGGCGTCTATCTGGAAGAGCCGGCGCCGCGTTGACGCGGCCGGCAACGCGGCCCCGCCGCCCGCTCGATGAGCGCGGCGGCGGGGCGTTTCGTCAGACCGTCGTGTCGATGATGCCCGGGATCTTCACGTCCGGGTTCACGTCCGCGTCGTAGTCGACACCGGCGATCTCGAAGCCGAACAGCCGCAGGAAGTCGGTCTTGTAGCCGGCGAAGTCGGTCATCTCGTACAGGTTCTCGTTGGTCACCTTGTCCCACATCGCGACGACCTTCTCCTGCACCTGCGGATCGAGCTCCTTGTAGTCCGCGCGCAGGCGGCCTTCCGCGTCGATGTGCGGCGTCGCGCCGTACAGGCTGTCCTTCAGGAGCCCGTACACCTGCTCGATGCAGCCTTCGTGCGTGCCGGCTTCCTTCATCACCTTGAACAGCAGCGACAGGTACAGCGGCATCATCGGGATCGCCGAGCTGGCCTGCGTGACGACGGCCTTCAGCACCGACACGCGGGCATCGCCGCCGTGCGCGGCCAGCTTGTCGCGGATCGACAGCACCTTCTTGTCGAGATCCTTCTTCGCTTCGCCGATCGAGCCGTTCCAGTAGATGTCGTGCGTGATCTGCTCGCCGAGATACGTGAACGCGGTGGTCTTCGCGCCGTCGGCCAGCACGCCGGCGTCGGCCAGCGCGTCGATCCACATCTGCCAGTCCTCGCCGCCCATCACCGCGACGGTGCCGTCGATCTCTTCCTGCGTCGCCGGTTCGAGCGCGACGTCGCGGATCACTTCCTTGTCGGTGTCGAGGCCGCGGAACGTGACGGCCTTGCCGACCGGCTTGAGCGTCGAGCTGATCGTCTCGCCCGTCTTCGGATGCGTGCGGCGCGGTGCCGCGAGGCTGTAGACGACCAGATCGACCTTGCCGAGATCCTGCTTGATGGTGTCGATCGTGACCTGCTTGACCTTGTCGGAGAATGCGTCGCCGTTGATGCTGCGCGCATAGAGCCCCTTTTCGGCGGCGAATTTCTCGAACGCGGCGCTGTTGTACCAGCCGGCCGTGCCGGGCTTCGTTTCGCTGCCGGCGCGCTCGAAGAACACGCCGAGCGTGTCCGCGCCCGAGCCGAATGCGGCCGAGATCCGGGCCGCGAGGCCATAGCCGGTCGACGCGCCGATCACGAGCACCTTTTTCGGGCCATTGGCGATCGGGCCTTGCGAAGTCACGTAGTCGATCTGTTCCTTGACGTTGGCCTCGCAGCCGACGGGATGAGTCGTCACGCAGATGAAGCCACGCACGCGCGGTTTGATGATCATGGAAAAACCTCTGTCTATCAGAAAGGCGGGGACGGCCTGAAATCGGAAAATCCCGCGCATTGTAAAGGAAGCGGCCGATCGCGGGCGGGCGCGGCCGGACGGTGTCGGATCGCCCCGGTTATTTCTCTCTTGACAGAAATAACTGAAATGAATAAATTTCCCGACATGGAACTCACACCGATTGCCGAACGATTCATTCTCCACTGGGGCGAAATGGGCTCGCGGTGGGGCGTCAACCGTACCGTCTCGCAGATTCACGCGCTGCTCTACCTGGCCGGCCGGCCGGTCGCGGCCGACGAGATCGCCGACACGCTCAACGTCGCGCGCTCCAACGTCAGCACGAGCCTGAAGGAGCTGCAGGCGTGGCGGCTCGCGAAGGTCGTGCACGTGCTGGGCGACCGCCGCGACCACTTCGAGACGTCGACCGACATCTGGGAGTTGTTCAAGCTGATCGTCGAAGGGCGGCGGCAGCGCGAGATCGAACCGACGCTCACGGTGCTGCGCGATTGCCTGACGAGTCCGGAGATCGCGAACGAAAGCCGCGAGACCGAACAGCGTATCCGCGACACGCTGCAGTTCGTCGAGACGCTCACGACCTGGTCGGACGAGATGCTGCGGCTCAAGCCCGATACGCTGATGAAGGCGCTCGGCATCGGCGCGAAGATCAGCCAGACGGTCAGGCGCAAGCCGTCGAAGTAAGCGGTAGCGGAAGTGCGGGCGGGCAGCCCGCTTTTTTTGGGGTTGATATTTCTGTCTTTACAGAAATAACTGTAAATAGAGGATGAAGATGAACGCAATCCTGCCGTCGGCCCGACAGCACGATCGCACCGGCGCGCGCAGTATCACCGTGCTCGTCTGCGGCGCGAGCGGCTTCATCGGGCGGGCGCTGTGCGCGCAGCTCGAAGCCGGCGGCCATCACGTGCTGCGCGGCGTGCGTCACGCGGCCGGCCCGCGCGACATCGCGATCGACTTCGCGCGGGACGTCGATCCGCAGGCGTGGCTGCCGCGGCTGACGGGCGTCGACGTGGTGGTCAACGCCGTCGGCATCCTGGCCGACCGACGCGGCGCGACGCTCGACGCCGTGCACCGCGCCGCGCCGTGCGCGCTCTTCACCGCATGCTGCCGCGCCGGCGTGCGGCGCGTGATCCAGATCTCGGCGCTCGGCGTCGAGCGCGGCGAGACGCGGTACTTCGCGAGCAAGCACGCGGCCGACCGGTTCCTGCGGACGCTGCCGATCGATTCCCGCATCGTGCGCCCCGCGCTCGTCTACGGCGCGGCCGGCGCGTCGGCGCGGTTGTTCCGGATGCTCGCGAGCCTGCCCGTGCATGTGCTGCCGGCGGGCGGCCGTCAGCGGCTGCGCCCCGTGCACGTCGACGATCTCGCGGAAGTCGTCGCGCGGATCGTCGTGCAACCGGACGATGCGGCGGAGGCCGGCAACCGGGTGATCGACGTGGTCGGCGGCGACGAAGTCGAATACCGCGAGATGCTGGCCTGCTACCGGGCCGCGCTGGGGTTTCCGCCGGCTGCGCGCGTGACGCTGCCGGGCCCGCTGGCCGGCGCGGCGGCCGTCCTGTCCGGCATGCTGCCGGGCGCGATGTTCACGCGCGACACGTGGCTGATGCTGCGCGGCGGGAACACCGGCGATCCGTCGGCCACCGCGGCCGTGCTCGGCCGGCCGCCGCGCGGCATCGGCCGCTTCATCGGCACGGAAAGCGCTGCCGCGCTGCGCCGCGAGGCGCTCGCGATGTGGCGGCGCCCGTTGCTGCGCGGCGCGCTCGCGATCGTGTGGATCTGGACGGCCATCGCGAGCGCGTTCATCCATCCGCTGCACGCGAGCCTCGCGCTGCTCGCGCCTGCGCACCTGACGGGGCTGCCGGCGTTGTTTGCGCTCTATGGGGCCAGCGCGCTGGACTTCGCGTTCGGCATCGCGACCGTCGCCGCGCCTTCGCGGCGCCTGTGGGCTGCGCAAGCGGCGCTGATCGTCGCGTATTCGGCCGTGATCGCGGTCACGATGCCGGGCCTGCTGGCCGAACCGTTCGGTCCGGTGCTCAAGAACGTGCCGATTCTCGCCATCCTGTTGATCCTCTTTTCAGAAGAAGAACGCGCATGAATACCTATCTCGTCATCAAGGCGCTTCACATCCTGTCCTCGGTGCTGCTGGTCGGCACGGGGTTCGGCACCGCGTTCTACCTGTTCTTCGCGAACCGCACGCGGTCGGTGCCCGCGATCGCGGCCGTGTCGCGGCTCGTGGTGCGCGCGGACGGGTGGTTCACGACGCCGGCCGTGATCTTCCAGCCGGCGTCCGGCTTGTGGCTCGCGCACACGGCCGGCTGGCCGTGGCATACGCCGTGGCTGCTCGCGTCGATCGTGCTGTACGCGGTCGCCGGTGCGTGCTGGCTGCCGGTCGTGTGGCTGCAGCTCGAACTGGCATCGATGGCGAGGCTCGCGCACGCGAACGGCGATGCCGCGCTGCCCGAGCGCTACTGGCGCTACGCGAAACGCTGGGAACTGCTCGGTTATCCGGCGTTTTTCGCGATGCTGACCGTCTACTTCCTGATGGTGGTCAAGCCGATGTAAGCGTGTCGCCGCCGTGCGGGCGCGGCGGTTCGAGGCACCGGCATGCAGTCGATCGATTCATGATGCTTTCGATAAAAAGAAGGAGTGCAAATCATGAGCGCAAGTGAACTGGAAGTTTACTTCGACGGGCGATGTCCGTTATGCGCCGCGGAAATTCGGCGTCTCGCGGCGCGCGACGCGCGACACCGGCTGACGTTCGTCGATATCGCCGAACCGGGCTTCGACCCGGCGCCGCTGGGCGTCGACCTGCCCGCGCTGAATCGCGAACTGCATGCGCGCCTGCCTGACGGACGCATGCTGACCGGCGTCGACAGCGTCGCGGCCGCCCATGCGCTGGCCGGGCGCCGCTGGCTCGCCTGGCTGCTGCGCGTGCCGGCCCTGCGCGGCGTGCTCGCACCGCTGTATCGCCGCTTCGCACGCAACCGGCAGGCCGTTTCGCGCTGGCTCGGGTATCACGCCGAAGCGCGCTGCGACGACGCGGCGTGCGGGATCGGCGAGGCCGCCGGACGCAGGGCATCAGCGCGCCCCGCACGCGACACCCGGCGCCGCGTCGTCGTGAACTGGATGGGGGCGGTCGCGATCGTGCACCTGCTGGTCGGCGCGGTCGTGCCGTGGATGGCCGGCGCGCCGTGGCTCGATGCCTATCACCGCGGCATCGAGCTGCATTTCTGGGCAGGAACGGCGCCCGACGCCGCACGTGCCCAGCAGGTCTGGTGGATGTCGCTGGCCGGCGCGACGGTACAGTGCGCGTCGGTCTGGATGTTCGCGCTCGTCCACCTCGGCAGCCGGTTGCGCAAACGGGAAGTGTGGGGCTGGCTGCTGGCCGGCCTGTCGATCTGGGCGCCGCAGGACATGCTGTTGTCGTGGCAGGCGCATGTGCGGGGCCACGTAGCGATCGACCTCGTCGCGCTCGTCGCGATGGTGCCGCCGCTCGTCTGGCTGTGGAGGAGGGATACCGTATGAACACCTTGCCTGCTTTCGACTGGGCGCTCAACCTGCTGATCGCGCAGGGCGCGATGGGCGCCTTCGATACGCTTTATCACCACGAACTCACGCAGGACCTGCCGCACAGCCCGCGCGCGCGGCTCGAACTGGCGATTCATGCGGTGCGTTCCGTGTTGTACGGCCTCGTGTTCGCATCGATCGCGAACGTTGCGTTTCACGGGGCGTGGGTGGCAGCGCTCGCGGCGGTCGTACTCGTCGAAGTGGCGCTGACGTTGTGGGACTTCGTCGTCGAGGACCAAAGCCGCAAGCTGCCGGCCACCGAGCGCGTGCTGCACACGCTGCTGGCCGTCAACGGCGGCGCGCTGTTCGGGATGATCGCGATGCAACTGGCCGTGTGGGCGCACGAGCCGACCGCGCTGCAGCCGCTCGATCCCGGCTGGCGCGGCTGGCTGCTCAGCCTGTTTGCCGTCGGCGTGACGATATCGGGTGTGCGTGACGGGATCGCCGCGTGCCGGATCGCGCGCCGTGTGCCGGCCGCCAATCCGTTCGCGGGTCAGCCGCCCGGCCACGTGCTCGTGACCGGCGGGACCGGCTTCATTGGCGAAACGCTCGTGAACCGGTTGCTCGATGCCGGGCATACCGTCACGCTGCTGGCGCGCGATCCGCTGCGCGCGGTCTACCTGTTTGACGGCCGCGTGCGCAGCGTGACGTCCGTCGAACAACTGCGGCCGCACGAGCGTGTCGACACGGTCGTCAATCTCGCGGGCGCGCCGGTGCTGGGCGCACGCTGGAGCAAGCGCCGGCAGGCGCGGCTGCTTGCGAGCCGCGTCGGCGTCACGCAGGCGCTGACGCGCTGGGTCGAGACCGCCGAGATCAAGCCGCGCACGTGGATCCAGGCATCCGCGATCGGCTACTACGGCGTGCGTCCGGCCGACGAGCGGCTCGACGAGGCCAGCAGCGCCGGCACCGGCTTCATGTCCGAACTGTGCCGGCAGTGGGAGCGTGCCGCGCAGCCGCTCGAACGCCACGGCGTGCGCACGGTGGTGCTGCGGCTGGGCATCGTGTTCGGCCCCGGCGGCGCGTTGCGCCCGATGCTGCTGCCGCATTACTTCGGGATGGGCGGGCGATTCGGCGACGGCGCGCAGGTGATGAGCTGGATTCACCGGGACGACGTGCTGCGGATCGTCGCGCGCGCGATGTCGAGCGCGGGCATGCGCGGCGTCTACAACGCGGTCGCGCCGGTGCCGCTGACCCAGCGCGCGTTCGTGCAGGTCGTGTCGAAGGTGCTGCGCCGCCCCGCGTGGCTGCACGTGCCGGCCGCGCCGCTGCGCGTCGCGATGGGCGAGATGGCCGAGCTGCTGCTGGACGGGCAGCGCGTGATGCCGGCGCGGCTGCATCGGGAAGGATTCATGTTCCGCTTCCCGACGGCCGAGCATGCGCTGCGCGACCTGACGAACCGGCCGCACACCGATTTCGCGGGGCCGGCCTGCCGTTTGCCCCGCCGTCGTGTATAAATTCGGCGTGAACGTGCGCGGGGCGTGTCCTGCGTCCCGCGCGCTCCGCATCCGACCTCACAAGGAGACTGCATGCTGCACGTCCTCGGCAAGATCCCGTCCATCAACGTCCGCAAGGTGCTGTGGCTGTGCACCGAACTGAACCTGCCGTTCGAACAGGAAGACTGGGGGGCGGGCTTCCGCACGACCCACGATCCGGCCTATCTCGCGCTGAATCCGAATGCGCTCGTGCCGGTCATCAAGGATGACGACTTCGTGCTGTGGGAATCGAACACGATCATCCGCTACCTCGCGAACCGCCATGGCGGCGACGCGCTCTATCCGGCCGAGCCTCAGGCGCGCGCACGGGTCGACCAGTGGATCGACTGGCAGGGCTCGGACCTGAACCGCTCGTGGGTCGGCGCATTCCTCGGCCTCGTGCGCAAGTCGCCCGATCACCAGGATCCGGACGGCATCGCGCAGTCGATCGCCGGCTGGACGAAGCACATGCAGGTGCTGAATGCGCAACTCGACAAGACGGGCGCGTACGTCGCCGGCAGTACGTTCACGCTCGCGGACATTCCGATCGGCCTGTCGGCGAACCGCTGGTTCGGCACGCCGTTCGCCCATCCGGAATTGCCGGCGGTGTCGCGCTATATCGAACGTCTCGCGACGCGCGAAGGCTTCAGGCAGTACGCGGGCAGCGCGAATCCGTAAAGCCGGGCAGGCCGCGTGTGAAGCAGCGGCGTTGCAAGCGCTGCCGCTTCACGCGCGCGTCATCGATTCACGCGCCCGCCGTCACGCGCCGGGCGCCGGCACCGCATCGAGCACGCGCGCGAGAAACGCCTCGTGATTCCACGCGGCCTCCGGCCGCGACAGCCCGAGCCGCACGACCACCAGCTGACGGCTCGGCACCACGCTCACGAACTGCCCTTCATGGCCGACCGCATGAAACGCGTCGGCCGGCATCGCGGGCGCGTTCGGATCGCGATCGTTGAACGGCTCCGGCACCTTGACCCACAGTTGCGCGCCGAACGTCTGCCGTGCCGACTGCGGCGTCGCGCGCGTCAGGTAACGCACCCAGCCCCGCGGCAGCAACTGCTGCCCGTTCCACCTGCCGTCCTGCAGCAGCAGTTGCCCGAAGCGCGCCCAGTCGCGCGCGTTCGCATACAGGTACGACGGCGCGACGAGCGTGCCGGATGCATCGGGCTCGAACACCGCACTGCGCATCCCGAGCGGCGCGAACAACGCGCGGCGCGGATACAAGAGATAGTCGCCGTCGCTGCCGCCGAGCGCTTCGCGCATCACACGCGCGACGATCGCGCTCGTGCCGCTCGAGTAGTACCACTGCGTGCCGGGTGTCGCGGCGAGCGGTTTCGCCGACGCGAACCGCGCCATGTCGGGCTGCGTGAACAGCATCACGGCGACGTCGGAGAGCGGGTCGTCATAGTCCTCGTTGAATTGCAGGCCGCTCGTCATCCGCAGCAGCTCGTCGAGCGTGATGGCCGCGCGCGCGTCGCCGCTGCCGCGCCATTCGGGCAGCAGCGCCGACGTATCGGGCGACAGCTTGTGCTGCGCGACGAGCGTGCCGATCAGCGCGGCCGTCACGGTCTTCGTCATCGACCAGCCGGGCAGCGGCGTATCGGCCGTGAAGCCGGGCGCGTAGCGTTCGGCGATCACCTGGCCGCGCCACATCACGACGACCGCGCGGGTGCGCCGCGGCCGCGCCGGATCGGGTTCGTCGAACGCGCGGTCGAGCGCGGTCCGCAGCTTGTGCGCGTCGATGCCGGCGGGCGGTGTGGCGGGGGCGGGCGGGGTGGCCGGCGGGTCGGGAAGCGGCGGCAACGCGGCCGGCAACGCGGTCGACGTCGCGCCGGGCGAGGGTCCGGGCGCGAGCGTGCAGCCGAGCCCTGGCCGGAAGTCGGCTTCGCGCTCGGCGAAACCGGCGAAGGTCGCCGTCGCGCGATGATGGTCGGGATCGATCGACGGGCGCACCAGCTTCAGCAGCGGATGCACGCCGGCCATGATGTCCACGTCGATCACGGACGCGGCCGGCCGGCCCGATACGAACACGCCCGAACACAGCGCCTTGGCCGCATAGCCGGTCGCGATCGGCGCGAGCCGGGACAGCATGTAGCCCGTGTAGCCGATCGCGGCAACGAGCGCGAGTGCGACACCGCGCAGCATCAGCTTCTTGAGGGGGATCGTCATGCGCGAGCGTCCTCGGTGGCGTGCCGGCCGGCAACGATCCGGCAGTGTCTCAGGTTTGGGCGATGCGTTGCAATCGCGGCCGCGTGACGTGCGATGACGACCGCATGCGTTCGCGTGGCCGTGTGTCCGGCGGTTCGCCCCGTGTTGCGCGTCGCGCAAGTTGATGTCCGGGCGGCCATCGGCCGATAATCGTCCGGCATTGGCCACCCGGCCCAACTGTCCAACCGAGATCGGAAAACGCCATGACCTACGACAACGACAACCCGTTCGCGAAAATCCTGCGCGGCGAACTGCCTTGCGTGAAAGTCGCCGAAGACGATGCGACGCTCGCGATCATGGACCTGATGCCGCAGGCCGACGGTCACGTGCTCGTGATCCCGAAGGAGCCGGCCGCGCAGATCTTCGAGCTGTCCGGCGACGCGGCCACGGCCGGTATCCGCATGACGCAGCGCGTCGCGGCGGCGGTGCGCGCGGCGCTCGAGCCGGACGGCGTGTTCATCGGCCAGTTCAACGGCGCGGCGGCCGGCCAGACGGTCCCGCACGTGCATTTCCACGTGATTCCGCGCCGGGAAGGCGTCGAGCTGCGGATGCATGCGCGCGAGATCGCGGACGCCGCGACGCTCGAGGCGCTCGCGCAGCGCATTCGTGCGCATTTCGTGTAACGGATCGATTGCATGCGGTCCGGCAAGGGCCCGGCGGCCGGCCGCCGCCCCGCACCCGACTGTTTCAGCGGTCATGCGAGGTAACACGTGTAACCGCCGGCGAAACTCGGCCGGCCAGGCCCGGCGCTAGACTCCGCGCATTGCATCATCGAGCGACACGAGAGGCGGATCGCCTCGTCGTGCCGGCCGCCGCCGTCGCGGCGGCGCGGCCTTCGCGAGATGCCATTCGTCTTTCGCGCCGGGAACCGAGCCATGTCCAGAATTCTCATCACGCTTGCCCTGATCGGCGGCCTGTCAGGCTGCTACGTCGCGCCGCCATACGGTTACGCGCCCGCGCCGGCCTACTACGGCTATGCGCCCGCGTATTACGCGCCGCCCGTCAGCGTCGGGATCGGCGGCAACTTCCGCATCCGCTGATCGCCTCCGGGCGGGCGTTCCGGCCGCAGGGGCACGGTGCGCCGCCTTTCGCCGGGCGATGCGCCCGGAGTCGCACACCGCATGACGGCGGCTCACGGCGCTTCGCGAGCGCGCTTCCTATACTTCACGGGAAAGCGCATCCCCGCGAGGCCGTCATGGCAGTGACCCCCAAGGTCGTCGTCCTGTCGAGCGTATCCACGCTCGTCTATCTCGGGCTCGCCGTTCTCGGCATCGGCGGGTTCGCCGCGTTCTTCTCGCATCCGCAGCTGACCGTCGTCGCGATCGCGACGCTCGCAATGGCCGTGGCCGCGCTGTTCACCGAAGGCAACCTGAGCAGCGGCGAGCGTGAAAATCGCGACAACCGCTGGGTGCTCGCCGCATTCGCGGTGAGCGGATTCCTGCTCGCCTACGTGCCCGCGCTGACCGACCGGCTCGATGTCTGGACCTTCGGCGGCGACACGGTGCGCTGGCTCGGTGTCGTGCTGTACCTCGCGGGCGGTGCGTTGCGTATCTGGCCCGTGTTCGTGCTCGGCAGGCGCTTCAGCGGGCTCGTCGCGATCCAGCCGGGCCATACGCTCGTGACCGACGGCATCTACCGCCATATCCGCAATCCGAGCTATCTCGGCCTGCTCGTCAATTCGGTCGGCTGGTCGCTGGTTTTCCGCTCGGGCATCGGCCTGCTGCTGGTCGGGCTGACGCTGGTGCCGCTCGTCGCGCGGATCCGCTCGGAGGAGGCGCTGCTGCGCGCGCATTTCGGCGCCGAATACGACGCGTATTGCGCGCGGACGTGGCGGTTGCTGCCCGGCGTGTACTGACCCCGTCATCCTTCCCCGTTGCCGTCGTTCGGGCGCCTGCTCACGACGCGTGCCCGATGTGTTGCCACGTGTGTCTCGAACGTGCGACGACGCGCAGGGCCGGGCTCTCTCCGCGCTGGTCGGGACCCTCGCCGGAGCCAATGCCGGCGCGGGTTTGGCGCAATTTCGGGGTGCCCGTCCGACCTTCGTTATTCGTAAACAACTTGTTACCAGAATGTCCACGGCAAGGCGGCGGGACCGGTGCTATTCTTCGCCGCAAGCTCATTGAAATGAATTGGTCCGCGGTTCGGCACAATGCCTCACCCGACGTCGATCGATTCAGATCGTCGTAGCGAGCGGACCTTCGATAACCAGATTGCGAACAAGGAAGAATACGGGAATGTGGAAGAAAATCGCCCCCGCTCTCGTCGTCGCCGCGCTGACCGGCACGACTGCACTGCCGGCGCTGGCCGGTGACATGAACAACGCGCTTGGCGGCGCGCTCGGCGGGGTAGCCGGCGCGGCAGTCGGCGGTGCGCTCGGCGGCAGCACGGGCTCGGTGATCGGCGGCGCCATCGGCGGCGGCGCGGGTGGCGCGGTGACGTCGAACCGTCGCGAGCGCACCGGCGCGATCATCGGCGGTGCACTCGGCGGCGGCGCGGGGACCGCGGCGGGCAACGCGATGGGCGGCCGCACGGGCGGCCTGCTGGGCGCGGCCGTCGGCGGCGGCGCCGGCGCGGCGCTCGGCGGCAACATGTCGCGCAGCTCGTACGAGCGCGACTACGGCGATCGCGGTTATCGCCACCGCAAGCATCGTCACCACCACCGCGACTGGGACTGATCGCCGCGGGCGCGGCACGGTGCGCGACATGCGCACCGGCGCGCCGACGGCGTCGGCACCCGACGCGAGATTCGGCCCGGCGGCCTGCCGGGCCGTCATCGCCGGCCTCACCGGCGTGTCCCTTCGGCTTCATCAGCCGCCGCCTTGCGCCCGATCGACGGGCCGGCCATCCATCTCCCCCCGTGTTTCCCCGTTGCTCGACGACCTGACCTGCCGCGCATGAACGCGTCCGGGCAGAATCGGCGTGCGCCATCGCGGATCGTTCTTCCGTCCGTTTCAGCCTGACGACCCCGTCGCAGCGATCCGCTGCCGCAAGCCCGTCGTTTCCCCCTCGATTCGCATGACCGGACATGACCTGGCCGCTGCCTGGCCGTCAGGATTTCCCTGATGGCCCGCCCGCCGCGCCATGGCCCTTCACCGCGCATCGCGGGCGCCGGCGGGTAGTGGGAAATCGAATGGATGTCATCGCAACATTTAATTGGTCGATCGCGATCGACTTCGCTATCGTCGGCGGTGCCCGCGTACGGAGTCGAACCGTGCCGCCCGCCGCGCCTCGCCGCATGACCGCGAGCGCCGCGGCCGGCCGCCGGACCCGACAACCCGGGTCGCCGCGTCCGATGAACCGGACGGACCCGACGCGAAGCCTGGCCGACCGAACGAAGGCGCACGCGCTTTCAAGCCACCCCGGCAACGATGTCCCGCCGCCGCATGCGTGCCCCACGCGCGTGCGAACCGCCCGATGCCGTTTGCGCCAGGGGCCGGACCAACCCATTGCCTGGATGCACTATGTCTAAGACAACGTATTACGCGCCGCATGGCGGCCACCCGCCGCAGACGGATCTGCTGACCGATCGCGCGATGTTCACCGAGGCGTACGCGGTGATCCCGAAGGGGGTGATGCGCGACATCGTCACGAGCTGGCTGCCGTTCTGGACGAACACGCGCCTGTGGGTGATCGCCCGCCCGCTGTCGGGTTTCGCCGAAACCTTCTCGCAGTACATCGTCGAAGTGAATCCGGGCGGCGGCAGCGACAAGCCCGAGCAGGACAAGCACGCCGAAGCCGTGCTGTTCGTCGTCGAAGGCGAGGCCGAGCTGACGCTGCAAGGCAAGCAGCACACGCTGAAGCCGGGCGGTTACGCGTTCATTCCGCCGGGCGCGGACTGGACGCTGCACAACGTCAGCGATGCCGCGGTGCGCTTCCACTGGGTGCGCAAGCACTACCAGGCCGTCGACGGCATTCCGCTGCCGGACGCATTCGTGACCAACGAGCAGGACGTCGAGCCGATCCCGATGCCGGGTACCAACGGCGCATGGGTGACGACGCGCTTCGTCGACATGAGCGACATGCGTCACGACATGCACGTGAACATCGTGACGTTCGAGCCGGGCGGCGTGATTCCGTTCGCGGAAACGCACGTGATGGAGCATGGCCTGTACGTGCTGGAAGGCAAGGCCGTCTATCGCCTGAACCAGGACTGGGTCGAGGTCGAAGCGGGCGACTTCATGTGGCTGCGCGCGTTCTGCCCGCAGGCCTGCTACTCGGGTGGCCCCGGCCGCTTCCGCTACCTGCTGTACAAGGACGTGAACCGTCACATGAACCTGTTGCTGAACCCGGCGCGCTAACGCGCCGCCACGCAGGTCGGACACGAAAGCCCGCCGGTGCAAGCCGGCGGGCTTTTCTTCATGGGTTTCCGTGAGTGTCCGGCGCGGCCCCGACCACGCCGACCGTGAAGCCGGTCATGCGACCGCGATGGCGAGTTCCTCCGCATACGCATTCAAGCGGTCACCGACCCGCACCTTCAGGACATCGATGAACCGTTTGATCTTCGCGTCGACGAACTGACGGGACGAATACACCGCATACACGTTGCGCTGGGCGGTGTGGAATTCGGGCAGGACGCGAACGAGCGATCCTTTGCGCAAATCGTCGATCGCCGAGAAGGCGGCGATCAGTCCGATCCCCGCGCCCTCCTGCAGTACCGTGGACATCGCATCCATGTCGTTGATACTGAAGTGCGATCCCGACGGACGATACACGGCCTCGCCGGCCTTGCCTTGCAGATGCCATTCGTCCGGTGCGTAATCGACCGTGCTGAGGCGCACGCACGTGTGATCGGCGAGATCTTCCACGCACTCGGGCGCCGGATGCCGCGCCAGATAATCGGGCGACGCCGCCAGAATGCAGTGGCTTGCGCCGATCTTCTGGCTCACGTACGCCGAGTCCGGCAGCGTGCGGGCAATCACGACCGCCACGTCGAGCTGCTCTTCGAGCAGATTCGGCATCCGCTGCGACAGCATGAGATCGACCGATACCTCCGGGTAGGCGCTCCGATAGGCCAGCACGGCTTGCGCAACAAGTTGGCGGCCCAATCCCGGAACCGCATGCACGCGCAATACACCACGCGGCTCCAGCAGCGCATCGCGGGCTTCCGCTTCCGCTCGTTCGATGTCCGAGAGGATCGCAACGCTGCGCTCGTAAAAACGCCGCCCCGCATCGGTCACCACGAGCCGTCGCGTCGAGCGCTGCAGCAACCGCGTGTTGAGATTGTCCTCAAGTACCGATACCGCTCGGGAAATGTTGCCGACAGTCGTATCGAGGTGGTTCGCGACCGCCGTGAAACTGCCCATCTCGACCACTTTCGCAAACACCGACATGGTGTGAACCTTGTCCATTACGCACCCTGGCTTTGAATTTTTCGTCGAATCGCCGCGTTCCGGCCCGCGCGAGCCTGTGATGATAGGGCCCGTGCCTGTTTCGTGCCGTCAGCGTGAAATCCAGTGTCGTTTTTATGCATCCTTGCAATATGCCTTCGTGCCGACGGGGCGATTTTCTCTCCACAGACAAGATTCATTCTTTCCGGCCCCTCTAAGTTGCCGCCCGCTTCACGCCTAGACTGAGTCCCGAAGTCAGGCAGTCGGAGCACCGACGTTTCGAACCCGGGCCCAGCCCGATGCGGCGGATCATCCCGACACGGCGCGGCGCGGGTTCTCCTGTCCGGCTCGCCGCGAACTTAAATTGAATCGTAATCCTAAACATAGAGGTCAATGCCATGGACATCACGTACGACGCACTTCATCTTTTCATCAACGGCGAATGGATCGACGCGGGCGAACGCGAAACGGCGCCGGTGATCAATCCCGCCACGCAAATCGAGATCGGACGCGTCCCGCTGGCGACGGCAGCCGATCTGGATCGCGCCCTGCAAGTCGCCGCCCAGGCGTTCGACGTCTGGCGCCGCACCGTGCCGGCCGAACGCGCGCGCATTCTCAAGCGCGGCGCGGAACTGATGCGCGAGCGTGCCGAGCACATCGCTACCGTCATGACGCTCGAGGAAGGCAAACCGCTGGCGGAAAGCCGCGACGAAGTCCTGCGTGCGGCCGACTACTTCGAATGGTTCGCCGAAGAGGCGCGCCGCATCGACGGCCGCGTCGTGCCGTCCAACCGCCCGGGTGTGCAACAGCTCGTGAAGAAACAGGCGATCGGGCCGGTCGCCGCATTCACGCCGTGGAATTTTCCGGCGATCACCCCGGCGCGCAAGCTCTCGGCCGCACTCGCCGCCGGATGCAGCGTCATCATCAAACCCGGCGAGGAAAGCCCCGCCACGGCGCTCGCGCTGGCGCGCGCACTGGATGACGCCGGTTTGCCGAAGGGCGTGCTTCAAGTCGTATTCGGCGTGCCCGACCAGGTGTCGAAGCACCTGATCGCGTCCCCGGTCATCCGGAAGGTGACGTTCACGGGCTCGGTGCCGATCGGCCGTCTGCTGTCGGCGCGCGCGGCCGAAGGCGTCAAGCCCATCACGCTGGAACTGGGCGGCCACGGGCCCGTCCTCGTATTCAACGATGCGGATGTGGAAAAGGCCGCGGTCGAAGGCGCGGCGAATCGCTTTCGCGGCACGGGCCAGATCTGCATCTCGTCGACGCGCTTCCTGATCCAGCGCGACGTCTACGACGCGTTCGCCGGTCACTTCGTGCGTGCGGCCAACGCGCTCAAGGTCGGGAACGGCATGGAGGCCGGCACGCAGGTCGGGCCGCTGGCGAATCCGCGCCAGCTTGCCAAGATGGAGGAACTCGTCGCCGACGCGGTGGAACGTGGCGCAACGGTTCTGGCCGGCGGAAAGCGCATCGAGGGCGAAGGGTACTTCTTCGAGCCCACGGTCCTCGCCGACGTGCCGAAGGACGCGCGCGTGATGCACGAAGAACCGTTCGGCCCGATCGCGGTGCTGATGCGCTTCGATGGCCTCGCCGACGGGCTCGCCGAAGCGAACCGGTTGCCGTACGGGCTCTCCGCCTATGCGTTCACGAGCAGTGCGCGCATGGCCATCGATGTCGCGGACGGTCTCGAGGCCGGCATGATCGGCATCAACCAGTACCGCATCGTTTCGACCGAACTGCCGTTTGGCGGCATGAAGGAAAGCGGCCACGGCTCGGAAGGCGGTGCCGAGGGCATCGAGTACTACCTCACGCACAAGTTCGTCAGCCAGGCTTGAAGGGGAATCGCCATGTCTCACGCAGATTTCGGCAGCCCGCGGGAAGCCGCCCGCGCCTTTACGCCGACGCTCTCGGCATTCGTCGACGACACGCTCTATCCGCGGATCTGGAGCGATCCGGCGCTCTCGCCGCGCGACCGCAGCCTCGTGACCGTCGCCGCGCTGATCGCGGGGGGCCACCTCGACGAGTTGCCGGCGCACCTGCGCCGCGCGTTGACGAACGGCGTAACGCGCGAAGAACTCGCCGCGGCGATCACTCACCTCGCGTTCTATGCGGGGTTCCCCGCGGCGATCTCGGCATCCGCCGCGGCGCAGGCGACGCTTGGCGCACCAACCCGGTCCGACGATTTCGCCGGCCATTCATCCACGACGCAGGAAGGTTCGAAATGAAAGCCATCACATTCAACGAATTCGGCGAGGCCGAGGTTCTCCAGCTCGCCGAGGTCCAGGCACCCGAGGTTCGTCCCGACGATCTGCTGGTACGCGTCCATGCCGCGGGCGTGAATCGCGCGGATCTGACGCATCGGCGAGGCGGATACGGCCGGCCGAACTTCGGCGATTCGACGATCATGGGGCTCGAAATCGCCGGCGAGGTGATCGAGACCGGACCTGCCGTGCAGGGTTACAAGGTCGGCGATCGTGTCATGGGCGTCGTGGGCGGCGGGGCCTATGCGGAACTGGCGCGCATCGACTGGAGAATGGCGATGCCCATTCCGGCGACGATCGACTACGTGCATGCGGCTGCCATACCGGAAGTCTTCGTCACCGCACACGAAGCGTTGTTGCATCTTGGCCGCTTGCAGCGCGGCGACTCGGTGCTCATTCATGCCGCGGCGGGCGGGGTCGGTTCCGCGGCGGTCCAGTTGGCCTATGCAACCGGTGCGACGATATTCGCGACTGCCGAAGCTTCGAAGCTGGAACGGATCGTTCAACTGGGTGTGGACCATGCGATCGACTACAAGACGCAGGATTTTTCGGAAGTCGCTGCCAGCAGGACGGACAAACGCGGTGTCGATGTCGTGATCGATTTCGTGGGCGCGCCGTATTTTTCCCGGAATGTCGCGTCATTGGCAAACGGTGGCCGGCTGGTGCAGGTCGGCATACTCGGCGGCGGCGGTGACGTGAGCGTGGGTCTCGAACAGATCCTGTACCGTCATCTGCAAATCATCGGCACGGTGATGAAGTCGCGCGACCCGCGCGAGAAACACGCGATGGTGCGGCGGTTTCGCGAACATTGGCTGGACCGCTTCGCGGGCGGGGCAGGCCTGGAGCCGGTCGTCGACAGCGTGTTTCCGCTCGCCGATGCCGCGGCCGCTCATCGACGGATGGAGTCGGCCGTGAACGTGGGCAAGATCATCCTGACGATGAACGAAAACAGCTGACGTGACGCTTGTTCACGTCGCATGCCGGCGCATGAAGCCGTCCGGCAGTTGCGTGGAGCGAAGCGGCCCCTCGGCGCAACCAGCGCGAGCGACCGCTTCCGGCCGGATACCGGTTGTCCTCGCCGCTTTCCCTTGGAAATCCGGTATGGACCCGCTCTTCACGGTCGGGGCGTATTGCTACAGACCGAGCGCGATTGCCGCGAGTTGCGCAACCTGCAGCCGCGTATCGGGCGGCAGGCCGTCTTCCATCAACCATACGGCCGACAGGCCCGACCACGCGAGAATCCATTGCAGCCGCCGCTGCCGGTCGAGTTGCGCGGCGTCGGTCACGAGCGCGACGCGCCGCTCGAAACGCGCGGGATCGACCGCGATGTCGTGCGCGGGATTGCAGAACAGGTTCGCGTAGTCGAACGTGCGCTCGCCGCGCAGCCCCTTCGGGTCGATCGCGAGCCAGCCGCGATCGCCGAAATGCAGGAGGTTGCCGTGATGGATGTCGCCGTGCAGGACGACTTCGTCGACGGTCGGGGCGGTTTCGGTCAGCAGCTGGCGTGCGACCGCGGCCGAGCGGCGCAGCACGTCGTCGCCCGCGTCACGCGACAGCCATGCATGGAACCACTCGTGCAGCGGCACGACCGGAGGCAACCGCGGCGCTCGATGCGCGTGCAGCCGCGCGACGACGTTGCAGGCGATGCGTATCGTGTCGTCGTCGTGGCCCGCTGCCGACAATGCGGCGAGCGTCGGCGCCGGCTGCGCGCGTTCGAGCAGGATCGCGTCGCCGTCGTGCAGCCACACGCGGGCGGCGCCTTGCCCGTGCCACCAGGCCATCAGCGCATTGCCGCGCCGCTCCTCGTCGCAGGTGGCGACCTTCAGCATCGCGGGCCGGCCCTGCCAGACCACCGGCAGCAGGCCGCCGCTCGCGGTCAGGATCGCGCCGCCGTCGGGAACGAGGCCCCACAGGCCAAGGTATCGATCGAACATCACACGATGGTACAAGCGAACCGGAGCGCGTGCCGCGTGCGGGCCTGCGGCGACGATACGCCGCAGGCCCGCACATGCCGCGCGGAAGGCTTCCGGCGCGCTTTCCTGAATAAAATTTAGCCTGCCAAACTTTGGCTAAAGAATGTTCCGGTTTCGGGTGATCCCTTCGACAATGCGCGCCTTCCGTGAACGGTCGGCGCTCCTCTCGCGCCGGCCGTCGCGGGCACTGAAGAAGGAGCCCGACATGACCGACCACACCGCCAACCCGCCACCGCCACCCGCCCCGCCGCCGCGCCGCAGACGCGTGTGGCGCACGCTCGCGGGCGTGCTGCTGGGCCTGACGCTTGCGTGCGCGGGCATCGGCGTTTGGACGATCAATCGCATCTGGACGCAACTGCCGTCCGTCGAGCATCTGGCCGTCTATCGTCCCGCGCTGCCGCTGCGGATTTTCTCGCGCGACGGCGACCTGCTGGCCGAATACGGCGTCGAGCGGCGCGAGTTCGTGCCGCTCGAACGCATCCCGCCGCTGATGCGGCACGCGCTGCTCGCGGCCGAGGACGCGAAGTTCTACGCGCACGGCGCGGTCGATGTCGGCGGCCTCGCGCGCGCGACGTTCGCGAACGTCGTGACGGGGCAGCCCGGGCAGGGCGGCAGCACGATCACGATGCAGGTCGCGCGCAACTTCTACCTGACGCGCGACAAGGTGCTGAGCCGCAAGCTCGCCGAGATCCTGATGGCCGCCAAGCTCGAGCGCGAGTACAGCAAGGACAAGTTGCTCGAGCTGTACATGAACGAGATCTACCTGGGCGAGCGCGCGTACGGTTTCGCGGCCGCCGCGAACGTGTATTTCGGCAAGCCGCTCGACGCGCTGAGCGCGGGCGAAGCGGCCGTGCTCGCGGGGCTGCCGAAGGCGCCCTCCGCGTTCAACCCGGTCGTCAACCCGGCGCGCGCGACCGCGCGGCGCGACTACGTGCTCGGCCGCATGCATGCGCTCGGCCAGCTCGACGACGCGACGTATCGCGCGGCCGTCGATGCGCCGATCGTGCTGGCGACCACGCCGCCGCCGGGGATCGTCGCGGCGCCGTACGTCGCCGAGCGCGCACGCCGGATGATGGTCGAGCGGTTTCACGACGACGCTTACACGCTCGGCCTCGACGTGACGACGACGATCTCGATGCGCGACCAGCGCGCGGCCGAAGCAGCGCTCGAGCGCACGCTGAACCGGCAGCCGCGCGCGAAGCGCGATGCGCGCAATGGGCTCGAGGGCGCGCTCGTGTCGCTCGATGCGGCAACCGGCGACATGCTGGCACTGGTCGGCGGCGCGAATTTCAATCGCAACGTGTTCGACCATGCGCTGCAGGCGTATCGCCAGCCGGGCTCGAGCTTCAAGCCGTTCGTCTATTCGGCGGCGTTGGAGAAGGGCTACTTCCCGGGCGTGCTGGTCGACGACACGCAGCGCACGCTCACGCGCGCGGAAACCGGCGCGCAGCCGTGGCGGCCACGCAATTTCGGCAACCGCTACGAGGGCTTCATCCCGGTGCGGCGGGGGCTCGTGCGCTCGAAGAACCTGGTCGCGGTCAGCCTGATGCAGGCCACCGACGCGCGTTACGTGCAGCAGCATGCGGTGCGTTTCGGTTTCGACGCGCAGCGCAATCCGGCGTCGCTGCCGCTCGCGCTCGGCGCGGGCGCCGTGACGCCGCTCGAACTCGCGAGCGCCTACAGCGTGTTCGCGAACGGCGGCACGAGGATGGAGCCGCGCTTGATCCTGTCGGTGAAACAGCGTCACGGCGGCGCGATGTACGAGGCGACCGCGCCGTCGGGCGAGCGCGTCGTCTCGGCGCGCAACGCGTTCGTGATGGACAGCATGCTGCGCGACGTCGTGCGCGCCGGCACCGCGCGCGGCGCGCTCGCGCTGCGCCGCGACGACGCGGCCGGCAAGACGGGCACGTCGAACGGGTCGAAGGACGTATGGTTCGCCGGCTACTCGTCGGGCATCGTCGCGGTCGCGTGGCTCGGCTACGACACGCCGCGCCCGATGGGGCGCGCGACCGGCGCGACGCTCGCGCTGCCGGTCTGGCTCGACTACATGAAGACGGCCGTCGACGGGCGCACGCCGGTCGACGCGACGCCGCCGCAGGACGTCGCGCTCGTCGATGGCGACTTCGTCTACGCCGAATACGCGCACGGCGCCTGCACGGCCGACGTGCCGGCGTATATTCGCAGCCGCTTCGCGTGCGGCGGCGCGCCGGCAACCGACAAGCCCGACGCGCCGGGCGACAGCGGCAAGCCCGACGCGCCGATGCCCGCGGCTGTCGATGCGGCCGAGCGCGAACGTGTGCTCGACCTGTTCCGGACCGACGACTGACGCGCGCCATGCATACGCTTTATCTGATTGCGATCGTCGCGGAAGCGATGTCGGGGGCGCTGATGGGCATGCGCCGCGGGATGGACCGTTTCGGGCTCGCGCTCGTCGGCGCGGTGACGGCGCTCGGCGGCGGCACCGTGCGCGACGTGCTGCTCGGCCACTATCCGCTCGGCTGGATCGCGCATCCGGAGTATCTGGTGATCACGCTGGTCGCGGCGACCGTCGCGTCGTGGGCCGCGCGGCACGTCGCGCGGATGAAGACGCTGTTCGTCACCGTCGATGCGATCGGCCTCGCGGCGTTCACGATCATCGGCTGCGACGTCGGCGCGTCGACCGGCATCGCGCCGATCATCGTCGTGCTGGCCGGCGCGATCACGGGCGTGTGCGGCGGGATGCTGCGCGACCTGCTGTGCAACGAGATGCCGCTGATCCTGCGCGAGGAGCTCTATGCAAGCGTCGCGTTCGTCACCGGTGCGCTGTACGTCGGCATGCCGCATCTCGGCATCGACGCGGATGGCGCGACGATCGTCGCGCTCGCGACCGGGTTCTCGATGCGGATGCTCGCCGTGCGGCTCGGCTGGAAGATGCGGACGTTCGGCGCGGCGGACCTGGAGCACTGAGCGCTCGCGGCCACGTCGACCGGGACGGTGTTCAGTCGGGCTGCATCATCTGAAAGACGTTTCCTTCCGGATCGATGCCGTCGACCATCCGGTACGGGAAGCCGTCGTAGCGCTTGAGATCGCGCACGGCCACGCCGTCGCGGGCGAGCCGGTCGCGATGCGCGTCGATATCGGCATCGATCCGGAAGACGAGCTTGACGTGACGGGTGCCGGCGTTCGCGTGCGCGGGCACGGCCGCGTGGCGGAACGCCGGGCCGGCCCGATGCAGCGCGAGTTCGACCGCACCGGCGTCGAGCACGACCCATTCGCCGTCGATCTCCTCGATGACGGGCAACGCGAAATACCGCTGGTAGAACGCTTTCAGCAACGCGACGTCGTGGACGTACAGGATGATGCGAGTCATCGGAACGGGCATGGGGCGCCTCGAAGGAAAGGGGCAAACGATCTCGAATGAAAGCGGCGGACGATGGCGGGCATCGAGCCGTGCGGCGCTCGGCGCTACGCGGGCACCATCACCGGCGGCGCACCGTCGCCGGTGTCCACCATCTTTACCGCGAATCCATAGCATTGCGCGATATGCGCGGGCGTCATCACGTCGCGCGGTGCGCCGTGCGCGACGATCGTGCCGTCGGCGAGCATCGCGATCGTATCCGCGTGCCGCGCGGCGAGGTTCGGATCGTGAACGATCGCGAGCACGCCGAGCTGCCATTCGCGTGCAACCGCGCGCACGGTGTCGAGCAGGCGATGCTGGTGCGCGAGATCGAGCGCGGCGGTCGGCTCGTCGAGCAGCAGGTAGCGCGGGCCGCGTTTCGCTGCGTCGTCGTCCGGCCACAGCTGCGCGAGTACGCGGGCGAACTGCACGCGTGCGAGCTCGCCGCCCGACAGCGTCGTCACGTCGCGGCCGACGAGCGCATCGGCGCCCGCGCGTTCGAGCGCAAGCCACGCGATGTCGCGATCGCGGTGGGACGTCGCGCCGCTGCGTCGCGCATGCGGATAGCGGCCGAGCAGCACGATTTCGTCGACGCTGAACGGGAACGCCGGCTGCGCGGCCTGCGGCAGCACCGCGCGCAGGCACGCGAGCCGCGGCGCGTCGATGCATTGGAGTGGCTCGCCGTTCAGCGTGACGTCGCCCGTCACGCGCACGCCGTTCGGCGCGACGCTGCCGGTCAGTTCGCCGGCGAAGGTTTTCAGCAGCGTGCTCTTGCCCGCGCCGTTGCGGCCGAGCAGCGCGGTCACGCGGCCGGGTTCGATCGACAGCGACAGGTCGCGCAGGATCGCGTGGTGCCGGCGGGCGACGTCGAGGTGGTGGGCGGTCAGCATGGTCGTCGTGAAAAAGGGATTACCCGCCGAGCGCGCCGCGGCTCTTCCACAGCAGCGCGAGGAAGAACGGTGCGCCGAGCAGCGCGGTCAGCACGCCGAGCGGAATGTCGGCCGGCGCGGCGACGGTGCGCGCGGCGAGATCGGCGGCGAGCGTCAGCAACGCGCCGAGCAGGGCGGCGCCGGGCAGCACGATGCGCTGGTCGGGGCCGCACGCGAGCCGCACGCAATGCGGCGCGACGAGCCCGATGAAGCCGATGATGCCCGCGCACGAGACGAGCGCGCCGACCGCGAGCGCGACCGCGACGAGCACACGCCGCTTCAGCCGCTGCACGGGCACGCCGAGATGCAATGCCTCGGTTTCGCCGAGCTGCAGTGCGTTCAGCGCGTCGCGTTCGCGCGCGAGCAGCACGCAGCCGATCGCGACGCATGGCGCGACGGCCGCCAGCGCGGGCCATTGCGCGCCGCCGAGGCTGCCGAGGCTCCAGAAGGTCAGCGAGCGCAACTGCGCGTCGTCGGCGACGAACGTGAGCAGGCCGATCGCCGCGCCGGCCAGCGCGTTGATCGCGATGCCGGCGAGCAGCAGCAGCGGCAGCGCGAGCCGGCCGCGCGACGCGGCGAGCCGATAAACGAGCGCGGCGACCGCGAGCGCGCCCACGAACGCGGCGACGGGCAGCGCGGCCGCGCTCACGTGCGCGGCAAAGAGCGCGGGGCCGAGCACGATCATCGTCGTCGCGCCGAGCGCGGCGCCGCTCGACACGCCGACGAGGCCCGGATCGGCGAGCGGATTGCGGAACAGCGCCTGCATCGCGGCACCGGTCGCGCCGAAGCCGCCGCCGACCAGCAGCGCGAGCGCGACGCGCGGCGCGCGGATGTCGAGCAGCACCGCGCGCGCCTGCTGCGCGGCGGCATCGCCGCTCAGGGCGGCCCAGGCCTCCGCGAGCGGAATGCGATACGCGCCGACGCACAGCGCGACGACGGACATCGCGCACACGAGCACGGCGAGCGCGGCCAGGGTGACCGGCGCCAGGCGGCGCGACGTGCCGACGCGCGCGGCGCCGGCGCGCGAGGCGGGCGACGGCGCGGAGAAGGGCGAAGCGTGAGCGGGCATCGAGATGATCCGGAATCAGGCGAGCGCATCCGACAGGCGTCGGTGCAGGGTCGTGACGGCGAGCGGCAGGCGCGGGCCGAAGCCGAGCAGCAACAGCGCGTCGAGCGACACCACGCGCCGCGCGCGGCCGGCCGGCGTCGCACCGAAACCGGGCGTTGCCAGTAGCGCGGCGCGACCGCCGACGGCGGCCAGCCCTTCGTCGGAGATCAGCACGACGTCGGGCGCGGCGGCCGCGAGTGCCTCGGTCGTCAGCGGCTTGTAGTGATCGAAGCCCTGCATCGCGTTGCGCGCGCCCGCATAGCGGATCATTGCGTCGGCGGCCGTGCGCTGGCCGGCGACGAGCGCCTGGTTGCCGGTATGGTTCAGCACGAACAGCACGCGCGGCGGTTGCACGCCGGCAGGCGCGCGCGCGGCGACCGCGTCACGCGCGGCCTGCCAGTCGCGATCGAAACGTTGCAGCAACGCGGTGCCGGCCTCGCGCACGTCGAGCGCTTGCGCGATGCCCGTGATCTTCGCGCGCACCGATTCGACGTCGTGGCGTTCGTCGAACGTCGTGATCGTGACGCCGGCGCTTTTCACCTGCGCGATCGCGGTGGGCGGGCCGGCTTCCGCCGACGCGAGCACGAGATCGGGGCGCAGCGACAGCAGCCCTTCGGCCGACAGCGCGCGCTGGTAGCCCACTTTCGGCAAACGCTTCGCGGCGTCGGGATACGTGCAGGTCGTGTCGGCGCCGACGAGCCGGTAGCGCGGCGTCTCGGCACCGCCGAGCGCGAACGCGGTTTCCGCGAGCGCGCCGCCGATCACGACCACGCGCTTCGGGGCGGCCTGCGCAGCCTGGGCGAGCACGCTGCCGGGCAGCGCGCCCGCGAGCGCGCCGGCCGCCGCGCCCGCGAGCACGGCGCGGCGGCGCGGATCGAACGGCCGCGCGCTCACCGCGCGCCCCCGCGTGCGGCCGCCGGCAGCGTCGCGACGAGCGCACGCCAGTCGTCGCGTTCGACCTTGCCCGGCTTGCGTTCGCCGAACAGCAGCGCGACGTGGTCGCCCTGCCGGTCGAACAGTTCGAGCGACGTGACGATGCCGTCGCTCGTCGGTTTCTTCACGACCCAGGCGGCGGCGATCAGGTCTTCGCGGACATGCAGGTTGAAGCCGGGGTCGAGCACGTTGATCCATGCGCCGACCTCGCGCACGTTCGCGACGGGACCCGTGTGGATCTGGATCATCCCCGCGTTGCCGACGAACACCATGATCGGCTGGCCGCTTTGTGCCGCCTGCTGAAGCACGTGGCGCAGCGCATGCGCGGTTTCGACCGGATATGCATGGTGCGGCTCGGCGAGACGCAGCGCCTGCATGCGGCTCACGCCGAAGCGCTGCGTGATGCCGAAGAACTGGTGCGTGTCGGTCATCGCTTCCCACGCGGCGCGGAAGCCCGCGACGTCGATCTCGGTGTCGGCACGCTCGGGTGTTTTCGGTGCGGCGGGCGCGACGTCGAGGCCCGGCTCCTGCGACGGCGCACGCCAGCGTTCGACGAACGCGTCGTACGCGGCGTGGTCGCTGTGCGCGCGCAGGTACACCTTGTGGATCGCATGGCCTTGCGCGTCGAAGAACTGCAGGCTCTTCAGCGGGCCGTGCGCGGTTTCGTCGCGCACCGCGAACGCCGACACCCAGTGACGATAGAAGATGCGCAGGTCGATGTCGCCGAGCGCGAGGCCGACCGGGCCGTCGTGGCTCATCTGCGCATATTCGCCGTCCTTCTCGTGGACGGCCGTGTCGTTGCGCGTGAGCGCCATCACGCGGCCGAGGCGCGGCATTTCCTCGAACATCGCCGGAAAGCGCGCGTCGAGCCGCACGACGTGCTCGCCGACGAACGCGGCAAGCGCCTCGCCTTCGCTGACGCCGAGCGCCTGGGCGACGTCGCGGTTGCGCAGCTGACGCTCGGTCTTGAGCTTGATGAATGCGTCGCGCAGCGCGGCGGCCGCACGGGCCGGGCCGGCCGATTGACCGGGAAGGGCGGATTGCATCATGTCGGACTCCTTCAAGTAGCGGTTGGGGTGGGTGCGCGGGCGATGCGCATCAGAAATCCACTTTCATGCTGACGGCGACCGTGCGGCCGGGCGACGAATACGCGTCGAGCACCTGCGAATCGGCCGCGATGCCGCGCACGTCCGACCAGTTCCAGTACTTGCGGTCGAACAGGTTGCGGATGCCGATCGTCGCGCTCACGTGCTTGCTGAAGCGGTAGCCGCCGCGCAGGTCGACGACCAACGACGACGGCGGCGTGAAGCACGCCTTGTTCGAGCAATCGGACTTGTCGACGTCCTTGTCGCGTTTCGCGGCCTGGAACAGCAGGTCGGTCTGCACGAACCAGCGCTCGCTCGGCTCATAACGCACGCCGAACACGGCGGAGAAAGGGTTGACGGTGTTCAGCGGCTGGCTGGCCGCGCCGTCGTTCTGCGTCGAGCCCTTCGTGAACGCCATCGCCGTCTTCAGCGTGATGCCGTTCGGCATCACCCATTCGGCGCGGCCTTCGAGGCCGTGGATGCGCGCGTCGGCGAAGTTCACGTACTGGAACACGAACGGGTCCGACGGCCGGCCGGCGCCGGCGATCGTCGTGCGCGAGATGAAGTTGCGGTAGCGGCCTGTGAACGCGGCCGCGCTGTAGCGCACGACGCCGTAGCCGGTGCCGGCCTTGCCGCGCAGGCCGGCTTCGAACGTGTCGCTCGTCTCGGGCTTCAGGTTCGGATTGCCGATCGACGTGTAGCCGTACACGGGGTTCGAGAAGCTGCTGTTCACCTGGTCGGGCGTCGGCGCGCGGAAGCCGTGCGCGTACTGCACGTACGGAATGACGGCCGGCGTGATCTCGTAGAGCACGGCGACGCGCGGCGACAGTTCGTTCGCACTCGTCGACACGGCCTTGCCGGTGAACAGCGGATCGTTTTCGGTCGGGCTCAGCCGGTACGTGTCGAAGCGCAGGCCCGGGGTGACGAGCAGGCGGCCGTAGCCGATCTGGTCCTGCACGAACGCGCCGAACAACGTGTAGTCGGTGTCGGGGAACGCCTTGTTCGGGAACGCTTCGCCGACGCCCGGCACCGTGCCGTCGCGCAGGTTCGTCACGCGCGACAGGCTGCCGTCGACGCCATACAGCAGCTTGTGCGCGAACGGGCCGGTCGCGAAGCCGCTTTCGGCGAACGCGGAGCCGCCGAACGTGCGTTCCCGGTACTGGTTGTCGCGCGAACGCGATTTCAGCGGCGCGCCGCGCGTCTCGAACGCGTACTGGTCCTGCTTCGCGTCCTGGTAGTAGAACTGCAGGTGCGCGGTCTGGAACCAGCGGAACGCGTCGTCGCGGAAGTCGTAGTCGACGCTGAAGCGGTTGCGCTCGAGCCGGTCGTGGGTCGTGAGGCCGAGCGTGGTCGGCGGGTTGATCGCCGACAGCACGTCGGTGCTCACGCGCCGCTGCACCGTTTCCGCGGTGAACTTGACGGTGTCGCGCGTGGTGGGCGTCAGCACGAGCTTGCCGAGCAGCGATTCCGAATAGACGTCCTGCGGGTTCGACGTCGTGCGCAGCGTGCTCGCCGAATGGTTGCTGCCGCGCGTATCGACTTCGTGGCCGCGCCGGCCGTCGGCGATGATCATCCCCTGGATGCGGTCGTTGCCGCCCGCGGCCGACACGGTCGCGCCGATGCTGCGGTCGGCCGAGTCGTAGCTTGGCCGGAACGAGAAGTAGTACGGCTTGTCGTAGATCGACAGCAGGTCGCGCGGGTCCTTCGTGATGAAGTTCACCGCGCCGGTCAGGCCGTCGCTGCCGTACAGCGCCGATGCCGGCCCGCGCAGGATCTCGATGCGCTTGAGCGTGTCGAGGTCGGCGTAGTCGCCGCGCCCCGCTTCGAGCGGGCCGAACGAGAACGCGTTCGGCAGGCGGATGCCGTCTTCCATCAGCAGCACGCGGTTGCCCTCGAGGCCGCGGATGTTGATGCTCGAATCGCCGTCGCGGCCGCCGCCGAGCGCGGCGCTGCCCGGCCGGTACGCGGTGCGGCGCACCGTGATGCCGGGCTCGTAGCGCAGTGCATCCTTGATGTTGGTGGCCTGCTGTTCCTCGAGATCCTCGTCGGTGATCACCGACACGGATGCCGCCGTGCGGCTCGCGGCGGTGGCGGTGCGGGTGGCCGTGACGGTGACGGGGTCGAGCAGCGCCGCGTCGCCGCGCGCGGACGCGGCGACGAGGACGGCGGAAGGCGGGTTGGCGCCTTGCGGCGACGAATCGGCGTGAGCCGTGGCGGCGGACAGGCCGAACGCGCCGAACAGCGCGGCACAGATCGGCCGCCGCGCCAGCGAATAACAATGCACAGGTGGTCTCCCATTGACGATAACAAGCCCGAAGGCTGGCTGGGTGACGCGTTCACCTGGCTGGCCCGTTTGCGCGCGGCAGGCGGCAAACGGCGAATTGAAAGGCAACTGACAACTTTACCAGTGTAAATGAGAATTATTATCAATACAAGGACGAAAGGCGGCGTGAGTGAGCGCTCGCGTGCGCGGCTCGCACGCGCCGCGGCAGCCCTTTCGGGAGCCGTGCGCGCGCCGGTCAGGCCAGCGCTTCGATGCGGATCAGCAGGTTGCGCGCGTGCGCGATGAACGCTTCGTGCGTCGCGCGATCGCTGTGGACGTCGAAGCCGGCCTGTTCGGCGAAGACGATCTGTTCGGTGTAGAGGTCGACGAGCGCGCGGCGTGCGTCAGGGGGTAGCGCGCGGATCATCGACACGATCAGCAATTCCTGCGCGCGAAGCGTGCCGGACAGCGAATGGACGTTCATGCTGGCCTCCTCGGACGATGCGGCGGCGCGCCGCTCCTTCCATACTAGGCGGTCGGCGCGCGCGGCGCAGGCGCGGGGCGGGCGATGACGTGCGGGAATACGGTTCGCCGAGGCAGCCGCACGTGCCGACACGTGCCGGCACGCACCGCGTGCGTCCGGCAACCGTGAATCGAAGCGTGCAGCCGCGTGAAGGGGATCAGTTGGCGGTCTTGGCGGCCTGTGCATCGCGCACGACCTGCGCGACGCGTTCGACGAACGCGGCGTCGGTGCTCGACAGCGCTTCGCGCTTGCCGTCGGGCATCTCGACCATCAGCCGGTACGTGATGTCCTGCGTGGCCCAGGCGAGGTAGCCGACGACGACGAGCATCACGCCGACGACGAGCGCGGCGCTCGATGCGCCGATGCCGCCTGCGACGGCGATGGCCGCGCCGATCAGCGAGATCAGCGACGGAACGAGGCGGTTCTTGGGAATCTTGACGACATCGACGTGACGGATGTCACGCAGTGCGAATACCTGCCCGGCGGCCGACAGGCCGTTGCGCGTGACCATGACGCCACGTTCGTTGAATGCGTTTTCCATCGTGTGTTGCGTGGACGAAAACGCGCAGCGTAGCAGGTTTCGTTGCCGCGTCAAACGAGACCGACTGCCGCACGATGCGTGCGGCGCGGCCGACAGGCGGGACGCGGGCGGCGCGGGAGCGCGGTCAGAACTGCAGCCGGCCGTCGCCGTAAAGGCGGCCCGGCACGTGCGAGGCGACGACCTCGGCGATCTCTTCGTCGGTCGATTCGGCCGGCACGATCTGGCGCCGTGCGGGGGCGTCGAGATGCATCGTCCATTCGACGAGCCGATACGGTCGGCCCCACGGGCGCTGCATTTCGACTGAGACGCGGCAACTCTGGACCGGCAGCGAGTGTTGGCACGTCAGAATCGCGTGCAGATGGCTGAAAACGGTATCTTCGATCATCATGGCCTCCGATCCTGTCTTGTGGGCAATCGATGGCGGCGCCGTCGGCATTTAAAAAAAAAGCCGCCGATGCTCAGGCGGCCAACAGGGGGGGTGAGAGCATCGTCTCAGCCCAGAATTAAGCGAAACTTAAAAGCCCATAAAAAAGCGCCCCGCGTGGAGCGGGGCGCTTCTTGCCGTCGTGATCCGCGAGTTAAGCGGACGCTTTAGAACTTGTGACGGATGCCGATGCGGGCGGCGATCTGGTTCTTCGAACCCGTGCCCGACGTGTTGAAGTAGCTCGTGCTCGAGCCGATCTGCGCTTGCACGCCCTTGCCCGAAGCCTGCTGGTACACGACCAGGCCGTACACGTCCGTCCGCTTGCTGAGTGCGTAGTCGGCGATACCGTTGACCTGGTTCCAGTGCCACGAATTGCCGTTCTGCGTCGCGTTCGTGTACGTGTAGCCGAGGCCGCCCGACAGGGCCGGCGTGAACGCGTACTTCGCGCCTGCTTCGTATGCGTTGTAGAACGTGCCGCCCGCGCCCGAAACGGTCGAGAACTGCGTACGCGTCCACAGCATCCATGCCGTTGCCGGACCCCAGACGTAGCGGCCGCCGACGCCGTACGTGCGCAGGTCGCGGACGTTGCCCGTGCTCAGGTTCGCGATCGTCGTCGAGAAGGCCGGCGACGACTGGCTCGGGTAGCGGATGTCCGTGTAGGCGGCGCCGACCGAGATCGGGCCGTTCGCGTAGTTCAGGCCGAAGCTGTATGCGCGCGACGAGCCTGCCGTCGTCGTCGTGCCCGACGTCGTGGCCGGTGCGCCCGCGAAGTCCGTCGAGTTCGAGAAGCCGTACAACGCGCCGAACGTGAAGCCCGAGTAGTTCGCGCTCTGGAACTTCACGGCGTTGTTGATGCGGCTCGACGTGAGCTGGTCGATGTCGTTCACGTGGTACGCGTAGTTGCCCGCGACCGTGTTGCCGCCCGTCGAGTAGTTCGAACCGAGGATGTCGGTCGAGAACGAGTACTGGCGGCCGAACGTGACCGTGCCGTACTGCGACTGGCTCAGGCCGACGTAAGCCTGGCGGCCGAAGATCGCGCCACCCTGGCCGATCGTGCCGTTGCCGCTGTTGAAGCCGTTTTCGAGCACGAAGATCGCCTTCAGGCCGCCACCGAGGTCTTCGGTGCCGCGCAGGCCCCAACGGCTGCCCTGGGCAACGCCGTCGTCGTACTTGAACAGCTTGCCCGTGCCGCCGTTGGCGGTCTTGCTGTGGTTCACGTAGCTGATACCGGCATCGATGACGCCGTACAGCGTCACGCTGCTTTGTGCGTGCGCCGTGCCGGCCGTTGCTGCCAGGGCGGCGATGGTCAACAGTTTCTTGTTCAAAGGATTCTCCGAGCGAATAAATGGCGTGTCCAGTTGCGGTTCCGGCGCTCTCTCTGGGCGCTTTCACGGACCGGCCGCAACTTTATCGGCGGGGCACGTAATGAATATGACAGCGACTGTCATATGAAGAATGTGTGGCGCCGATGCGACACCGAATTCTGCCCGGGTTGGCCAGCGGGGGTTATACCGATTTCGGCAGAGAATCGATCCCGATCCGGAATATGCACATGAAATAAGCTTGGTTTGTCGCGTTCGGGCCCCGTGTCACGATCCGTGCTCCAACAAACGACACGGGACAAGAGGACACCATGCGACGTTCGATCCTGACCGGCCTCGGCGCACTCGCCGCCGCGCTGGCATTCGCGGCGCCCGGCGCGCACGCCGATCCGCAAACGCTGAAGATCGGCACGATGAGCGGCCCCGACGCGCAGATCTGGACCGAAGTGACGAAGGTCGCCGCGCGCGAAGGGCTCGCGATCAAGGTCATCGAATTCAACGACTACGTGCAGCCGAACGCGGCGCTCGATTCGGGCGACCTCGACGCGAACGGCTTCCAGCACCAGCCGTTCCTCGACAGCCAGATCAAGCAGCGCGGTTACAGGATCGTGAACGTCGGGCTCACCTACACGGCGCCGATGGGCTTCTACTCGAAGAAGCTCAAGTCCCTGAAGGACTTGCCGGTGGGGGCGAAGGTCGGCATCCAGAACGACCCGTCGAACGGCAATCGCGCGCTGTTGCTGCTGCAGAAGTACGGCGTGATCAAGCTGAAGCCGGGCGTCGGCACGAACGGCGTGAACGCGACGCCGCTCGACGTCGCCGAGAACCCGAAGAAGATCAAGATCGTCGAACTCGACGCCGCGCAGTTGCCGCGCGCGCTGCCCGACGTCGATGCCGCGTCGATCAATACCGACTACGCGGTGAAGGCCGGGCTGACGCCGGTGAAGGACGCGATCGCGATCGAGGACCTGCGCGGGCCGTACGCGAACCTGATCGCGGTGCGTGCGCAGGACAAGGACAAGCCGTGGGTGAAGAAGCTCGTCGCGGCCTATGAATCGGACGACGTGCGCAAGTTTATCGACCAGAAGTTCGGCGGCGCGATCGTGCCGGCATTCTGAACGGTCTTCACGCCGAACGGCCGGCGGCCGTCGCCGGCCGCCGACGTGCCCTCCGGAAAGCGAATCGCCCGCGCAAGCGGGCGATTTCGTTGGTGCGTGCGCTGCGCGCCGTGGCCCGGCGCGCGGGCCGCGCGCTCAGGCCGACAGCAGCGAACCCGTGCGGATCGCGGTCGCGCCGGCGACGCGCGCGACTTCCATGCCGGCCGTCGCGAAGCGCACGATCTGGCGCGCGTACAGCACGCCCGATACGCTGCTCTTCAGCGTGACGACGCGATCGGTCAGCGGATCGACGATGTCGGCCACGGCCTGGCCCGCCTCGATCATCGCCCCGACCGGCGTGCGGAACACGATCACGCCCGACACCGGCGCGACAAGCGGATCGGTGCCCGCGAGCGGCGTGGCCGGATGCGCGAGCGGCGGCAGCGGCGCCGGCGTGCCGTCGACGATGCCGCGCTCGGTCAGGTACTCGACGATGGCCTGTGCGTCCTTTTCGGCGAGTTCGTACGACACGTCGCGTTCGCTGCGCAGTTCCACCGTGACGGAAATCGCGCCGTTCGGGATCGGGAAGCGGTCGCCGAAACGGCTGCGCAGATCCGACCAGCAGAAGCTGTGGATTTCGTCGAACGGGTTGCCGACCGAATTCAGCGCGAGCAGCGACGCCTGCGCGTCGAGATAGCGCGACAGCGGCTCGACGTCCGGCCACAGGTCGGGATTCGTGTAGAGGTGCATCACCGCATCGCTGTCGCAGTGCAGGTCGAGCACGATATCGGCGTCGAACGACAGCTTCTGCAGCGCGAGGCGCTGCGAGTCGAGTTCGGTGCGCGGCTTCTGCTCGTCGAGCGCTTCGCGCATCGCGGCGCGCACGGCGACGAGGTTGCGCTGCGCGTCGTTCGTGAGATGGTGTTCGACGCGCGGCAGCACCAGTGCCGCGAGATCGTAGAAATTGCGGTTGAAGTTCTGCATCGAGCCGAGCTCGAAACGGCCGAGGTGATCGCCGAACACGTGCTGCGACAGGCCGATCGGGTTCGGCACGGGCACGACCACGATTTCGCCGCGCAGCTTGCCGGCCGTCTCGAGCGCGGCGATCTTGCGGCGCAGCAGCGTGGCGACCAGCATGCCGGGCAGTTCGTCCGCATGCAGCGACGACTGGATGTAGACCTTCTTGCCGCCGCGCGGGCCGTAGTGGAAGCTCGTGATCTGGCGTTCGGTGCCGACGGCGGGGGAAATCAGCGGATGGGTCTGCGTTTGCATGATGGGGGAGTGCGGCGCAGCCGCGAAGGATCCGGTGTGCGTGGAAGGACGATTGTACGTTGCCTGCGTCGTCGCCATCAAACCGGTACCGGAACGCGCGGATTTTCCTTGTGAATCATCGGTTTGGTACGAAAAAAATAACGTCGCCCAACCCGCGCGCGCAAAAAAAACGGGCTCCTCGCGGAGCCCGTTTCATCGCGGCGCGCGGCGCGCCGGCTGGCCGTATTACTTGCCGTAGACGTCGAAATCGAAGTACTTCTTCGCGATCTTGTCGTACGTACCATCCTTGCGCATGCCGGCGATCGCGCCGTCGATCTTCGCCTTCAGGTCGGTGTCTTCCTTACGCAGGCCGATACCGGCGCCGTTGCCGAGCGTCTTCGGATCGTCGATGTCCTTGCCGGCGAAGTCGAAGTTCGCGCCGCGCGGCGTCTTCAGGAAGCCGATCTCGGCTTGCACCGCGTCTTGCAGCGCGCCGTCCAGACGGCCGGAGATCAGGTCGGCGTAGACCTGGTCCTGGTTCTGGTAAGGCACGACGTTCACGCCCTTCGACGCCCAGTACGTCTTCGCGTAGGTTTCCTGGATCGTGCCCTGCTCGACGCCGACCGACTTGCCCTTCAGCGATTCGGCCGTCGGCATCAGGCCCGTGCCCTTCTTCGTGACGAGGCGCGTCGGCGTGTTGAACAGCTTCGCCGAGAAGGCGATCTGTTCCTGACGCGCCGGCGTCATCGACATCGACGACAGCACGCCGTCGAACTTGCGGGCCTTCAGCGCCGGGATCATCCCGTCGAAGTCGTTTTCGATCCACACGCACTTCGCGTGGATGCGGCGGCAGATTTCGTTGCCGAGATCGACGTCGAAACCGACAACCTTGCCGTCGGCGCCTTTCGATTCGAAAGGCGGGTAGCTGGCGTCGACGCCGAACCGCACGGTCGACCAGTCCTTCGCGTACGCGCTGCCTGCCGATACGGCGAGCAGGGCAACGGTCACAGCCGCAAGAATCTTTTTCACTCGGTGACTCCTCGTTTTGTTCGATGGGTGCGCGGTTGTGCCGCGCCGTAAGCCTTCGGTCCGCCGCGGCTTCGCGTCGGACAGTCCGTTTCGCCCACCCGATGCGGGTGCGCGACGTGCGCAAGATTATCAAGACAAAATACCGGCAGGGCGCCTAGGACAAGCCCCGATACCGGGCCCGGCGGCGGCGCGTTGCGGGCGCCGCCGTTTCAGACACAGGAACGATTCAGCCGAGCGTTTCGTTGACCGCGCGCCGCAGGCACGTGACGAATTGCGACACGGCGGGCGTGGGCAGCAGGTCGCGCCGCGCGATGATCGACAGGTCGAAGCGCGGCATGCTTTCGTCGAGTTCGGCCGTGCGGATGCCGAGCGGCGCGACCATCGCGGCCAGCGGGCGCGTGAAGCAGCCGATCACGTCGGAGCGCGCGACGAGCCCGAGCGTCACCGCGAACGACATCGGCGAGCGCAGCAGGCGTTTCGGCAGCGGCAGCCCGTGCTTCTCGAACATCCCGACCATCACGCTGTGCGGAAACTGCTCGGCGCCGACGGTGACGATCCACTCGGCATCGAGCAGTTCCTCTAAACGGCGCGCATGCGCGAGCGGGTGGCCGTCGCGCATCACGATCGTGAATTCGGTCGACAGCAGCGGCGATTGCGTGAAATCGCGGTCGAGCGCGGGCACATGGTGCATCGCAGCGATGTCGAGCGTGCCGTTGCGCAGCTGCGCGAGCGCGTCGGGCACCGTCACTTCCTCCAGATGGAGGCTCACGTTCGGCATCGACCGGCGGAACGCCGTCACCGCGTGCGGCAGCGCGGTCAGCGCGATCGACGGCATCGTGCCGACCGCGACGCGCCCCGACATCTCGCCTTTCACCTGCTCGACGGCCTCGACCGTGCGGCGGATGTCGCCGAGCAGCTGCTCGGCGCGCGGCAGCAGCGCGTGGCCGCATGCGGTCAGCTCGACGCCGCGCACGCTGCGCGCGAGCAACTCCGCATTGAGCGCCGTTTCGAGTTCGCGGATCGTGTGCGTGATCGCGGGCTGCGTGACGCCGAGTTCGCGCGCGGCGGCGCGCAGGCTCTTGAGGTGCGCGGCGGAGACGAACGCCTGGAGCTGCGCGATGTTCAGCGGGTTGCGGATGCGGGTCATCGGTCGGGTCCGGTTGGCGCGAAAGGGGGCGACGGTTTCATGCTTCGGATGGCGGTCCTGGGGAACGTCATGCGCCGGCGCGTGCGCGGAACGTCTGGCGATAGCGTTGCGGCGACGTGCCGACGATGCGCGCGAACCGTTCGCGAAACGCGGTGACCGAACCGAACCCGGCTTCCGTCGCGACATGTTCGATCGACAGCTCCGTCAACTCCAGCAACTGCTGCGCGTGCCGGACGCGAGCGGTCTGCAGCCATTGGCGCGGCGACGTGCCCGTCTGCGCCTGGAAGCGCCGCGTCAGCGTGCGTACGCTCGTCGACGCCTTGCGGGCCATCGCATCGAGCGTGAGCGGCTTGCGCAGGTTCGCCTGCAGCCAGTCCATCAGGTCTTGCAGCCCGTCGCCGCCGGCAGGCCATTCCGGCGCGATGAACTGCGCCTGCCCGCCTTCGCGCACGCGCGGCGCCACCGCACTGCGTGCGGCGTCGACGGCCACCGCCGCGCCGTAGTCGGCCTGGATCATGTGCAGGCACAGGTCGAGGCCGGCCGCCGCGCCGGCCGACGTCAGGATCTGTCCGTTGTCGACGAACAGCACGTTCGGATCGACGTCGACGTGCGGATGGCGGCGTGCGAGTTCGGCGGCCGCGAGCCAGTGCGTCGTCGCGCGCAGGCCGTCGAGCAGCCCGGCTTCCGCGAGCACGAACGCGCCGCTGCAGATCGACGCGATCCGGCTGCCGCGCGCGGCCGCTTCGCGGAGTGCGGCGAGCACGCGGCGCGGCGTCGGCGCGAGCGGCACGGACGTGCCGGGGACCATGATCGTATCGGCGTCGGCCAGCGCGTCGAGACGAAACGGCGGGCGCAGCTCGAACAGGTCGCCGGCGACGCGCGGCTGCTCGCTGCACACGCGCACGCGGTAGGCGGGCGCGCCGTCGGGCAACCGCACGCGCGCGAACGTGTCGCACGCGATGCCCAGGTCGAACGGGACGACATCGGGCAAGGCGAGAACGGCGACCGTGTGCATGGCGTTCGCGGCCGTGGCCGGAATCCGTTGAAAGATGTCATTCTAGCCAATGGCCGGAACCCGTACCACACGCGACAATCGCGGCGGATCAACCTGGATGGAGCCGGCCGATGACACAAGACGATCGCAACGCGTTGCGGAACCTGCAGTACCTGTCGTTGCTGGAGGCGGCCACGCTCGTCGTGCTGGTGTGCGTCGCCGTGCCGCTCAAGCATCTGGCCGGTTATCCGGCCGCGGTATCGATCATGGGGCCGGTGCATGGCATCGCGTTCGCGATGTACGTGTGGGCGCTCGCCGGCACCGCCTCGAGCGGGCTGTGGAGCGGGCGCGAGGTCGCGCGGCTCGTGCTGTCGGCCGTCGTGCCGTTCGCGGGGCTGGCGAGTGCGGGATGGATCGCGCGCCGGCGGCACGCGCGATGATCTACCTGGTGCTGAAGGCCGTGCATGTGGCGGCTGTCGTCACGTTCGTCGGCGGGCTGCTGATGTTGTCCGTCGGTGTCCGGATCGCGAACCTCGCCGTGCATCGCGCGGTGCGGCGCTGGGATCGCACGGTGACGGCGCCGGCCCTCGCGATCGTCTGGGTCACGGGGATCGCGATCGCGCTGAGCGGTCACTGGTTCGGCGCGGCGTGGCTGTCGGCGAAGCTTGCCGTCGTCGTCGCGCTGTCGGCGCTGCACGGCATGCTGGCCGGCACGCTGCGGCGCATGGCGCGCGACGATCTCGCCGTCGCGCCGGCGGCGTGGCTCGGGCAGGCGGCGGGCGCGGTCGTGGCCGCGGCTGCGATCGTCGTCGGGCTGGTCGTGATCAAGCCGTTCTGACCGGCCGGCTCAGGCCAGCGCCGTCTCCACCGCCGCGAGCGTGCGGCGCCGGATCCAGCCGCTCCCCAGCCGGATCGCGAGCCAGTACGGCGTGAGCAGCCAGCGCGTGCGCTCGCTCGGGCAGTGGATGAACGTTTCCGTGCGCAGCATGTGCGCGCCCGAGGCGAGCCCGACGACCTCGAACCGGAGCACCAGCTTCGCATCGCGCGGGTCGTCGTGCCGGACGAAGGCGGCGGCATCGGCGATGGCGCGCACGTCGGGCGCGGGACGCCAGAAGCGGCCGACGAGGCCGAGCGACAGCGACGTGTCGTCACGATGCAGCGGCGTGAATGCATGGAGGCCGAAGCGTTCGCGTTCGCGTCGCGTGGTGCCGCGGCACAGCGAGGCGGCAAGCGCGGCCGGGAATTCGCGGAGGCTGAGCAGCGTATCGACGACCGGATCCGTGCGCATGTCGATCGCGGAGACCGCATTGATGATGCGCGCCGGATCGGCATCGATCGGCTTCGATTCGTGTATTTCGTAAAAGCCGAACGACGGGATGAACGGCGGCTTGCGCGCCGAGGTCCTGCTGTCCGATTCGGAGACGATGCCGAGCGCGTTCATGTCTGCTCCGGAACACAAAACGCGATCGTAGCACCGGCGGCGGATTCGCAGTGCGGCGGCAGCGCGGCGGCGATGCGGCGCTTCGCCGCGTCGCGCGCACCGGCAAAAAAAGCCTGGAAACTCGCGTTCCCAGGCCTGGAGACCATCAACGATGATGGTGGAGGAGACGTCGTCGTCCCGATGCGCGCCGCCCTTCTGCAGGCGACGTCGCGCATGTGTCGCGGTCAGATGGCCCAGCCGCCGAGATAGAAGGCGACGAGCACGGCCGCGATGAGCACGGTGCCGACGTTGAGCTTGCGGAATTCGCCGCTCGCGATGCGGCCGATCACGAGCGTCGAGAAGCCGAGCATGATGCCTGTCACGATGTTCGCGGTCAGCACGATGAACACCGCGCACACGAGGCCCGACATCGCATCGACCATGTCGTCCATGTGCAGCTTGCTCACGCTGCCGAGCATCAGCAGGCCGACGTACATCAGCGCGGGTGCGGTGGCGTACGACGGCACCAGGCCCGCGAGCGGCGAAAAGAACATCACGACGAGGAACAGCAGGCCGACCACGGCGGCTGCCAGGCCCGTCTTCGCGCCGGCGGCCACGCCGACGCTCGACTCGATGTAGGCCGCCGCCGGCGCGCCGCCGAGGAAACCGGAGAAGATCGAGCTGATCGAGTCGGCCGTCAGCGCGCGGCCGCCGTTGATGATGCGGCCGTTCTCGTCGAGCTGGCCGGCCTGCCCGGCGACCGCGCGGATCGTGCCGGTCGCGTCGAACACGGCGGTCATCACGAGTGCCAGCACGCTCGGCAGCACGGCCATCGACAGCGCGCCCTTGATGTCCATCGCGCCGATCAGCGATTCGTGCCCCGGTGCGCTCAGCGACGGCAGCGCGAAGATGCCGTGGTACTTCACGGCCGGATCGAAGATCAGGCCGAAGATCGAGATCGCGATCACGACGAGCAGGATGCCGCCCGGCACGCGGCGCTTCTCGAGGCCGAAGATCGCGGCGAGGCCGACGATCGACATGATGACCGGAAGTGCGGTGATCTGGCCGAGCGAGACCGGCAGGCCGGCGCCCGGGTTCTTGATCACGAGGCCGACGTCGTTCGACGCGATCAGCAGCAGGAACAGGCCGATGCCGATGCCCGTGCCGTGCGCGACGCCCGCGGGCAGGTTGCGCAGGATCCACGAACGCACGCCGGTGACCGAGATGCCGGTGAACACGAGGCCCATCAGGAACACCGCGCCGAGCGCGACCGTCGGATGCAGGCCCTTGCCGAGCACGAGGCCGAACGCGGTGAACGCGGTCAGCGAGATCGCGCAGCCGATCGCGATCGGCAGTTTCGCCCACAGGCCCATCAGCAGCGAGCCGAACGCGGTGGTGAGGCAGACCGCGACGAACACGGCGCTCGTGTCGAAGCCGGCCTTGCCGAACATGCCGGGCACGACGAACACGGAATAGACCATCGCGAGGAAGGTGGTGACGCCGGCAATGATCTCGCGGCGCTGCGTGCTGCCGCGCGACGAAATGCCGAAGTACCGGTCGATGACTCCCGGGGTGCCAAAGTCCGTTTTTGCCGCGCCGACGTCGACCGTCGGCTGCACCGGGGTATCACTCATGAGCTTGCTCCTTTATCAGCATGCTGAAACGGCTCGTCGCGAACCGTCGTCAGGGTGTCTCGTATCTAGTTGGGATTGTTCGGCAACGTCGTGGGGACGAATGACGCGTGATGCGTGTCGTTACGCGCGAATCGAAACGATCGCGAGGGTGTCGCGCCGGACGACGCGTGGTGAGGGCGATCCCGTCACGTGTGCTTTGCCGTAGCGAAGGTTAGGCGAGCGGCCCATCACGTCCCATCGGGGGAAGAGCATGCAGCGCATGTCGCAGCGCTTATATCGGCGTGCAACGGGGCTTCGATGCGGCGACACACGTGTATACGCCTAGTTCGAATCCGTTAAGGCGACTATTTGAATGCGGGGTCGACGGGCCCGGCGGAAGCGGGTGAGGTATCGAATATTACGAGTATCTTTCATCGGGGCTGCGCACGCGCAAGCGAACGGCGGCGGGCGGCGCGACCTGCGGCCATGCGCCAGCGGCAGCGGCAGCGGCAGCCGGATGATACCGGTGCCGCGCGCGGCTTGCGCGCACGCCTTTCGGCGCTCGTCGTGTCAGGCGCGCGCGAGATGCGCGAGGTACGCGCAGAACATGTCGGCCATCGCGGCCGAATAGGCATCGATTTCCGCCGGCGTGCGCGCGGTTTCGGAGAAGGTCTTGCCGCCCGACGTGAGCGTCGTCATGACCAGTTCGCAGGCGAGCGCATGCGTGGCGTCGGGCACGCCGGGCAGCGCTTCGCGCATGAACGCGTTGAAGACCCGGTGGCCCTCCGTCCGCACTGCCTGCGCCTCGGGGGCGTCGCGATAGAGCGGCGCGGCGTCGTCGAGTGCGATGCGCATGCCCGCCTCGTCGCATTCCGAGCGGATGAACGCATGGACGGCCGTGCGCAGCCGCTCGGGCGGCGTTTTTCGCGTGTCCTGCAGTATCCGGCACAGCATGTCGGACGTCTGCCGCCATTCGTCGTGCTGCAGCCGGAACAGCACGGACGCCTTGTTCGGGAAGTACTGGTACAGCGAGCCGACGCTCACGCCGGCGCGCTCGGCGACGCGCGCCATCGTGAAGCGCTGCGCGCCTTCGGCGGCCAAAACCTGAATAGCGGCCTGGAGAACGTCTTCGACGAGACGGGTCGAGCGCGCCTGCCGAGGCAGCCTGCGCGTGGCGATCGGGGCGTTGCGGCGGTCGGTCATGGGCGGTTGGCCAATGCGAATAGTAAAACATGAATAGTTAGTCATATTCTAGTCGGGCGCACTGACGCACTCAACCTGACACTGGAGAACCGCATGACCACCCTGATTCACGACCCGCTGGCGTCGCTGCTCGCGCGCCTGTTCGACGAAGCCGAGGCGTCGTCGCCCGCGACGAGCCCCGGCTTCGCCGGCGTGTCGCGCGACGAGCAAGCGCGGCTGATGCGCAGCAAGACGGACTACGCCGATCTGTATGCGCGCCTGAAGGACTATCCGCTGGCCGTGTCGCGCGAGACGGGCTCGCTGCTGTACATGCTCGCGCGCAGCGGCGGCGCGCGGGCGATCGTCGAATTCGGCACGTCGTTCGGCATCTCGACGCTGCATCTCGCGGCCGCATTGCGCGACAACGGCGGCGGCCGGTTGATCACAAGCGAGTTCGAGCCGTCGAAGGTCGTGCGCGCACAAGCGAACCTGGCCGCGGCCGGGCTCGCCGATCTCGTCGAGATTCGCGAGGGCGACGCGCTGCGCACGCTGGCCGTCGATCTGCCGGATGCGGTCGACCTGTTGCTGCTCGACGGCGCGAAGGCGCTGTATCCGGAAATCCTGGCGCGGGTCGAGCCGCACCTCAGAACGGGGGCGTTCGTCGTGGCCGACAACGCGGAATACAGCCCCGACTACCTCGCGTACGTGCGCGCGCCGGAAAACGGCTATCTGTCGGTGCCGTTCGGCGGCGACGTCGAGTTGTCGATGCGGATCGGCTGAGCAGCCGGAACGAAGATGCCGGCGGTTTCACGCATCCGGGCCTGAAAGATAGGAAAACTGATTAACTGGTCGCGAGGGTGAAAGGTACCGGGTGATGCCCGGTGCCCGCGCCGCCGCGCGCATCACTTCAGGAACACGTATCGCGCGAAGTACGGAAAGCGCCCGACCGCGTGCTCGGTCGGGCACGATGCGGCCGGCGGCGTGCCGCCCGCCGTGTCGAGCCGCTGCACGAAGCGCACGCCGGCAAGCGTGCCCGTGGCGGCCGGCGTCGCCGCGAGCAGCAGTTGCGGAATGCTGGCGGGGCTCGCGCTCGGCGCTTCCGCGAGTTTCTTGCCGGTGATGCGGCTGCCGTCGAGCGCCTCCCACGACGGCCCCGCGCCATGCCGCACGACGAGCGTGCCGCCGCCGTCGAACAGCGTCGCCTCCGGACGCTGGAAGGCCCACGCGAGCCGATGGTCGGCATCGTATTCGCACGAATAGATCTGCACACCGGTCGCGGTGGTCGACAGTACCGGCGCGGCCGGCGCCGGCGGCGCGAGGCCGGCAGCGTCGTCGGCCCGCACCGGTGCGGCGAAGGCCGCCAGGGAAAGACCGGCCGCCAGGGCCAGCAGCATGTCGCGTGTCGGGGAACGGCTTGGCATGGCGGAGCGTCCTTTCAGGTCGGGTGGCGGTCGTGCGGAGGGGATCCTGTCAACGTTAGACGCCGAATGCACAGGCTGCCATTCGGAAATGACAATCGCGGCGATAGCGGCCGCGATCGTCGGGGGGCGCAGGCGCGATCAGCGGATCGCGACCGGGTCGATGTCGACCTGCGTGGAGGACGGCGGTCAGGCCGCGGCTTGCGCGAGCGTCGGATAGTCGGTCAGGCCCCGGGCGCCGCCGCCGAACAGCGTGTTGCGGTCGTGCGGCGCGAGCGCGGCGCCGGTGCGCAGGCGTTCGGGCAGGTCGGGGTTCGCGACGAACGGGCGGCCGAACGCAATGAGGTCGGCCCAGCCGGCGGCGATCGCCTCGCGTGCGCGCTCGGCGGTGTACGCGCCGGCGTAGATCAGCACGCCCGGGTAGGCGGCACGCAGTTGCTGCTTGAAGGCGACCGGCATCAGCGGCGCGTCGTCCCAGTCGGCTTCCGCGACGTGCAGGTAGCCGACGCCGAGTTCGCCGAGCAGCTTCGCGGCCGCGAGATAGGTCGTTTCCGGATCGTCGTCGACGCAACCGTTCAGCGTGGTCAGCGGCGCGAGGCGGATGCCGACGCGCGCGGCGTCGCCGGTGCCGTCGATCAGCGCCTGCGTGACTTCGCGCAGGAAGCGCAGCCGGTTGTCGAGCGAGCCGCCGTATGCGTCGGTGCGCGTGTTGGCGTTCGAATCGATGAACTGGTTCACGAGGTAGCCGTTCGCGCCGTGCAGCTCGACGCCGTCGAAGCCGGCCTCGATCGCGTGGCGCGCGGCGGCGCGGTACTGGTCGACGATCTCGCGGATCTCGTCGATCGACAGCGCGCGCGGCTCGGATGCCTGCACGAAGCCCGGCGTGCTGCCGTCTTCACCGGCGATGAACACGTTCACGCCCTTCGCCTGGATCGGCGACGACGATACGGGTTGCGCGCCGCCGAGCAGGCTCGTATGGCTCAACCGGCCGACGTGCCACAGCTGCGCGAAGATGCGGCCGTGCGCGGCATGCACGGCGTCGGTCACCTTGCGCCAGCCGGCGACCTGCGACGGCGTGTGAATGCCGGGCGTCCACGCGTAGCCTTTGCCGAGCGGCGCGATATAGGTGCCTTCGCTGACGATCAGGCCCGCACTCGCGCGCTGCGCGTAGTACGCGGCCATCAGGTCGTTGGCTTCGTCGCCGGGCTGGCTCGCGCGCGAGCGCGTCATCGGCGGCATCACGATGCGGTTCGGCAGCGTCAGCGCGCCGAGTTGCAGCGGTTGAAAAAGCGGGTCCTGGGTCATGGTGGTGTCCTGTGGATGCCGCGGCCGGCTGGCCGTGGACGGGTCGATGAGGCGGGGCGGCGCGCTTAGTCCCACTGCGGCGCGAGGCCGGCCGGGTCGACTTCGCGGCCGTTGCGCTCGAGCGCGGCGATCTGCGCCATGTCTTCGTCGGTGAGGCGCAGCGTCTGCGCGAGCAGGTTGCTTGCGAGGTTTTCGCGCTTCGTCGACGACGGAATCACCGAGTAGCCGAGCCGCAGCGCCCACGCAAGCGCGACCTGGGCGGGCGTCGCGTCGTGACGGCGGGCGATCGCGCCGAGCACCGGGTCGCCGAGCACCTTGCCGTACGCGAGCGTCATGTACGACGTCACGTGGATGCCTTCGCCGTTCAGGAACTCGACGAGCTTGCGGTTCTGCAGGTACGGGCTCAGTTCGATCTGGTTCGTGGCGATCGCCTCCTTGCCGACGGCCGCGATCGCTTCCTTCGTCAGTTCGATGTTGAAGTTCGAGATGCCGATCTGGCGCGTGAGGCCTTTCGCCTTGGCGTCGGCGAGTGCGGTCATGAATGCCTGGATCGATACGCCGTTGCCCGGGGCCGGCCAGTGGATCAGCGTCAGGTCGACATGGTCGGTGCGCAGCTTGCGCAGGCTGTCTTCCAGGCTTGCGCCCAGCTTTTCCGGCGCGTAGTTGTCGACCCAGATCTTCGTGGTCAGGAACAGGTCTTCGCGGCGCACGCCCGAGGCGGCGATCGCTTCGCCGACTTCGGCTTCGTTGCCGTAGATCTGCGCGGTGTCGATCGCGCGGTAGCCGACTTCGAGGCCGTTGCGGACCGAGTCGATGACAACCTGGCCTTGCAGGCGGAAGGTACCGAGGCCGAATGCGGGAATCTTGCTCATCACGTGCTCCAGGGAGGGTGAAACGATTACGGGTCAGGCGTCATTCTGGCGTCTTGGACTGATGAAATAAACGCCTATAGAAGTCAATGATATTTGACTTAAAATCAAATATAAGTCCTGCGGCGGGCCCGCCGCAGGCCGTTGCCGGCCTTATGCGGCGCGCGTCTGCACGTTCGTCGCCGGATGAAAGACGGGCAGCACGTCCGATGCGATCTCGGCCATCGTCTCGTCGAGCGGGCGGCGGTTGCGGCGGAAATGCAGGCCGATGTGCCGCACGCCCGCGTCGCGCATCGCCGCCAGTTCTTCCGTCAGCGCGATGCGGCCCGCGCGGGCGCCGAAGCGGTGCCGCTGCAGCGGCTCGTGCGGATCGTCCGCGAGGTCGAGATGGATGAAGCTCACGTACGGCTTGTCGCCGGCCACCGCGCGCCAGTTCGCGGCGCGCTGCGCGTGGTCGGCCGGCGTGCCCGGATACGCGAGGCAGCCGTCCATGTGCTCGCCGATCCACGCGGGCGTCTGCTGCGCAAGGCCCGCGACGAGCAGCGGCACCGGCGAACGGGCGACCGGCAGCACGTCGAGGCCGGGCGGCAGGTGGCCGCGCGCGCCGTCGCGCAGCAGCGCGATCTGGTCGCGGAAATTCGCGCCGCGCGACGCGAAATCGCGGCCGAACAGCGGATATTCGACCGGCCGGTCGCCGCTCGCGACGCCGAGCATCAGGCGGCCACCGCTCAGTTCCTGGATCGTCGCGGCCGATTTCAGCGTCAGCAGCGGCTCGCGCAGCGGCAGCACGACGGCTGCCGTGCCGAGCAGGATGTCGTTCGTGATGCCGGCGAGGTAGCCGAGATACGAGAACGTTTCGAACACCTGCGCGGCGTCGCCGAACGACGGGTCGTATACCGGCACGTCGCGTACCCAGAGCGCGCGGAAGCCGAGCGTGTCGGCCAGTTGCGCGAGCTCCGCGTGGATCTCCAGGTCGGGCACGCCGGGGCGGCGGCCCTGGTGCTGGCGCTTCGCGTCGCCGGCCGGCGACCAGTCGTTGTCGAGCGGCAGTTCGATGCCGACGCTGAAGCCGCCGTCGGCGAGTTTCTCGAGTGAGGTGGACATGGTCGGGCTCCGTTCAGACCGCGCGCAAGCTGCCTGCGAGGCGGTGGAAATCGAGCGACGGCGCGGTGAAGAACGCGCGCGACGTGCCGGCGGCGAAATCGTCGATGTGCACGACCGTCGCGCGGTCGGCTTCCTGCCACGCGATCGCATAGGTCTCGCCGGCGACGGGCTGCCACGCGTATTCGACTTCCCCCTTCGCGCCCGCGTACGGGCCTTCGGTGATCTCGTAGCGCATGTGGAGGCCGTCCTCGTCGTACGCGTTGAGCGCGGTGAGGCCGTCGTAACGGACTTCGAAAGTCTTGCCGGCGAACGGCGGACGTCGGGTCGATGCGTTCATGCGGGTGGACTCCTGCAAAAAAGTGACGTTCAGTGGGCGAGTTCGACGGGTTCCGCCGTGCGTTCCGGCAGCCCGTGGCGACGGTCGAGGCGGCCGCTCAGCGCGGTGAGCGCGAATGCGCCGAGCGTGACGACCGCGGCGATCCACGGCGTGTGGCCGAGGCCGACGTTCGCGACGATCAGGCCGCCGAGCGACGAGCCGCCGGCCACGCCGAGGTTGAACGCGGCGATGTTGAAGCCCGAGGCGACGTCGGCGGCGTCCGGCGCGAAGTGGCGCGCCTGCTTGACGACGTACACCTGCAGCCCCGGCACGTTGCCGAACGCGACCGCCCCCCAGGCGAGCATCGTCAGCACCGCGAGCCATTTCACGTGGATCGTGAAGGTCAGCGCGAGCAGCACGATCGCGAGCAGCAGGAAGATCCGCTTGAGCGCCTTCACGGGGCCGACGGCATCCGCGAGCTTGCCGCCCCACACGTTGCCGAACGCGACCGACACGCCGTAGCCGACGAGCACGAGGCTGACCTGCGACGGCGTGAAGCCGGCGATCTGTTCGAGCAGCGGCGCCATGTACGTGAACGCGATCAGCGAGCCGCCGTAGCCGACGGCCGTCATCGCGAAGACGAGCAGCAGGCGCGGCTGGGCCAGCACGCGCAGCTGGCGGGCGAGCGGCGCCGGCGGCGTCCGCGGCAGCCCGCGCGGCACGAAGGCGACTGCGCCGAGGAACGCGACGAGGCCGAACAGCGCGACGATCAGGAACGTCGCGCGCCAGCCGAAGTGCTGGCCGATGAAGGTGCCGAGCGGAATGCCGGCGACGAACGCGACGGTCATCCCGCTGAACATCGTCGCGATCGCGCTCGCGGCCTTGTCCTTCGGCACGAGCGTCGTCGCGATGATCGAGCCGACCGAGAAGAACACGCCGTGCGCGAGGCCGGTGAGGACGCGCGCGACGATCAGCGATTCGTAGCCCGGTGCCTGCCAGGCGACGAGGTTGCCGACGGTGAAGAGGGCCATCAGCCCGGCGAGCAGCGTCTTGCGCGGCACGCGGCCGGTGAGCGCGGTGAGCAGCGGCGCGCCGATGGCGACGCTCAGGGCATAGAGGCTGACGAGCAGGCCGGCCGACGGCAGGCTGACGCCGAGATCGGCGCCGATCGTCGGGATCAGCCCGACGATCACGAACTCGGTCGTGCCGATGGCAAACGCGCTGATGGTCAGCGCAAGCAGGGCGAGTGGCATGGTGGATCCTGGTTCCGGTAAGGATGGATCGCAGTGTGCCGACTTTACTTTTGCGGAAAAACTGGTCTATAAACCAAATTGTTTTGATTTCAGATCAACAATGAAGATCACGCTCGACGAACTCCAGGCCTTTGCCGCCGTGGTCGACACCGGCTCGATCACCGCCGCGTCCCAGCAGCTCGACCTCACCGTGTCGGCGACGAGCCGCACGCTCGCGCGGCTCGAGGAGAAGCTGAAGACCACGCTGCTGCGCCGGACCACGCGCCGGCTCGAACTGACCGAGGAGGGGCGTGCGTTCCTGCAGGATGCGCGCGCGATCATCGAATCGGTCGAGAATGCGGAGGAGCAGATGCTCGCGCGGCGCGAGATGCCGTCCGGGCGCCTGCGCGTCGACGCCGCGACGCCGTTCATGCTGCACGTGATCGTGCCGCTCGTGCGCGGCTACCGCGCACGCTTCCCGAAGGTCGAGCTGGAGCTGAACAGCAACGAGGGCATCATCGACCTGCTGGAGCGGCGTACCGACGTCGCGATCCGGATCGGCCGGTTGAAGGATTCGACGCTGCACAGCCGGCGCATCGGCAACAGCCGGCTGCGCATTCTGGCGAGCCCCGCCTATATCGAAGCGCACGGCCAGCCGCGCAAGGTCGAGGAGCTCGCCAGGCACGCGCTGCTCGGCTTCACGCAGCCCGAGTCGTTGAACGTGTGGCCGATCCTCGGCGCCGACGGCGAAGCGTGTCGCATCGAGCCGGACGTCAGTTCGTCGAGCGGCGAGACGCTGCGGCAGCTCGCGCTGGAGGGCGCGGGCGTCGTCTGCCTGTCGGATTTCATGACCGCGCAGGATCGCGAGGCGGGGCGGCTCGTGCAGGTGCTCGCGCGTCAGACGCTCGAGGTCGAGCAGCCGATCCATGCGGTGTATTACCGCAATACCGCGATCTCGTCGCGGATTGCGTCGTTCGTCGACTACATGATCGAGGTGCTGGGCGGCAGCAACGGCGGCGGCGGGACGCCGACGCGGCGCAAGGCCGCGTGGCTGGAGCCGCAGTAGCGGCGCCTCGCGGACGGGAAGACGGCGGGCGCCGCCCCCATTGATCCGGCGTGCCGCGCGGGCGGCACGCCGTCATGCGGCCGTTACGCCTCTTCGGCCCAGGACATCCCGTCGCGCGCGAGCAGCGCCGACGAAGCGGCCGGCCCGAACGTGCCGGCCGTATAGAGGCGCGGCCGGTCGCCGAGCTGCTTCCAGCCGTCGAGGATCGGCTCGACCCACGTCCACGCGGCTTCGAGCTCGTCGCGACGCATGAAGTGCGTGAGGCGGCCGCGGATCACGTCGATCAGCAGCCGTTCGTACGCTTCCGCGCGCCGCTCCGGAATCGCCTGCTGCAGGTCGAGGTTCAGGTTGACCGGCACCATGTTCATCCCGCTGCCCGGTTCCTTCGCGAGCATCTGCAGCTGGATCGACTCTTCCGGCTGGAGCTGGATCACGAGGCGGTTGCCGTAATGGCGCGGGCCGTTCGGGATGATCGAGAACGGCATGTCGGCGAACTCGACCACGATTTCCGACTGGCGGCGCTGCAGCCGCTTGCCGGTGCGCAGGAAGAACGGCACGTTCGCCCAGCGCCAGTTGTTGATGTGCGCGCGCAGCGCGACGAAGGTTTCCGCGCGGCTGTCCGCCGGCACGTTGTCTTCCTCGAGGTAACCCTTCACCGGCTGGCCGTCGACCGCGCCGGCCGTGTACTGGCCGCGCACCGTGTCGCGCGCGACGTCCGACAGCGACATCGGCCGCAGCGAGCGCAGTACCTTCAGCTTCTCGTCGCGCACCGCGTCCGGGTCGAGCGACACGGGCGGCTCCATCGCGACGATGCACAGCAGCTGCAGCAGGTGGTTCTGCACCATGTCGCGCAGCGCGCCCGTATGGTCGTAGAAGCCCGCGCGGCTGCCGACGCCGACCGTCTCCGCCACCGTGATCTGCACGCTGCGGATGTTCGGCGCCTGCCACAGCGGCCCGAAGATCGGGTTGCCGAAGCGCAGGACCATCAGGTTCTGCACGGTTTCCTTGCCGAGATAGTGGTCGATCCGATAGATCTGCGATTCCTCGAAGTGCTTGCCGACCGCATTGTTGATCGCCTTCGCGGACGCAAGATCGTGGCCCAGCGGTTTTTCGAGGACGACGCGCGAGCGCGCGTCGACCAGGTGCGCGGCCGACAGGTTGTCGCAGATCGTCGTGAACAGCTCCGGCGACGTCGACAGGTAGAACACGCGGATCGCCTCGCCGCGCGCCGCTTCGGCGAGGCGCTGGTAGTCGTCGGGCGCGTTCACGTCGATCAGCACGTACTTGAAGAGATCGAGGAAGCGGCTCCACGCGTCGGCGTCGAACGCCTTCGCGTCGATGAACGGGCGCGACTGCTCGTCCATGAACTTGCGATAGCCGTCGATGCCCCAGTCGCGGCGGCCGACGGCGATGATGCGCGTCTCGGGCGGAAGATTGCAGTGCAGGTGCGCCATGTACAGCGCGGGCAACAGCTTGCGGGCGGCCAGATCGCCGCCGCCGCCGAAGATGATCATGTCGACGGGCCGGTCGGCCGCGGTCTGGGTAGGCTGATTCGTCATGGGAGGTTCGCGGTTTGAAGCGGTGAACGTGAAACGAACGTCGAGGGCGCCGGGCGCCGGCACGGCAAAACCCTAATAGTGCACGGTTTTGATGGATCGCGTGTGCGTTCGCCCGGATGTAACAGCGCTTGCGTTCCGGATGAAGGCTTGATTATGATTGAGTGCTCACTCATTAAAGGAATCGAACGTGGCTCGACCGCGCAGTCCCGACAAGCACGAAGCCATCCTCGCCGCCGCCGCCCGCGCGCTCGCCGAGGACGGCGCCACTGCGACCACCGCGCGCATCGCGCGGCTCGCCGGCGTGGCGGAAGGCACGGTGTTCACGTACTTCGAGACCAAGGATGCGTTGCTGAACGCGCTGTACCTGAGCCTGAAGGCCGACATGCGTGAAGCGATGATGACCGGATTTCCGGAACACGCGCCGGTCGAGCAGGCCGTGCGGCATGCGTGGAACGGCTATGTGTCGTGGGGCGTCGCGAATCCGGACGGGCGGCGCGCGCTGCAGCAGCTCGGCGTGAGCGGGCGCATCGACGACGCGCATCGCGCGGCCGGCGCCGAAGGCTTCGGCGGGATCAGTACGCTGCTGCGCGAGCAGGTTGCCGCGTCGGGCGCGCTGAACCGCGACGAAGCGCATGCGTTCTGCGCGGCATTGTTTACGTCGATCGCGGAAACGGCGATGGAGTCGATCGCGCGCGATCCGGCACGGGCGGATGCCTATCGGGAAGCCGGGTTTCGTGCGTTGTGGGCCGTGCTGCACGCGGTGTGAGTGAAGGATTGCCGTCGTGGCGGCGCGCGCGGTTGCGCGTGTCGCGGCGGCGGCCGGCGGTGCGTTTCGGGCAGGGTGATGCAGGTCCTGAAGGACCGAATCGTTGCCCTTATTAATGAGTGAGTAATCATTCATTTTTTTTGTGATTTCACCACGATCAAGGAGTGGAACATGTCGAAAGTCTGGTTGGTAACGGGGGCCGCGCGCGGCCTGGGGCGAGCGATTTCGGAAGCGGTGCTCGCGGCGGGCGACCGGCTGGTGGCCGGCGCCCGCGATCCGGCGCGGCTGGCCGATCTGGCCGAGCGGTACGGCGACCGGCTGCTGACGGTCGCACTCGACGTCACCGACGAAGCGGCGGCCGCGCAGGCCGTCGCGGCCGCACAGGCGGCGTTCGGCCGTATCGACGTGCTGGTGAACAACGCGGGTTACGGCCATACGGCGCCATTCGAGCAGATGGGCGCCGACGACTTCCGCGATCAGATCGAAACGAACCTGTTCGGCGTGATCAACCTGACGCGCGCGGTGCTGCCGACGCTGCGTGCGCAGCGTGCGGGGCACATCTTCCAGGTGTCGTCGGTCGGCGGGCGCACGTCGACGCCCGGGTTGTCCGCGTACCAGGCCGCGAAGTGGGCGGTCGGCGGGTTCAGCGACGTGCTCGCGAAGGAAGTCGCGCCGTTCGGCGTGCGCGTGTGCACGCTCGAACCGGGCGGGATGCGTACCGAATGGGCCGCGCAGGCGAAGCGCGACATCGACGAGCTGCTGCCCGATTACCAGCCGTCGGTCGGGAGGATTCTCGAGTTGCTCGGCACGTATGGCGGCCACGAGGTCGGCGACCCCGCGCGGATCGCGGCGCTGATCGTCGAGTTGTCGCGTCGCGACGATGTACCGCTGCGTCTGCTGCTCGGCGGCGATGCGCTGTACGTGTGCGAGCAGGCGGAAACGCAGCGCGCGGAAGAGGCGGCGCGGTGGCGCGATGCGACGCTGTCGACGATGTTTCCGGATGCCAGGCTGCCCGACGGGCTCGATGCGCTGAAGGCGGTCGACTGAGCGATGCCGCGGGGGGCTGCCCGGCTGTTCGCATCGTCCGGCATGGAGGTCGTGCCGGTGACGGGGGGGAAAGGAGGCTGTGCGGATATGCTAGTTGATCGTAAATCTGCTCACGAACGCCGCTGAACGGCGTTCACCGCTTAGCTCGCAGGTAGGATCGGCGAAACGTTCGCTTAAATCTTCGGCACGCTCCATTTCGCTGGCGTAGTGCAAGCTGAACTCTCGCGCTGTCGTCGGTAGCGCACTGAGCAATTCGGTCCGATCGACGAGTCTGCTCCGATCAGATGCGGCTTACCTTCGGCCGTTCCTCTCGGTAATCCGAAAACCGTCGGCTGCTCGTCATTGGTCTGCCGCATACGAAGCAAAAACCTTTTTTAGATATGCCAAGAATACTTTGACGTTCGGGCTACCACGGCGGCTCTCCGGCCAAAGAGCCGTGATAGTGGAGCGCGGTTCGACGAACTCGGTGAGGACCGGCACAAGTTCCCCACGCCGAACGTACGATGCAGCGACATACGTCGGTGAAATTCCGACGCCTCCCCCAGCCGCCATGACAGCAGCAACCGCATCGCTGGTATCAACAATGATGCCTGCATCCGGCGTGAGGCTGAGCGACCCTTTGCCCGTGGAAAAAGTCCAGCGGAGGACTTGTCCCGAACTTTGAAAACGAAAATTCACACAATCGTGATCCACGAGGTCATCGGGATGCCTGGGAACCCCGCGTTTGGCAAGGTAGTCCGGCGACGCATAGGCTCCGATGTAGTGAGGCGAAAGCTCTCGCGAGACCAAACGAGAGCCCGCAAGATCCCCAACGCGAACAGCCACGTCGAAACCTTCACCGACGAGGTCGGTGAGATGATCGCCCAAACGTAGGTCAATCGACAGCTTTGGAAAACGCTTGCGAAATGCTGGTAGGGCGGGCGCGATGAGATGAACCCCGATTGGGAGCGGCGCGGTGACCTTCAGGATGCCCGCTGGTTCGGCTCGCGCCGAGGCGGCAACCTGTTCGATCGCCTCCATTTCCGACAGCAGGCGCAGCGTGCGTTCATGCAGGTCGCGCCCCTCCTGAGTCAGTGTCAACGACCGAGTCGTGCGGTTGAACAGTTTAAGCGCGAAGTGATGCTCCAGACGCTGGATACTTTTGCTTACAGCGGAAGGCGTCACGCCAAGCGCCCGCGCCGCAGCTGAATAGCTTCCCAATGATGCAGCGCGGCTGAATGCGATAAGACCGGTGAGGCGGTCCAGGCTGATTTGTTCCATGGCGGAAATATAGAAGGGAATCGGGCGCTGATTATCAATGTCGGCTGTCAAGTATAGAGTGCTCTGCACGGCGTCGATTTGAGTTGCGCCGGCTGACAGGACCCACTTCATGAACTCTGATTTCGATTCCCATCCACTCAAGAGCAAGTCCGTTCTCATCTTCGGCGGAACGTCCGGAATCGGCCTTTCGGCGGCAAAGCAGGCTAAGGCCGCTGGTGCAAGCGTCACGGTCGTCGGGTTCAACTCGGAGGGCGCTGAACAGGTCGCCATCGAGAATGGATTTGCGGGTTGGCGGAGCGCCGACGTGACCAAGCCGGAAACCATCGTCTCGGCACTCGCCGACATTGCTCACGTCGATCATCTCGTTCTCCTCGCGGGGACCTTTGTGGCCGGCAAGGTGCTGGAGGCGGATGTCGACTATCTACGACGGGCGTTCGACGAGCGCGTTTGGTCAGCCATCCATACCTTGCGCACATTGGGTGATCGCCTGGCCGTCGATGCCTCCGTCACGTTTATTTCCGGCGTGTTGGCCGACCGACCCAATGCCTACGGCACAGCCATTCTTGCATCCGCGTCGGCCGCGATGGAGGCGCTGGCCAGAGGGTTGGTTCTGGAACTTGCGCCTCGCCGTGTCAACACCGTTTCTCCCGGCACCACCGACACGCCGTTGCTGGCGCGCACGCTCGGCGAAGGTCGCGAGGCATACGTCAACGCACTGAAAGACAAATTGCCGCTGCATCGTTTGGTAACCGCTGCAGAAGTGGGCGCTGCAGTGGTGTTCCTCATGAGCAATGGATCAATGAACGGCGAGACGATTCATGTCGACGGCGGCGGCCGCCTTGTCTGAGCCGTGTAAAGGCTCGTTGGCATTTCCACGCTGGCAAAAATCGGAAGGAGGTTGGAGTGCCTACGCTGTTTGATCCCGTTCGACTCGGTGCAATTGAAGCGCCCAGCCGTATTCTCATGGCGCCGATGACGCGTGCGCGGGGAACACGCGAACACGTACCGACCGCGATAATGGCGGACTATTACAGTCAGCGTGCATCTGCCGGGCTCATTATCTCGGAGGCGATCGGTATCTCCCGACAGGGCTTGGGATGGCCTTACGCCACCGGGCTGTGGACGGCAACGCAAATTGCCGGCTGGCGCGAAGTAACCGATGCCGTGCACAAAGCGGGCGGCCGCATCATTGCGCAGCTTTGGCATATGGGGCGAGTCGTGCATCCGAGCTTTCTGGATGGTGCGCCGCCTGTCTCGGCGTCCGAAAGTACGGCACCCGGCCATGCTCATACCTACTCGGGCAAGCAGCCCTACACGCAGGCGCGCGCACTCGAGACGGACGAAATTCCCGCGATTATCGAGCAGTTCGCCGCCGCGGCACGTCATGCGCTGAAGGCGGGCTTCGACGGCGTACAGTTGCATGCGTCGAACGGATACCTGATCGATCAATTTCTGCGAGACAGTTCCAATTTCCGCAGCGACGCGTATGGCGGATCGATCTCGAATCGGCTCCGGTTTCTCATCGAGGCAACCCGGGCCGTCGCGGATGTAGTGGGTTCCGGCCGCACCAGCGTTCGCCTGTCTCCAAACGGCGAAACGCAGGGCGTGCGAGACAGCGATCCCTTGCCGTTGTTTATCGCGGCCGCCGAGGCGCTATCTGCAATTGGGATCGGGTTCCTGGAACTGCGCGAGCCTCCACTGAACGGCAGTTTCGGCGTCGGCTATCTCGATCCGCTCGCTGCGAAAATTCGACCGGCTTTCAAAGGACCGCTGGTGCTCAACTCGGATTTCGACGCCACTCGAGCTCAGGCAGAACTCGGTGCAGGCGTTGGCGACGCGGTTACGTTCGGTCGCCCGTTCATCTCCAATCCGGACTTCCCTCGGCGTCTGGCTGAAGCGATTCCGCTCGCGCCAGACGACCCGACAACATGGTTCACGCAAGACGCGGAGGGCTACATCGATTACCCGTTCGCGGAGTCGACGTAACCATACCTTCCTGAAGCGGCTCAAGATTGGACGGCACCCGCGGACGTTCTTTGCGCCGGCCTGCCGCGTTCCGGCGACAAACCCTCGATATCGCGTTGGCCGCGACGGCGACTTCCGCTGCAACAGTTACTTCCCTGCAACCGTACGAAAGGAACACGATCATGTCATTCATTACAACGCGGGACAGCGTAGACATTTTCTACAAAGACTGGGGACCCAAGGACGCTCAGCCGATCGTGTTCCATCACGGCTGGCCGCTCTCCGCGGATGACTGGGATGCCCAAATGCTCTTCTTCCTGTCGAACGGTTATCGCGTCGTTGCCCATGATCGGCGCGGACACGGGCGCTCGTCGCAGGTCGCTGAAGGTCACGACATGGATCATTACGCGGCGGACGTGTTTGCTCTCGTCGAGACACTGGACCTCAGGAATGCAGTGCATATCGGCCATTCCACCGGCGGGGGCGAAGTTGCGCGCTATGTTGCAAGGCACGGCGAGCCGGCGGGGCGTGTCGCAAAGGCCATTCTTGTGAGCGCCGTGACGCCGCTGATGCTGAAGACGCCATCGAATCCCGAAGGCCTGCCGCTGGATGTCTTCGACGGATTACGCAAGGGACTCGCTAAAAATCGCGCACAGTTCTTCGTAGACGTGCCTGCGGGTCCGTTCTACGGGTTCAACCGTCCGGACGCGACCGTTCATCAGGGCGTGATTCAGAACTGGTGGCGCCAAGGAATGATGGGTAGCGCGAAAGCCCACTACGACGGTATCAAGGCGTTTTCGGAAACCGACCAGACCGAAGATCTCCAGTTGATCGGCGTGCCGACGCTGGTGCTTCACGGCGAGGATGACCAGATCGTCCCGTACAAAGACGCGGCGCTCAAGGCAATCAAACTGTTGAAGAAGGGCAAGTTGAAAACGTTCCCGGGCTTCTCCCATGGGATGTTGACCGTCAACGCAGGTGTTTTGAACGAAGAACTTCTGGCATTCGTTCAAGGCTAAGGCTGGCGGGACATCGCGCACCTGCTTGCGCGTCATGTCCCGCGCCTGCTTTTCACCCCTATTCTGAGGAGCCGAGATGACTACCGATGTTTTGGCCGTGGCGCTTCGATTCTTTTCGCTTTGGACCGAGAACCGCATCGACGACGCGCTGTCGATGCTCTCCGATGATGTCCTCTACGATAACGTTCCGTTCCCCGACATCGTTGGACGGGACAATGTTCGCAAATTCCACCGCGATTTCGGGATCGGTACGACGTTCAAGGTCGACTGGACAGTGACCCATATTGCCGCAGCGGGAAACGTCGTCCTCAATGAGCGGATCGACATCTTTCAACACGAATCAGGAGGAAAAATCACGCTGCCCGTGATGGGTACCCTCACCATCGTCGATGATCGAATCACGGTTTGGCGAGACTACTTTGATCCCGCGGATTTCGATCGGCAATTTAGCGCAATCAAGAAGTAGGTGCAAACTACTACAAAGATAAAAAGAGACAGCTCTTCATGTGTCGACCCTGGCACACTCATGAGAGCCGTCGCATTTTGCGTTCATGGTCGTACCATGTTTCACGATGATCATCGCATGATTTTTAATGCGCCAGAATAGTGCGCGAAATTTCATGGAGCACTCGCGGCACGATGAATACGGATTCCAGAATCCAAGCGCCACAACCAAGCGCTCATCGCACTGGTACAGCGACGCTGTGACGTCCTGTTGGCTAGCCCTTTCGGCATCTTCGGCTTGCGTCAGAATCGCGCCAAAAGTTCGAAACTGCCTACGGCATGCACATTGTCGCCAAAGGTGTTCACTCGCTGCGTTCATTGGGTCGTGAGTCCAGCCGGTCGGCGGCTCGTACAGGCGCGCGTTGCCTGCATACGAGTGTAGGTTCGGCGAAACGGCATGATTTGCCCAAAGTTGAACAAATCGGCTTTGCCATCCTGTTCTGGTATCGGCGAGACTCGAAAGCGGTTACGCCGATTTGCGGTGCTGTTCTGCTGCCAGCAGGGCGGACCGCTGCCGGTGCGGTGTCCGGAAGAGCCAGTTCGACTTCCCATTGGACCGTCTGTTGACTTGCGGGTAGAAATGCGCGGGGGCTTATCGGCCGAGGCTCAAAGCCGTTTTCGATTAGATGTGGATACGCCATGTACCGCGGGCGTACCGGGCCCGCATGGACGCCTGTATCTGCATCCAATCGCGAGTTGTATCCATATCTAATCGACAGCGACATCTCGTACAGCGCCACTCAGTATTAACCCTGATCAAAAAATCTTATCGCGGTGAAAAATTCCGCATCTTATTGAATCGATATCGGCTCGATATAGTGGCTCGCTTTCCCGCACGCGGCCCCCGCATGCGGCTGACACGCTGACATCAGCAGGAGCCCTCTTGATGACCACCGATACCCGATTCACCGAAATCGAGGATCTGATGCCCGCCGCCGGCGGGCTGCGCGAGATCCGTCACCACATCCATCACCATCCCGAACTGGCGTACGAAGAGCACGACACGGCCGCGCTCGTCGCGGACAAGCTCGAGCAATGGGGCTGGCAGGTGACGCGCGGAGTCGGCAAGACGGGGGTGGTCGGCACGCTGCGCGTGGGCGACGGGACGCGCAGCATCGGCATTCGCGCCGACATGGATGCGCTGCCGATCGTCGAGGCGACCGGCCTGCCGTATGCGAGCGGCACGCACGGCAAGATGCACGCCTGCGGCCACGACGGCCACACGACGATGCTGCTCGGCGCCGCGCAGCATCTCGCGAAGACGCGCAACTTCTCGGGCACCGTGCACCTGTATTTCCAGCCGGCGGAAGAGCACGGCGTCGACAGCGGCGCGAAGAAGATGATCGACGACGGCCTGTTCGAGCGCTTCCCGTGCGACGCCGTGTTCGGCATGCACAACCATCCGGGCGCGGCGCCCGGCGTGTTCCTCACGCGGCGCGGCCCGTTCATGTCGGCCGGCGACAAGGCGATCATCACGATCGAGGGCGTCGGCGGCCACGCGGCGCGGCCGCACCTGACGGTCGACCCGGTGGTCGTCGCGGCGAGCATCGTGATGGCGCTGCAGACGATCGTCGCGCGCAACGTCGACCCGGCGCAGCCGGCGGTCGTCACGGTCGGCTCGATGCACGCCGGCACTGCGAACAACGTGATCCCGAACGGCGCGCGCCTCGAACTCAGCGTGCGCTCGTTCAGCCCCGATGTCCGCGCGCTGCTCAAGCGCCGCATCACCGAGCTGGCCGAAACGCAGGCCGCGAGCTACGGCGCGACGGCCAATGTCGAGTACATCGAAGGCTACCCGGTCGTCGTCAATACGGATGCCGAAACGGATTTCGCCGCGCAGGTCGCGCGCGAACTGGTCGGTGACGCGCAGGTGGTCGAGCAGACCGACCTGCTGATGGGCAGCGAGGATTTCGCGTTCATGCTGCAGCGGCGGCCGGGCTCGTTCGTGCGGCTCGGCAACGGCGAAGGCGAGGACGGCTGCATGGTGCACAACCCGAAGTACGACTTCAACGACCGGAACCTGCCGATCGGTGCGGCGTACTGGACGCGTCTCGTCGAGCGTTACCTCGGGCAGTGATCGCAGCGGCGCGCGGCCGGCGCTTCCGGCCGCATTGAGAAGAGGCGACAACGATGCAGAAAGACCATCTCGCGCTGCACCCCGCATCGGCGGGGACCGCCGAAACCGGCATGCCCGGCGCGCGTGCCGTCGCGCGGCGCGGCGCGATCGCCGCGGCCGTGATCGGCAACTGGCTGGAGTTCTTCGATTTCACCGTGTACGGCTTCTTCGCGGTGCTGATCGGCAAGCTGTTCTTCCCGTCGAGCGACTCGACCACGTCGCTGCTGCTGTCGGTCGCGACGTTCGCGGCCGGCTTCTTCACGCGGCCGCTCGGCAGCATCGTGCTCGGCGTCTATGCGGACCGCAAGGGGCGCAAGGCGGCGCTGAACCTGACGATCATGCTGATGGCGCTCGGCACCGGCCTGATCGCGATCGCGCCGACCTATGCGCAGGTCGGCGTGGCCGCGCCGCTGCTCGTCGTGTTCGCGCGGCTGCTGCAGGGCTTCTCGCAGGGCGGCGAATTCGGCGCGGCGACCACGACGCTGCTCGAACACGGCGGCACGTCGCGCCGAGCGTTCCGCGCGAGCTGGCAGCTGGCGACGCAGGGCGGCGCCGCGCTGATGGGCTCGGGCTTCGCGGCGCTGCTGTCGAACACGATGACGAAGGACGCGCTGGAAAGCTGGGGCTGGCGGCTGCCGTTTCTCGTCGGCGTGCTGATCGCGCCGGTCGGCATGTACCTGCGCCGCCGGCTCGCGGACGACGCGCCCGGCGACCGTCATCACGGAATCGAGCGCGGCGTGCTGCACGCGCTGTTCTCGAAGCACGCGCGCACCGTGCTGCTGCTGATGCTCACGGTGATGGGCGGCACGGTGTCGACCTACATCCTGACGTTCTACATGCCGACCTACGCGATCCACACGCTTGGCCTGCCGATGAAGCTGTCGATGTTCGTCGGCGTCGCGTCGGGCTGCGTGATGCTGGTCACGTGCCCGCTGTTCGGCTGGCTGTCGGACCGGCTCGGCAGCCGGCGCCTGCCGATCTTCGTCGGCCGCGGCGTGCTGGTCGTGCTGCTGTTCCCGGCGTTCTGGCTGATGAACCATCACCCGACGCTGTCGGTGATCCTGCCGCTGACCGCGCTGATGCTGCTGTTCTATTCGCTTGGCTCGGCGTCGGAAATGGCCTTGATGTGCGAATCGCTGCCGCGCCACGTGCGCGCGACCGGCATCTCGATCGCGTATGCGCTCGCGGTGACGATCTTCGGCGGCACCGCGCAGCTGATCGCGACCTGGCTCGTGAAGACGACCGGCAGCAAGCTCGCGCCGGCCGGCTACGTGGCCGCGTGCGTGGTGCTGTCGCTGATCGCGGTCGCGATGCTGCGCGAGACGGCCGGGGAGTCGCTGGACTGACGCGCGACGCGGGCGGCGGGGCGGTGCCGCGCGCTTACCGCCCGCGCACCATCCTCAGGTACGACGCGAGCATCGCCGCGAGTTCCTGCGCGGCCGGCGTCAGCGGCACGGCCGCGCGCTGCAGCAGGCAGATGTCCTGCGCTTCGGCCTGCTCGCGCACGGGCACTTTCGCGAGCGCGCCGGCGAACGGCCCATGCCGCGTGATCGCTTCGGTTTCGAGCGCGAGGGAGTCGGTCTGCGTGACGATCTGCAGCGTCTCGAACATCCCTTCGACGGTGGCGAGCACCTTCGGCGGCGGCTGGCCGTGCGCGTCGAAGTACGCGAGCAGGCGGTTCACGACCGGGTCGGCGCTCAGGTTCGGCGAGCGCGTGGACACCCACGGGTAGCCGGCCAGCTCGGCGAGCGATTGCGCGTGCATCGCCGGATGCCCGCGGCGGCAGACGACCACCGGCGCCGACGCACGCAGCGGCGTCACCGCGAGATCGGTCGTGTCGGTCTGCTTCGCGACCAGCGCGATCGCGAAATCGACCGCGCTTTCCCGCAACCAGCCGACCATCATCCGCGACGTGCCGGTGCGCAGGTGCACGTCGACCTTGTCGAAGCGCGCGCGAAACGCGCTCAGCACCGGCGCGAACGCGTCGATCAGCGGCTCGGTCGCGAGCCCGAGCGTGACGGTGCCTTCGTACGCGCCGCTCAACTGGCGGATTTCCCGTTCGACCTGTTCGCATTCACCGAGGATCGCGCCGGAGCGCGCGAGCAGGCGCTGGCCGACGGCCGTCGGCACGATGCCGCGATTGGTGCGCGTGAACAGCGTCGCGCCGAGCGTGGCCTCGAGGCTCTGCAGCTGTTGCGTGACGCCGCTTTGCGCGAGATCGAGCGCGCGTGCGGCGGCGCGCAGGCTGCCGTGCTCGACGACGGCCTGGAAGATGCGGAGCTGGGACAGCGTGAACGCCATGGATGCGCGCGAGGCCGGTGATCGGAAATACCGATCATGATAAGGCAGGCGATGGTTCCGGCGGCGGCTCGTGCCGCCTACGATCGCAGGCAGTCCGGCTGATGCCGCTTGTTTCTCTTCCTGCCCTCCGTCGACCATGAAACGTTTCCTCGTCCCGCTCGTTTCCCTGTGCGTCGGCCTGGCCGCCACGTCCGCGTCCGCGCTCGACGCGCACGTCGTGCGGCTCGGCATCGATCCGACCTATCCGCCGATGGATGCGAAGGCGCCCGACGGCAGCCTGAAGGGCTTCGACGTCGATCTCGGCAACGAGATCTGCCGCCGCGCGCAGTTGCGCTGCCAGTGGGTCGAACTCGAATTCTCCGGGATGATCCCGGCGCTGCAGGCGCGCAAGATCGACGCGATCCTGTCGTCGATGGCGATCACGGCGAAGCGCGAGAAGCAGATCCTGTTCTCGTCGAAGCTGTTCCGCTTCAAGTCGCGGCTCGTCGCGCGGCCCGGCCTCGGGCTCGGCAGCACGGCCGCGTCGCTGGCGGGCAAGCGCGTCGGCGTGCAGTCGGGCACCCAGTTCGAATCGTGGGCGCTCGCGCACTGGGCGACGGCCGGCGTGAGCGTGGTGCCGTACAAGAGCCAGGACGACGTGTTCGCCGATCTCGGGAACGGCCGTCTCGACGCGGCGCTGCTCGGCACGGTGGAGGCCGACTACGGGTTCCTGCGCCAGCCGCGCGGCAAGGGCTTCGCGTTCGTCGGCGCGCCGCTCGACATGGGCGATCGCGGCGTCGGCATCGGCATGCGGCAAGCCGATACGGCGCTGAAGGCGTCGATCGACGGTGCGATCGCGTCGATGCTGAAGGACGGCACCTACGACCGGATCGCGAAGCAGTACTTCGATTTCAACCCGTACGGCGACTGAGCGCCGCGCAGGCCCGTTGCCACGATCCCTCCGATACCCCCGTTTTCATCCGTTCGAGACCATCGATGCAGATTCGCACCACGCCGCTCCTGTCGCCGTCGATCGGCACGCAGCGCACGCTGACGAGCTTTCATTTCGGGCCGGCCGACACCGGCCGCAAGATCTACCTGCAGGCCGCGCTGCACGCGGACGAGACACCCGCGATGCTCGCGGCGTTCGTGCTGAAGCAGCGCCTCGCGCGGCTCGATGCCGACGGCCGGCTCGCGGCCGAGATCGTGCTCGTGCCGGTGTCGAACCCGGTCGGCCTCAATCATCATCTGCTCGGGCAGTTCATCGGCCGGTTCGACCTGGCGAGCGGCCGCAACTTCAATCGCGGCTTCATGCCGCTCGCGGAGATCGCCGCGCAAGCGCGCGACCGCCTCGGCGACGACGGCGTGCGCAATCGCGCGATCGTGCGCGAATGCGTCGGCGCGGCGCTCGACGCCGTCGAACCGCGTACCGAATTCGACGCGTTGCAGCTTGCGCTGCTGAAGCTGTCGCACGACGCCGAGGTCGTGATCGACCTGCATTGTTCGCTCGAAGCGGTGATGCACGTGTACACGAGCGACACCGCATGGCCGGAGATCGAGCCGCTGGCGCGTTATCTCGGGGCGGAGGCGTCGCTGCTCGCCGAGGATTCGGGCGGACAGGCATTCGACGATGCGCATCACCTGCTGTGGGCGCGGTTGCGCCAGCATCTGCCGGAAGGCACGCCGATGGCGGCCGGCACGGTGGCCGTGACGGTCGAGTGCCGCGGCCAGCGCGACGTGACGTACGAATACGCGCAACGCGATGCCGACGCGCTCGTCGACTATCTCGTCTGGCGCGGCGCGGTGCACGGCGAACGCACGCCGTTGCCGCCGCTGGCCGCGCCCGCCACGCCGCTCGCGGGCAGCGAGCAGTTCTACGCGCCGGTCAGCGGGATCCTCGTGCATCGTGCGGCGATCGGCGCGACGATCCGCGCGGGCGAGCCGCTGTTCGACATCGTCGATCCGCTGACCGATGCGATCACGACGATCTCGAGCGCGACCGACGGCGTGTTCTACATGCGGCGCGCGATCCGCTTCGTGACGGCCGGCGCGCCGCTCGGCCGCGTGACGGGCACGGTGCCGGTGCGCACGGGGATGCTGCTCGGCGCGTGAGCGCGGCGCCGGACGCGCGGCGGTTCGATCGCGGCCTGCGCCGGGCCGGCCGCGAGGCGAGGGCCGTCGCGGCCGGTCACGGCTCGCCGCGATTCCCGGCGGCACGCGTGCCCGCCCGGCCGCGCGCGGTTGTCTTGCCGCTGCGCGCGCCCGCGTTCGAGAACATCTTCATCTCCTGCAGGATGCCGCGCAGCAACGTATCGGCCGCGACGCCGAGCGTCCGTCCCGCCTTGACCAGCAGCCGCGCGTTGGCCGCCTCGAGCAACGGATGCGCGACGGGCACGGCGACGAGCTCGCCTGCCGCCAGTTCCTGATACGCCGCGAAGGCGGCGAGCAGCGTGACGCCGTCGTTGCGCTTCACGAAGTGGCGCAGCACGGCGAGCGAGTTGGTGGTGAGCGTCGGGTGGAGGTGGATGTTCTCCGCGTAGGCAAGCATCTGCACGGCCTGTCCGAGACCGAACGCGGGCGGCATCAGCGCGAGCGGATACCCGGCGAGTTCGCGTACCGCGACGGGGCGGCCGCGTACGGCGAGCGGATGCCCGGGATGGACGAGCGCCACCACCGGCTGCGACGCGGTGGCGACGTACTCGATGTCCGGATGCGCCGGCGGGTTGTAGGCCAGGCCGATATGCGCGCGGCTTTCGGCGACTTCCTGCAGCAACGTGCTGACCGGCAGGAGATCGACGGTGACGTCGAGCTTCGGGTAGCGCGCGCAGAAATCGGTGAGCACCTCGTCCATCAGGCAGTCGATATAGCCTTCGCTGGCCACGATGCGGATCTGGCCGTGCTGCAGCCCGCGAAGCGCCTGCAGGCGGTCTTCGAAGAGTTCCTGCTGGGAACGGCAGCCGCGCCAGTATTCGAGCAGGTGTGCGGCGGCCTCGGTCGGCTGCACGCCGCGCGGCTGGCGCTCGAACAGCGGGGCGCCGATTTCTTCCTCGAGCAGGCGGATCTGCCGCGTGATGACGGACGGCGACGTGTTGATGCTGTCGGCCGCGCCACGGATGGAACCGTGCGTCAGGACTTCGTGGAAATAGCGCAGGCGGCGCTGGTTCAGTTCGCGCATGGTATCGGTCCGTGTGCCTTCGAAGTGTTGCTCATTGAGCAACGATAACTCGCTTAGGTTGCTATTGCGCCGCTTTTTCGTCTCCTCGACGATTCGAACAGCGTTGAACATCGTTGCGGGATTCGAAGCAATAGGCCCTAAAGGAGAGCGCATGTCCGCCATTCCATCCCCTCAAGACCCGGTCGCGCCCGGCAGCCCGGCGCATCAGGCCCTCTACCGCAAGCTGAACTGGCGCCTGCTGCCGTTCCTGCTGCTCTGCTACACCTTCGCGTATCTCGATCGCGTGAATATCGGGTTCGCGAAGCTCGCGATGCAGAGCGACCTGGGTATCTCCGATGCGGTGTACGGGCTGGGCGCGGGCATCTTCTTTCTCGGCTACGTCCTGTTCGAGATCCCGAGCAACCTGCTGCTGCCGCGGATCGGCGCCCGCAAGACCATCAGCCGGATCATGGTGCTGTGGGGCCTGACGTCGGCCGGCATGATGTTCGTCCACGACGAGACCACGTTCTACGCGATGCGCTTCCTGCTCGGCGTGTTCGAGGCCGGCTTCGCGCCGGGAATGATCTTTTACCTGACGTACTGGTATGGCCAGCGCCGGATGGCCGGCGTGATGGCGGTCGTCATGCTCGCCGGCCCGATCGGCGGCGCGTTCGGCTCGCCGCTGTCGGCGTGGCTGATGACCGGGCTGTCCGGTGCCCACGGCCTGGCAGGCTGGCAGTGGATGTTCGTCGTCGAAGGCCTGCCGTGCGTGCTGTTCGGCGTGCTCGCGCTCAAGGTGCTGTCCGACCGGCCGGCCGATGCGAAATGGCTGACCGACGACGAGAAGCGGCTGCTCGCCGCCGAGCTGCACACCACCGATGCGGGCCATCACTCGTTCGGGCAGGTGGCGCGCGATCCGCGCGTGTACCTGCTGGCGTTTGCCTACTTCACGATCATCTGCGGGATCTACGCGGTGAGTTTCTGGCTGCCGTCGATCATCAAGGCCGACGGCGTGACCGACACGATGCAGATCGGGCTGTACTAGATGATTCCGTACGTGTGCGCCGCGATCGCGATGGTCGTCATCGGCCGCCGGTCGGACCGTCGCGGCGAGCGCCGTTTCCACAGCGCGGTGCCGGCCCTGATCGGCGCGATCGCGCTGGCCGTGGCGACGACGGCCAACGGCAATCTTGCCGTCTCGCTGGTCGGCATGACGATCGCCACGTCGATGATCTGGGCCGCGTACACGGTGTTCTGGGCGATTCCGTCGCAATACCTGAAGGGCGACGCCGCGGCGGGCGGCATCGCGTTGATCAACACGATCGGCCTGATCGGCGGCTTCCTGAGCCCGACCATCATCGGTGCGATCCACTCGGCGACCGGCAGCATGGCCGCGGGACTGCTGGTCATGGTCGCACTGCTCGTCGCCGGTGCCGCGGTACTCGTGGCGAACCGGCTTCCCGCATCCCGCGACGCGCTGGCGACAGCCTGACGTCACGGGCCCGCGGGCATTCCAATATCCAGCGCGCCGTCGCCCGCCGGCCCTGACGGCGGGGTGCCGGCGCCTTGACGGCCTTTTCCGGAGACACATTTTTGAACACGCGCATCCTGATCGCCGGTTTCCAGCATGAAACCAATACGTTTGCACCATCGAAAGCCGCATACGCCAACTTTGAGCGGGGCGAAGGCTTCCCGGCCATGGTGCGCGGCGATGACGTGCTCGCGCTGCGCGACGTCAATATTCCCGCCGGCGGCTTCATCGCCGCGGCCGAACGGCGTGGCTGGACCTTGCTGCCGGTCATCTGGGCGGGCGCGAGCCCGTCGGCGCACGTGACCGAGGACGCGTTCGAGCGCATTGCCGGAGAAATCGTCGCGGCGGTTCGCCGCGGAGGCTACGACGCGGTGTACCTCGACCTGCACGGCGCGATGGTCGCCGAGCATACCGACGACGGCGAAGGCACGTTGCTCGAGCGCGTGCGTGCGGCGGTCGGCCCGGACGTGCCGGTGGTCGCGTCGCTCGACCTGCATGCCAACGTCACCGCGCGGATGCTGCGCGAGGCCGATGCGCTGGTCGCCTTTCGTACCTATCCGCACGTCGACATGGCCGAGACCGGCGCGCGCGCGGCCGCGCTGCTCGAGCGCCTGTTCGACGCGCGGGCGGGCCGCCGCCCGCTGCATCGCGCCGCGCGCCGGCTGCCGTTCCTGATTCCGATCAACGGCATGTGCACGCTGCTCGAACCTGCGCGCGGCATGTACGCGCGGCTCGCGGCGCTGGAGACCGGGGCCGTGGCGTCGCTGTCGTTCGCGCCGGGCTTTCCGGCGGCCGATTTCCCCGAATGCGGCCCGGTCATCTGGGGCTACGGCGACGACGCCGCGTCGGCCGAGGCGGCCGTGCAGGCACTCCACGACAAGATGCTGGCGGACGAAGCCGCGTGGCAGGTGCCGTTCCTGTCGCCCGACGATGCCGTGCGCGAAGCCATGCGGCTGTCCGAGGGGGCCGGCAAGCCGGTCGTCATCGCCGATACGCAGGACAATCCCGGCGCGGGCGGCGACTCGAACACGACGGGCATGCTGCGGGCGTTGCTGCGCAACGGCGCGAAAGATGCCGCGATCGGCTTGATCTGGGACCCGGCGGCCGCGGCCGCGGCCCACCGTGCCGGTGTCGGCGCGTTCATCGACGTGGCGCTCGGCGGTGTCTCCGGCGTGCCCGGCGACGCGCCGCACCACGCGCGTTTCGAGGTCGTGCACCTGTCCGACGGGGTATGCCGGTATGACGGCCCGATGATGAACGGCATGCGCGCGGATGTCGGCCCGGTCGCGTGCCTGCGGATCGACGGCGTGCTGATCGTGGTGAGCAGCGGCAAGGCGCAGATGCTCGACCGCAATCTCTATCGCGTGGGCGGGGTCGAGCCGGAATCGATGAAGATCCTCGTCAACAAGAGCTCGGTGCACTTCCGCGCCGATTTCCAGGATATCGCCGAGGCGGTGCTGGTCGCCACGGCGCCTGGCCCGATGACGGCCGATCCGGCCGAGTTGCCGTGGACCCGGCTGGCGCCGGGAATCCGCATGAAGCCGACGGGAAAGGCGTTCGCCGGCAACGGCTGACGCGCGGCCGGCCGCTCAGCCGCGCCGCGCGACCAGTTCCGATACCGTCTGCGCGGCTTGCTGCAGCGGCCCGAGAAACTCCTTCACCATCTGTTTCGCGGTGTGCCGCTGCGCGTTGCCGCTGATGTTCATCGCCGCGATGATCTGCCCGCGCCGGTTGCGGATCGGCGCGGACAGCGACATCAGGCCCACTTCGAGTTCCTGGTCGACCACGGCCCAGCCCTGCTGGCGCACCTGCGCGATCGTTGCCTTCAGTTCGCCGAGATCCGTGATCGTGCGCGGCGTATGCGCGCGGATGCTGCTCTGCGCGAGCGTTTCGTCGAGCGCCGCGTCGTCGAGCGCGGACAGCAGCACGCGGCCCATCGACGTGCAGTACGCGGGCAGCCGGCTGCCGATCGACAGGTTGATCGTCATGATCTTGTGCGTCGGCACGCGCAGCACGTAGACGATCTCGGTGCGGTCGAGCACCGCGGCCGAGCAGCTTTCGTGGATCTGCGCGGACAATTGCTCCATCACCGGATCGGCGAGATTCCAGAACGGCATCGACGTGAGGTACGCGAAGCCGAGCTCGAGGATTTTCGGCGTGAGCCGGAACAGCCGGCCGTCGGCCTCGACATAGCCGAGCGTCTGCAGCGTGAGCAGGATCCGGCGCGCGCCTGCACGCGTGAGCCCGGTGGCCGACGCGACTTCGGTGAGCGTCTGCTCGGGCCGGGCCGCGTCGAACGCGCGGATGACCGCGAGGCCGCGCGCGAACGACTGCACATAGGAGTCGCCGGGTTTCGTCTGGGTGTCTTCGGTTGTCATGAGCGCCTGGAATATCGTGCAGCCGAGAAGATAGCGCATGGGGCCTGACACGCCAACCGCGCGGCAGGCCGCGCGCTTGACAGGTCGTCCCCGCACTCCCTATGATGCGTTGAACGTTCGATACACGATCTTATGTTCGTATATAGAACATTTAAGCGCATCCCGGCGGGCAATGCAAGGGGCGCGCCCTGTTCATTTCCCAGCTTTCATGGGACCGGAGACACTGATGACCGAAGCTTTTCTGTGTGATGCGATCCGTACGCCGATCGGGCGTTACGGCGGTGCACTGTCCGGCGTGCGCGCCGACGATCTGGGCGCGGTGCCGCTCAAGGCGCTCGTCGAGCGCAACCGCGACGTCGACTGGACGGCGATCGACGACGTGATCTACGGCTGCGCGAACCAGGCCGGCGAGGACAACCGCAACGTCGCACGCATGTCCGCGCTGCTCGCGGGCCTGCCGCAGGGCGTGCCGGGTTCGACGATCAACCGCCTGTGCGGTTCCGGGATGGATGCGGTCGGCGTGGCCGCGCGCGCGATCAAGTCCGGCGAAGCCGCGCTGATGGTCGCGGGCGGCGTCGAGAGCATGACGCGCGCGCCGTTCGTGATGGGCAAGGCCGCCAGCGCGTTCGCGCGCCAGGCCGACATCTTCGATACGACGATCGGCTGGCGTTTCGTCAATCCGCTGATGAAACAGCTGTACGGCGTCGACTCGATGCCGGAAACCGCCGAGAACGTCGCGGTCGACTACCACGTCAGCCGCGCGGATCAGGACCTGTTCGCACTGCGCAGCCAGCAGAAGGCCGCGCGTGCGCAGCAGGACGGCACGCTGGCCGAGGAGATCGTGTCGGTCACGATCCCGCAGAAGAAGGGCGATCCGGTGGTCGTGTCGCGCGACGAGCATCCGCGTGAAACATCGCTCGACACGCTCGCGAAGCTGAAGGGCGTCGTGCGCCCGGACGGTTCGGTGACGGCCGGCAACGCGTCGGGCGTCAACGACGGCGCCGCCGCGCTGCTGCTCGCGAACGAGGAAACCGCGAAGCGCTTCGGCCTGACGCCGCGGGCACGCGTGCTGGGTATCGCGACGGCCGGGGTGGCGCCGCGCGTGATGGGCATCGGCCCGGCGCCGGCCACGCAGAAGCTGCTCGCGCGGCTCGGGATGACGATCGACCAGTTCGACGTGATCGAGCTGAACGAAGCCTTCGCGTCGCAGGGCCTCGCGGTGCTGCGCATGCTGGGCGTCGCCGACGACGATCCCCGCGTGAACCCGAACGGCGGCGCGATCGCGCTCGGCCACCCGCTCGGCGCGTCGGGCGCGCGTCTCGTGACGACCGCGATGTACCAGTTGCATCGCACGAACGGCCGCTTCGCGCTGTGCACGATGTGCATCGGCGTCGGCCAGGGCATCGCGATCGCGATCGAACGCGTCTGATCGGTATGACGCGGTGACGCGGCCGGCCATGCGCCGCGTCACTGTCGCTCCGCTTCGCAACGATGGACGGCACGAGGAGGCTCGTGCCGCCCATCGTCGTTAACCGCGGAGCTGTTTGAGGCGCGCGTCGAGCGCGTCGATCTCGGTGTCCGCGAACACCTCGATGCCGTGCGCGCGCAGCAACGCCGCCGTGACGCCGGCGCCCGCATGCCGCCGGTGCGCGAAATGCCCGTCGTAAATGAACGTGCTGCCGCACGACGGACTGCCGTCGGCGAGGATCGCGAAACGGCAGTCGTGCGCCTGCGCGAGTGCCAGCGCGGTGCGCGCGCCGGATACGAAGGGCGCCGTCACGTCGGCGCCGTTCACGTCGACGATGCGTGCGGTACCCGACAGAACCTGCTGCCCCGATCCGCCTTCGGCGATTTCGGCGGGCGGGCGCGGCACGCCGAGGCCGCCCGCGAGTTCCGGGCAGACCGGCACGAGACGCCCCTCACGCTGCCACCGCGCGAGCGCTTCGTGCGCGGCGGTCTTCGCCGAGCCGTTGTAGCGGACCGGATGGCCGATCACGCACAGGCTGACGAGGATCTTCGGGGCGGCTGGCGGTGGCGGGTCGTGCTTCAATGTCGCGCTCCATGGCGGTTAATGGCGGCTGTTGGTCGCTTCGGCAGGGGGGGGGGAAATTCCCTGTGCCATCGCGCGTCGGATCGTCAGGCCGCCGGTCCTTCCAGATGGAGGTCCTCGGGCTCGAGCGCGTAAAGCTCGGGGTCGGGCGACGGGCTGATCGTGAAGCCGAGCCGCAGGTAGAAGTCGATCGTGTTCCGCGACGGCGTGGCGGACACATACAGGCGGCGCGCGCCCATCGCGCGTGCCTGCCCCTGCGCCGTGCGGTAGAGCTGCTCGCCGAGCCCGCAACCGCGCCAGTCGTGGCTCACGTGCAGGAACTTCAGTTGCAGCATGTCGCGTTGCGGGCCGAGCGGCCGGCTGTCGACGATCACCGCCGCGACGAGCCGTGCACCGTCGAACCTGCCGAGGAACCAGCCGCCGCGATCGTGGCAGTCGAGCAGGATCGGCGTGTAGTGGTCGGCTTCGCCGTCGGGCCAGCCGGCGACGTCGTGGAACTCGGGCACGAGGTGCAGCGTGCCGTCGCGCAGCACGTACAGGTGCTCGATGATCTCGCGCCGGTCGATGGTCCACACGAGCGGCAAGTCGTCGCGTGCTAGGAGGCGGGCGGACAGCGCGTCGCGGTCGGCGGCGGTGCGGCGCGTCATGCGGCCACCCGGTGCGCGGCGATCGCGTACATCAGCGGCAGGCGCGGCATGCCGTCGGGCGGCACCATCCGGCGGCCAGCCCGCTCGCGCATGCCGTCGAAGCCCTTCCAGCCGTTCGCATACGGATATTCGTTCAGGCGGTCGATCGCGAGGCCGGCCGACACGAGCGCGTTCACCACGTCGCCGATGCCCCACATGAACTCGTAGCTCGGGTGCGGATTCGTGAAATCGACGATGCCCGGATGATCGTGCCGCGCGCCGAGCCCGGTGCCGGACACCGCGACGTAGTCGCCGACGCCTGCCGGCTCCTCGGTCGCGTCGCGCTGGAAGTAGTCGTAGTGCGGCTGCCAGTGTTCATCGAAAACCAGCGCGAACGGATGGAACTCGACCATCGCGAAGCGGCCGCCCGGCGCGAGCAGCGCGGCGATTCCGCGCGCCCAGACGGTGAGGTCCGACAGCCAGCAGATCGCGCCGTACGACGTGAACACGCGGTCGAAGCGCTCGCCGCGCGCGGCCGCTTCGGGCATCCAGTCGAGCACGTCGGCGCGCTCGAACCGCGCGGGCAGCCCCGCATCGGCCGACAGCTGCCGCGCGAAGCCGATCGCCTCGTCGGCGATGTCGACGCCGGTGGCATCCGCGCCTTCGCGCACGAGGCTCAATGTGTCCTGTCCCGCGTTGCATTGCAGGTGCAGGAGCCGCAGGCCGGCGAGATCGCCGAGCAGCTCTCGTTCTTCCGGAAACAGCGTCGTGCCGCCATCGCGGAAAAACGCGGCCTGATCGCCTTTATGGCTGTTATGGGCGACCGTCGCCGTATTCCAGGACAGCCGATTCAGTTCATGCAATGCCTTTTTCATCGAATTCGAATTCCGGTGGAATGGAGCAGGATAGGCCATATCGTTTCGCCGTGCGCAATGGATGCCCGCATTGGCACGCCGGGCGGTGCGTTGTGACCGGCGGACACGCGTGCGTGGCGATTATCGCCGGAATATTTGATCGAAATCATGGTAATGGCTGGATTGCATATTTTATGCGCGGCAGGATTAAGGTTTTCTGCCGAATTGCCGACAGCAAGGACGAGAACGTCGTAAAGCGATCAACCGTTTTTCGGCTACTGAGCGTGATTTCAGCGCGGCGCGGACAACCAATCCGCCTTTCGGAGCCTTGCATGCGCAACAACCAGCCCGTTACCCAACAGGAATTCGATTTTCCCGACGACGTCACGCTGATGTCGACGACCGATGCCGACAGCTACATCACGTACGCGAACACGACATTCGCGCAGGTGAGCGGCTATTCGAACGAGGAACTCGTCGGCCAGCCGCACAATGCCGTGCGCCACCCGGACATGCCGCGCGAGGCGTTCGCCGACATGTGGGCGACGCTCAAGCGCGGCGAGCCGTGGACCGCGCTCGTGAAGAACCGCCGCAAGAACGGCGATCACTACTGGGTGCGCGCGAACGCGATTCCGGTGATGCGCAACGGCCAGCCGCAGGGCTACATGTCGGTGCGCACGAAGGCGCCGAGCGACGAGACCGTGGCCGCCGACGCGCTGTATCGCGCGTTTCGCGAAGGCAAGGCCGGCCAGCGCCGCTTCCACAAGGGGCTCGTGATCCGTACCGGGCTGCTGCGCATCGCGTCGCTGCCGCAGACGATGTCGGTGCGCGCGCGCGTGCATGCGGCGCTGGGCGTGCTGGCGCCGGTCGTCGTCGGCACGGGCTGGGCCTGCGGGCTGACCGGCGGCGCGCTCGCGGCGTTCGCCGCGGTGACGGCCGGCGTGGCGGCCGCGGCCGGCTGGTGGCTCGACGCGCAGATCGTGCAACCGGTGAAGCGGTTGCACGAGCAGGCGCTGAACGTCGCGACCGGTGAAAGCCGGCGCGGCGTGCGGATGAACCGCGTCGACGAGATCGGCATGACGCTGCGCACGATCAATCAGCTCGGGCTGATGTTTCGCTGGCTCGTCGACGACGTCAGCGAGCAGGTGCACAACGTGCAGCGCGCGAGCAACGAGATCGCGCAGGGCAACAACGACCTGAGCGCGCGCACCGAGCAGGCCGCGTCGAGCGTGCAGCAGACGGCCGCATCGATGGCCGAGATGACGGCGACCGTGTCGAGCAACGCGGAGACGGCGCTGCAGGCGAACCAGTTGTCGGTGTCGGCGAGCGACGCGGCCGAGCGCGGCGGGCAGGCGGTGAGCGAGGTCGTGACGACGATGAGCGAGATCACCGACAGCTCGCGCAAGATCGCCGACATCATCGGCGTGATCGACGGCATCGCGTTCCAGACCAACATCCTCGCGCTGAACGCGGCGGTCGAGGCCGCGCGGGCCGGCGAACAGGGGCGCGGTTTCGCGGTGGTCGCGGGCGAGGTGCGTGCGCTCGCGCAGCGCAGCGCGAACGCGGCGAAGGAGATCAAGACGCTGATCGGCGCGAGCGTCGAGCGCGTGGAATCGGGCGCGCGGATCGTCGACGGCGCGGGCAAGACGATGGAAGACATCGTCACGCAGGTGAAGCGCGTGTCGGACCTGATCGCGGAGATCAGCTCGTCGACGGCCGAGCAGAGCACGGGCGTTGCGCAGGTCGACCAGGCGGTGGTGCATCTGGACAACATCACGCAGCAGAACGCGGCGCTCGTCGAGCAGAGCACGGCGGCATCGGAGAGCCTGAAGCAGCAGGCGACCCGGCTGGTGGATGCGGTGAACGTGTTCCGCTGATGGCCGCAAGCGTGCGCGACGGGCGGATTCGATCGAAGATTTCCGAATGTCGCGCACCCTGCGCATGGCTTTTTTTGCTTCAATCGAAATTCGATAAACGAGAAATATTCGTATTCCGATTTTTCCGGCGGCGCATTAAATGGAATTGGCCGAATCGAAATCAATAATCAGACGAATACCCGTTAAACCGTTGTCCGGCAAGGCTTTTGTTTCATCCATAAACAAACGATTCGGCAAAAACAAGATGATGCAAATTTAATGAATATTTTCCCGAATACACCGTAATGTTTTCGTGGAATTTGCCGAAAGCGCAGGAGCACGGCTCACGCGCATGCGAATCGACAGCAATGCGCGCGGGTCTCGAATCAATCCACAAGCGGGCGCAAGATCCGCCATCCGGAGCTCCTCACCATGCGCAACAACCAGCCCGTCACGCAACGCGAATTCGATTTCCCCGATGACGCGACGCTGATGTCGACGACCGATGCCGACAGCTACATCACGTACGCCAACGCGGCATTCATTCAGGTCAGCGGATTTTCTCCCGACGAAATCGAACGTCAGCCGCACAACGTCGTGCGCCATCCGGACATGCCGAAGGAGGCGTTCGCCGACATGTGGGCGACGCTCAAGGGCGGCGAGCCGTGGACGGCGCTCGTGAAGAATCGCCGCAAGAACGGCGATCACTACTGGGTGCGCGCGAACGCGATTCCGGTGATGCGCAACGGCCAGCCGAAAGGCTATATGTCGGTGCGCACGAAGGCGACGCGCGACGAGATCGCGGCCGCCGAAGCGCTGTATCGCGATTTCCGCGAAGGCAAGGCCGGCCAGCGCCGCTTCCACAAGGGGTTGATCGTCCGCACGGGTGTGATGCGCGTTGTTTCGCTGTTCCAGACGATGTCGGTGCGTGCGCGCGTGCATGCGGCGCTGGGCGCGCTGGCGCCGGCCGTCGTCGGCGCGGGCTGGGCCTGCGGGCTGACCGGCGGCGCGCTGGCGGCGTTTGCCGGCGCGGCGGTGGGCGTGACGGCGGTTGCCGGCTGGTGGCTCGATGCGCAGATCGTGCAGCCGCTTCGGCAATTGCGCGACGAGGCGCTGCGCGTCGCGACCGGCGAGAGCCGCAGCAGCGTGCGGATGAACCGCGTCGACGAGATCGGCATGACGCTGCGCACGATCAATCAGCTCGGGCTGATGTTCCGCTGGCTGGTCGACGACGTCAGCGAGCAGGTGCACAACGTGCAGCGCGCAAGCAACGAGATCGCGCAGGGCAACAACGACCTGAGCGCACGTACCGAACAGGCCTCGACGAGCGTGCAGCAGACGGCCGCGTCGATGGCCGAGATGACGGCGACGGTGTCGAGCAATGCGGAAACGGCGCTGCAGGCGAACCAGTTGTCGGTGTCGGCGAGCGATGCGGCCGAGCGCGGCGGGCAGGCGGTGAGCGAGGTCGTGACGACGATGAACGACATCACCGCCAGTTCGCGCAAGATCGCCGACATCATCGGCGTGATCGACGGCATCGCGTTCCAGACCAATATCCTCGCGCTGAACGCCGCGGTCGAGGCCGCGCGCGCGGGCGACCAGGGACGCGGTTTCGCGGTGGTGGCGGGCGAGGTGCGCGCACTCGCGCAGCGCAGCGCGAACGCGGCGAAGGAGATCAAGGCGCTGATCGGCGCGAGCGTCGATCGCGTGGAATCGGGCGCGCGGATCGTCGACGGCGCGGGCAAGACGATGGAGGACATCGTCACGCAGGTGAAGCGCGTGTCGGACCTGATCGCGGAGATCAGCTCGTCGACGGCCGAGCAGAGCACGGGCGTCGCGCAGGTCGACCAGGCGGTCGTGCATCTGGACAACATCACGCAGCAGAACGCGGCGCTCGTCGAGCAGAGTGCGGCGGCGTCGGAGAGCCTGAAGCAGCAGGCGGCGCGGCTCGTGGAAGCGGTGAACGTGTTTCGTTGATCGCGGCAGGGAAGGTGACGCGGGCGCGGCGGAGAGGGGCGCCGGCCCGCGTCGGACCGCCCGGTTCCGGCCGGGCGGTCAGGGCCTGTCGCCGAAGCGGCAGGCCCCGAGCCGTCAGACGGCGAGGCAGAGGTACTTGATCACGACGTAGTCGTCGATGCCGTAGTGCGAGCCTTCGCGGCCGAGGCCCGACTGCTTGACGCCGCCGAACGGCGCGACTTCGTTCGAGATCAGGCCCGTGTTCACGCCGACCATCCCGTATTCGAGCGCTTCCGCCACCTTCCACACGCGGCCGATGTCGCGGCTGTAGAAGTAGGCGGCCAGGCCGAACTCGGTATCGTTCGCGAGGCCGATCACTTCCTCGTCGCTGCTGAACTTGAACAGCGGCGCGAGCGGCCCGAACGTCTCTTCCTTCGCGACCTTCATCGCCGGCGTGACGCCCGTCAGCACGGTCGGCTCGAAGAAGCCGTGGCCGAGCGCATGGCGCTTGCCGCCCGTCACGACGGTCGCACCCTTCGCGAGCGCGTCCTCGATGTGCGCCTCGACCTTCAGCACGGCCGCTTCGTTGATCAGCGGGCCCTGCGTGACGCCCGGCTCGGTGCCGCGGCCGACCTTCAGCTGGCCGACGGCGGCCGCGAGCTTCTGCGCGAACGAGTCGTACACGGCTTCATGCACGTAGAAGCGGTTCGTGCACACGCAGGTCTGGCCGCTGTTGCGGTACTTCGATGCGATCGCGCCCTGCACGGCCGCATCGAGGTCGGCGTCGTCGAACACGATGAACGGCGCGTTGCCGCCCAGCTCCAGCGACACCTTCTTGACCGTCGCCGCGCATTGCGACATCAGCAGGCGGCCGACCGGCGTCGAGCCCGTGAACGACAGCTTGCGCACGATCGGGTTCGACGTCATTTCGCCGCCGATCGCCTTCGGGTCGCCCGTGACGACGCTGAACACGCCGGCCGGCACGCCCGCGCGTTCGGCCAGCACGGCCATCGCGAGTGCGGAGAACGGCGTGGCCTCGGCCGGCTTCACGACGATCGGGCAGCCGGCCGCGAGCGCCGGGCCGACCTTGCGCGTGATCATCGCCGCCGGGAAGTTCCACGGCGTGATCGCCGCGCACACGCCGATCGCTTCCTTCGTCACGACGATGCGCTTGTCGCTCGCCGGCGTCGGGATCGTGTCGCCGTACACGCGCTTGCCCTCTTCCGCGAACCACTCGAGGAACGACGCCGCGTAGCCGATCTCGCCCTTCGCCTCGGCCAGCGACTTGCCCTGCTCGGTCGTGAGGATCAGCGCGAGGTCGTCGGCGTTTTCGATCATCAGGTCGTGCCACTTGCGCAGGATGACCGCGCGTTCCTTCGCGGTCTTCTTGCGCCACGCCGGCCATGCGGCGTTCGCGGCGTCGATCGCGTGACGCGTCTCGGCCGTGCCCATCGCCGGCACGGTGCCGAGCAGGCCGCCCGTCGCCGGGTTGCGGACATCGAACGTCTCGCCGTTCGTTGCGCCTTGCCATTCGCCGTTGACGTACGCCTGCTGGCGGAACAGCGACGGATCTTTCAGTGCCAGGGTTTCCTGAACGGTGCTCATATGAATCGCCTGCTTTGAAAAGGACGGATAGGGACGGATGAAAACGGCCGCCGCCGTCTTCACGACGGCGGCGGCCCATTCAGTTGAAGTGGGCGGGCACTCAGGCCGGCACGCCGACCGTTTCCTTCAGCACTTCCTCGAGGATCGCGAGCGCTTCGTCGAACACGGGCTGCGTGATCGTCAGCGGGAACAGGAAACGCACGACGTTCGAGTACACGCCGCACACGAGCAGCAGCAGGCCGCGCTCGAGCGCGCGCGTCTGCACGCGCTTCGTGAATTCGGCATCCGGCTCGCCCGAGCCCGGCTTCAGGAACTCGACCGCGATCATCGCGCCCGGGCCGCGCACGTCGGCGATCTGCGGCACGTCGGCCTGCAGCGACGTCAGCTTCGCCTTCAGCACGTCGCCGAGCTGCGTCGCGCGTTCGCACAGCTTTTCCTCGTCGATGATCTCGAGCACCGCGTGCGCCGAGGCGACGGCCAGCGGGTTGCCCGCGTACGTGCCGCCGAGGCCGCCGGGCGCTGCCGCGTCCATCACGTCCGCACGGCCGACGACGCCCGACAGCGGCATGCCGCCCGCGAGGCTCTTCGCCATCGTGATCAGGTCGGCCAGCACGTCGTAGTGCTGCATCGCGAACAGCTTGCCGGTGCGTGCGAAGCCCGTCTGGACTTCGTCGGCGATCAGCAGGATGCCGTGTTCGTTACAGATCTTGCGCAGCGCGCGCACGAATTCGGCCGGCGCCGGGTTGAAGCCGCCTTCGCCCTGGACCGGTTCGAAGATGATCGCGGCGACGCGCTTCGGATCGATGTCGGCCTTGAACAGCATCTCGATCGCCTTGATCGAGTCGGCGGTCGTCACGCCGTGCAGCGCGTTCGGGTACGGCGCGTGGAACACGTCGCCCGGGAACGGGCCGAAGTTCAGCTTGTACGGGGCGACCTTGCCGGTCAGCGCCATACCCATCATCGTGCGGCCGTGGAAGCCGCCCGAGAACGCGATGACGCCCGGGCGGCTGGTCGCGGCCCGCGCGATCTTGATCGCGTTCTCGACGGCTTCGGCGCCGGTCGTGAAGAATGCGGTCTTCTTCGGGAAGTCGCCCGGCGCGCGGTCGTTGATCTTCTCGGCCAGCTCGACGTACGACGCGTACGGGACGATCTGGTAAGCGGTGTGCGTGAAGCTGTTCAGTTGATCCGAGATCGCCTTGACGATCTTCGGGTGGCGGTGGCCCGTGTTCAGCACCGCGATGCCGGCGGCGAAATCGATGAAGCGACGGCCTTCGACATCCCACAGTTCCGCGTTCTCGGCGCGGGCTGCGTAGAAATCGCACATCACGCCGACGCCGCGCGGGGTGGCGGCGTTCTTGCGGGCCTGCAGGTCGGCATTCTTCACGGTCATCTCCTTGATGTTCTTTCCGGTGAGTAGAAAATCGGGCGCCTAGGCAGCCCATGGAGGCGACTATAATCACATTTGGCTCTGGCAATCAGAGCCATTTCAATAAATATTCAGGAGCCAATCATGCGCGCGAGCGTGTTGTCGGACTGGCTGGCGCAGCGCCTCGTGCGCGGCGGCGCACAGCCGATCTACCGGCAGCTTCACCGGCTGCTGCAACAGGCGATCCTGTCGCGCGAACTGCCGGCCGGCACGCGCGTGCCGTCGTCGCGGCTGCTGGCCGCCGAGCTCGGCATCGCCCGCAACACGGTCACGCAGGTTTACGAACAGCTGGCGCTCGAAGGCTATGTGAATTCGGCGACCGGCCGAGGCACCTTCGTCGCCGACAGCGCGCCGGACGAGATCGTCGGCGTGCCGCCCGACGCGGCGGCCGGGCCCGCCGTCGTGATGCCGTCCGCGCGGCGGCTGTCCGCGCGCGGCACGCGGCTCGTCGAAGGCGCCGGCGTGTCGAAGCGCCAGGGCGGCGCGTTCATGCCGGGCGTGCCCGATGTGTCGCGATTTCCGGCGCGCGTGTGGACGCGGCTGCACAACAAGTACTGGCGGCGCCTGCGCCCCGACCTGCTGACGTACGCACCGGGCGGCGGGCTCGCGCTGCTGCGCGAGGCGCTGGCCGACTACCTGCGCACGTCGCGCTCGGTGCGCTGCACGCCCGAGCAGATCGTGATCACGACCGGCATCCACCAGTCGATCGACCTCGCGGTGCGGTTGCTGACCGATCCGGGCGACGCGATCTGGACCGAGGACCCGTGCTACTGGGGCGTGCGCAGCGTGCTGAACGTGTCGGGGCTGACCACGCGGCCGATTCCGGTCGACGACGAAGGCATCGCGCCGTCGGCCGCCGATCTCGCCGCGCCGCCGAAGCTGATGCTCGTCACGCCGTCGCACCAGTATCCGCTCGGCATGGTGATGAGCCTCGCGCGGCGGCGGATGCTGCTCGAATACGCGCGCCAGCACGGCTGCTGGATCATCGAGGACGACTACGACAGCGAATTCCGCTACGGCAGCCGGCCGCTCGCGTCGCTGCAGGGGCTCGACACGGCCGGGCAGGTGATCTACGTCGGCAGTTTCGGCAAGACGCTGTTCCCGGGGCTGCGGGTCGGGTATCTCGTCGCGCCGGAACCGCTCGCGGAAAGTTTCGCGACCGCGAGCGCCGAGCTGTATCGCGAAGGGCAACTGCTGCAGCAGGCGGTGCTCGCGGAATTCATCGCGGAAGGGCACTTCGTGTCGCATATCCGCAAGATGCGCACGCTGTACGGGCAGCGCCGCGAGGTGCTGCTCGAGGCGGTCGCGCGCCGCTACGGCCATACGCTGCAGGCACTCGGCAGCGACGCGGGGCTGCATCTGGTCACGCAACTGCCGGAAGGGGTCGACGATCGCGCGGTCGCGCAGGCCGCGCTCGAACGCAATATCGTCGTGCGGCCGCTGTCCGGTTACTACGCGGATCGCGAGCGCGCCGCGTCGGGGTTGCTGCTCGGTTATGCGTGCGTGCCGGAAGACGAGATCGCGACCGCGTTCGCGACGCTCGCCGAGGCGATCGACGAGCGGGCCTTCGGCGGGGCCGTCGCGGTGGCTTGACGGCGCGGCAGCGGCATCGTCGCGGGGCGGCGCCGGTGGTCGGTGCGAGGCCGGCGCGGGCGGCCTACAGCCGGATCAGCGCCGCGCCGGCCACCACCAGCGCGCACGCGGCGAGCCGTTGCGCGCCGGGCCGCTCGCGCATCACGAACCAGCCGATCGCGACCGCGAAGATCGAGCTCGTTTCGCGCAGCGCGGACACGGTCGCGACCGGCAGGTGCCGGTACGCGAGGATCACGATCCCGTATGCGGCGAGCGAGATCGTGCCGGCGATCGCGCCCTGCGTGAGTGCCGTGCGCGACGCGAGCACCGCGCGCGGGCCGCCGCGCAGCACGCCGACGAGCACGAGCTGCGGCACGCTCCACAGCAGGTACACCCACGCGATGTAGCCGAGCGCGCTGCCGGACAGGCGCGAGCCGATCCCGTCGCAGATCGAGTACGCGGCGATGAACACGCCCGTGAGCAGCGCATACGGCACGCCTTCGCCGGAGAACCGGAAGCCGCGCCGCAACGCGAGCGACATGATCCCGAACGACACCAGCGCGATGCCCGCGAAGCCGAACGGCGTCGGCCGCTCGTGCAGCATCGCGAGCGCCAGCACCGACACGAGCAGCGGCGAGATACCGCGCGCGATCGGATAGATCTGGCCGAATTCGCCGCTGCGGTACGCGCGCGCGAGCGTGAAGCAGTACGCGACCTCGAGCGTGGCCGACGCGACGATGTACGGCCACGCGGCGAGCGCCGGCGCCGGCAGCAGCGCGGCGCCGGCGATGCCGAACGCGAGATACGGCAGCGACATCGTGCCGAGCTGCACGAGCCGGTCTTCGCTGACGTGGAGGAACGCATTCCAGATGGCGTGCAGCAGCGCGGAGCACAGCACGAGGCCGATGAACAGGTGATCCATGAACGAAGGTGCGGGCGGCGGCGGGCGGGGGACGGCGCGGTCAATTATGTGGGTATCCGGCGCGCTCGCGCGGAATTGTCGATAATAGAACGTTGTTATTCACCGGATGCCGACGATGACCGAAGCCACCCAAGCCCAGCCTGCCGTTCCGCGCCTCACGAGCCTATCGCACGGGGGCGGCTGCGGCTGCAAGATCGCGCCGGGCGTGCTGTCCGAACTGCTGAAGCGCGCGACGCCGCCCGCGCTGTTCCCGGACCTGCTGGTCGGCACCGAGACGTCCGACGACGCGGCCGTCTACCGGCTCAACGACGAGCAGGCGATCGTCGCGACCACCGATTTCTTCATGCCGATCGTCGACGATCCGTTCGACTTCGGCCGCATCGCGGCGACCAACGCGCTGTCCGACGTGTATGCGATGGGCGGCAAGCCGATCCTCGCGCTCGCGCTGGTCGGCATGCCGATCAACGTGCTGCCGCATGAAACGATCGCGGCCGTGCTGCGCGGCGGCGAATCGGTGTGCGCGGACGCTGGCATTCCGGTCGCGGGCGGCCATTCGATCGATTCGGTCGAGCCGATCTACGGGCTCGCGGCGATCGGCGTCGTGCACCCGTCGCGCGTGAAGCGCAATGCGGCCGCGCGCGCCGGTGACGTGCTCGTGCTCGGCAAGCCGCTCGGCGTCGGCGTGCTGTCGGCCGCGCTGAAGAAGAACCAGCTCGATGCCGACGGTTACGCGCAGATGGTCGCGACGACCACCAAGCTGAACCGGCCGGGCACGGAGCTGGCCGCGCTGCCGGGCGTGCATGCGCTGACCGACGTCACGGGCTTCGGGCTGCTCGGCCATACGCTCGAGCTGGCGCGCGGCGCGCAGCTGACCGCGCGCGTGCACTATGCGTCGCTGCCGTGGCTCGCCGGCGTCGAGGCGTTCGTGGCCGACGGCGTGTTCACCGGCGCGTCGGGCCGCAACTGGGCCGCGTACGGCACCGACGTGCGGCTCGCCGACGGCCTGCCGCCGGTCGCGCAGGCGCTGCTGACCGATCCGCAGACGTCGGGCGGCCTGCTCGTCGCGTGCGCGCCCGACGCGGTCGACGACGTGCTCGCGTGCTTCCGTGCCGACGGTTTCGACCGCGCGGCCGTGATCGGCGAGATGGTGGACGGGCCCGCGCGCGTCGACGTCGCCTGACGCGGATTTTCCGCGCGGGTTCTTTATGCGGTCGCCGGAATCGATGCCTTCTCTCGAAGGCATCGACGATCGATGAACGACTTCCTGTTCGGGCTGATGATCGCGCTGTCGGTCGGGCCCGTTGCATGGATGATCGCGAACTACGGCATGCGCGCCGGCACGGCGACCGGCGTGCGCGCGGCAATCGGCGTTGCCGCGGCGGACGGCTGTCATGCAGTCGTCGCGTTCACGATCGGCGTGATGCTCGCGAGCACGCTCGCGGCGCATCTGTCGTTGTTCCGTAGCGTGGGCGCGGGCGTATTGCTCGCGATGGGCATGCGGATGCTGTGGCAGGCGCTGCGCGACCGTCGGCGCACGCTCGAAGGCGATACGCCGCCGCCGGGTGACCGCCCGTTGATGTCGATGTTCGTCGTCACGCTCGCGAACCCGCTGACGATCCTGCTGTTCTACGGCTATGCAACGGCTGCCGCCGGCGCGCATCGGCACTGGCTGACCGGTGCCGCGTGCGTGTTCGCGGGCAGCCTCGCGGGGCAGCTCGTGTTCGCGTTCGGCGGCAGCGCGATCGGCCGCTTCGTGAAGTCGCCCGGGTGGCTCGCGGCGAGCCATGTGGTCGCCGCGCTCGTCGTGCTCGGTTACGGTGTTGCGGGGCTGATGCGCGTGTAGTGCGGCGGGCAGCGGCCGGCGTCGCACGGGCGGCCAACCCGATAGCATTCCTGATGTTTGCAATACGGCGGCGAACGCGCGCATTCCGTCACGCAACACGCGTCCATGCGCACGAAACACCGTTCGCCGTTTCGTAGTCGGGTTCCGCATTGCGTACGCCCGTTCTATACTCCCTCGCGCAGTCTCCGAGAGCCGTTCTCACCCAACATCATCGAAACAAGGAACGCCGATGCTGACTCGCTCCATCCTTTCCGCTGCCGCATTCTCGCTCGCGGCCTGTGCGACCGCGCCGTCGATCGCGCAGGACAACCAGGGCAACAACGCGGGCAACCATGCATTCGCCGAGACCGGTGCACAGGGCCGCCCGGTCAAGGTCATGATCATCACGATGTTCGGTCCGGAGGGCCAGGCGTGGCTCGACCGGCTCGGCCCGTGGCGCGACATCGCCGTGCCGGGCCTGTCGCCCGACTACCCGGCCGTTCACTGCAACAAGCAGGACGTGTGCGTCGTGACGACCGGCATGGGTTATGCGAACGCGTCGGCGACGATCATGGCGCTCACGTTCTCGCAGCGCTTCGATCTGCGCCGGACGTATTTCCTGGTGTCCGGCATCGCGGGCGTCGACCCCGCGCAGGGCACGGTCGGTTCGGCCGCGTGGTCGAAATACCTCGTCGATTTCAGCCTGCAGTGGGAGCTCGACGCGCGCGAGATTCCCGCCGGCTGGAACACGGGTTTCCTCGGCATCAACACGAAGAGCCCGAACGACAAGCCGCCGCTCGACTATCGCACCGAAGTGTTCCAGCTCAACCCGCAGCTGACCGACGCCGCGTACGCGCTGTCGCGCAACGTCGTGCTCGCCGACAGCGCGCAGGCGCAGGCTGCCCGCGCGAAGTTCACGTATGCGCCGGCGAACCGGCCGCCGACGGTGATCCAGTGCGATACGTCATCGGGCAACACGTGGTTCTCCGGCACGCTGATCGGCGAGCGCGCGCGCCAATGGACGAAGATCCTGACCGACGGCAAGGGCACCTACTGCATGACCGCGCAGGAAGACAACGCGACGTATGAGGCGCTCAAGCGCGCGGCGAGCGTGAAGCGGGTCGACCTGTCACGCGTCGCGGTGCTGCGCACGGGGTCCGATTTCGACCGCCCGTATGCGGGGCAGACGAGCGCCGACAACCTGCTGAACTACGCGGACCAGGGCGGCTTCGCCCCGGCGACCGAAAACCTGTACCGCGCGGGTAATCCGCTGGTTCAGGACATCGTCACGCACTGGGGCGAATGGCGCGACGGCGTGCCGCGCCGTTGACGGCCGGACGATGACTCGGCCGGCGGTCAATGCGATCGCGGGGCCGAACGGAACGGCGTCCAGACCGGCGTGGTGTCGTCCCAGTGATCGAGCGGCGAAGGAAGGGTGTCGTTCATCATGTGCTCCTGCAAGTCACTGACTCGGCGAGTCGTCGAAAGGTGTGCCGCGACGCCGCGCACGGGCCGACCCGTTGCGCGGCGTCGCGCGTTTACCGGCCCCCGCCGGCGAGCTGGTTGCTTTCCGGCAGCGAGCGATACGGGCCCTGGGCGAGTTCGAGCCCAGGCGGATACGAATTCGCCTTGCGCAGGTACGCGAGCGTGCCGTCCTTGCGCGCTTGCACGACTTCCGCGCTCACTTCGGCACGCGTACGCGGGCCATTGTGCTGCGCGTACCACGACGTATTGCCGTAGTCGCCGGCGTGCGGCGTGCCCGAATCGGCGAAGGCCGGTGCGGACACGGCGAGCGTGAGCGCGAGGGCGGAGAGAAGATGGCGGCGGTTCATGGCATAACTCCTGTGTCGATATGAGTCAGCGCTTCAGCGCTGACTCGGATCCCATGTCGGAGCGGGCGTCCGAGCGCTGCTCCGGTCCCATCGAGCGGGATCTGTTCGATGCGCAACGAGGTGCGCGACAGGGTTTACTCTAGGTATCTGTTCGGTCGCGATAAATGCGGCAGACGCGAATTGATTTGTCGCCGCACCGGAACAATCGACATCCGCATGGACGACAGGGTTATGCGGAAATTGCCGGCAGCCCCGTGCAGCGGGGCGCACGCGGGTGCGGCGGCCACCCGCGACGGCGCGTGCGGGCGATTGCTGCTCGCGACACAAAGGTTTGCTGCGGAATCGGGAAGGATCGGATGCGCCGCGCGCATGGCGGCTTGAAGACGGCGAGGAGAGCGGACGATGCGCGGGCCGCGCGGCCCGCGCATGCAGGTCAGACGATTACGCGACCCATTCGTTGATGACCGGCGTGTCGAGCGCCGGCGCGCGTTCGGCTTCCTCGAACGTGCGCTTGCTGCACGTCGCGTCGAGGCTGCCCTTGCCGCTCAGCAGCGGGCAGCGGTCGAACACCTCGGCCACCCAGTCGACGAACACGCGCACCTTCGGCGACAGGTGGCGGCTGTGCGGATACACGACCGAGATCGGCATCGGCAGCGGCTTGACGCCGGGCAGCACTTCCTTGAGCCGGCCTTCGCGCAGCTGCGGCAGCACCATGAAGAGCGGCGGCTGGATCAGGCCGAAGCCTTCGATCCCGCAGGTGACGTACGCATCCGCGTCGTTCACCGACACGATGCTGTTCATCTTCACCTCGATTTCCTTGCCTTCGGTGAGGAACGTCCAGTCGATCGTGCGGCCGGTGCGGCTCGAGAAATAATTGACGGCCTTGTGCTGGCCGAGATCGTCGATCGTCTGCGGCTCGCCGTGGCGCTCGAGATACGCGGGCGCGGCGACCGTCACGCATTCGAACAGGCCGACGCGACGCGCGACCAGCGACGAATCCTGCAGCGCGCCGACCCGGATCACGCAGTCGACGCCTTCCTGCAGCAGGTCGACCGGCCGGTCGGACAGGCCGAGCTGCAGGTCGATGTCCGGATAGCGCGTATGAAATTCGCACAGCGACGGAATCACGAGCAGCCGCCCGATCGAGCCCGGCATGTCGATACGCAACTTTCCGTGCGGTTTCCGGTTGTTGGCCTGGAAGCTCGCTTCGGTTTCCTCGACGTCCGCGAGGATCCGCACGCATCGTTCGTAGTACGCGGCGCCGTCCGGCGTGAGCGACAGCCGGCGCGTGGTCCGGTGCATCAGCCGCACGCCGAGGAAGGCTTCGAGATTCTGGATGATCGTCGTGACGGACGCTCGCGGCAGGCCGAGCGTTTCTGCTGCCTTGGTGAAGCTGCTTGTATCGACGACGCGAGTAAACACCTGCATGGCCTGAAGCCGGTCCATCACAACCTCCGCAATCTAATTTGCCGCCGGAACAACAAGGCTGCGCTACCTCGTGGGTAAACGCAGCCTCGGATTGTTCGGGGGCGTTGAATTGTGTTGCCGGATTATAGGCATTTATCCCAATGTCTGCCGGACCCAGAATTCGTTCCATCTCGAAATGGATGCTGCATCGTCATGGACGCTTCTGAATTCAGCAAATTCCTGAAAGCCGCGTTGCCCGCGCAAGCCTTGGCGGGCGCGGCGCTGACGGTCGCCGAAGTGGAAATTCCCGGCTACGCGCAGGACATCGTGCTGCGCCTCTACCGCCGCCCGGACAAGACCGGGTTGCCGGTAGTGCTTTATTTCCACGGCGGCGGTTTCGTCCGCGGTTCGCTCGAGGACGCGGATTTCGCCGCGCGTTTTTTAGCAGAACGCTTACCAGCACTCGTAGTGTCGGTCGATTATTCGCTCGCGCCGGCCTTTCCCTTTCCGGCCGCGCCGGAGGATGCGTATCGCGCGGCCGTGTGGGTCGCGACGCGGGCCCGCGCGTTCGGCGGCAACCCGAAGAAGATCGGGGTCGCCGGCCACGACGCGGGCGGCCAGCTCGCGAATTGCCTCGCCTTCATCGCCCGCGACCGCGGTGAAGTGTCGATCGCCGCGCAGGCGCTGTTCGGACCGATGCTCGACCCGAGCATGACGCGCATCGGCGACGCCGAGCGCCTCGCGTCCGACATCACCCCGCGCGAATGCGCGGCCTGTTATCGCGCGTATCTGCCGCAGGCGGCGCAGCGCATGCATCCGTACGCGGCGCCGCTCGAGTCGGTGCGCCTCGCGGGGCTGCCGCCGACGCTCGTCGTCACCGCGCAGAACGACGTGCTGCACGTCGAAGCGGAGAAATATGCGAGCTGCCTGATCTCGTCGGGCGTGCTCACGCAGGTGATCCGCTATCCGGACATCACGCACGCCGCGCTCGCGACGCACGAAGCCGCGTTCGAGGAAGCCGTGCGCTTCTTCCAGTGCCGCTTCCAGGCGCGCCAGCCGAACCGTTCCGAATAACCAAAACCATTCCACGTTTACTGGAGATCCACATGGCCATCCTACGCACCTCCCGCTCGCGAATCGCCACCGCGGCGATCGTGACGCTCGCCGTCGTCGGCCTCGGCACGTTCGGCGCGATGCGCGTGAACGCGAACGCGCCCGAGAAAGCGGCGGCGCCGCTGCCCGAAGTCGACGTCGCGACCGTCGTGCCGCAAACCGTGACCGACTGGCAAAGTTATTCGGGCCGCCTCGAAGCGGTCGAGAAAGTCGACGTGCGTCCGCAGGTGTCGGGCACGATCGTCGCGGTGAACTTCAAGGACGGCGCGCTCGTGAAGAAGGGCGACGTGCTGTTCGTGATCGACCCGCGCCCGTACCAGGCCGAAACCGATCGCGCGGCCGCGCAGCTGGCCGCCGCGCAGGCGCGCAACGGTTATGCGCAGACGGACTGGCAGCGCGCGCAGCGGCTGATCGGCGACAACGCGATCGCGAAGCGCGACTACGACGAGAAGCAGAACGCGGCGCGCGAGGCGACGGCGAACCTGAAGGCCGCCGAAGCCGCGCTGGAAACGGCGCGCATCAACCTCGGCTATACGCGGATCACCGCCCCCGTGTCGGGCCGCGTGTCGCGCGCGGAAATCACGCTCGGCAACGTCGTGTCGGCCGGCGCGTCGGCCGCCCCGCTGACGACGCTGGTATCGGTGTCGCCGATCTACGCGTCGTTCGACGCGGACGAGCAGACCTACCTGCAATACATCAACGGCGCGCGCAACGGCCGCAAGGTGCCGGTGGAGCTCGGTCTCGCGAACGAAACGGGCTACTCGCGCAGCGGCGAGATCGATTCGGTCGACAACCGGCTCGATACGTCGTCCGGCACGATCCGCGTACGCGCGCGTTTCGACAACGCCGACGGCGCGCTCGTCCCGGGGCTCTATGCCCGCGTGAAGGTGGGCGGCAGCGCGCCGCACGAGGCATTGCTCGTCGACGACGCGGCGATCAACACCGACCAGGACAAGAAGTTCGTGTTCGTCGTCGACCAGCAGGGCCGTGTGTCGTACCGCGAAGTGCAGCAGGGAATGCAGCACGGCAACCGGCGCGTGATCGTGAGCGGGTTGTCGGCCGGCGATCGCGTGATCGTGAACGGCACGCAGCGCGTACGCCCCGGCGAGCAGGTGAAGCCGCACATGGTCCCGATGACGGGCGGCGATGCGCCGTCCGCGCCGCTCGCGAACAACGCGAAGCCGGCCGCACCGGCGAAGGCGGATTCGTAAGCGGCCCGCCGCTTCGCATCCGCGTTCAACCAGACAGAGCCACACATGAACATTTCCAAATTCTTTATCGACCGGCCGATCTTTGCAGGAGTCCTATCGGTGATCATCCTGCTCGGCGGGGTGATCGCGATGTTCCTGCTGCCGATTTCGGAATATCCGGAAGTCGTGCCGCCTTCGGTGATCGTGAAGGCGCAGTATCCGGGCGCGAACCCGAAAGTGATCGCCGAGACGGTCGCGTCGCCGCTTGAAGAGCAGATCAACGGCGTCGAGGACATGCTCTACATGCAGTCGCAGGCGAACAGCGACGGCAACATGACGATCACCGTCACGTTCAAGCTCGGCACCGATCCGGACAAGGCCACGCAGCTCGTGCAGAACCGCGTGAACCAGGCGCTGCCGCGCTTGCCGGAAGACGTGCAGCGGCTCGGCATCACGACGGTGAAGAGCTCGCCGACGCTGACGATGGTGGTCCACCTGATCTCGCCGGACAACCGCTACGACATGACCTACCTGCGCAACTACGCGCTGATCAACGTGAAGGATCGCCTGTCGCGGATCCAGGGCGTCGGCCAGGTGCAGCTGTGGGGTTCGGGCGACTACGCGATGCGCGTATGGCTCGATCCGCAGAAGGTCGCGCAGCGCGGGCTGTCGGCCGAGGACGTCGTGCAGTCGATCCGCGAGCAGAACGTGCAGGTCGCGGCCGGCGTGATCGGCGCGTCGCCGTCGCTGCCCGGCACGCCGTTGCAGCTGTCGGTGAACGCGCGCGGCCGTCTGCAGACGGAAGACGAATTCGGCGACATCGTCGTGAAGACGACGCCGGACGGCGGCGTCACGCACCTGCGCGACATCGCGCGGATCGAGCTCGACGCATCCGAATACGGGCTGCGCTCGCTGCTCGACAACAAGCCGGCCGTCGCGATGGCGATCAACCAGTCGCCGGGTGCGAACTCGCTGCAGATCTCGGACGAAGTCCGCAAGACGATGGCCGAGCTGAAGCAGGACATGCCGGCGGGCGTCGACTACAAGATCGTCTATGACCCGACGCAGTTCGTGCGCTCGTCGATCAAGGCCGTCGTGCACACGCTGCTCGAGGCGATCGCGCTGGTCGTGATCGTCGTGATCGTGTTCCTGCAGACCTGGCGCGCGTCGCTGATTCCGCTGATCGCGGTGCCGGTGTCGATCATCGGCACGTTCTCGCTGCTGCTGGCGTTCGGGTATTCGATCAACGCGTTGTCGCTGTTCGGGATGGTGCTCGCGATCGGGATCGTGGTCGACGATGCGATCGTCGTCGTCGAGAACGTCGAGCGGAACATCGAGAGCGGGATGAACGCGCGGCAGGCGACCTACAAGGCGATGCAGGAAGTGAGCGGGCCGATCATCGCGATCGCGCTGACGCTCGTCGCCGTGTTCGTGCCGCTCGCGTTCATGTCGGGCCTGACCGGCCAGTTCTACAAGCAGTTCGCGATGACCATCGCGATCTCGACGGTGATCTCGGCGTTCAACTCGCTGACGCTGTCGCCGGCGCTGTCCGCGATCCTGCTGAAGGGCCATGGCGACAAGGAGGACTGGCTCACGCGCGTGATGAACCGCGTGCTCGGCGGCTTCTTCCGCGGCTTCAACAAGGTGTTCCATCGCGGCGCGGAGAACTACGGCCGCGGCGTGCGCGGCGTGCTGTCGCGCAAGACGCTGATGCTCGGCGTGTACCTCGTGCTGGTGGGCGCGACCGTGCTCGTGTCGAAGGTCGTGCCGGGCGGCTTCGTGCCCGCGCAGGACAAGGAATACCTGATCGCGTTCGCGCAGCTGCCGAACGGTGCGTCGCTCGACCGTACCGAGAAGGTGATCCGCGACATGGGCTCGATCGCGCTGAAGCAGCCGGGCGTCGAGAGCGCGGTCGCGTTCCCGGGGCTGTCGGTGAACGGCTTCACGAACAGCTCGAGCGCGGGCATCGTGTTCGTCACGCTGAAGCCGTTCTCGGAACGGCATGGCAAGGCGCTGTCGGCCGGCGCGATCGCGGGCGCATTGAACCAGCAGTACAGCACGATGAAGGATTCGTTCGTCGCGGTGTTCCCGCCGCCGCCGGTGCTGGGGCTCGGTACGCTCGGCGGGTTCAAGATGCAGATCGAGGATCGCGGCGCGGTCGGCTACGCGAAGCTGTCGGATGCGACCAACGACTTCATCAAGCGCGCGCAGCAGGCGCCTGAACTCGGCCCGCTGTTCACGAGCTACCAGATCAACGTGCCGCAGCTCAACGTCGATCTCGATCGCGTGAAGGCGAAGCAGCTCGGCGTGCCGGTGACCGACGTGTTCAACACGATGCAGGTGTATCTCGGCTCGCTGTACGTGAACGACTTCAACCGCTTCGGGCGCGTGTACCAGGTGCGCGTGCAGGCCGATGCGCCGTTCCGCCAGCGCGCGGACGACATCCTGCAGCTGAAGACGCGCAACGACAAGGGGGAGATGGTGCCGCTGTCGTCGCTCGTCACGGTGACGCCGACGTTCGGCCCCGAAATGGTCGTGCGCTACAACGGCTACACGGCGGCCGACATCAACGGCGGCCCGGCGCCGGGTTTCTCGTCGGGCCAGGCGCAGGCCGCGATCGAGCGCATCGCGCATGAAACGCTGCCGCGCGGCGTGCGGTTCGAGTGGACCGATCTCACGTACCAGCAGATTCTTGCCGGCGATTCGGCGATGTACGTGTTCCCGATCAGCGTGCTGCTCGTGTTCCTCGTGCTCGCGGCGTTGTACGAAAGCCTGACGCTGCCGCTCGCGGTGATCCTGATCGTGCCGATGAGCATTCTGTCGGCGCTGACGGGCGTGTGGCTCACGCAGGGCGACAACAACATCTTCACGCAGATCGGCCTGATGGTGCTGGTGGGGCTGTCGGCGAAGAACGCGATCCTGATCGTCGAGTTCGCACGCGAGCTCGAACACGACGGCAGGACGCCGCTCGAGGCCGCGATCGAGGCGAGCCGGCTGCGTCTGCGCCCGATCCTGATGACGTCGATCGCCTTCATCATGGGCGTGGTGCCGCTCGTCACGTCGACGGGGGCCGGGTCGGAAATGCGCCATGCGATGGGGGTCGCGGTGTTCTTCGGGATGCTGGGCGTGACGCTGTTCGGGCTGATGCTGACGCCGGTGTTCTACGTCGTGCTGCGGACGCTCGCGGGCGGCAAGATCCACGTCGCCGGCAAGGATTCGTCGGGTTACGGCGTGCCGCCGTCGGGCGCGTCGGCTTCGGATGCTTGAGGAAAACAAGATGGACAACATGCACAACACGAACGGCCTGATGCGCTTCGCGAAGGTGGCGGCCGCGAGCACCCTGCTCGCGACGCTGCTCGCCGCGTGCGCGGTGGGCCCCGACTACCAGCGTCCGGATGCCGCGGCGCCCGCCGCATTCAAGGAAGCGCCGACGCTCGCCGCCGGCGAGCAGGCCGGCACCTGGAAGACGGCCGAGCCGTCGGACGGCGCGCATCGCGGCGAATGGTGGAAGGTATTCGGCGACCCGGTGCTCGATTCGCTCGAGACCCAGGCGCTCGCCGCGAACCAGAACCTGAAGGCCGCGGCCGCGCGTGTCGAGGAAGCGCGCGCGGCGACGCGTTCGGCGCGTTCGCAATGGTTCCCGCAGGTCGGCGCCGGTTTCGGGCCGACGCGCGAAGGGCTGTCGTCGGCGTCGCAGTTCCAGCCGCAGGGCACGGGCCCGACCAACGCGACGCTGTGGCGCGCGCAGGGCACGGTGTCGTACGAGGCCGACCTGTTCGGCCGCGTCGGCCGCAACGTCGAGGCGTCGCGTGCGGACCAGGCGCAGAGCGAAGCGCTGTTCCGTTCGGTGCAGCTCGCGCTGCAGGCCGACGTCGCGCAGAACTACTTCGAACTGCGCCAGCTCGATGCGGACCAGGACCTGTACCGCCGCACGGTGGAGCTGCGCGAGCAGGCACTGACGCTCGTGCAGCGCCGCTTCAACGAAGGCGACATCAGCGAGCTCGACGTGTCGCGCGCGAAGAACGAGCTGGCGAGCGCGCAGGCCGATGCGGTCGGCGTCGCGCGCCGGCGTGCGGCGTCCGAGCATGCGCTCGCGATCCTGCTCGGCAAGGCGCCCGCGGATTTCGGGTTCAAGGAAACGCCGATCGTGCCGGTCGCGGTGAAGATTCCGCCGGGCCTGCCGTCCGCGCTGCTCGAACGCCGTCCGGACGTGTCGGCGGCCGAGCGCGCGATGGCCGCCGCGAATGCGCGGATCGGCCTCGCGAAGTCCGCGTACTTCCCGAAGCTCGATATCACGGGCTCGTTCGGTTATGAAGCGTCGACGCTCGGCAACCTGTTCCTGTGGTCGAGCCGCACGTTCCTGCTCGGGCCGTTCGCCGGCACCGCGCTGACGTTGCCGCTGTTCGACGGCGGCCGTCGCGCGGCCGGCGTGCAGCAGGCGCGCGCGCAGTACGACGAGCAGGTCGCGAACTACCGGCAGCAGGTGCTCGTCGCGTTCCGCGAGGTCGAGGACAATCTGTCCGACCTGCGCCTGCTCGACGACCAGATCCGCGCGCAGGATGCGGCCGTCAATGCGTCGCGCCGTGCGGCGAAGCTGTCTCGGACGCAGTACCAGGAAGGCGAGGTCGCCTATCTCGACGTGATCGACAGCGAGCGCTCGGTGCTGCAGTCGCAACTGCAGGCGAACCAGTTGACCGGCGCGCAGGCCGTGTCGACCGTCAACCTGATCCGCGCGCTCGGCGGCGGCTGGGGCGCGGCGCCGACGGCGGTCGGCGATGCGGCCTCCGTGAAGGCGGAAGTCGCCGCACGTTGACGCGGCGGCCCGTCAAGGGCCGTTCAGGCAGATGGTGGAGGCCAGTACCCCGATTCGCGGCAACGCGGATCGGGGTTTTTCATTGGCCGGTCGTCAGGGCTGCCGTTCGGGCTGCACGTCTGTGCGCTCGGCGATCACGACTGCGTAGCGGCCGACCGCATCGGCGATGCGCTGCGCGAGTTCGGGATCGCGCACGGCACGCGCGAGCGTGACGCCGCCCGACAGCAGCGCGAGGAACGCGATCGCGCGGTCGTCGTCGGGGCGGTCGCCGAGCCCGGACGACACTTCGTCGACGATCTGCCGCAACGCCTGTTCGTACGCGTCGCGCGTGTCGTCGTCGGCGCGCATCACTTCGGGCGACAGGCTCGGCAGCGCGCAGCTTTCGCCGAGTGCGCAGGTGCGCCGCGGCCCGAGATAGAACGACACGAACGGGCGCCGCCAGCGCGCGCCGTGTTCGGCCTTGAGCGCCGCGACGCCTTGCCGGAGCTGGTCGAGGCCGTCGAGCACGACGGTGCGGAACGCTTCGCCTTTCGATTTGAAATGCCCGTAGAACGCGCCGTTGGTGACGCCGGCCGCTTTCGTCAGCGGACCGATGCCGGAGCCGCCGTAACCCTCCTGGCGGAACAGGCGGCTCGCGGCTTCGAGGATGCGCGTGCGGGTTTCGTGCTTGTGCTCGACGGAATAACGCATGACAGGCTCGCTTCAGAGCGATCGCTCTCTTTATGACTTGTATAGAGAGCGATCAGTGTCTAATGTATAGAGAGTGACTGATATTTATATCACGTCACGATTCCGATGACCTGACCTGGAGAAAGTGCGATGCCGATTACGCTGACAGTATCCGAAGGGGTTTTCACGCCGGACGACGAGGGGCCGGTGTTTGCCGAGTTGACCGATGCGCTGCTGGAAGTCGAGGGCTTGACCGGGAACGGGTTCCTGGCGCCGAACGTGGTGGGCACGCTCAACGTGCTGCCGCGTAACAGGACCTTCGTGCACGGCCGCGCGGCGCCCGCCGCGTTCGTCGAACTGAAACTGCCTGCCGTGGCGCTCGCGGCGCCCGACAAGCAGCGGCAATTCGTCGAACGGGCGACCGGGATCGTGCTGCATCGCGCGGGCGGGCGCCTGACGCCGGCGCAGGTATGGGTGAATGTCGTGCATGCGGCCGATGGCGGATGGGGCATTGCCGGGCGACGGTACGACAACGCAGCGCTCGTCGATTCGATTCAGGGCGCGGCGGTTGCCTCGCATTGATCGCAACTAACGGTCAGGCCGCCGGGCGTTGACCGACGGCGTGGCGGCGATGGCCGCCACGCCGGCTATTTGCCGTCGCCGGCCGCCCGTAGCGCGCGCACCAGCTCGCTCGCCGCCTTGCCGAGCTCCGTATGCTTCGGCCGCCGCAGATAAACGGGCAGCGGCAAGCCGTTGCGGATGTTCGCGAACACGAGCGGCGCGAGTTCGCCGTCGGCGACATACCGGCCGATCATGGATTCGGGCAGGTTCGCCCAGCCGTGCCCGGCCTTCACGAGCGAGATCGCGGTCGCCATGTCGGTCACTTTCCAGGTGCGGTTGCCGATCAGCGGCCGCACGTCGGTCAATGGCCGTTCGGGATCGGCGATCACGATCTGCCGGAAGCCCGACAGCCGCTCGATCCCTTCGGGATGCGCGGCTTCGGCGAGCGACGGATGATCGGGCGCCGCAACGGCTAGCAGCGTCTCGGTCCACAGCGCATGAATCTGCTCCCGCGGATGCAGGTCGAGCCCGCCGTACGCGACGCAGAGATCGACGGTGCCGCGATGCAGGGCGTCGACGATCGCGTCCTGCGGCGCGGTCACGATGCTGATCGCGAGCGCCGGGTATTTCGCGGCAACGGCGGTCAGCGCACGCGCAACGGGCGCGCCGTCGAGTTCGGCCGCGAGCCCGAGCCGCAGCGTGTCCTCGACGCCTTCGGACAAGTGCCGCGCATGCGCGCGCAGCGCGTGCAGCCGTTCGGCGATCGAGCGCGCGTCGGGCAGCAGCGCGATCATCGCGGCGGTTGGCGTCGGTTCGCGCGAGCCGCGATCGAACAGCACGAGATCGAGTTCGGCCTCGAGGTTCGCGATCGCCATGCTGACGGCCGACGGCGTGCGACCGAGCGCACGCGCGGCTGCCGAGAACGAGCCTTGGTCGATCACGGTCAGCAGCATGTCGATGTGATCGCTGGTCAGCATCGGCGGCCTCCTGTCAGCAAAATTGAAAGGACCTGACTTGGGCGGGCGGCGGCCCGCTGATAGTCTCGCCACCTTGTTCGACATGAAGGTGGATGGTCATGCAAGGGTGGAAGAGACGCATAGTTTACGTCGTGATGTTCGAGGTGCTCGGCATCCTCGTCGCGTCGTCGGTGCTCGGCATGCTGAGCGGGGCGAGTGTCGCGGCGAGCGGCCTGCTGGGCGTGATGATCTCGACGACGGGCGTCACGGTCAATTTTCTGTACAACCTCGCGTTCGAGGCATGGGAGCGGCGCAGCGCGGCGACGACGCGCACGGTCGGGCGGCGTGTGGTGCATGCGATCGGGTTCCAGGTCGCGCTGGTGACGTTCCTGATTCCGCTGATCGCGTGGTGGCTCGACGTGTCGCTGTGGCAGGCGTTCCTGTACGACGCGGTGCTGATCGTGTTCTTCCCGATCTTCACGTTCACGTACAACTGGGCGTTCGACAGCGTATTCGGATTGCCGGATGCGGTGACGCGCAAGGCCGAACCGGTCGTTTGAGGCAAAGGCAGGCGCAACGGCGCGACGCGGGGTTGGCCGCCCGCATCGTTTCGTGTCGGAGGGGAAAAGGCGTGACGGGCGGCGCGACAGCCGCCCCGGAAATCACGCGGCGACGAATTCGTGCACGTAACGGTTGAACACGGCGGGGCTCGCGGCGTTCATCCCGTGCGACGCGCCGGCGACGGTCTGCCGTTGCGCGTTGGCGATCCACTGCGACAGCGTATCGACGTTGTGGCGGAACATCTTCGGGCTGCGCTGGCCGTCGATCAGCAGCGTGCGGCATGCGATATCGCCGGCCGTGTGCTGCGAATACGCGGGCAGCGGGTCGCGCAGCTGTTTCGGCAGCGTGCTCGCGTTGTCGATCGCCATCGTGCGGAAGCGCGACGTGCTCTTTTTCCACGCGCCCGGCAGGCTCACCGAATCGACGAACATCTCGAGACCGGATTCGACGTCGCCCTGGCCGATCAGGTTCACGGCCTGCGTGCGCAGCGCGAGCGCGGCGGCCGGCAGCGCGGCTTCGCGCACGCCCGGCTGCTGCAGCGGGCCGCCCGGATCGGCGAGCACGAGCGACTCGACGAGGTGCGGATGCTGGCGCGCGACGTTGAATGCAATGCTGCCGCCACGCGAATGGCCGACCAGGTGCACGGGGCCGAGATCGAGCGCGTCGATGAATTCGGCGAGCTCGTCGACGTGGTTCTGCCAGCTGAACTCGTCCTGGATGCCCGCTTCGACGGCCGGCCAGTAGTGGCTGAGGCTCGGCGCGATGCAGCGGTAGTGGGCCGACAGCGCCGCGAGTTGCGGATCCCAGTAGCGGTAGTCGCACAGCGAGCCGTGCACGAACACCATCGGCGCACCGCTGCCCCGCTCGACATACGGCAGGCTGATGCCCGACGAAAGCGTCGCAAATTGCAGGTCGGGGTTCGCGAGCACGGACGGCTCGATTCGCATGTTCATGACTGAAAGGCTCAAAGGTGCGTCAACACGACGCAACTATGCATCACGGCGACCTGCAAGGAAAACGCATAATTTTCATCGTGACGATCAATTTTTTTGATGGCTGCGGCGGAAACCCTTGTCGCAGCGTGGTCATGTGTCGAGGCCTTCAATCATCTGACGATTCATTTCGCCGATGAAAGGGCGCGCGACGGCCCGCGCGCATGCGCCTTCGCCGCGAAAACGAGGAGGCCCGCGCGTCAGCGCACCGTCAACGCGGGCGCGGTCTGAAGCGCGACGGGAAGGTCGTTGTCGGCGGCGAACTGCATCGCGAAGGCGAATGCGTCCGCGCATACGGTGCGCAATTCGTCCGACACGAACAGGCATTTGACGTTGTCGACGACGACGGGCATCGCGAGCCGCGACAGCGCGCACGGATAGCCGGGCCGCCGTTCGCCGACGAACAGCGTGATGACGCCCGCGAGGCGCTCGGGCCAGTCGCTCGGGCGGAAGGTCTTCCGCGCGTGCGTGATGCCGCGGATCAGGTGGCCGGTGATGCGTCCGCGTTCGGTGACTTCGATGCGATCCATGGTGTCGTGCGTGCCCTCGTTCGCGTCATTCGCCACCGTCGGCCGCCGCGTCGCCGCGCGCGGGGATCCGCAGGTTGCGCAGCTTGTGATAGAGCGTCTTCTTCGGCATGCCGAGCGCGACGCTGGCATCGGCCACGTTGCCGTGGTGACGCTGCAGCATGTCCTCGATCAGCATCCGTTCGAAATACGCGAGCTGCTCCGCGAGCGTGCCGCCCACGACCGGCGCTGCGCCGGACGACAGCAGGCTGTCGCCGGTCAGCCCGAGCACGAAGCGGTCGGCCACGTTCTGCAGCTCGCGCACGTTGCCGGGCCACGCATGCGTCATCAGTTCGGACACCTGCGCGGCCGTGACGACCGGCGCCGGCTGCCCGAAGCGCCGCGCGGCCGCGAGCACGAAATGCTCGAACAGCAGCGGTACGTCCTCGCGCCGCTCGCGCAGCGGCGGCAGCTCGATCTGCGCGACGTTGAGGCGATACAGGAGGTCCGCGCGAAAGCGCCCGTCGGCCGCGAGTTCGGCGAGATCGGCCTTCGAGGCGGCCACCACGCGGCAGTCGACCGGAATCAGCTCGTTCGCGCCGAGCCGCTCGACCACGCGCTCCTGCAGCACGCGCAGCATCTTGATCTGCAGCGCAATCGGCATCGTCTCGATCTCGTCGAGGAACAGCGTGCCGCCGTCCGCCCATTCGATCTTGCCGATGCGCTTCTTGATCGCGCCCGTGAACGCGCCCGCTTCGTGGCCGAACAGTTCGCTCTCGAAGATCTGCTCGGGCAGGCCGCCGCAATTGAGCGCGACGAAATGCGCGTCGCGCCGGCCGCCGAAGTCGTGCAGGCTGCGCGCGATCAGTTCCTTGCCGGTACCCGTCTCGCCGGTGATCAGCACCGACACCGCGGTATCGGCGAGGCGCAGGATCTTCTTGCGCACGTCGGCCATCGCGGGCGACTTGCCGAGCACGAACGCCTCGATGCCCTGCCAGTTGTTCAACGCCGCGCGCAGCCCCTGCACCTCGAGCGTCAGGCGGCGCTTCTCGACCGCGCGCGCGACGCGCCCGGCGATCACGTCCGACGAAAACGGCTTCTCGATGAAGTCGTACGCGCCGACCTGCATCGCGCCGACGGCCGTCGAGATGTCCGCGTGGCCGCTGATCAGCACGACCGGGATCTGCGCATCGACGGCCATCACACGGTCGAGCAGCTGCAGCCCATCGATGCCCGGCATTCGCACGTCCGACACGATCACGACCGGCGCGCCCGGTGCGACGTGGGCGAGCGCGTCGGCGGCCGACGCGAATGCGTCCACCGGGAACCCGGCGAGCGCGACGGCCTGCTCGACGCCGATCCGGACGTTTTCATCGTCCTCGACGACCAGCACGCGAATCTTATCTTCCATGCTCTATCCTCTGTTGCGGCGTGGCCGCCGCGAATTCGATACTGAACTGCGCGCCGCCCTCGTCGCGGTTCGTCGCGGCGATCCTCGCGCCGAATGCCTCGACGAGGCGCGACGTGATCGCGAGGCCGAGCCCGAGGCCCTGGCCGCGCGGCTTGGTCGTGACGAACGGCTCGAACAGGTGCGGCAGCACGTCGGGCGCGATGCCGGCGCCGCTGTCGGCCACTGTGAAGCGCACGCGGCCCGCTTCGTCGGGCCCGGCGGCTTCGATGACGATGCGGCGCACTGGTGCGTCGTGCACCGCGTCGAGCGCGTTGCCGAGCAGGTTCACGATCACCTGCTGCAACTGGCTCGACTCGGCCGACACGGTCGTGCCGGGGGCGATGTTCACGTCGAGCCGCACGCCTTCGTCGCGAATCCGCGCGGCGTAGATCAGCCGCGCATGCGCGACGGCCTCGTTCAGCGACACCGCGACGCGTTCGACGTCGGGCTTGCGCGCGAAGGTCTTCAGCTCGCCGGTGAGCACGGCCATGCCGTCGACCAGCTTGCCGATCCGTTCGAGGTTCGCGAGCGCCGGCGCCGGCTGGCCGCGCTCGAAGAACGTGCGCGCGTTGTCGCACAGCGTGCGGATCGCGACGAGCGGCTGGTTCAGCTCGTGGGTGAGGCCGGCGGCCATCTGCCCGAGCACCGCGAGCTTGCCCGCATGCACGACTTCCTGTTGCGACGCGCGCAGCCGCTGCTCGGTGCGCTCGCGCTCGACGATCTCGCGCTGCATCCGCTCGTTCGCGGCCGTCAGCGCGGCCGTGCGCTGCGCGACGGTCAGTTCGAGCCGGTCGTTCGCGCGGCGCAGCGCGTCCTGCGCGTTCAGCCGCGCGACGATCGCCCGGCGGCGCTGGATCGCATAGCCGGCCAGCAGCGCCGCGATCAGGAACGCGCCGGTGACGAACACGAACGCCGTCTGCTGCTGGCGCCGCGCGCCCGCGATGTCGAGCAGCACCATCAGCGAATCGCCGGCCTGCGGCGCGGGGCGCGACATCACGAGATAACGCGTGGTGTGGCCGGCGCGGCGTGGATCGGGGAACGTGCCTAACCACGCGGCCGAGCTGCGGTCGCCGATGCGGCGGTACGGCAGCGCGTCGACGGTGCGGCCCGCGTATTGGCGCGACGCCTGGATGTCGCGCTGCTGCTGCGCGGTGATCGGGCGCAGCGCGGTGAATTTCCATGCGGGCTCGGTCGAGATCACGACCACGCCGTTGCTGTCGACGACCATCGCGGCGACGCCCGGCGCGCGCCAGGCCGATTCGAGCGGATCGACGCTGATCTTCACGGCGGCCACGCCGATCGGCACGCCGTCGTCGCGCACCGCGCTCGCGAAATAGACGCCCGGCACGCCCGTGTTGGTGCCGATCCCGAAGAAGCGGCCGCTGCCGCGCGCGAGCGCGTCCTTGAAGTACGGCCGGTACGACACGTTGGTGCCGACGAAGCTGATCGTCTCGTTCCAGTTGCTGGCGGCGATCACCTCGCCCTGCAGGTCGATCACGTCGACCGCGCCGCTGCCGGCGTCGCGGTTCACGGCTTCGAGGTAGGTGTTTACCGAGTGCACGAGCGCGGGCGCATCGTGCGGCGCGGCCTTCAGCATCGCGCGCACGCCGTCCTGCCGCGCGACGAGGCCCGGCAGGATCTCGAAGCGGCCGAGTTCGCTCTTCAAGCTCGATGCATACAGGTCGAGCCGGTGCGCGCCGGTTTCCTCGAGCGCGTCGATCGCGCGTTCCCACGCGAAATCGACGGCGGCGCCCGCCACGCCGACATACAGCGCGGCGGCCGACGCCCAGCCCCACCACGGGATTCCCTTGAAGCCCTTTTGCACGTTCGCCCTCATCGAAGCCCGCTACCGTTCGTCCGCCACCGGCCCTCCCTAACGACACGCGTCGCGCGCCGGCGAGGCCGGCGGCGGCGCGTGCGAAGCAGCCTGCGCGACGGTGCGCGCGGCCGCGCATCAACCGAAGTGCGCGACCAGGATCAGCGTCACCGTGACGACGATCGCGCCGCCGATCCGCGTCGCGATCTGCGCGAACGGCATCAGCTGCATCCGGTTCGCGGCGGTCAGGATCGCGACGTCGCCGGTGCCGCCTTGCCCGCTGTGGCAGGCGTTCACGATTGCGGTGTCGATAGGGTACATCTTCAGCAGGCGGCCGACCACGAAACCGGTGCCCATCAGCGTCGCGACGGTCGACACGATCGTGACCACGTTGACGATCGTGAACGCGGCGGTCAGCTTGTCCCACGGCGTCATCGCGACGCCGATCGCGAACAGCAGCGGATACGTGACGGCGGTCGAGAAGAACTTGTAGACGACGAACGCGCCTTCCTGCAGCGGCGGCGACACCGCGCGCGCGAGCTTCACGAGCACCGCGAGGAACAGCATCGCGACCGGCGCGGGCAGGCCGAACAGCTTGTGCGCCATCAGGCCGACGAGGTACAGCGTGATGGCGGTGATGCCGGCGCCCGCGATGTGCGTGACGTCGACGTGGCCGCGGATCTCTTCGCTTTCCGGCGTCATGTCGCCGCTTTCGCCGACCTGCAGCCGGCCGTTGCCGGTCAGGTGCGGCAGGCGCTTGCCGAGCATGTCGAGCGCGCCCGACAGGATGATCGCGGTCAGGCTGCCGAGCATCACCGGCGGCAGCACCATCGCGAACATCTCGCCCTGCGGCAGGTGCATCAGTTCCGAATAGCCGATCGACAGCGGAATCGCGCCTTCGCCGACGCCGCCCGCCATGATCGGCACGACGATGTACAGCAGCGTGTGGCGCGCGCCGAGGCCGAGCGCGGTGCCGACGGCCGTGCCGACGATCGCCGCGGCGACCGAACCGGCCGCGAGCGGGATGAAGATCTTCACGAAGCCCTGGATCAGCACGCGGCGATCCATGCTCAGGATGCTGCCGACGATGATCGACGCGATGAACAGGTACAGGAAGTTGGTCGACTTCGTGAATTCGACGGTCAGGTTCAGCACCGGCTTCGGCAGCACGTGGTAGTACGTGAGCGCCGACGGCACGAAGGTCGCGAAGATCGCGGCCGCGCCGATGTTGCGCAGGAGCGGCAGGCGCTTGCCGAGTTCCGCGCAGGTGAAGCCGAAGAACGCGAGCACGGCGATCGCCATCGAGATTTCGCCCGGCACCTTGCCCGTCACCGCGAAACCGACGATCAGCGCGAACAGGATCACGTAGACGGGCAGCGGGATGATGCCGATGCGGATTTCCATCAGCTTCCACCAGCCTTCCGGCCAGAAGCGTGCGCGCGTGGCGGGGCCGGCTTCGGCAATCGGCTCGGGATGGGACGGGGTATGGATAGAGGTCTGCAAGACGTGTCTCCTGATGTTGGAATGCCTGCATTGCTTCGCGGCATCGTGTGCCGTCTGTTACGCAACCCCCGTGCCAGGAATCCGGCCTGCCGGAATATTTTCAATCCATTGATTCATAAGGGATTTGTTTCGTCTGCGGAAAGGGTTGGCCGGCCGGCTGGCCGAGATTTCGGAATTCGCCGCGCGCCCAGGCCGAGATTTCGGCCCGGCACCCGGTCCGGCGTCCGGCCGGCCCTTCGGGCGCGCCCGGTCGCCCGCCATATCGCCGCGCGCGATTTTCTTCCCACAATCGCTTCGTAGACCGCCTCCGCGCCGCTCTCTATCATCGGCTGATCCTTTTCCGATGCGATGACGACCGTCCGGAGAACGCCCATGCGTTCGCCGCGGCGCCGCTCATCCGTCGATACCGTCTTTGGACAGGAGTGGTTTCATGCTGCATCCCGTTTTTTCCGCCCGCTTTTCCGCCGGCCGCACGGCTCGCCTGCTGATGGCCGCGCTGCTCGGCGTCGTGCTGCTGAACGGCGCGCGCGCCGACACCGCGCCGCTGAAGGTCGGCATCTCGACCAGCCCGCAGATCGAGGCGCTGAAGATCGCCGCGAAGGAGGCGAAAGAGCAGGGGCTCGACGTGAAGATCGTCGAGTTCACCGACTGGAATACGCCGAACGCCGCGCTCGCGAACAAGGACATCGACGTCAACTACTTCCAGCACATCCCGTTTCTCGAGAACGCGAAGAAGCAGGGCGGCTACAACTTCATCTCGATCGCGCCCGGCACGATCATGAAGATCGGCCTCTATTCGAAGAAGGTGAAGCGCTTCGACGAACTGAAGGACGGTGCGCGCGTCGCGATCGCGAACGATCCGGTCAACGGCGGGCGCGGCTTGCTGCTGCTGCAGCGCGCCGGGCTCATCACGCTGAAGCCGGGCGCCGATTACCGCGCGACCACGCACGACATCGTCGCCAACCCGAAGCATCTGAAGATCATCCCGCTCGAGGCGTCGCAGCTCGCGCGCTCGCTCGACGACGTCGATCTCGCGCAGGGCTACCCGAGCTTCATCAAGCTTGCCGGCACGACCGATCCGAACAGCGCGCTGCTGTTCGACGGCACCGAGAACAAGAACTTCGCGATCCAGTGGGTCGTGCGGCCCGAGAGCGCGAACGATCCGCGCATCCGCAAGTTCATCGCGATCTACCAGCACTCGCCGGCCGTGCGCCGTGCGCTCGACAACGCGTTCGGCTCGCTGTACGCGATCGCGTGGTGACGGAGGCAGGCATGACGACGGCGAACCGCAAGAAGATCCTGCTCAACGCGTTCAACATGAACTGCGTCGGGCACATCAACCACGGGCTGTGGACGCATCCGCGCGACCGCTCCGCGCACTACACCGATCTCGACTACTGGGCCGATCTCGCGAAGACGCTCGAACGCGGCAAGTTCGACGGGATCTTTCTCGCGGACATCGTCGGCGTGTACGACGTGTTCGGCGGCGGCCCCGAAGCGGCGCTGCGCGAATCGGTGCAGGTGCCGGTCAACGATCCGCTGCTGCTCGTGCCCGCGATGGCGCAGGTCACGCGGCATCTCGGCTTCGGCGTGACCGCGAACCTGACCTACGAGCCGCCTTATCTGTTCGCGCGCCGCATGTCGACGCTCGATCATCTGACGAAAGGCCGCGTGGGCTGGAACATCGTCACCGGCTACCTCGACAGCGCCGCGCGCGGGATGGGCCTCGCGCAGCAAATCGGCCACGACGACCGCTACGAGCGCGCGGACGACTACATGGACGTCGTCTACAAGCTGTGGGAACAGAGCTGGGACGACGACGCGGTGATCCGCGATGCGCAGGCGCGCGTGTTCGCGCAGCCGGGCAAGGTGCGGCGCGTGAAGCACGACGGGCCGTTCTATTCGGTCGACGCGATCCATCTGAGCGAGCCGTCGCTGCAGCGCACGCCGGTGCTGTACCAGGCCGGGTCGTCGGCGCGCGGCGTCGAGTTCGCGGGCCGTCACGCGGAATGCGTGTTCGTGAACGGGCAGAGCAAGGCGGCCGCGCGCGCGGCGGCGCTCGACATCCGCGCGGCCGCCGCGCGGCAGGGCCGCGATCCGGCATCGATCCGGATCTTCGCGGGCGTGAGCGTCGTGACGGCCGAGACCGAGCGGCTCGCACGCGAGAAATTCGACGAATACCGGCGCTATGCGAGCCCCGAAGCCGGCCTCGCGCATTTCGCGAGCTCGACCGGCATCGATTTCGCGCAATACGGCCTCGACGAGCCGATCTCGTACGTGAAGACCGATTCGATCCAGTCGGCCGTCGACGCGATCTCGCGCAAGAGCACGACGGGCACGTGGACCGTGCGGCGCATGCTCGAACAGATGTCGCTCGGCGGCCGTTACGCGCCGATCGTCGGCTCGCCGTCGCAGGTCGCGGACGAACTGCAGTCGTGGATCGACGAGACCGGCATCGACGGCTTCAACCTGACGCGCACCGTGATGCCCGAATCGTTCGAGGATTTCGTCGACTGGGTCGTGCCGGAACTGCAGAACCGCGGCGTCTACAAGGAAGACTACGATCCCGCGCCGACGCTGCGCGAGAAGCTGTTTGGCGCGGGCCCGCGCCTGCCCGCGTGGCACACCGGCGCGCAGCACCGGCCGGCCGCCGCGGCGCAAACCGAACCCGCGCATCCCGCGCATGCGTGAACCTGACGGAGCGAAGCGATGACGCAATTGTTCGATACGCTGGGTTTCATCGAGCCGTCGGCCGTGCGGGCCGGCGCGGGGGCCGCGGCGCGTGACGAAGCGGCCGCGCGATATGACGGCGTGGCCGTCTCGCTGGAGCAGGTCGGCAAGGTATTCGCGACGCCGCGCGGCCACGCTGCCGCGCTGCGCGACGTGACGCTCGACGTGCGGCGCGGCGAGGTGTTCGGGATCATCGGCCGCAGCGGCGCCGGCAAATCGACGCTGCTGCGGCTCGTGAACGGTCTCGAACGGCCGAGTTCGGGCCGCGTGCGCGTGCAGGGCGTCGACGTCGGCGCGCTCGACGAGGATGGGCTCGTCGCGCTGCGGCGGCGCACCGGCATGGTGTTCCAGCATTTCAACCTGCTGTCCGCGAAGACGGTGTTCGAGAACGTCGCGCTGCCGCTGAAGATCGCCGGCGTGCCGAAGGCCGAGCGCGTGCGCAAGGTCGAGGCGCTGCTCGATCTCGTCGGGCTCGCGGCCAAGCGCGACGCGTATCCGGCGAGCCTGTCGGGCGGGCAGAAGCAGCGCGTCGGCATTGCCCGCGCGCTCGTGCACGATCCCGAGGTCCTGCTGTGCGACGAGGCGACGTCGGCGCTCGATCCGGAGACGACGCAATCGATCCTCGCGCTGCTCGCCGACATCAACCGCCGCCTCGGGCTGACGATCGTGCTGATCACGCACGAGATGGAAGTGATCCGCGCGGTGTGCGATACGGTCGCGGTCATCGAACAGGGGGAAGTGGTCGAAACGGGCGCCGTGTGGCGTGTGTTCGGCGATCCGCGCCACGGCGCGACGCGCGCGCTGCTCAGTACGCTGCAGCATGACCTGCCGGCCGAGCTGGCCGCGCGTGTGCAGCCGCTGCCCGAACAGGCCGCGTTGCCCGACGGTGCGCAGGTCGTGCTCGACGTCCGCTATACGGGCGAGAGCGGCGGCGAGCCCGACGTCGGCGCGCTCGCGGCGGCGCTCGGCGGCTCGGTGCGGTTCCTGCACGGCGGCATCGAGCGTATTCAAGGCCATGCGCAGGGGCGGCTCGTGATCGCGGCCGCGCCCGGCGTGGACGACACGGGCGCGCAGCCTGCGCGCCGCGCGGTCGCCGTGCTGCTCGAACGCGCGCGGCGCCACGCGAATCACGCGGAGGTGCTCGGTTATGTTTGAGCTCTGGTGGCCCGAACTGCTCGACGCGATCCGCGACACGCTGTCGATGGTCGCGGCATCGGCCGCGATCGCCGCGCTGCTCGGCATTCCGCTCGCGGTGATCCTCGTCACTACCGCACCCGGCGGGATCTACGCGCGGCGCGGCGTGAACGCGGTGCTCGGCGCGCTCGTCAACGTGTTCCGCTCGACGCCGTTCATCATCCTGCTCGTCGCGCTGCTGCCGTTCACGCGCGTGCTGATCGGCACGACGATCGGCGTGTGGGCAGCCGTCGTGCCGCTGTCGATCGCCGCGATCCCGTTCTTCGCGCGGATCGCCGAAGTGAGCCTGCGCGAAGTCGATCGCGGGCTGATCGAGGCCGCGCTCGCGATGGGCGCGAAGCGCCGCCACATCGTGTGGCACGTGCTGCTGCCGGAGGCGCTGCCCGGCATGCTCGGCGGCTTCACGATCACCGTCGTCGCGCTGATCGGCTCGACCGCGATGGCGGGCGCCGTCGGCGCGGGCGGGCTCGGCGATCTGGCGATCCGCTACGGCTATCAACGTTTCGACACCACCGTCATGGCGACCGTGATCGTGATCCTGATCGCGCTCGTCTCGGCCGTGCAAATCACGGGCGACCGCCTGGTCCGACGCGTGACCCGGCGTACCTGAGCGGCGCCACAAGCGTCCGCTCGTTTCATTCCTGATCCTGAGAGAACCCACCCATGACCTTGCCCATCGGCGCTCCGCGCGAGTGGAACGGAGCATTCGAGGAAGCGCTGTTCCTGGACGTGGCGCGACGCCACCGTCCGGACTTTCCGGCCAAGCTCGCGACACCGCCGCGCGAGCCGCGCAACGACGACGAACTGGCCGCCGTCGCCGACTACTACACGAAGATGGCGTCGCACGACCTGTTCATCGTGCAGGTCGTCGCGAAGGCGATCGACACGCTGTTCCGCGACGATCCGCATTTCCAGCTGATCCTGTCGCGCCAGCTCGGCGACGACGGCGCGCACGCGGTGATCGGCCGCGAACGCGTCACCGAACTGACGGGGCGCGATCCGCTGCCGGAAGTCGACCGGCTCGTCGCCGCGCACTGGGCGCGCATCGGCGACATCGCGGTGCGCGACGTCGCGGGTTTTCTTGCGTTCGAATGGCATTACGAGCTGCACATCCTCGCGAAGCTGTGGATCCAGCGCAAGACCGGCCGCATCGGCGACAGCGCGATGCGCGAGCATGGCGAGAACCGGATCCGGCCGGACGAGGAGTGGCATCGCGTGCAGATCGTCCAGTGGTGGTTCGACACGCTGAAGGCGCTGCCGGCCGCCGAGCGCGACGCGCTGATCGATCGCGTGATCGCGGCCGACGAGGAAACGCAGGCACGGCTCGACGGTTATCTGCACGACGAATACGCGCACACCGCGCACGTGTTCGGCGCCGATATCGCCGAATACCGCGCGATCTACGACGACTGGCGGCGCGAGATCCTGTCGCGCCTCACCGGCCGCCGGCTCGAGGCGCTGGTGCCGCTGTCGGGCGCAACCGTCGCACAGGAAGCCCTTGCATGAACGATCCACGCGGCCCGGCGACCTTCGCGCCGGATACCGATGCACCGGCCGTCGACCGCGACGCGCTGGCGCGCGCGATCGACGCGCTGCGCGTGACCGCCGCCGAGCGCGACCGAACGGGCGGTCACGCGGCGCAGGAGAAACAGTGGCTTGCCGACGCGGGCCTGTTGACGCTCGCGGTGCCGCGCGCGTTCGGCGGGCAGGAAGCCGCATGGCCCGAGATCTACGACGCGATCCGGCAGGTCGCGCGCGCCGACAGCGCGCTCGCGCATCTCGTCGGGTTCCAGTGCCTGCAAGTGGTGAGCGTCGACGTGTGGGGCAACCCGGCGCAGCGCGAACGCTATCTGCGCGGCACGGTCGAGCAGCGCTGGTGGTGGGGCAATGCGGTCAATCCGCTCGATACGCGGCTCATCGCCACGGCGACGCCTGACGGCGGCTACCGGCTCGACGGCGTGAAGGGTTTCTGTTCGGGTACGCGCGGGTCGCAGCGTATGACGGTGTCCGCGCACGATCCGGCAACCGGCCGCACCGTGTTCGGCGTCGTGCCGACCGATCGTCCGGGGATCACGGTCAACGAGGACTGGGACCCGATCGGCCAGCGCCAGACCGACAGCGGCAGCGTGCGCTTCGACGGCGTGACGCTCGCGGCGGACGAGGTGCTGCATCGTTCCGAAGCGCCGCCGACGCCGCGCGCGACGCTGCGCACGCTCGTGTCGCAGCTCGTGCTGACGAACCTGTTCGTCGGCCTGGCGGAAGGCGCGTTGGCCGAGGCGCGCGATTACGTGCGGCAGCACGGCCGCCCGTGGATTCACGCGGACGTCGCGCAGGCGGAAGACGATCCGTACACGCTGCAGCGTGTCGGCGACATGCGCGTGCGCGCGATCGCCGCGGCGGCACTGGCCGATCGCGCGGCCGCTGCGTTGCAGCGCGCGTGGGCGCGTCAGGATGCGCTGACGGCCGACGCGCGCGCCGACGTCGCGCTTGCGGTATCGGAAGCGAAGATCGTCGCGCAGCGCGCGGCGCTCGACAACGGCGAAGCACTGTTCGACGCGTGCGGCGCGCGCGCGACGGCCGCGTCGCTCGGCCTCGACCGTTTCTGGCGGAATGCGCGCACGCATACGCTGCACGATCCGCTCGACTACCGGTTGCGCGATGTCGGCCGGTTCGCGCTGACGGGGGAATTGCCGCAGGCGTCGCTTTATACGTGACGGCAATACGGGCGCGGGGCCGCTGCGCGGCGGCTCCGCGCCGACGGTCCGGTGCGGGCGCTTGCCATTCCGGCCGGCACGTCGTTCGATCGGAGCGCTGGACGTCCGAAATGATATGTTATATCGTTGCGATACAATATATCATCTGCTCCTCGACCTCCTCTTCCGGAATCGCCCGATGCGCACCGCACCCCGTCCGTCCACGCGGCTTCCCGTGACCGTCCTGTCCGGCTTCCTCGGCGCCGGCAAGACGACGCTGCTCAACCACATCCTCAACAATCGCGAGGGCCGGCGCGTCGCGGTCATCGTCAACGACATGTCCGAGGTCAACATCGATGCGGCGCTCGTGCGCGACGGCGGCGCGGGCCTGTCGCGCACCGACGAGAAGTTGGTCGAGATGAGCAACGGCTGCATCTGCTGCACGTTGCGCGAGGATCTGCTGATCGAGGTCGACCGGCTCGCGCGCGAAGGGCGCTTCGACCAGCTCGTGATCGAATCCACCGGCATCTCGGAGCCGCTGCCGGTGGCCGAGACGTTCACGTTCGAAGGCGAGGACGGCCGCAGCCTCGGCGAAGTCGCGCGGCTCGACACGATGGTGACGGTGGTCGACGCATTCAATTTCCTGCGCGACTACGCGTCGCGCGACAGCCTGCGGTCGCGCGGCGAATCGATGGGCGACGAGGACGCGCGCACGGTCGTCGATCTGCTGGTCGACCAGATCGAGTTCTGCGACGTGATCGTGATCAACAAGATCGACCTGATCGACGCCGGCGCGCGCGAGCGGCTGGTCGCGCTGCTGCGCGGGCTGAACCCGCGCGCGCGGATCGAGATCGCCGAGTTCGGCAAGGTGCCGCTCGAGCGCGTGCTCGACACGGGCCTGTTCGACTTCGACGAGGCGTCGCGCGCGCCGGGCTGGCTGCAGGAGATGCGCGGCACGCATACGCCGGAGACCGACGCGTACGGGATCCGCAGCTTCGTCTACCGCGCGCGGCGGCCGTTCCATCCGCGGCGCTTCTTCGAGCTCGTCGAAAGCGAATGGCCGGGCGTCGTCCGCTCGAAGGGGTTCTTCTGGCTGGCCACGCATCCGACCGTCGCCGGGTCGTGGTCGCAGGCCGGGGCGGTCGCGCGGCACGGGCCGGCGGGTTACTGGTGGGCGGCCGTGCCGCCCGAGCGCTGGCCGCGGGACGCCGAGGCCGTCGCGCAGATCCGCGCGCGCTGGGACGAGCGCGTCGGCGACGCCCGCCAGGAACTCGTGCTGATCGGCATGGACATGGACGAGCCCGCGCTGCGCGCGCGCCTCGACGCGTGTCTGCTGACCGACGCCGAGATGGCCGCCGGCCCCGCACACTGGACCACGTGGGACAACCCGTTTCGCGACTGGTCCTGACCTGAACGCGCGCTGCCTGCATCGATCCGGATGGACAAGGCGCGCCACCGGAATCCGAGCATGAATGCAGCCCTTCCCGATGTTTCCCTGACCGATGCCGCGCCCGGCCGCCGTCCGCTCGAATGGGTCGGCATGCAGGGCATCGATCTGCCCGTCGCGGTGGCCGAGCCCGGCTGCCGGCGCGACGTGCATGCCCGCGTCGGCGTGCAGGTCGATCTGCCCGCACCGCACGTGAAAGGCATCCACATGTCGCGGCTGTACGGGCTGCTCGACCGGCTCGCCGACGGCGAAGCGCTGTCGCCGGCCGGCCTCGGGCGCGTGCTGCGCGCGATGGTCGACAGCCATCGCGACTGCGACACGCGCAGCGCGCGCGTGCGGCTGCGCTTCGACCTGCTGGCCCGCCGCCCCGCGCTCGTGACCGAGGGGCTGGCCGGGTGGAAGGCGTATCCGGTGCGGATCGACGCGACGCTCGCCGGCGAAGCGTTCGAGCTGCGCGCCCAGGTGACGGTCGCCTATTCGTCCACATGCCCGTGCTCGGCCGCGCTGTCGCGGCACTGGGTCGAACAGGCATTCCTAGCCGCGTTCGGCCGCGAGGATCGCGTGGCGCCGGCGGCTGTCGCCGCATGGCTGAAACGGCATGCGTCGGCCGCCACGCCGCACAGCCAGCGCAGCGAAGCCGTCGTCGGCGTGGCGCTGCCCGCCGCCGGCGCGACGCTGGGGCTGATCGACCTGATCGATCGCGTCGAGCACGCGCTCGGCACGCCGGTGCAGACGGCCGTCAAGCGCGCGGACGAACAGGCGTTCGCGGTGCTGAACGGCGGCAACCTGATGTTCGTCGAGGATGCCGCGCGCCGCGTGCAGGCCGCGCTGGACGGTCGTCACGCGAATCCGTGTGTCCAGGTGCGCCATCTGGAAAGCCTGCACCCGCACGATGCGGTGGCCTGGGCCGCGCCGATGGCGGAAGGCGCCGGCGCATGCTGATCCGCAAGCTGTTCCGGTTCGAGAATGCGCATGTCGTGCGCGGCTGCAGCACGCGGCGCTGCTCGCATTCGGTCCACGGCCATTCGTACCGCGTCGAGTTGCTGCTCGAAGCGCACGCGCTGGACCACGGGCAGATGATCTACGACTTCGGGCTGCTCAAGGGCGACGTGCGCGACCTGATCGACGCGTTCGATCATGCGGTGACGCTGTGGTCGGACGACGATCCATGCTACGTCGAAAGCGTGCGTCGTTTTTCCGAGCGCTGGGTGGTGCTGCCCGTGTCACCGAGCGCCGAACAGTTCTCGCGCGTGTTGTTTCGCCTCGTCGACGCGGCGCTGAGCGGCACGCGCATGTCGAACGGCGAAGCCGACGTGCGGCTGCATTCGGTCATCGTGCACGAGACCGAGACCGGCTACGCGCAGTGTTTTCGCGACGACGCCTTCAATCCGCGCATGGGCCCGATCGACCTCGATGCGATCGTGTTCGCACCGGCCATCGCCGCGCAGTGGCGCGATCCGGGCCTGTTCGAGCGGCTCAGGCGCGGCCCCCTCCTTTCCCGGCAGGAATCCTCATGATCCGAAAGAACCCGCGCGGCGACCTGCCGCGGATTCATCCGAACGCCTTCGTCGACCCGACCGCCATCCTGTGCGGGCACGTGATCGTCGAGGAGAACGTGTTCATCGGCCCGTACGCGGTGATCCGCGCGGACGAAACGGATGCCGACGGCCGGATCGCGCCGATCGTGATCGGCGCGCATTCGAACATCCAGGACGGCGTCGTGATCCATTCGAAGTCGGGCGCGAGCGTGACGATCGGCCGGCACACTTCGATCGCGCATCGCGCGATCGTCCACGGGCCGTGCAAGGTCGGCGACGGCGTATTCGTCGGGTTCAACAGCGTGCTGTTCAACTGCACGATCGACGACGGCTGCGTGGTGCGCTACAACGCGGTCGTCGACGGCTGCCATCTGCCGCCGGGCTTCTACGTCCGTTCGACCGAACGCATCGGGCCGGAAACCGATCTCGCCGCGTTGCCGCAGGTCACGGCCGATGCGAGCGATTTCTCCGAGGACGTCGCGCGCACGAACAATGCGCTGGTGCTCGGCTACAAGCACATCCAGAACGAGTTCTGAGTCATGGGCGAGCGGATGGGGCATGACGCAACCGACGCGCCGACGCGTCGCCACGTCGACCTGCTCGTGCAGGGCGGCACGGTGATGACGCCCAACGGCGCCGAACGGATCGACGTCGCGTGCGCGGCGGGCCGCGTGGTCGCGCTGGGCGCGTTGCAGGGCAGCTGGCGGGCCGACGTCGTGCTCGATGCGCGCGGATTGCATGTGCTGCCTGGCGTGGTCGACAGCCAGGTGCATTTCCGCGAGCCGGGGCTGACGCACAAGGAGACCTTCGAAGCCGGCACGCGCGGCGCGGTGCTCGGCGGCGTCACGACCGTCTTCGAGATGCCCAACACGCATCCGTTGACGCTGAGCGGGCAGGACCTGCAGGCGAAGCTGGACCTGGCGCGCGGTCGCGCGTGGTGCGACTACGCGTTCTATATCGGCGGCTCGGCCGTGAATGCGGAGCGGTTGCCGGCACTCGAGCGCCTGCCCGGCTGCGCGGGCGTGAAGGTATTCATGGGCAGTTCGTTCGGCGACCTGCTGGCCGACGACGCAACCGTGTTACGCCGGATCCTGCGCAACGGGCGCCGGCGCATGGCCGTGCATGCGGAGGACGAGGCGCGGCTGCGCGAACGCAAGGCGATCGTGGAAGCGAGCGGCGACGTGCGCGATCATCCGCGCTGGCGCGACGAGGACAGTGCGCTGATCGCGACGCGGCGCATCGTCGGGCTGGCGGCCGAAACGGGCCGTCGGCTGCATGTGCTGCACGTGTCCACGGCGGACGAAATGGCGTTTCTTCAACACCATCGGCGGCGCGTGACGGTCGAGGTCACGCCGCACCACCTGAGCCTCGCTGCGCCGGATTGCTACGAGCGGCTCGGCACGTTCGCGCAGATGAATCCGCCCGTGCGCGAGCGGCGTCACCGGGACGCGTTGTGGCAGGCCGTCCGCGACGGCGTGGTCGACGTGATCGGCAGCGATCACGCGCCGCATACGCGCGACGAAAAGCGGCACCCGTATCCGCAGTCGCCGAGCGGGATGACCGGCGTGCAGACGCTGCTGCCGCTGATGCTCGACCACGTGCATGCGGGCCGCTTGAGCCTCGAACGGCTGGTCGACCTGACCAGCGCCGGGCCGGCGCGCATTTTCGGCATCGAGGGGAAAGGGCGCATCGCGGCCGGCTACGACGCCGATTTCAGCATCGTCGACCTGCGGGCGCGACGGATCATCCGCGACGAATGGATCGCCAGCGTGAGCGGCTGGACACCTTACGACGGGTGCGCAGTCACGGGCTGGCCCGTGCATACGGTCGTGCGCGGGCAGGTCGTCGTGCGCGACGGCGCGCTGAACGGGCAGCCGGCCGGGGAGGCCGTCACGTTTCTGGACGCCTAGATCGGCAGGCGAACCGTCTGCTTGATGCGCTTCAGCGGAATCTCGGTTTCGACGTTGCGGACGCCTTCGATCTGCGTGAGCGTTTCCATCTGGAAGCGTTGGTAGTCGTCGAGATCGCGCGCGATCACGCGCAGCAGATAGTCGTAGCTGCCGGCCATCAGATGACATTCGAGCACTTCGGGCGCCTGCTCCATCTCGCGCGCGAAGCGCTCGACCGTCGTCTTGTCCTGGCGCTCCAGCGTGACGCGCACGAACGCGCTGAATCGCAGGTCGACGGCGGCGGGATTCAGCAGCGCGACATAAGCGTCGATCACGCCCTGTTCCTCGAGCAGATGAACGCGGCGCAGGCAGGGCGTGGCCGACAGCCCGGCCTGTTGCGCGAGTTCGGCATTCGTCTGATTCGAATTCCGTTGCAATGCGCGCAGAATGCGCCGATCGATTGCATCCAGTTTGATTGACATTTTTGACTACCATGAGCGTGATTGCTAGAGAATAGCGCCAAATCAGGCCGGTGAAGTAGCCAAATTTGCATCCAATCTCCACGGAAGGGCGTCGATAATCTGACGACCGGCCGGGCGATTCCCGTCCGTCGGCCATCCCGTTCTGGAGTGCTCCCATGTCGCATCTATCCTGGTTGCCGTTCATTGCAACGTCGCTGCTGGTCATCGTCACGCCGGGCCAGGACATGGTTCTCGTGATGTCGCGCACGCTGTCCGGCGGCACGCGCGCGGGCCTCGTGACCGCCGCGGGCGTCAGCGTCGGGTTGCTCGTGCACACGATGCTCGCGACGCTCGGGCTGGGCGCGCTTCTTCAGGCATCCGAATGGTTGTTCACGGCGCTGAAGGTGATCGGCGCGCTGTACCTGCTGTACCTCGGCATCACGTTGCTGCGTTCGTCGGGCGAACTGTCGCTCGCGAGCAGCAGCAGCGGCGGCGCGCAGGTGTCGCGGCTGCGTACGTTCGCGCAAGGCGCGCTGTCCAACGTGTCGAATCCGAAGGTCGCGCTGTTCTATCTGGCGTTCCTGCCGCAGTTCGTGCCGGCGGGCACCGCGCATCCGATGCGGTCGCTGTTCGTGCTGGGCGCGACGTTCGCCGGCCTGACGTTTCTCGTCAAGGGGCCCGTCGCGCTGTTCGCCGGCCTGCTGTCGGCATCGATCCGGCGCAACCCGCGCATCCTGACGCGCCTGCACCGCGTCAGCGGCGTGGTCCTGCTGGGGCTTGGCGTGAAGCTGGCGCTCGAGCGCCGCTGATGGCGGTCATGACGCGGGCAGGGTGTCCGCCAGCGCCCGCATTGCGTCGACCGTCTCCGGATTCGCCGGAAAGAACGCCTCGATCGCGAGTTCCGACAGCGTCACGTCGACCGGCGTGCCGAACACCGTCGTCGTACTGAAGAACGTCAGCTCGCCGGCCGCCGTGCGCAATCGCAATGGCACGGCGATATCCGCGAAATCGGCGCGTGCCGGCGGGGTGTCGGGCTGGCCGCCCGGCGCCGGATACGCGGCGAGCTCGTCGCGCAGCGCATGCAGCGTGCGGTCGCCGCTCGCGTCGATCTGCCGCTGCAGCCGATGCAGGATGTGCGCGCGCCATTCATGCCAGTTGGCGATCTGCGATGCGAGGCCGTCCGGATGCAGGCTCAGCCGCAGCACGTTGACGGGCGGCTGCAGCAGCGCCGGATCGGCCCGCGCGACCAGCGCGCCGAGCATCCGGTTCGCGGCGAGCAGCACCCAGTGGCGGTCGACCGCGAGCGCCGGGTAGGGCTCGTGGCCGCGCAGCACGGCTTCGACCGCGTGGCGCGCGGCGTCGAGTTGAGGATCCGAAAACGGCCGTTCGCGAAACAGCGGTGCGAAGCCGGCCGCGACGAGCAGCGCATTGCGTTCGCGCAGCGGCACGTCGAGGCGTTCGGCGAGGTGCAGCACCATCTCGCGGCTCGGCTGCGCGCGGCCCGATTCGACGAAGCTCAGGTGGCGCGCGGAGACTTCCGCGTCGAGCGCGAGCGCCATCTGGCTCAGGCGCCGGCGCTGGCGCCACGTGCGCAGCAGCGGGCCGACGCCGGACGCGCGGCCGGCGGACGGGGAGGGCGAATGGGCGGTGGCGGTCGGGTTCATGACGCGGATGATAGGCAATCTCGCGCACCTTGGGCATTACCTGTCAGGTAAGCATCGCGCCGCTCCCCGGGCCCTGGCGCGTCGCGGCGCTGCGTTACCATGGCGACCGTGCCACCTGAGAGGCGGCGCCGGACCCGCGAGACCAATCACGGGCCGGTGCCGCGCACATTCACGACAAGGCATTCCAGGGGAATCCAACAATGAAAAGACTTGCCGTCCGGCTCGCCTGCGTGGCGACGCTCGCACTCGCCGCGACCAGCGGCCACGCGCAGACCGAAGCTGCGCAGGTGGAAATGAGGGCCGCCGCCGCGGCCGCCAACGAAGCGGTCGTGAAAGGGCCGACCGACATCGACGTGAAACACGAAGCCGTGCTGAAGCTGAAGGCCGGCGAGTCGTTCGTGCCGGCCGCCGAGGCCGGCCGCTACCTGCGCTCGATGGGTAATTCGATCGACGAAGCCAAGCTGGTCGGCCTCGTGCTGCCCGACGACCCGGACGCCGACTGGATTTCGGTCGTGTCGTTCGAGCCGAGCGGCTATATCCGCGACGACGACGCGAAGGACTGGAAGCCCGACGAGCTGCTGAAGAGCCTGCAGGCCGGCACCGAGGAAAACAACCCGGCGCGCAAGGAGCGCGGCCTGCCCGAAACCGAGGTGGTCGGCTGGGCGAAGGCGCCCGCGTACGACGCGGCCACGCACCGGCTCGTGTGGTCCGCGATTATCCGCGACAAGGGCGCGGCGCCGAATGCCGCAAACGACGGCGTGAACTACCGGACGCTCGTGCTGGGCCGCGACGGCTACCTGTCGCTGACGATGGCGTCGACGCTTGCCGACCTGCCGAAATACAAGGCGTCGGCCGACGACCTGCTGTCGAACATCAGCTTCAACGACGGCAAGCGCTACGCCGATTTCAACCGGTCGACCGACCACGTTGCCGAGTACGGGCTGGCGGCGCTGATCGTCGGCGTCGGCGCGAAGAAGCTCGGCCTGCTCGCGCTGATCGGCGCGTTCGCGGCGAAGTTCTTCAAGATCGGCGCGGTCGCGCTGCTGGCCGGCGGCGCGGCGCTCAAGCGCTTCTTCGGGCGCAAGCCGAAGGCCGCCGCGGTGCCGGCGGTCGCCGACGCGTCCGAGGCAGCCGCCACGGAGCGCAAGGAATGACGAAGCTGCTGCTGCTGATCTTCGGCGGCCTCAAGCTCGGCAAGGTGCTCGTGTCGGCGGGCACCATGCTGGCGTCGATCGCGGTCTACGCGCTGTTCTACGGCTGGCGGTTCGCGGCCGGTTTCGTCGCGCTGCTGCTGGTGCACGAGGCCGGCCACTACGTCGCCGCGCAGCGGCGCGGGCTCGACGTCGGGCTGCCGACCTTCATCCCGTTCGTCGGCGCATGGATCCAGCTGAAGGCGATGCCGCACGACGCGGAAACCGAGGCATACGTCGGGCTTGCCGGGCCGTTCGTCGGCACGCTCGGCGCGCTGGCCTGCTACGCGGCCGCGCGGCATACCGACAGCAACCTGCTGCTCGCGCTGTCGTACACGGGCTTCTTCCTGAACCTGTTCAACATGATTCCGCTGTCGCCGTTCGACGGCGGGCGGATCACCGCGGTGTTGTCGCCGCGCATCTGGTTCGCGGGCGTGCCCGTGCTGATCGCGCTGTTCGTGTATCGCCCGAGCCCGCTGCTGATCGTGATGGCGATCCTCGCGCTGCCGCAGCTGAAGCGCGCGTGGCGCTACGATCCCGACGCGCCGGAGAACCGCGTGTACTACGCGACGTCGATCGAGACGAAAACGACGTACGCGCTCTGCTACGTCGGCCTGCTCGCGTTCCTTGCGCTGATGACGTCCGGCGTGCACGACATGCTGCGCGTCGCGCATTCCGCCGCTTGATGCGAAAACGGCGGCCGCGCGAAAGCGGCCGCCGTTTGCATGGAACGTCGGCCCTCAGGCGTCGCGATGACGCAATTCGACGCGCTTGATGTCCTTCACGATCACGAGATAGCTGAACACGGTGACGAGCGCGTTCAGCCCGACGAACACGAGCGCGCCGTTGAACGAGCCGCTCGCGCCGACGAGGTAGCCGATCGCGATCGGCGCGACGATGCCGGCCGTGTTGCCGAACATGTTGAACAGGCTGCCCGACAGGCCGATCGCCTCCTTCGGCGCGGTGTCCGCGACGACGGCCCAGCCGAGCGAGCCGATCCCCTTGCCGAAGAACGACACGGCCATCAGCACGATCACCAGCGCTTCGCTGTCGACGTAGTTGCAGCCGATGATCGCCATCGACAGCGCCATCCCGCCGACGATCGGAATCTTGCGCGCGAGCGTCAGCGACACGCCGCGACGGATCAGCGCGTCCGACAGCATTCCGCCGAGCACGCCGCCGAGGAACCCGCAGATCGCGGGCAGCGACGTCATGAAGCCGGCCTTCAGCAGCGACATGCCGCGCGCCTGCACGAGATAGATCGGGAACCACGTGAGGAAGAAGTACGTGAGCACGTTCACGCAGTACTGGCCGAGGTACACGCCGATCAGCATCCGGTTCGACAGCAGCTGGCGCACGTAGTACCAGCCGGCGACGCGGCCGCCTTCCGCGCGCGTGCCGCCGGCGTCGCGCGGCCCGGCGGGCCGGCCCGCCGATCGCACGAGCCCGCCGCCCTGTTCGATATGGTCGAGTTCCGCGCGGTTCACCGCCGGATGGTCGGCCGGGTCCTTCATGACGCGCAGCCACAGGAACGCGAGCGCGATGCCGGCCAGGCCGAGCCACAGGTACACCTGGTGCCAGCCGTACGCATGCGTGAGCCACGCCATCAGCGGCGAGAACACCACGGCCGCGAAGTACTGCGCGGCGTTGAAGATCGCCGACGCGGTGCCGCGCTCGGCGGTCGGGAACCAGCTCGCGACGACTTTCGCATTGGCCGGAAACGCGGGCGCCTCGGCGATGCCGACCGCGAAGCGCATCGCGAACAGCGCGGCGACCGCGAACGCGGCGCTGCCGCCGAGGCCGATCGTGCTCTGCAGCAGCGTGAACGCCGACCACAGGAAGATGCTCGCCGCATAGACGCGCCGTGCGCCGAAGCGGTCGAGCAGCCAGCCGCTCGGCAGTTGCGCGAGCACGTACGCCCAGCTGAACGCCGAGAAGATGTAGCCCATCGTCACCGGATCGATGCCGAACGCCTGGCGGATCGGCGTGCCGGTGATCGACAGCGTCGCACGGTCCGCATAGTTGAGCGTCGTGACGACGAACAGCATCGCCAGGATCCAGTAGCGCACGGCGGTCCGACGCGCGGTGCGCGCGAGGTCGAGCGGAAGATCGCGAGGGGAAGTCTGATGGCTCACTTTGAATGTACGTCGTCGTATGACATGACTGAAAGTTTATTGATAATGGCCGGATGCATAAACTTCGGGTTTTCCCTTTGAAGCGTGTCGCCACAGTGTGGGAAAGTCGTGAGAACCTGGCCGGACAAGGCTTACGGGTGTATCGTCGGCGCCCTCGCAAACGGCGGACAGGGGGCGATGATGTCAGCGGACATCGTATCTGTTGCGCTACAATGAGCCATTCATTCCCGAACCACGGAGCACATCCCATGCAACTGACAGGAGAGATGCTGATCGGCGCCGACGCGGTGGCCGGCTCGGCCGGAACCTTGCACGCGTTCGACCCGACGCAGGGCGCGCCGATCGACGCGCCGGCGTTCGGCGTCGCGTCGCCGGCCGATATCGACCGCGCGTGCGAACTCGCGCGCGACGCGTTCGATGCGTACCGCGCGCAGCCGCTCGCGGCCCGCGCGGCGTTTCTCGAGGCGATCGCCGATGAAATCGTCGCGCTCGGCGATGCGCTGATCGAGCGCGCGCACGCCGAAACGGGCCTGCCCGTCGCGCGGCTGCAGGGCGAGCGCGGCCGCACCGTCGGCCAGCTCCGGCTGTTCGCGCGCGTCGTGCGCGACGGGCGCTTCCTTGCCGCGTCGATCGATCCCGCCCAGCCCGCGCGCACGCCGCTGCCGCGTTCGGACCTGCGTCTGCAGAAAGTCGCGCTCGGGCCCGTCGTCGTGTTCGGCGCGAGCAATTTCCCGCTCGCGTTCTCGGTGGCCGGCGGCGATACGGCGTCGGCACTCGCGGCCGGTTGCCCGGTGATCGTCAAGGCGCACGAGGCGCATCTCGGCACGTCCGAGCTGGTCGGCCGCGCGATCCGCGCCGCCGTCGCGAAAACCGGCATGCCGGCCGGCGTGTTCTCGCTGCTGATCGGCCCCGGCCGCGCGATCGGCCCGGCGCTCGTCAGCCATCCGGCGGTCCAGGCCGTCGGCTTCACCGGCTCGCGGCAGGGCGGCATGGCGCTCGTGCAGCTCGCGAACGCGCGTGCGCAGCCGATTCCCGTCTACGCGGAAATGAGCAGCATCAACCCGGTCGTGCTGTTCCCGGCCGCGCTCGCCGCGCGCGGCGACGCGATCGCGACGGGCTTCGTCGATTCGCTGACGCTCGGCGTCGGCCAGTTCTGCACGAACCCGGGCCTCGTGCTCGCGATCGACGGCCCCGATCTCGACCGCTTCGAAACCGTCGCCGCGCAGGCGCTCGCGAAGAAGCCGGCCGGCGTGATGCTCACGCACGGCATTGCCGATGCGTACCGCAGCGGTCGCGGCAAGCTGGCCGAACTGCCGGGCGTGCGCGAAATCGGCGCGGGCGAGGCGGCGCAGACCGACTGCCAGGCCGGCGGCGCACTGTACGAAGTCGGCGCGCAGGCGTTCCTGGCCGAACCGGCGTTCAGCCACGAGGTGTTCGGGCCAGCGTCGCTGATCGTGCGCTGCCGCGATCTCGACGAAGTCGCGCGCGTGCTCGACGGGCTCGAAGGCCAGTTGACGGCCACGCTCCAGATGGACGCCGACGACAAGCCGCTCGCCCGCCGGCTGCTGCCGATCCTCGAACGCAAGGCCGGGCGCCTGCTCGTCAACGGCTACCCGACGGGCGTCGAGGTGTGCGATGCGATGGTGCACGGCGGGCCGTTCCCCGCGACGTCGAACCCGGCCGTCACGTCGGTCGGCGCGACGGCGATCGAGCGTTTCCTGCGGCCCGTGTGCTACCAGGACTTCCCGGACGACCTGCTGCCCGAAGGGTTGCAGGACGGCAATCCGCTGGCGATCCCGCGCTTGCGGGACGGGAAGGCGGAATAACGAGGGGCGGCCCGGCAATCGACGCCGGGCCGCTCCCCGGAGGGACGAAAGCGGAGGCGGCCGACGGGTCGCCTCCGCTTTTTTCGTGGTGTCTTCCGCGTTTCCCGAATTTCTCCTACAGTACCGGTGCCTCGGGCCGCCCGGCCCGCGGGCGAGCCTGAGAGACCGACAAAAGACAACGAGGGAACCCTCCATGAACATCAACAAGCGTGGCGATCACCTGTTCGCGGCCGGATTGTGGAAAGCGATCGGCGACGTCGCGAAATCCGTGCGCACCCAGATCGGCCAGTACAGCGAAGGGCGTGTGCTCGCGAACGCGCTGCAGGAATTCCAGCGCGACCTCGGCGGCAGCGAATTCGACGTGACGATCAACCAGGGGCGGCTCGTCACGGGTGCCGACGCCCATTCGCTCGTGTTCGGGCAGGCCGTTCGCCGTTTCCGGCAGGACATGGAAGCGCTGGTGTTCGCGCTCCAGTACCGGCGCAGCATCGACGAGCGCGACCCGAACCTGCGTACCGACGCGCTGATGCAGGCGAACAGCCAGCTCGCGACCGCGAAGCAGTCGGCGACGATCACGGTCGGCCGGTTCTTCGATGCGGTCGTCGACCGCGACGTGCTCGGGCAGATCCTCGGCGGCGAATCGAATGCGCGCGCCCGCGCGGGCACACCGGGGCAGATCGAGGCGACGCGGGTCAAGCTGGGGAACGTGCGCTACCGGATCGTCGGGATCATCGCGCAGATGTGACGGCGGCACGCATCGCGGTGGATGCGTGCATCGTCACGGAAAGGAAGGGCAACGAACGATCGCGGCCGGCGCGTGCCGGCCACGATGCAGGCGTGCCGGCCGCGGCGCCGATGAAGGCCCGCGCCGCCGGCGACCGCCGCTTACTGCGGGCCCGTCTTCTTGATCAGCACGTCGAGCTCGGCGGCTTCCGCCTCGGTGAGGTCGACGAGCGGCGCACGCACCGGGCCCGCGTCATGGCCGACGAGCCTTGCGCCAGCCTTCACGATGCTGACCGCATAACCGGCGCGGCGGTTGCGGATCTTCAGGTACGGCAGGAAGAATGCGTCGATCAGGCGGCCGACCGTCGCGTGGTCGTCCTTCGCGATCGCCTCGTAGAATTCCATCGCCGTCTTCGGGATGAAGTTGAACACGGCTGACGAGTACACCGGCACGCCGAGCGCCTTGTACGCGGCCGCATAGACTTCGGCCGTCGGCAGGCCGCCGAGGTACGCGAAGCGGTCGCCGAGGCGGCGGCGGATCGTGACCATGCTCTCGATCTCGCCGACGCCGTCCTTGAAGCCGATCAGGTTCGGGCAACGGTCGGCGAGGCGCTCGAGCATGTCGGCGTTCAGCTTCGAATTCGCGCGGTTGTACACCACGACGCCGATCTTCAGCGCGCGGCACACCTGCTCGACGTGGTCGGCGATCCCTTCCTGGCTCGCTTCGGTCAGGTAATGCGGCATCAGCAGCACGCCGCTCGCGCCGAGGCGCTCGGCTTCCTGCGCGTACTCGATCGCGACGCGCGTGGCGCCACCCGCGCCGGCGAGGATCGGCACCTTGCCCTTGCAGGTTTCCGTCGCGACGCGGATCACGTCCGAATACTCGCGCTGCGTGAGCGAGAAGAATTCGCCGGTGCCGCCCGCCGCGAACAGCGCGCTCGCGCCGTACGGCGCCAGCCACTCCAGGCGCTCGGCGTAGGTGGACGGACGGAAGTTGCCGCCGGCGTCGAAATCCGTCAGCGGAAACGACAGCAGGCCGTGGGAGATGATCTGTTTGAGTTCTTGCGGTGAAGTCATGATTGGGTCGTCCGTCTAGCGCGAGTGCTGGGTTCGTCGGGAAACGGCATGCGAGCCGAATTGGCGATGTCGTTGTATGTCATCGTACAACGACGGAAAAGGTGGCGCAAGCGGTTTGCTGGCCGTTCAAGGTCAGGGTCTTTCCGGATCAGGGTTTACGCAGCATCGCGGGTTGAGGTTGAATGTCGTATGATGACTAACGATATCGCCGATAGCCTTCAGGAATTGCAATGACTGCTTCCCCTCTCTACATCCGCGTGCATCCGGCCGACAACGTCGCGATCGTCGTCAACGACGGCGGCCTGCCCGAAGGCGCGACGTTCGCCGACGGGCTGACGCTGTGCGAAGGCGTGCCGCAGGGGCACAAGGTCGCGCTCGTCGATCTCGCGGCCGGCGATCCGGTCGTCCGCTACAACGTGGTGATCGGCTATGCGCTGACGGACCTGCGGCGCGGCAGCTGGGTCAACGAGCGCACGATGCGCATGCCCGAGCCGCCGGGGCTCGACGACCTGCCGCTCGCGACGCGTGCCGCGCCGCCGCTCGAGCCGCTCGAAGGCTATACGTTCGAGGGTTTCCGCAATGCCGACGGCTCGGTCGGCACGCGCAACATCCTGGCGATCACGACGACCGTGCAGTGCGTGTCGGGCGTCGTCGAGCATGCGGTGAAGCGGATCAAGGACGAACTGCTGCCGCGCTACCCGAACGTCGACGACGTGGTCGGGCTCGAACACACGTACGGCTGCGGCGTCGCGATCGACGCCCCCGACGCCGACATCCCGATCCGCACGCTGCGCAACATCAGCCTGAATCCGAATTTCGGCGGCGAAGTGATGACCGTGAGCCTCGGCTGCGAGAAGCTGCAGCCCGAGCGCCTGCTGCCGCCCGGCGCGATTCCGGTGACCGCCGACGGCACGGCCGGCAACGGCGGCGTCGTATGCCTGCAGGACGCCGCGCACGTCGGCTTCAACTCGATGATCGACTCGATCATGAAGATGGCCGAAGCGCATCTCGAGCGGTTGAACCGCCGCCGCCGCGAGACGTGCCCGGCGTCGGATCTCGTCGTCGGCGTGCAGTGCGGCGGCAGCGACGCGTTCTCGGGGCTCACCGCGAACCCGGCCGTGGGCTTCGCGGCCGACCTGCTGGTGCGCGCCGGCGCGACGATCATGTTCTCGGAAGTGACCGAAGTCCGCGACGGCGTCGCGCAGCTCACGTCGCGCGCGGCGAACGAAGCGGTGGCGCGCGAGATCATCCGCGAGATGGACTGGTACGACCGCTACCTGCAGCGCGGCCGCGTCGACCGCAGCGCGAACACGACGCCCGGCAACAAGAAGGGCGGCCTGTCGAACATCGTCGAGAAGGCGATGGGGTCGATCGTGAAGTCGGGCAGCGCGCCGATCGCCGGCGTCGTGCGTCCCGGCGATCGCGCGCGGCAGAAGGGGCTGCTGTACGCGGCGACGCCCGCGAGCGATTTCATCTGCGGCACGCTGCAGCTCGCGGCCGGGATGAACCTGCACATCTTCACGACCGGCCGCGGCACGCCGTACGGCCTCGCGCAGGTGCCGGTGATCAAGGTCGCGACGCGCAGCGATCTCGCGCGCCGCTGGCACGACCTGATGGATCTCGACGCGGGGCAGATCGCGACCGGCGCGGCGACGATCGAGGACACCGGCTGGGCGTTGTTCCGGCTGATGCTCGACGTCGCGAGCGGCAAGCGCCGCACGTGGGCCGAGCAGTGGAAGCTCGCGAATGCGCTGACGCTGTTCAATCCGGCGCCGGTGACCTGATGCGCGCGAACGTGGCGGCACGCCGACGCGGGCGCCTTCGGGCGCCCGTTTTCGTTGGGGGCCGCGCGGGCACGCCGGTCGCGGCCGGCGCGATTTCCTTACCTCCCGCGTAATCGACCGCCCGCGCGCGTCCGGCGACGATGGCGGCACGCGGACACGAAACGTTCGCGACATCGTCCCTTCATCGACACCAGGAGTCTTGCCATGAACACCGCCCGATCCGCTGCGTCCGTTCACACCGGCCTGATCGACCGCTACATCGACGCATGGAACGAACCCGACGTCGCACGCCGCCGCGCGCTGATCGATGCGACCTACGCGAGCGACGCGGCGTATCGCGATCCGCTGATGAGCGGCGACGGCCACGCGGGCATCGACACGATGATCGCGGCGGTGCAGGAACGCTTTCCCGCCTGCCGCTTCCGCCGCACGACCGACGTCGACGGCTTCGGCCGGCACCTGCGGTTCTCGTGGGCGCTCGTGTCGCCCGACGGCGCGGCGATCGTGAAGGGTTCGGACTTCGGCACCGTCGACGCGTCGGGCCGCCTCGCATCGGTCACGGGTTTCATCGACGAAATGCCGGCCGCGGCGTCGTAATGCGGGCGATGCATGCGCAGCGGCCGCCGGGATCGGGTAACGTTACGCGGTTCCTTCCCGATCCCGGAGACTAGCCGACATGCTGAAGAATCTCGACCCGCTGCTGCACGCCGACATCCTGCACACGCTGCGCGCGATGGGCCATGGTGACGAAATCGCGATCTGCGATGCGAATTTCCCGGCGGAATCCGTCGCGGAGCACACCGTGGTCGGCCGCGCGCTGCGGATCGACGGCGCCGATTCGGCGCGCGTCGTGCGCGCGGTGCTGTCGGTGCTGCCGCTCGATACGTTCGTCGACACGCCCGCGTGGCGGATGGAAGTCGTCGGCGACGCGGCCGCGGTGCCGCCCGTGCAGCGCGAAGTGCAGGCCGAGATCGACCGCGCGGAAGGGCGCGCGGTGCCGCTGACCGGCGTCGAGCGTTTCGCGTTCTACGAGCGCGCGCAGCAGACGTACGCGGTGATCGTCACCGGCGAGCTGCGCGGCTACGGCTGCTTCATCTTCAAGAAAGGCGTGCTGTTGAGCGACGCCGGCTAAACGCGTTTTTCGATGCGCCGGGCTGCCGGTGCCGCGGCCGCAGTGTAAAGATTTGCTACAACCTTTTTCTTGGACACCGCGGAAAGACCCTCTATGCTGGCCCATTTGCCGCGCGCCCCGCAGGGCCGCGCGGCGCTCCCGAGCCGCATGGGCGCGCCCGTGCGGACGGCCGAATTGCATACGAGGAGAAAGGCATGACGCGTTCCGTCGATTCCGGCGTCATTTTTTTCGCACGCCTGGCGCTGGCGGCGTTGTTTTTGTGGGGCGGCATCATGAAGCTGCTCGGCTACGGTGATTTCATCGCGTATCTGCATGCGATGAACGTGCCCTATCAACAGGTCGTCGCGCCGATCGTCGTCGCGATCGAGGGGCTGGGCGGCCTGCTGCTGATCGTCGGCTACAAGGTGCGGCCGCTCGCGCTGCTGATGGCGGTCTACACGATCGCGACCGCGATGGTCGGGCATAATTTCTGGGACGCGACGAATGCCGCCGTCCAGCACGACATGGTGATCCACTTCTGGAAGAACGTCGCGATCGCCGGCGGTTTCCTGCTGCTGTTCGTCACCGGCGCCGGCGGCGCGAGCATCGACGCGCTGCGCCGCCCGAGTTCGTCGTACGGCGTGCTGCGTTGAACTGAATCGATCCGCGGCGTCGCGCCGCACCAAGTCCGCACCAAGTCAAAAGGGCCGAATCCCGCACGTCGCGGGATTCGGCCCTTTCCGCATGAAACCGGCGCTTGCGCGCCGACGTTCAGCGCGCGTCCTTCACGTCCTTCGCATCCTTCGAGAACTGCACGGCGATCGCGCCGAGCACGCAGATCGCCGCGACGTACACGACCGGCGCGAGCGGGTTCGACTTCATCATCAGCGACACGATCACCGGCGTGAGGCCGCCGAAGATCGCGTACGCGACGTTGTACGAGAACGAGATGCCCGAGAAGCGCACGACGGCCGGGAAGCTCTTGACCATCACGAACGGCACCGCGCCGATCGTGCCGACCATGAAGCCCGCGATGCCGTAGTAGAGCGGCAGCGTCGACGTGTCGGCCGCGACCTGTGCGAACAGCAGGTAGTAGCACGCGGCCAGTCCGATGCCGCCGATCGCGAGCACGCGCTTCGCGCCGATCCAGCCCGCGAGCGACCCCGCGGTGATGCAGCCGGCCGTCAGGCACAGCGTCGCGACGCTGTTCGCGAACAGCGTCGTCGCGGGCGTCAGGTGGAACTGCTTCTGCAGCAGCGCGGGCGTCATCAGGATCACGACGACGATCGCGGCCGACAGCATCCACGTGAGCAGCATCGACACGATCACCGCGCGGCCGTGGTCGCGCAGCACGGCCTTCAGCGGAATCTCGGCCGCGAGCGCCTTTTTCGCCTTCATTTCGGCGAACACCGGCGTTTCGTGCAGCCAGCGGCGCAGGTACACGGAGAACAGCCCGAACACGCCGCCCAGCAGGAACGGAATGCGCCACGCGAACGCGGCGACTTCCGCCGTCGAGTAGCGGGTGTTGATGCCGGCCGCGACCAGCGAGCCGAGCAGGATGCCGGCCGTGAGGCCCGCGGTCAGCGTGCCGCACGCATAGCCGATGTGGCGCGACGGCACGTGCTCGGACACGAACACCCATGCGCCCGGCACTTCGCCGCCGACCGCCGCGCCCTGCAGCACGCGGAACAGCAGCAGCAACACCGGCGCGAGGATGCCGATCGTGTCGTAGGTCGGCAGCAGGCCCATCAGCAGCGTCGGCACCGACATCATCAGCACGCTCAGCGTGAACATCCGCTTGCGGCCGAACAGGTCGCCGAAGTGCGCCATGATCACGCCGCCGAGCGGGCGCGCGAGATAGCCGGCCGCGAAGATGCCGAACGTCTGCAACTGGCGCAGCCAGTCGGGAATGTCGTGCGGGAAGAAGAGCTGTCCTATCGCCGGCGCGAAGAACACGAAGATGATGAAGTCGTAGAACTCGAGGGCGCCGCCGAGTGCGGCAAGGCCAAGGGTCTTGTAGTCGCTGCGCGTGAGCGCGCGTTCGGCGGCGCGAGGCACGCCGCTCAATTCGGAAGCTTGCATGGTCAGGACGGTCGGTTTTCGAATGTTGTTGTCGGTGCTGCGTCTCCAGGGCCCGCTATCGGCATGGACTGACAAGGCGCGGCTGGCGTCGTCGAAGCGTGCCGCATGCCGGGTAAGGCACGAAACACGCACCGCCGCACCGGGATGGGGCACGGCGGAGACGAGGCGTCAAAGCGGGTGGGGGGATTCTACAGGAGCGCGAAATGCCTGCACGCGGGCGCGCGTCGAGGGCGGCTTCGGGCCGTGCGGCCGAAGCGTGCGCGGCGCGCGCGGCGGGTGAGCCGCCGCGCCGCGCGGAAGGGAGCGTGCGGGTCGGCCGCTTCAGTTGCCGGCGATCGTATCGACCGGCTTGAACGTGCCGTGCTCGACCTTGTAGATCGTGACCGGCGCGTCCTTCAGGTCGCCCTTCGCGTCGTACGCGATGCTCGGGGCCGACACGCCCTTGACCGACACCTTGCCGAGATACGGCGTGTACACCTTCGGATCGGTCGAGTTCGCGTCCTTCATCGCGGTGAGCAGCGCGATCGTGCCGTCGTACGAGTAGGGCGAGTAGGTGATCACGTCTTCGTTGAAGCGTGCCTTGTAGCGTGTCGCGTAGCCCGAGAAGCCCGGCATCTTTTCCTTCGGCAGCCCGCCCATGTAGACGATCGCGCCTTCGGCCGCGTCGCCGCCGACCTTCAGGAACGTCGGCGAGCGCGACATCTCGCCCGTCACGAAGGCCGACTTCATCCCGAGCTGACGCATCTTGCGGATCATCGGCGACGATTGCGCGTCGCCGCCGCCGTAGAAGATCGCGTCGGGATTCATCCCCTTCAGGTTGGTCAGGATCGCGGAGAAATCGAGCGCCTTGTCGTTCGTGAAGTCGCGCTTGACGATCGTGCCGCCCGCCGCTTCCACGGCCTTCGCGAATTCGTCGGCGATGCCCTGGCCGTAGGCCGTGCGGTCGTCGATGATCGCGATGCGCTTGAAGCGCAGCGTCTTCACCGCGTAGGTGCCGACGATGCGGCCGGCCTGCGCGTCGCTCGTCAGCAGCCGGTAGGTCGTCTTGTAGCCGCGCGCCGTGTATTGCGGCGACGTCGCCATCGAGATCTGCGGCAGGCCCGCGCGATCGTACAGGTCGGAGGCCGGAATGCTGGTGCCCGAGTTGAAGTGGCCGATGATCCCGCGGACGTTGTCGTCGATCAGCCGCTGCGCGACGGTCGTGCCGGTGCGCGGGTCGGCCTGGTCGTCCTGCGAGTCGAGCTGGAACGTGACGGGCTTGCCGCCGATCGTCGGATGCGTCGCGTTGAAATCGGCGATCGCAAGCTGCACGCCTTTCTGCATGTCCGTGCCGTAATTCGACTGCGGGCCGGTCAGCGGTGCGGCGAAACCGATCTTGACGACGTCGGCGGCGCCGGCGTGCGCGCCCGACAGTGCGCAGGCGGCGGCCAGCGCGACGTGCGATACCTTCAGCTTCACTTTCACTTCCCCTTGATGGCGTGGTTGGGCCGCCGCCGGCATGCGTGCCGGCGCCGGTAAACCGGGCGAGACGGTTCGGTCGGCAGGCCGATGCGAGGGCCGTGCAGGCCTGCCGCGGGCTGCCCGTGCTGTGCCGGAATCGGCGTGCGCGACGGTGGATGCGGCGGGCCGTGCGTGCCGATTGCCGCAGCGGCGGGATGTCGTCTCGTGACCGTGAAGCAAGTCTAGATAGCGAAAATGCGGGCGTCTTGCGCGTTCGATGCGTGACCGGCGACGATATCGGCATATCGTCGATAACCCTGATATATGCTGAAATCGTCATGGTGAATGCGCAAACGCGCCAAGACGCGGGCCGTCCGCATTTTTAGGATGGCGGTTCCGGGTATGCGTTGCCGCGGGTGTCGTACGGCATGCCGGCGGCACGGGAATCGTGATCGCAGCCGGTCGTGCACACCTGCCACAGTGGTTGCGTGCGCAACTTGTATCGCTGGCCGATAGCGCTCGACCGCGATGCGGCCGCCCGCCGCCAACCAGCCTGCCCCGCGCTCGGCGCGACGCGATCGAAGGGGCGCTTCTATAATCGACGCCATCTGCCACTCGCTTCGCGGTTGCCGGGATGACGACCTTGCTTGCCGTACCGCCCATGAGCCCGTCCGAAACGCTGCGCTACCAGCCCGACAACGCCGATCTCGGCGCGATGCTCGCGCACTTCCGCCTGCTCGAACCGGTGTTCGATGCGCTGCCGGACGTCGCGTTCTTCGTGAAGGACGCGAGCGGCCGTTACGCGATCGTCAATCGCACGCTGGCGATGCGCTGCGGCTACAAGGACAAGCGCGACCTGCTCGGCAAGACCGCCGACGAGGTGTTTCCGCGCCGCTTCGGCCGCAGCTATTTCGAGCAGGACATGGCGACGATCAACGCCGGCCAGCAACTGATGGACCAGCTCGAGCTGCACCTGTATCCGGGCCGCCAGCCGGGCTGGTGCCTGACCTGCAAGGAACCGCTGCGCGACGCCGCGGGCAGGGTGGTCGGCCTCGCGGGCATCTCGCGCGACCTGAAGGCGCACGAGGGATCGCACCCGGCGTACAGCCGGCTCGCCGACGTGGTCCAGCACATCCAGGATCACTACGTGCAGCCGCTGAACCTGAAGCAGCTCGCGCAGATGGCCGGGATGTCGGTCGCGCAGCTCGAACGCTACTTCCACAAGGTGTTTCACCTGACGCCGCGCCAGGTGCTGCTGAAGACGCGGCTCGATGCGGCCACCGCGCTGCTCGTCACGCACGACAAGGTCACCGACGTCGCCGCGCTATGCGGCTATACGGATCACAGCGCGTTCACGCGCCAGTTCAAGGCGACGGTCGGCGTCACGCCGACGGAATACCGGTTGATGCTGCAGGAGCGGGCGGGTTGACGCGATTCGCCGGCCGGGCCGGCGAATCGCAGGGATCGGGGTGTGGCGGGGAATGCGGGGTAAACGGAGAAACGGAGAAACGGAGAAACGGAGAAACGGAGAAACGGAGAAACGGAGAAACGGAGAAACGGAGAAACGGAGAAACGGAGAAACGGAGAAACGGAGAAACGGAGAAACGGGGAAGCCGTGAGAACGGCCGCTCAGCGGTAGCCGAGCCCTTTCAGGACGGCCGTGCCGTCTTCGGTCAGCCGGAAGCTCGGGGCCGTATCGGGGTCGAGCTTGACCATCTCGACCAGGCCGGCTTCCTGCAGCGCAGGCAGTTCGGGTTTTGCGTTCGCGCCGATCGGTGCATGCAGCAGCACGAGCAGCGTCGCGATTTCATGATGACTGAGCAGGCGGCGCAGCATCGTCTTCTTTGCAGGGGGCGCGGCCGGGCGGCCCGCGGGTGCTTCTACGGCGCTCATCGCTTTCCTCCTTTTCGAGATAACCATCGGGTACTGGTTGCGGATGGTGCCGTCGAAGACTTAAGCGATTCTTAAAACCGGGGCGGCCGGCGGAATGCTGCACTGCGGTACGCGTTACGGGATGTAACGCCAAGCGCGGCGCGGGCTCCGGCCCGATCGCGGTGAGCCGCGCGGGCGGGCTCTCGGTTCTCTGATTCACCACGATGGTGCGTGCCGGATGCCGTCCGTTGCATCCCCTGCGGACGACATCCGCGGTCCGGCCGCGAGGCCCGATTCGCTTCCTTCCCTTATTTCCTGCGCTGGGCCTGCGCGGCGAGCCGCACGGCCGCGTTCGTCGCGCCGTAGCCGTCGTACCCGCCGCGCCGCTCGACGATTTCGAGCGAGAAGCGGTTGTCGACCAGTTCCGTATACGCGTGCAGGAATTCGCCGCCGTGCTCGTCGCGGTCGTACAGCAGGTGGTGCGCGCTCAGCGTGTCGATCAGTTCGTCCGGCAGCGCATAGCGTGCGGCGAGATCGTCGTAGTAATTGGGCGGGATGCGCAGGAACGGCACGCCGTCGGCCGCGAACGCGGCGACCGTCTTCACGATGTCGTCGGTGCGGAACGCGACGTGGTTCAGTCCCGTGCCGTGGTAGCGGTCGAGCGATTCGGCGACGGCCGTATGACGGTCGACCGACGCATTCAGCGCGATCCGCACCGAGCCGTCGGCGCTGCGCACCGCGCGGCTGCGCATCAGTCCGTACGGGTCGGGGACGAGCCAGCTGCGCTCGGCCTCGAAGCCGAACGCCGTCTTGAAGAACAGGATCCACGTGTCGAGCGCGTCGGCCGGCAGCGCGAGGCACACGTGGTCGATCCCCGTCAGCGGGCCGACTTCGCTCGGGCCGTCGATGTCGGTCAGCACGAAGTCCGATTCGTACAGCGTCGGCGCGTTCGGTGCTTCGTCGACGAAATACTCGAGGCTGCCGTCGGGCGCCTGCACGCTCGGCAGCACGCGTTCGTTCGGCCCGACGCGCCCCGAGAACGGCGCGTAACCGAAGCCGGCCGCGCGTTCGAACGCCACTTTCGCGTCGTCGACGCGGAACGCCGACGCGCACAGCGACAGCCCGTGCTGCTGGAAGAACGCATCGGCGAAGGAGTCGCGCTCGGCGTTCAGCACGATCGACGCGGCGCCGTGCTGGAACAGCGTCACGTCCTTCGAGCGATGCCGGCCGGCGAGCCGGAAGCGCATCCGGCCGAGCCATTCGCCGACGATCGCCGCCGCCGGTGCGTCGACCGCGAATTCGATGAACTGGAACCCGACGTGCGCGGGCGGCGCCGGCGGCGCGAACAGCGGCTGGCCGGCGGCCGGCGCGCGGCCGTCCTGCGCGAGCCGCGTGCGCGTCAGTTCTTCCAGATAGAGCAGCGAGCGATGGCCGTCGGCGGCCGTGATCGCGGTCGGCGCCGCGCGGAAGCCGTCGTTGAAGATCTCGAGCGACAGCGGCCCCGTATAACCCGACTCGATCACCCGCGCGGTGAAGCGCGCGAGGTCGAAGTCGCCCTGGCCGGGGAACGAGCGGAAGTGGCGGCTCCATTCGAGCACGTCCATCGCGAGCTTCGGCGCGTCGGCGATCTGCACGAACGCGATCCGGTCGCCCGGGATGTCGGCGATCCCGTCCGGCGAATCGTCGAGCGACAGCGTGTGAAAGCTGTCGAGCGCGAGGCCGAGGTGCGGGCTGTTCACCGCATTCACGAGTTTCCACGCATGGCCATAGCGCTTCACGACGCGGCCCCACGCGAGCGCTTCGTACGCGGCGACCACGCCGGCCTGCCGCGCGGCCTCGGCGAGCGCGCCGAGCTGGTCGACGAGCAGCCCGTCGTCCGCGATCGTGTCGGCCGACACGCTGCTGCAGACGAGGATCCGGTCGGTGCCGAGCGCATGCATCACGTCGAACTTGCGCTTGATCCGGTCGAGGTTGCGCGCGAGCTGGGCCGCGCTGACGCCCTCGAAGTCGCGAAACGGCTGGAACAGCACGATATCGAGACCGAGATCGGCGGCCATGCGCCGGACGTCGGCCGGCGATCCGTCGAAGTAGACGAGGTCGTTTTCGAAGATTTCGACGCCGTCGAAACCCGCGGCCTGGATGGCGGCGAGTTTCTCGGCGAGCGTGCCGGACAGTGACACGGTGGCGATCGAGCGCTGCATGGCGATTCCTGCGGATGAACGGGGCATGGCGTCGGCCGAACCGGCCCTGAATGAACCAGTCGTTGAGTTCCCGATGGGCGCCATATCCCGAATTTACTGGGCTAGTGGTCCGTATTGTACAAACTAACTAGGTGGTACAAATTAGCGAAAACCCGAAAAGACAGCGCGCTTTCACGGGCGCACACTAGCGCCAAATTCCGATGTCTTCGGGGCGGTGCCGGTCGTGGTCCGTCCCTTTTTCAGGAGCAGAAATCACATGAGCAAGCCCAAGGTATTGGTGCTGAACGGCCCGAACCTGAACCTGCTGGGGACGCGCGAGCCCCATATCTACGGCGCGGAAACGCTCGCCGACGTCGAGCAGCGCTGCCGTGCGGCAGCCGAGGCGCTCGGGCTGGAGATCGAGTTCCGCCAGTCGAATGCCGAGCATCAGCTGATCGACTGGCTGCATGCCGCGCGGGTCGACACGGACGGCATCGTGATCAACCCGGCGGCCTATACGCACACGTCGGTCGCGCTGGCCGACGCGCTTTCCGCGATTGCGAAACCGGTGATCGAAGTGCATATCTCGAACGTGCATCGCCGCGAGGCGTTCCGCCACCATTCGTATGTGTCGGCCATCGCCGAAGCCGTGATCTGCGGCTGCGGCACCGAAGGCTACGTGTTCGCGCTGCAGCGCTTCGCGACGCTGTTCGCGCAGGGAGCCGCACGATGAGCCGCCCGTCGTTTCTGATCGGCCTGATCGGCCAGGGCATTGGCGGGTCGCTGTCGCCCGCGATGCATGAGGAAGAAGGCTTCCGCCAGGGCTTCGGCTACGTCTACCGGCGCATCGATCTCGACGTGCTCGGCGTGACCGCCGACGCGCTGCCGCAACTGCTCGATGCCGCGCAGCGGATGGGCTACAACGGACTGAACATCACGCACCCGTGCAAGCAGCGCGTGATCGAACACCTCGACGCGCTGTCGGACGACGCGCGCGCGCTCGGCGCGGTGAATACCGTGCTGTTCAAGGACGGCAAGCGGATCGGCCACAACACCGACTGGTCGGGCTTCGCGAAATCGTTCCGCCGCGGGCTGCCCGGCGCGAAGCTCGATCGCGTCGTCCAGCTCGGCGCGGGCGGTGCCGGTGCGGCCGTGGCGCACGCGGCGCTGCAGATGGGCGCGGCCGAACTGACGATTTTCGATGTCGACGGCACGCGCGCCGCCGCGCTCGCGGGCGAACTGCAGCAGCGCTTCCCCGGCGTGCGCGTCGTGGCGGGCGGCGCGCCGTCCGGCGACGAACTCGCGGCCGCGATGCGCGCCGCGACGGGCCTGATCCACGCCACGCCGACCGGCATGGCCAAGCATCCGGGCTTGCCGCTGCCGGCCGAGCTGCTCCACGCGGGCATGTGGGTGGCCGACATCGTGTACTTCCCGCTCGAAACCGAACTGATCCACGCCGCGCGTGCAGCTGGCTGCGCCACGCTGCCCGGCGGCGGAATGGCCGTCTACCAGGCCGTCGACGCGTTCGAGATCTTTACCGGACGCACGCCCGACGCCGAGCGAATGTTCGATCACTTTCAGTCGCTCGTCGCGCGCTGACCCCTCACAAAACGAGAAACCAGGAGACAACCATGCAGCACACCACTCACACGAGTGCCGCGCCGGCGCAGGCGGCCGGCACGGTCCGGCGTACGTCCGCGCGCTACAAGATCCTCGCGTTGCTCGCGATCGGCACGATGATCAACTATCTCGACCGTACCGTGCTGGGGGTGGCTGCGCCGCAGCTCACCAAGGAGCTCGGCATCAATGCGGCCGTGATGGGCATCATGTTCTCCGCGTTCTCGTGGACCTATGTCGCGATGCAGGTTCCCGGCGGCCTGTTCCTCGACCGCTTCGGCAGCAAGATCACCTATTACTGGTCGATGACGCTGTGGTCGCTGTGCACGCTCCTGCAGGGCTTCGTGCCGGGCGTCGCGACGCTGCTCGCCTGCCGGCTCGGTCTCGGCGTGACGGAAGCGCCGTGCTTCCCGACCAACAGCCGCGTCGTCGCGACGTGGTTCCCGCAGAACGAGCGCGCGATGGCGACGGGCACCTATACCGTCGGCGAGTACATCGGCCTCGCGTTCTTCAGCCCCGTGCTGTTCGCGCTGATGGGCGCGTTCGGCTGGCGCTCGCTGTTCTGGGTCGTCGGCGCGGTCGGCATTGCCTTCGGCCTCGTCTGGTGGAAGTTCTATCACGAGCCGCGCAACCATCCGGGCGCGAATGCGGCGGAACTGGCCTATATCGAGGCCGGCGGCGGCCTCGTGCACGGTACGCGCAAGGCCGGCGACAAGGACGGCAAGGCCGCGCAGACGAAGTTCAGCTGGTCGATGGCCGGCAAGTTGCTGAAGAAGCGCCAGCTCGCGGGCATCTGCCTCGGCCAGTTCGCCGGCAACTCGACGCTCGTGTTCTTCCTGACCTGGTTCCCGACCTACCTCGCCACCGAGCGTCACATGGGCTGGCTGAAGATCGGCTTCTTCGCGGTGATGCCGTTCATCGCCGCATCGGTCGGCGTGATGTTCGGCGGGATCTTCTCCGACTGGCTGCTGCGCCGCGGCAAGTCCGCGAACCTCGCGCGCAAGCTGCCGATCATCGCGGGCCTGCTGCTCGCGTCGACGATCATTCTCGCGAACTACGTGAAGAGCAACGAGGCCGTGATCGCGATCATGTCGGTCGCATTCTTCGCGCAGGGGATGGCCGCGCTCGGCTGGACGCTCGTGTCGGACATCGCGCCGGACGGCCTGCTCGGCGTGACGGGCGGCATCTTCAACTTCGCGGCGAACCTCGCGGGCATCATCACGCCGCTGGTCGTCGGCTTCATCGTCGCGACGACCGGCTCGTTCGTCGGCGCGCTCGTGTTCATCGGCGTGATCGCGCTGGTCGGTGCGCTGTCGTACATCTTCGTCGTCGGCGACATCAAGCGGATCGAGCTGTAAGTACCGGCTCCACGCACATCCGGTGCGTTAGCCCGGCGGCCCACCGGCCGCCGGGCTTTTTTGCGTGCGGCGCCGGCGGGCGTGCCGGCCGGCGCACTGCGCTCAGGCGCGCTGCAAGGCGATGCCGAGCGATTCGACGGCTTGCGCGATCGCCGCGACCGCGCGCCGGATATCGCCCGAGTCGATCGCGCCGATGCAGCCGACGCGGAACGTCTCGCGCTGCGTGAGCTTGCCCGGATACAGGATGAAGCCCGCGTCGCGCACTGCGTCGTAGAAGCGGCGGAAATCGTAGGCCGGATGGTCGGGGGCGTGGAACGTGACGATCACCGGCGCCTGCACGCGCGCGTCGAGGAACGGCACGAAGCCGAGCGCGTGCATCGATTCGACCAGCGTCCGGCAGTTGTCCGCGTAGCGTGCGCCGCGCGCCGGCTGGCCGCCTTCGGCGAGGTACTGGTCGAGCGCGGCGCGCAGCGCGGCAATCACGTGCGTCGGCGGCGTGAAGCGCCACTGGCCCGTCTTGCGCAGGTACGCGTACTGGTCGTGGAGGTCGAGCGCGAGCGACGGCGAGTTGCCTTCGCATGCGTCGAGCGCGTCGCGCCGCACGATCGCGAATCCCATCCCCGGCACCCCTTCGAGGCATTTGCCGCTTGCCGAGACCAGTGCGTCGATGCCGCTGTCCGCCAGCGCGATCGGCAATGCGCCGAACGAACTCATCGCATCGACGATCAGCCGCTTGCCGTGCCGCCGGCACACGGCCGCGATCGCATCGAGCGGATTCAGGATCCCGGCGCTCGTTTCCAGATGCACGAGCGCGACGTGCGTGATGCGCGGCGCGCGCGCGAACGCGGCCTCGACCGCGGCCGCGTCGACGGCCGCGTCCTCGCCGAACGGCAACGCGATCGCGTCGATGCCGAGCCGGCCGAGGATCTTCAGGATCCGCGCGCAATACGCGCCGTTGTCGGGCACGAGCACGACGCCGTCGCGCGGCACCAGCGTGCCGAGCGCGGCCTCGACCGATAACGTGCCGCTGCCCTGCATCGGCACGCACACGTACGCGTCGCCGCCTTGCGCGATCGCGACGAGGTCGGCGCAGACGCTGGCCGTCAGCCGATTGAAAGCGGCGTCCCACGAGCCCCAGTCATGTTGCATTGCGTGGCGTGTCGTGGCGGACGTGGTGAGCGGGCCGGGCGTGAGCAGAATCGGATCGGACATGGTTTTTCTCCAGCGGCAGTCGAACGAAATGCCGGGCGGCATTTCTGAATGACTTGCATGATATTGGCAAAATGTGTCATTTTTTGGAAATTGTGGCATTCGTCACGGGTTTGTCATCGAACGCTGTGATCCTTTGGTTGCCGCGCGCAACCCACCGCAGCGCGGCGGCGCGGCAGGCCGTCGGTCGGCCAGCCCGGAGATAACAGGAGAGCCGGATCGTGCCCCGGCCGTTTGGTGTTCCGCCTACGGAGAAGTGAGATGACACTGCAGAAACCCTCGCGCGCCACTGCCGGCGTGTTCCGCAAGCTCGCGCTGGCCGCCTGCGCCGCCGGTCTGCTGCAAGGCGCCGCGATGCCGGCGCAGGCGGCCAACGCGGTCGTGCTGTACACGGCGGACGGCCTCGAGAACCTCTATCGCGACGTGCTGCCGGCCTTCGAGAAGAAGGAAGGCGTCAAGGTCAACATCGTGACGGCGGGCAGCGGCGAGGTCGTGAACCGCGCGAACATCGAGAAGAATTCCCCGAAGGCCGACGTGATCGTCACGCTGCCGCCGTTCATCCAGCAGGCCGGCCAGATGGGCCTGCTGCAGGCGTACCAGAGCGTGAACTACAAGAACGTGCCGGCCATCGCGAAGGCCGAGGACGGCACGTGGGCGACGTTCGTGAACAACTACTTCTCGTTCGCGATCAACCCGGACGTCGTGAAGAACCAGCCGAAGACGTTCGCCGACCTGCTGTCGCCGGCCTACGCGGGCAAGGTCGCGTACTCGAACCCGGCCACGGCCGGCGACGGGATGGCCGTGCTGATCCTGACGACGTCGCTGATGGGCGAGGACAAGGCATTCGACTACCTCGCGAAGCTGTCGCAGAGCGTGAAGTTCCATACGAAGGGCACGGGCTATCTGAACGTGCTGCTGTCGCGCAACGAGATCAGCGTCGCGAACGGCGACCTGCAGATGGACCTCGACGACGCCGAACACGGCGCGCTGTCCGTCAAGCCGATCTTCCTGGCCGCGAAGGACGGCGACCAGCCGACCACGTTCCAGCTCCCGTACGGCATCGGCCTGATCAAGAGCGGCCCGAACCAGGATGCCGGCAAGAAGCTGATCGACTACCTGATGTCGACGGACGTGCAGTCGAAGGTGCCGGACATGTACGGCATCCCGGGCCGCACGGACGTGCCGCTGGCCGGCAAGAACGGCGAAGCGGTCAAGAAGGCGATCGCGGGCGTGAAGCTGATCCCGGTCGACTGGACCCAGGTGATGGCGAAGAAGCCGGTGTGGATCGAGCGCTGGAAGAAGGACGTGATCGGCAGCTCGGGCAAGCCGCTCGACGTCGTCAAGCCGAAGTGATCGGCGCACGCCGCCCGTATTAGCGAGCAAGAGGATGAACCCGGTGGAAACCGCCCTGACCCATCCCGGCGCATTCGGCGCCGCCGAACCGCGCGCGACGCTGCGGTCCGGCGCGCCGGGCGGCGTGCAGATCGAACACCTGAGCGTGCGCTACGGCGCACGCACGGTGCTGGAGGATCTGTCGCTGTCGATCGGTGCCGGCGAATTTCTGACCGTGCTCGGCAAGAGCGGCTGCGGCAAGACCACGCTGCTGCGCTTCATCGCCGGGTTCGTGAAGGCCGATGGCCTGACCGGCACGCTGACCGTGGCCGGACGCGATCTGACCTATGCGCCGCCGCACAAGCGCAATCTCGGTCTGCTGTTCCAGAATTACGCGCTGTTCCCGCACCTGTCGGTGTTCGAGAACGTCGCATTCGGGCTGCGCGCACGCGGCATGGCGTCGTCGGAAGTGACGCGCCGCGTTGCCGACGCGCTGAAGCTCGTGCAGCTCGGCGATGCCGGCCATCATCTGCCGGCGCAGCTGTCGGGCGGGATGCAGCAGCGCGTCGCGCTGGCGCGCGCGCTCGTGATCGAGCCGGACGTGCTGCTGCTCGACGAGCCGCTGTCGGCGCTCGACGCCAACCTGCGCGCATCGGTGCGCAGCGAACTGAAGGCGCTGCACGAGCGCCTGCCGAACCTGACCGTCGTCTGCGTGACGCACGACCGCGACGACGCGCTCGTGCTGTCCGACCGCGCGCTTCTGATGTGCGACGGCCGCATCGCGCAGCTCGGCACGCCGCAGCAGCTGTACGACGCGCCGCGGGACGGCTACGTCGCCCGCTATCTCGGCCCGGCGAACCTGCTGCCGCCGCACGTGATCTTCCCGCTCGGCGATCCGCGCCACGAAGTGCGCGGCAAGGTCGCCTGCGTGCGCCCCGAGCGCCTGACCGTGATGCCGCCCGCCGCGGGCGGCCTGCACGGCACGGTGTCGTCCGTCGAATGGCAGGGCGCGGACCTGTCGATCGCGGTCGTGATCGACGCGGCGCCCGACGAGCCCGTGCGCGTCACGATGCAACGCGGCCGCGGCGCGGCCCCCGAGCGCGGTGCGCGCGTGTCCCTGCATTGCGAGGCAGACGATGTCGTCCTTATCGAGCCCTGAAGCCGGCCTGCCGCCGCACGTGCTCGCGTCGGCCGCCGCGCATGCCGCCGCCGCGCGGCGCCGCAAGCGCAGGGGCGACCTGCACCTGGCCGCGCTCGCCATCGTCGTGCTCGGCCCGCTCGTCGTCTATCCGCTGGTGCGGCTCGTGCTGCTGAGCCTGTCGGGCGATCACGGGCTGAGTTTCGCAGCGTACCGGACCTTCTTCGGCAACCCCGATACGCGCGGCGTGCTGCTGACGACGCTCGGCGTGCTGTTCGCGAGCGCCGGCACCGCATCGGTGCTAGGCGTGCTGCTGGCCGCGCTGCTGTTCTTCAAGCCGTTCCCGGGCGCGTCGCTCGTCACGCGCTTCCTGGAGTTGTACGTCGCGTTTCCGTCGTTTCTCGTCGCGTTCACGCTGATCTTCCTGTACGGCTCGCAAGGGTCGATCAGCATCGCGCTGCAGCACCTGTTCCATCTCGAGAACCCGCCGCTCGATTTCCTGTTCGGCATCGGCGGCGTGATTCTCGCGCAGACCGTGTTCTACACGCCGTTCGTCGTACGGCCGACGCTCGCGTCGTTCGCGACGCTCGACCTGCGTCTGATCGAGGCCGCGCGCAGCCTCGGCGCGCCCGGCTGGATGCTCGCGCGTCGCGTCGTGCTGCCGATCGCGTGGCCGGGCATTGCCGCCGGCACCGTGCTGTGCTTCCTGCTGACGCTGAACGAGTTCGGCATTCTGCTCGTGCTCGGCAGCGCGCGGCTCGTCACGCTGCCGGTCGCGATCTACAGCAGCGCGACCGTCGATCTCGACCTGCCGACCGCATCGGCCGGCGCGGTCGTGATGCTGGCGTTGTCGCTGGCGCTGTACGCGGTTTATCGCCGGGTGAACCGGCGTGCGACGGGAGGGAACGATGTCCGCTGAATTTCGTATCGGGCAAGCCGTGCCGCGCCACCGGATCGGCCGGAGCGACGCGCTGCTCAAGCATGCGACGCGCGCCGCGCTCGCGCTCGCCGCGTTCGCGTGCTTCTGGCTGTTCGTGCTGCCGGTCGTCGTCGTCGCGCTGTCGAGCGTGTCGACGCAATGGTCGGGCACGATCCTGCCGGCCGGCTACAGCCTGCGCTGGTTCGAGCGGCTCGGGTCGCCGGAATACGACGCGCTGCTGACGAGCCTCGAAATCGGCTTCGGCGTGTCGGCGATCGGCACGATCCTCGGGCTGTGGCTCGCGCTTGCGCTCGAAGGGCGCGACCGGCGCGGCCTCGGCGCGGTGGTCGACGCGCTCGTGATGGTGCCGAACGGCGTGCCGAGCGTCGTGCTCGGGCTCGCGGTGCTGATCGCGTATCACCAGAAGCCGCTCGACCTGTCGAGCTCGGCGGCGATCGTCGTGCTCGTGCAGCTCGCGCTGATCTTGCCGTTCTGCTATCGCTGCGCGGCCGCCGCGCTGCGTCCGGAGTTGACCGTGCTGCGCGAAGCCGCCTCGAGCCTCGGTGCGCCGCCCGCGATGGTGCTGCGCCGCGTGCTGCTGCCGCAGCTCGTGCCGGCGCTGCGCGCGAGCCTCGCGCTCGGCTTCGCCCTGTCGCTCGGCGAGCTCGGCGCGACGCTGACGGTCTATCCGCCCGGCTTCGCGACCGTGCCGATCGTCGTGATCGGGCAGGTCGAGCGCGGTTACTACCTGCCGGCCTCGGCGCTGTCGTTGCTGATGCTCGGCGCGTCGCTCGCGGCGCTGCTGCTGATCGCGGCGCGGGTGCCGCGCGGCACGCGGGCGGCATCATGAACGCCGCGTTCGCATTGCGCCATCCCGGTGACGCTTCGGCGGCCGGTGCATCGACGGATCTCGCGGGCCGCTCGGTCGACGTCAACGGCCGGCGCTACCGGTTGCCGGTCGAGCCGACCGTCGTCGTCTGCGTCGACGGCTGCGAGTACGACTATCTCGAAAAGGCGGTGGACGCGGGCGTCGCGCCGTTCATCGGCCGGATGATCGCGGAAGGCACGGCCTGGCGCGGCGATTGCGTCGTGCCGACCTTCACCAACCCGAACAACCTGTCGATCGTCTGCGGCGTGCCGCCGTCGGTCCACGGGATCTGCGGCAACTATTTCTGGGATCCGGCCGCCGACGGCGGGCGCGGTGCCGAAGTGATGATGAACGACCCGGCCTACCTGCGGGCCGGCACACTGCTCGCGGCGGCGTCCGACGCCGGCGCGCGGGTGGCCGTCGTGACGGCGAAGGACAAGCTGCGCCGGCTGCTCGGCTGGCAGATGCACGGCATCTGCTTTTCCGCCGAGAAGGCCGCGCAGGCGAATCTCGCGGAAAACGGCATCGTCGACGTGCTCGACTGGGTCGGCCTGCCGTCGCCGGACGTCTACAGCGCGGCGTTGTCCGAATTCGTGTTCGCGGCCGGCGTGCGGCTCGCGCAGACGCGGCAGGTCGACCTGATGTACCTGTCGACCACCGACTACGTGCAGCACAAGTGCGAGCCGGGCAGCGCGGGCGCGAACGCGTTCTACGCGATGATGGACGGTTACCTCGCGCAACTCGACGCGCTCGGCTGGGCGATCGGGCTCACGGCCGATCACGGGATGAACGCGAAGCACGACCCGGCGACCGGCCGGCCGAACGTCATCTATCTTCAGGATGCGTTCGACGGCTGGTACGGCGCGCAGTCCGCACGCGTGATCCTGCCGATCACCGATCCGTACGTCGTGCATCACGGCGCGCTCGGCTCGTTCGCGACGATCTATCTCGCGCCGGATGTCGACCGCGCCGAGGCGATGTGGCGCGTCGGCGGCCTCGACGGTGTCGAGCTCGTGCTCGACAACGCGGAAGCCGCCGCACGATTCGAACTGCCGGCCGACCGGATCGGCGATCTCGTCGTGATCGGCCGCCGCGACATGACGCTCGGCACGCGCGCGCGCGAACACGACCTGTCGGGCCTCACCGTGCCGCTGCGTTCGCACGGCGGCGTGTCGGAGCAGGAAGTGCCGTTGCTGTTCAATCGGCGTATCGAGCGGGACGATCCCGCGCGTCGCCCGCGCAATTTCGACGTGTTCGATTTCGTGCTGAACCGGGTCGCGACATGATGGCGCATCCCCGACACGATCACCCGGCGTTTCGCGCGGAGGCGCTGCGCTGGTGCGGTACGCGCGCGATGCGCGAGCGTACGCTCGACGTGACGGACCCGTATACGGGCATGCGCGTCGGCACCGCGCCGCTCGCGAGCGTCGACGACGTGCGCGCGGCGTTCGATTACGCGCTGGCCTATCGGCCGAAGCTCACGCGCTACGAGCGTTCGCAGATTCTCGAACGGGCAGCCGCGCTGCTGCGCGAGCGCACCGAGGAAGCCTCCGATCTGATCACGCTCGAATCGGGGTTGTCGAAGCAGGATTCCCGCTACGAGATCGGCCGCGTTGCCGATGTGCTGAAGTTCGCCGCGGTCGAGGCCTTGCGCGACGATGCGCAGAGCTTCTCGTGCGACCTGACGCCTCACGGCAAGGCGCGGCGCGTGTTCTCGCAGCGGCAGCCGCTCGACGGCGTGATCGTCGCGATCACGCCGTTCAATCATCCGATGAACCAGGTCGCGCACAAGATCGCGCCGGCGATCGCGACCAACAACCGCGTGATCGTGAAGCCGTCGGAGAAGGTGCCGCTGTCGGCGTTCTATCTGGCCGACCTGCTGCACGAAGCCGGGTTGCCGGCGCCGATGCTGCAGGTGCTGACCGGCGACCCGGCCGAGATCGCGGACGCGCTCGTCACGCATCCGCAAGCGTCGCTGATCACGTTCACGGGCGGCGTGGCGATCGGCAAGGCGATTGCCGCGCGGGCCGGCTACCGGCGCATCGTGCTGGAGCTGGGCGGCAACGATCCGCTGATCGTGCTTGAAGACGCCGATCTCGAGCGCGCGGCGTCGCTGGCGGTGCTGGGTTCGTACCGGAATTCGGGTCAGCGCTGCACGGCCGTCAAGCGGATGCTGGTACAGCGTTCGATCGCGCCCGCGTTCACCGAATTGCTGGTCGAGAAGACGCGCGCATGGACGTACGGCGACCCGTTCGATCCCGCGAACGAAATGGGCACGGTGATCGACGAGGCGGCGGCGCGCCTGTTCGAGGCGCGCGTGGAAGAGGCGGTCGCGCAGGGCGCGCGCCTGCTGACCGGCAACGTGCGGCGCGGCGCGCTGTATGCGCCGACCGTGCTCGACAACGTCGATCCGTCGATGACGATCGTGCGCGAGGAGACCTTCGGGCCCGTATCGCCGGTGATCACGTTCGATACGATCGACGACGCGATCCGGATCAGCAACGGAACGGCGTTCGGGTTGTCGTCGGGGGTGTGTACCGACAGCACGGCGGCCGTCGTGCGGCTCGTGAACGAACTGAACGTCGGCACGGTGAATGTATGGGAGGTGCCCGGATACCGGATCGAGCTGTCGCCGTTCGGCGGCATCAAGGATTCGGGGCTCGGTTACAAGGAAGGCGTCCAGGAGGCGATGAAGAGCTTCACGAACCTGAAGACGTTTTCGCTGCCTTGGGAGTAAGCGTATGGCATTGACGGTGGAGGAGATCCACGGGCTGTATCGCGAGCATGGCCATGTGGCCTATAGCGGAGAGCCGGTCACGCAGCTCGAGCATGCGTTGCAGAGCGGCTTGCTGGCGGAAGCGGCGGGCGCCGGCGAGCCGCTGGTCGCGGCGGCGTTCCTGCACGACCTCGGGCATCTGCTGAATCGCCGGGGCGAGACGCCGAGCGCGCGCGGGATCGACGATCTGCATCAGTATTACGTGCTGCCGTTCCTGAGGCCGCTGTTTTCCGACGCGGTGCTGGAGCCGATCCGGCTGCACGTCGACGCGAAGCGCTGCCTGTGCCGCACGGACGCCGGCTACTTCGAGAGCCTGTCGCCGGACTCGGTGCGCAGTCTCGCGTTGCAGGGCGGCATCTTCAGTGAAGAGGACGCGACGGCATTCCTGCTGCGCCCGTTCGCGGAGGATGCGCTGCGTCTGCGCCGTTGGGACGATACGGCAAAGGAATCAGGCAAGGCGACACCGGATCTCGATCACTATATGGAGATCGTCGCGCGCCAGGCACGCACGGACTGACGGCGGTTCGGCCGCTTCCCTATAAGGCCCCGCACGCGGCAGCGTGCGGGGCCTTATATTTTTTGCGAAACCCCTTGCGCGATTGCCGACGGGTGCATAGAATCACGCCTCTTTCGCGCTCACGGAAACGCGGCGCGGAAGGAAGGGAAGCAGTGCGGTTGAGGCTTGGCGGGAACGGCCTCGGCGGTACGGAAGTTGAGCCCC
>NZ_JBVVNQ010000003.1:330832-699726 GCF_055810675.1 Burkholderia sp. YHN3-13 | reverse complement strand
GAACCGGTCGCTCACTCAAAGCTGACAGGAATATGAATCACTTCATAAACCTGACTTACTTTAGTGTGAGACTCTTGATACTTTCGCTATCTGATCCGAGGATCAGCTCGCTGCCATCAAGCGCCCACACTTATCGGCTGTTAATTTTTAAAGAGCAATCTGCGAGGAACATCGTGTTTCCCGGCAGCGCTGCGTTTTCAGCAGCAGAGAAGCGAGATTATGAACCGTGTTTCGCAGTTCGTCAACAACTTTTTGCACTACATCGTTGCGACCGCGGGGCTCAACTTCCGTACCGCCGAGGCCGTTCCCGCCAAGCCTCAACCGCACTGCTTCCCTTCCTTCCGCGCCGCGTTTCCGTGAGCGCGAAAGAGGCGTGATTCTATGCACCTCGCGCCGCCCGCGCAAGCCCCTTGTGAAAAAAGTTGGAAAAAGCCCCCGTGCGTTGCCGCGCACGGGGGCTGGGGGTTCGACGGGCCTGAATCGCAACGCGAGCGGTTCGCTACAGCTATGACGTATGCCCGTCTTTCCCCCTATATGGAACGCAGCGGAACGGACAAGGAACCTGGCGCTGTCGAGTATCATGCCGCGACCGAACCACGCACCCCTATCGACGATGGACAGCACGACTCAATCCGGCGACGCCGATCTTCGCGACGAATATGCGGCGCTGCGCGAACGCGCCATCCTGCTGGAAGAACAAACGCCAGCGCTTCTCCAACGCATCTCGGATGTATTGCCTCGGATCAGCGGCGAATCCGAACTGGCGGACGAGCATCGCGAGCGGCTCGTCGGCGCGCGTAACGCGGCGATGGTCTCGATCGAGAACTATCAGCAGGCGATTCCTTTCCTGCAGACAGCCGATTCGATCATCGAACAACTGGACAAGACGCCAGCGCGCGATGAAGACATCGAGTGGCGCGAATCGCTGCTGCAACGGCTCGACGAGCTGATCGACGTCGCGGTCGTGATGATCAACGACGCCGAAGACTATTTCGATCAGGCGCAAGCCTGCGACCTGTCCAGCGTGCCGAAGTCCATCCTCGAGGACTGAATGGTGCCGCCGGGGATCGCGCGGCGCACCGGCTTCATGCCGTGCGCGCCGGCCATCCCGATGTTGGTCGGTCGACACGCAATGCCTACGGCATCGGCGCCGGGAAGACCGCCCCTCTCCCGCAAAAGCTCACCTTGTCGTGGCAACCGCCCCACAGTCGCCACGTGCCGCCGCTATAGCGAGTCGAGCACGATCGCCTCGCTCACGATCGGCACGCGGATGTAACCGCCCTCCGTGTCACCATACGCATATGCGTTCCCGTCGATCACGTATTGCGCGGTCAACGCGCAAAGGGTTGCGTCTCGCGCATCAACGGAGCGCAGCATCGACACGTCGATCCCCAGCCGCTCCAGCAATTGCAGGCGCTGGGTACGCTTCTGCTTCGCCGACGCCACCGCCTTGCCCAGCATCGCGCAGGTAATCGCATACGGATAGGTCTCGAAACTCGCACGACCACCCGCATAGTGCACACCGGTCAGCAATGGATAGGTATCCGCCAGCGCGCGGTACACGCGTTCCCCGATGAACATCCAGTCGAAGAAGCCCGACGTGCTTGAAACGGCCTGCTCCCGCGACGGTGTCGGAAAACACGAGATCCGTTCGCAGGCGAGCGCCTGTTCGGCCGCCCGGCGGCCGACGCCTGGCCACCACACGCTCGGCGCGTCGACGCCGACGGCCACGACGTCATGGGCAACACACAGCGCGGGTATCGCCTCGGGGGCAATCCGCGCTTCGCGGCAGACGACCGTCGACCCGCGCAGGATCACGAGATCGCACAGCTTCTTGTCGCCCCCGACGTCGACACCCGCCACGGCGGGCACCTGTCGCGCGGCGGATGCGACGGATCGAGCCGATACCATGCCGGAACTTCAGTCCGCCGGCCGCGCGCCGTACGCGGTGTCGAAGATCGCCTCGAGACCGGGATGCACGCCGCGCATCGGGTCGACGACCGACTTCGCCCAGTCGAAATACGCCTGCTTGCGCTCGAGCGGCCAGTCCGCGGGCGGATGCCGCGCGATGTCGCGCAGGTTGCAGATCTTGTCGGCGAGCTTCACGAGCTTCGCTCGCCGGCTGATGGTCGACGCGTGCTCGATCTGCAGGCGCTTGCGCTCCTCCTTCGGCAACGACTTGTCGTCGGTGACCTCCATCACGATGTCCGCCACGTCCTTGCCGAACAGCCGCAGCAGTTCCTGCTCGGTCGTCTCCGTGTCCTCGACCGTGTCGTGCAGCACGGCCGCGACGATCACGCGCTCGTCCTCGATACCGGCTTCGTTGGCCAGCACGTCGGCAAGTGCGATCGGATGATTGATGTACGGTGATGCCTCTTCGTCCTTGCGACGCTGATTGCGATGCTTGTCCGCCGCGAACGCGATGGCGGCTACCAGCTTTTTCATATTTTCCCCTCGTGTGGCCAGACCCGCGACCGGTTGTCCCGGTCCCGTGCGTTTCGGAACCGCTCATACTACCTGCACGCGATGCCCCTTCCCGTGTACCGGCATCGCGGCACGCCCGCGCATCACGCGCCGGCCGGCGCGCGCTGCAACTCGACCACATTGACCCGCGCGCCGAAGACGTCCCGCACGAGCGGCAACAGGTGGTCGTGGTGCGTCAGGAACAGCACCTGGGTTCGCGTCGACAGATCGCGCAGCGCATCGAGTCCGGCCTTCGCGCGCGCATCGTCGAAATTGATGAACAGATCGTCGGCGACGAACGGCAGCGCGATGCGGCTGCCGAGCTGCAGCTCCAGCGCCGCAATCCGCAGCGCGAGGAACAACTGGTCGCGCGTGCCTTCGCTCAGCCCGGCGACCTCGACCGACGCGCCCTTCGTACGCCGCGCATACAGCGCAGGCGGCGTCCGTTCGGTGTCGACGGTCAGCTTCGCGAATTCGCCGAGCGTGAGCCCCGCGAAGATCTCGCCCGCGCGCCTGAGCATCGGCCCCTGCTTCTGGTCGCGATAGCGATCCGTCGCCCACTTCAGCAAGCGGCTCGCGGTGGCCGCCTCCAGATACTGTTCGGCCGCATCGCCCATCGCCGCCAGCGCTTCCTGCCGTTTCGACTCGGCGACGGCCGCATTCGCCTGGCCGTCGATCGCGCCGAACGCCTGGTCGGCCACGACCTGCTGCTGCGACAGCTCGTTCAGCCGCTTGCCGACATCGCCGAGCGACTGCTTCACCGCTTCGAGATGCGCCGGTACGTCGGCGATGTCCTGCTCCGCGACCTCGGCTTCGACGGCGGACCGGGAAAGACCGTCGCCATCGCGCACCAATGCCTCGTGCGCGGCCTCGACCGCCTGCCGAAGCTGACGCTGACGATCCGAGCGCTCGGCCAGCGGCAGCGCCGCGTCGATCGACGCGACGCCGGCCAGTTGAAGCAACGGCTGGATTCGTGCATCCGCACCGGCCACCGCGGCGGCCGCGTCCGCGACCTTGCCGTCGGCGTGCCGCACGGCCTCGTCGGCACGGTCGATCGCACGCGCGATTTCCCGGGCGGCCGCGAGGCGCATCGTCAGCCGGCGCGCCACGTCCGGCCAGTCGCCGCTCGCCAGCCATTCCGGCGCGAGCGCTTCCGCAAGCCGCCGCGCGCCGGCCTCGAGCGCGGCCAGCTCCGCGCGGATCGCGGCGATCCGGTTGCGCGGCGCGTCGGCATCGGCCAGTTCGGCCGTCACCGTATTCGCGAGCGTAAGCGCCCCTTCCGCCGCGGCCAGCGTCGTCGCGCTCGCGGACAGTTTCGCGTCGGCCAGCGCGTCGCGCCACTGCGCTTGCCACGCGTCGTAAGCCGTTTGCGCGTGGCCGGCCCGCGATTGCGCGGTCGCGCATCCGCGTTCGGCTTCCCGCGCACGGTCTTCCAGGCTATCCTGCTGCGCGATCGCTTTCTCGGCCGACTGTACGAAGGCCTCGGCAATCGCGACGAGCGCCGCCAGGCCGTCCGGCTCGCCACCTCGCGATACCGTGCGCAACGCCGCGCGCAGCGCGGCTTCCGCGCCGTCCCGGGCCGCACGCAGCGCGTCGAATTCGCGGCGCTGGCGGTCGAGATCCGCCTGCGCGGCGAACACCGTTTCGCGCTTCGCGAGCCAGTCGCCCATCGCCGCCAGCGACATGCCGGGCACCGCGGCTCTCGCCGCGAGTGCGGCCCACGCGTCGCGATGCGCGGCCAGCTCGCGCTCGCGTTCGTCCAGCGCGGCCTGCCTGCGTGCCGCGCCCGCACGCGCGGACTCGACCTGCTGACGCAGCGATTGCAACGTCGCCGCGGCCTGCGTCGCGCCGAGCTGTGCATCGACGAGTTCGTCGGCGAGGCGAATCGCGTCGTCGACCGCCGGTGCGCCCGCGGCGAGATCGACCGCGCCATTGCGGATGTCGCCCCACGCGCCATCGCGCCGCGCGCGCGCCGCCAGCACGTCGGCGGTCGTGACGACCTTGTGGTTCTCCGCGAAATGCTTCTCCTGCAGTTCGAGCCGCTCGAACTCCTCGAGCGCGCTGTCCCGCGCATCACGTGCCGCGGCGGCCGCGCTCGCGTACTCGCCGTCTTCCTTCAGCAGCGCGCCGAGCCGCGCCGCCGACGGCACGTCGAGCGCGCGCAGCGTGTCGACCGGCATGCGCCACTGGCCAAGCGCATCGAGCGCACCCGACAGCGTGCGTTCGGCGGCCGCGATCTCGTGCGCCAGCGCCTGCTCGCGCTGACCGCTGTTGCGAAAGGCTTGCGCGTCGGCCAGCGCCGCGCGCAGCGCCTCCGGCACGTCGACGGTCGACAGTCGCGCCTGTTGTTCCCGCACCTGCGCAAGCTCGCGCGTGCGTTCGTCGAGCGACTCGCGCGCGCCGGCGAGCGCCTGGTGCAGCGCGCCGTGCTCTCGCAGCAGGTTCGTCACCGTCTTCAGCGACAGCGCCGTCGGCAGCGACGCACGCAGCGACGCTTCGTTCGTCGGCCAGTCGAGCTGGGCCGCCGCCGCGCACGCGGCGGACACATGCCGCTCGACATCCGCGCCGAGCAACAGCAAATCCTGCGCGTGATTCATGCACGTGCCGCGCAACCGATCGAGCGCTTCGATATCGGCGTCGAGCGCCAGCGTGTCGGCGTCCGCATCGATCGCCTCGCGCGCCTGCCGTTTCGCGAGCAGGTCGGCGCGACGTTCTTCGAGCACCTTCTGCTCGGCCGCGAGATCGCCCTGCGCCTTCAGCAGATCGGCATACGCGGTCGGCGGCAACTCGACGACCGCACCCAGTTCGGCCAGCGCCGCATCCTTGACCGTCAGCTCCTTCAGGTATGGCGCAAGCCGACGGACGCGTTCGAGCTTCGAGCGCAGCGTTTCGAGCCGGCGCTGTTCCGCGCGCGCCTGCTCGATCTGCTGCTCGACCGCTTCGCGCGCGTCCTTGCGATCGACCCAGTCGCGCGTGCGGACCTGGACCGTCTTCAGTTCGGTCACGGCTTCGTTGAACGACGTCTCGGCCAGCGCAAACGCGCTGCCGCTCCGGCGCGGCGCCCACAGCTCGAGCGCGCGCGCGTCGAGCTCCTCGCGCACCGGCCCGAGACTGCCGACACCGGCAGCCGATTCGAACAACACCTGGCCGAGCTTGTCGGAAGCATCGAGAATGCTCCGGCCTCCATCGATCAGCCGTCCGTGATCGAGCCCGAACATCTGCTCGAAGAACTCACGCGTCGCACCGTCGAGGATCGCCGCCAGATAGTCGTCGGGCAGCTTGTCGTCGCCGGGCGTGCGCAGCGAACTGCGCCCGCGCGCACGGTGGAACACGAGTTCGCTCGTACCGCTCTCCAGCACGCCGCCGATCCGCAGCTCGGGCGTGCTGTGCAGGAAATCGAGCGGCGTCTGCAGCTTCATCCCGAACAGCAGCTCGGATACGGCCGTGCGGATCGTCGACTTGCCGGCCTCGTTCGGCCCGACGATCACGTGAAAATCCTCGCGGGCCGGCGGGAACCGCAGCGTCTCGTCGGTGAACTTGCCGTACTTGATCAGATCGAGCTGGCTGATGCGCATCGCTTACTCCCCCCTCGCCAGCCGCGCGAGCAACGCGGGCCCGACCTGCTCGACCAGCGCCGTCAGTTCACCGGCGCGCGCCATCGTCAGCAACGGCACCTCCTCCTTCACGTCGCTGCGTACCTTGCCGACGAACGGCTTCAGGTCGCGTTCGAGCAGCGCGAGGAAATCCGGATCGTGCGCGGCATCGGCGAGGATCTGCTTCAGATCCTCCAGCGCTTCGAGCTGCTCGCTTTCGCCAGGCTGGTGATCGGCGGCGGACGTCGCGAGCCGGACCTTCTCGAGCCACAGCCGCTCGTTGCCGATGATGCCGATCTGGTTGAGCACCTCCGCGCGCAACTGCGGCGCGCGGCCGAAAAAGAGGCCGTGCGCGGGCGTGCGCCCCGTGACCGTCACGCGCACCGCGCGCGGCACGTGGCCGTCGACGGTCAGCAGCGCCTCCAGCGACTGGCCGATCTTTCTCGACAAATCGGCGACCGACAGGCAATCGGACGCGTCGACCGACACGGCTTCCCAGCGCAGCACGTCCAGATACAGGCGCTCGACCTGCGTGCGGCCTTGCTCAACCGTCACGAGCACCGCGCCGCGCCGGCCCGTCTCGCGGATGTGGCGCCCCTGGAGGTTGCCGGGAAACACGACGGTGGACGGCCCCGTCCATTGCTGGAACTCGTGCACGTGGCCGAGCGCCCAGTAGTCGTAGCCCTTCGCGTGCAGTTCGGCCAGCGTGCACGGCGCGTAGTTCGCGTGCGCGGCATACCCTTCCAGCGCCGTGTGCAACACGCCGATGTTGTAGTAGCCGGGTACCGGATCCGGATAGCCGAGCGCGAGGTTGTCGACGACGGCCTTGTCCTTGAAGCTCTGCCCGTGCAGCGCGACGTCGAATTCGGGCAGCTTGACGGTTTCCGGCTTGCGGTGGCCGAACACGGTGACGTTGTCGGGCAGCGTCAGCTTCTTCGTCATCTCGCTTTCGGCATCGTGGTTGCCGCCGAGCACGAACGCGCGGATGCCGGCCTTGCGCAGGCGCCCCATCTGCTGGCCGAAGAAGATGCCCGTGTTGTGATCCTTCCAGTCGCCGTCGTACAGGTCGCCCGCGATCACGAGGAACGCGACGTCCTCTTCGATCGCACGATCCACGAGTTGCCGCAGCGCCTCGCGCGACGCGTTGCGCAACTGCGCGGCCGGCGCGTCGGGGTACGCGCTCAGGCCGTGCAACGGGCTGTCAAGGTGAATGTCTGCCGCGTGGATGAACTTCACGAAGGTTCCTCTGTTTCATGGCGAAGGGCGACGCCGCTCGCACGGGCCCGTGCCGTCAATCGTCGTCCCGCCAGCCGCCGGGCCTGCCGCGTGACGTAAGGCGCGTGCCGGACCGGATCATGCGGCCCGTTGCAAGCGGGTCGGGATGGTACCTGAAAGCGGGTAACGACAAGACGTTATCCGTCGGTCCGGATGGCCGGGAAGCACGCGATACCGGTGCGAACCGACATTGTGCCGCAGCACGAGCGAGCGACGGCGAAACCGCGCCGCCGCAGAACGGCCCGCTCACGAAACGATGGCCGCGCAATCGTCCGATAGAGGCGATTGGGCCTTGGATCGTGTTTCGGGAGATACGAAACGGCAACTGCGTTGAACGGGCAGCCGGAAAACGCGCTGGATCGCCCCGCGTGCGTCGCGACGCATGCGGGCACCCGACTACATGCCGTTACTCGCCGCGCGGAACGGGCGGCGGCGCATAGCGGTTGTCGTTGCCGGGGAACGGATTCGCGTTGCGGCGCAGCGCTTCCTCGTCGTCGTCTTCTGCGCGAACAGCGCAACGCCGATCACGCCGACGTTCGCGGCATCGCCGTACTTCGAGTTCGCGACGTAGCTGTCGGGCACGGCGGCAAAGCGGAACGCGGCGACTTCGTCGCGGCTCTTGCGAAAACCCTCGATCGTCAGCGTGCGGCCCGGATACAGCACGTAGCCGCCGTTCGTATAGCTGCCCGGCCGGCCCGACAGCACGTCGAGGCCGTCGACCGTCGACACGACTTCGAACGTGCGGCGCCCCTGGTTGCGCAGCACGATGATGTAGCGCGAACCCTCGACGCCCGCCATGTGCCAGCGGCCGTTGTTGCGCGCGAGCCGCAGCGGCGCGCCCTTTTCGTCGATGAATGACAGCGCGATGTCGCCATTGGCGAGCGCGACGCGGGTCGGCAGCCGGCGAACCTGCGAGGCCGGTGGATGGCCGGGCAGCGCATCGTTGTAGTAGACCGACGCGAGATACGTCGGCTTGGCCGGATCCGCGCGTTCGAATTCGACCTGGCGGGTTTCGGATCGCACCGACTCGCCCCACGCGGTGCCGAGCCCGCGGCGTTCGCCGGCGTCCGGTGCGGCGGGGGACGCGGCGGCGCTGGCGGACGACGGAGGCGGAGGCGGCGCCGCGCAGGCGGCCAGCCAGAGCACGCAGGCAAGCGCGAAAAGACGGAACAGGATGGTCATGACGTGATGCCTCGGAATGTTATCGGACCGCGCCGGGGTGGCCGACGCGGCGTTTTGGTGTCGTCTGTCGTCACGATGTCGATCGGACATGCTTGCCCTGGTCGACCGGCATCGCCGTCGCGGCGGGCCCGCAACCGGGAGCCTCGCTATTTAAGCATGGCGGGCCGGCAATGGGCAGGGGCCGCGCGCGCCAACAAAAAAAGCCCGGCCCGCATCGAAGCGGGCCGGGCCTTGACGAAACGCGTGCTGCTTACAGCGCGCCGCCTTGCGCCGACGCCGAACCCTTCACGCCGACCGATGCGCCGCCTTGCACTGCGTTAGCCGTGCCTTCGAGCGCCTCGCCGGCCTTCGCCTTCGCGCCACCCGCGACGTCGCCTGCCGTCGACATCGCGCCTTGCGCATGGCTCTTCACCGAACCGGCGACGCGCTTCACGTGCGACTTCGTCGAGTGGACTGCCGATGCCGCCGCATCCTTCGCCGTACCGGCTGCGGAACCGACCGCCTGCGTCGCGCCGCCGACCGCATTGCCGGCTGCCGAGCCGACGCCGCCGACCGTCTTGCCGACGCCGTTCAGCGCGCCGCCAACCACGTTGCCTGCGCCCGAACCCGAGCCCGCCGCATTCGCGCCGGCGCCGGCCTGCACGCCCACGCCGCCGCCGAGCAGCGGCGTCTGGACCTGTGCGCCGACGCCAGCAGAACCCTGTGCGCCGGTTTGGGCCGTCTGTGCAAATGCAGCCGACGTCGCCATCGCCGTCAGAGCGGCACCCAGCAGGATCGTACGAATCTTGTTCATGGTCATTCTCCCCAAAGACGTTGTTGCTGCGGGCCGCCTTCGTGCGGCTTGTCGCATGCCTCACCGCGAAGTGCGGCAGGTGGGGCTAATGTAGCGGCGCCGGCGTGCAAAACGATTGAATTGCGGGGACTGTTACTTCGGTTGCAAATGCTGACGATTGACTCACACTGTTTGACAATCGAGGGCTCGCAGCGGGATGGACACCCTATTCGTCGGCGAACGTGAGCGGCGCTCCGCCTGGGTGATTCGCCCGATCGCCACGCATCGTCCCACCCGGCTGGTGAAGCGGCCAGCCTATTTCATCAGCATTCCGAACGATGTGCATTGCTCGGCCATCCATGCGGCCTCGCCATGAAAAACGGCCCCGACCGCCCGTCGGCGGACCGGGGCCGTACGCACTCACCCAGTTACGGCCGGAACGTATCGCCGAGCACGACGCCTTCGCGACGCGGATCGGTACCGCCCTGCAACGCCGGCGACTGGCCGACCGTCACGCGCATCACCGTATTGACGCCGCTCGCCTGCGCCGACGTCGACACCTTGTGCCCGAGCGCGAGCAACCCCGTGATCAGCGGATCGTTCGCACCGTTGTTCGCCGTGTTGACGTTCGGATGCTCGCCGCCGATCGTGGTCGTCGGGCTGTTGCTCGCGCCGAAATCGACGAGCCCCGCGGACTGCTGCGCGTCGAGCCCCCAGTCGAGCGCGCCGACGAGCGTCTTGACCACGTATTGCGGAATCGTGCCGCCGCCCGGCGAACCGGTCGCCATCACGAAATCGCCGCGCGAGCCGTCGGCGGCCTGCCCGAACACGATCGTCGGCGCCATCGAGCTGCGCGGCCGCTTGCCCGGCTGCAGCCGGTTGGCCACCGGATTGCCGGACGTGTCGACCGGGTTCGCGGAGAAGTCGGTCAGCTGGTTGTTCAGCAGGAAGCCGTTGGTCATGTGGAACGAGCCCATGCTCGACTCGACCGTCGTCGTCGCGCTCAGCACGTTGCCGTCGCCGTCGACGATCGTGAACTGGTTCGTGCCGTGCTCGATCAGCGTCGTGTCGACACCGAGCGGCACTGCACCGAGATTGCCCGGCTGGGCGGTCCCCATGCTCTTGGTCGTGTCGATCAGCGCCGCGCGCGACTTCAGGTACGGCTTGTTCAGCAACGTGTCCCACGTGCCGCCGGGCAGCGGCACGAAATCCGTATCGGCCACGTACTTGTCGCGGTCGGCATACGCGAGCCGCTCGGCCTCGGTGACGAGATGCACGCCCGCGACGGTCGGCTTGCCGCCTTCGAGATCGATCGCGGTCGGCTTCAGCGACTTCAGGTCGAAATTCTCGAGAATGCCGAGCGCCGACGCGACCGCGATGCCGCCCGACGACGGCGGCGGCATCCCGCACACCCAGTAGCTGCGATAGGTCGTGCACACCGGTACGCGACGCTTCGCCTGATAGGCGGCCAGATCCGCGACGGTCGTCTTGCCCGGCGTGAGCGTCGAGCCGTCCGCACCCTTCGTCACCGCGATCTTCGCGACGATGTCCTGTGCGATCTGCCCGGTGTACAGCGCATTCGCACCTGACTGCGCCATCAGCGCCAGCGTGCGCGCGTACGCGGGGTTCTTCAGGACCGTGCCGAGCGTCTTCGGCGAACCGTCGGCGTTCAGGAAGTACGCGGCGGCCTCGGGATCGCGCTTCAGGTTCGTGGCGTTCGCCGCGATCGCGTCGGCGAGCCGGCCGCCGATCGGAAAGCCGTTGGTCGCGAGCGTGATCGCATCGCCGAACAGGTTCTGCCACGGCAGGCGGCCGTGATCCTGTTGCAGCGCCTCGATGAGCCGCGGCACGCCGATCGTGCCGATCGAGCGGCCGCTCGCGCGCGCGTTCGGCTGCGGCGCGGAATGGTCGGTCGCGTCGTCGACGTAACGCAGGTAGTTTTCCGTCGCGGCGGCCGGCGCGGTTTCGCGGCCGTCGTAGGCCTGCAGCGTCTTGCCGCGGGCATCGTAGTAGAGCAGCACGCCGCCCGATCCAAGGCCCGTCGCCTCGGGCACCGTCAGGCCGAGCACGGCCTGCACGGCGACCGCCGCATCGGCGGCCGTGCCGCCCTTCTTCAGCACCGCGCAGCCGGCCGCGCTCGCGTACGCGTTCGACGTGGCCACGAGGTAGGTCTTCGCGTAGACCGGTTTCATCCCGGTGCGATAACCCGACGACGCTTCCGGCAGCGACGGATCGCCCGGCTGGTTCGACCCGACCACGACCGTCGCACCGCTGTTGTCGACCGCGAGGCAGCTGGTGTCGGCTGAAGGTGTCGTCGCGTGACCCGCGTCGTTCTCGACGTCGCCGCCGCATGCGGTCAGCAGCGCGGCCGCGAGCAATACAGAGGCATACGGAAAAATCGCTGTTCTGTTCATTGTTCGTCGATGTTCTTTTAGAGCGTTGCGATGGGCATCACGCTGCCTGCGACCCCCTCGGTGCGCGGGCAACGCGTTCGATAGTCCCATGAACAATTTTCTTTCCGCAACAAGGAAATGACGCAATGCGGCCGATCGTTGCACGTACAACGCCACCGAACCGGCTTGCCGGCCATTTGCTGCACTGCGTCGCGACGTGGCTTCGTTACGTTGCCGTCCGGCGACGCTTGCCGACCACGCGGCCATCACGCGCGAAACCGTGCTCCATCGCTTCGATCGCTTCCGAGAAAAACTCGAGAAACATCGTCATCGCGACAGTCGCGCTCATGTCCGCGCGCTGGTAGATGCAGCTGAACGAACGCGCGCCCGCATCGGCGAGCGGCGTCCACGCGAGCCGGCCGGCCGCGACGTCGTCCGCGACGTTCTCCGCGATCAGGAAGCCGATGCCGGCCCCTTCGGCCGCGAGTCGCCGCACCATCGACACCGAACCCGTCTCGACCAGCGGCCGCGCGTTGCGCGGCTGTCGCGCATCTATCTGGTCGAACATCGCGCGCAGCTCCGTGTCGGGTGTCATCAGGAGCAGCGGATGGGCGAAGCAGTCGCGCATCCGCACCTTGCCGCCGGACAACGCCAGCGGATGGCCAGGTGCCGTGACGACACCCAGCGGCTGCGCGAACGCGCGCACCTCGACGACGCTCGCCGCCGTGCGCCGGCGCAGCGCATAGCCGATGTCGGCCTCGCCCGTCTCGACCCAGCGCACGATGCTCTCGCCGTTTCCCGAGCGCACGCTGTACGTGACGCCGGGATAGCGCTGCATCGCGGCCAGGATCGCGTCGGGCACGAGCTTCTCGGCCGTCGATGCGGGCACGGCCAGGTTCACGTGCCCGCGCCGCAGCGCGCGCAAATCCTCGACCTGCGTCAGCGCGTTGTCGAAGTCGCGCTGGCCGCGCCGCACGGCGGCGATCACGATCTCGCCGGCGAGCGTCAGCTGCATGCCGCGCGGCAGCCGGTCGAACAGCGGCACGCCGACCTGCTCCTCGAGATTGCGGATCTGCTGGTGCACGGCCGCGGCGGTCAGGTGCAGCGCGTCGGCTGCCTTGCGAATCGAGCCGCGCCGGGCGACCTCGTCGAAACAGCGGAATGTCTGCGATATCGAACGCATGAATGGACCGTTAGATTTTTCCGAACACGCCGTCAAGAATAATCCAGTTTCACTGACTCTCCGGATCGTCTAGATTGCGCTGCATTCCCGTGTTCGACTCGAATGGAGACCGCAATGACGACCGTCGACCAGATTACCCAGCGGCGCCGCGGCGTCGGCCTCATCGCCCACGATCCCGCCCTGTCCGCGGGCGGCTATACGCTCATCGCGCCGCAAACGGCGGACGGCAACGTCTATCTCGTCGGCATCGACGGCGAGGTCGCCCATCAGTGGAAAATGCCCGTGCGCCCCGGCCGTCACGCGGTCATCCTCGCGAACGGCAACCTCGGCTACAACGGCAATCACCCGCAATCCGAATCCCGCTACGCGCCGTGGTCGATGTGGCATGGCGGCGACTTCTACGAGGTCACGCCGCAAGGCGAAACGGTGTGGCGCTACGAGGATCCCGCGCATCACCACGATGCGCAGTGGCTGCCGAACGGCAACCTGCTCTACGCCGCGTGCGAACCGGTCGACGCCGCGTTCGCGCGGCGCGTGCCGGGCGGTACGCCGCACGGCGACGACGACGTGATGTACGCGGACGTGATCCGCGAAGTGAACCGGGCCGGACAGATCGTGTGGGAATGGCACGCGCGCGAGCACCTGCGACCCGAGGATTTTCCGATCGCGGCCGGGTTCGGCCGCTATCACTGGCCGCTCGTCAACGGTCTCGCGGTCGACACGAACGGGCGCGTGCTGATGAGCCTGCGCACGACGTCGGGGATCATCGGCGTAAACCGCGCAACCGGCCGCGTCGACCTGCACGTCGGGCCGGACGTCGTGTCGCACCAGCATGCGCCCGTGCCGCTCGCGAACGGCAACATCCTCGCGTTCGACAACGGCAATTTCCGCCACGGCGCGCACGTCGTGTTCTCGCGCGTCGTCGAGATCGATCCCGCGACGCAACGCGTCGTCTGGTCGTACACGGACGACGTCGTGAACCTGTTCTACACGCCGTTCATGGGCAACGCGCAGCGCTTGCCGAACGGCAACACGCACATCACCGAATCGTCAACGGGCCGGCTGTTCGAAGTGACGCCGGCCGGCGAAGTCGTGTGGGAATACGTGATCCCGTGGTTCGCCGAATACCCGGACGAGGCCGCGCGCAAGACCGGCCCCGGCCAGCTGAACAGCGTGTTCCAGACGTTCCGCTACAGCGCCGCGCAACTGCCCTGGCTACGGACCTGACGCGTCGTTCGCCGTTGTATTCCTGCCATCGTCGCCGTTCGCTTCCGAGGGGCCTGCCGTGTCGCACGATCCGATCTCACCGCCCGTCGATGCACGGTTGCCCGCGTGGCAGCTCGCGCTGTTCGGGCTGCAGCACGTGCTGTCGATGGCCGCGTCGCCGATCACGGCCGTCTTCCTCATCGCGAAAGTCCTGGCGCTGCCGGCCGACCTGACGGTCCAGCTGATCGGCGCGACGTTCTTCGCGTGCGGCGTCGGCACGCTGGTGCAATCGCTCGGTGCCGGCCCGATCGGCGCACGCATGCCGTTCGTGATGGTGCCCGGCGGCGCACCGACGATGCTGTTCGCGGGCATCGCCGCGCAGTCGGGCCTGCCGACCGCCGCTGGCGCGGCGCTGCTCGCCAGCGCGTTCTACTGGGTGCTGCTGCCCGTGTTCACGCGCTGCCTGCGGCTCTTTCCACGCGTCGTCGTCGGCGCGATGCTGTTGCTCGTGTCGATCAACCTGATCCGGATCTACGCGGCGATCGTCGTCGGCCAGCCCGGCTCGGCCGACTTCGCGCAGCCGCGCGCGCTCGGTCTCGCGCTTGCGACGATCGTCGCCACCGTCGCCGTCGCCGGTGCGTTTCGCGGCACGCTCGGGCGCCTCGCGGTACTGATCGGGTTGATGGCCGGCGCGACGCTCGGCTGGGCGCTCGACGCGATGCCAGCGCTCGCCGGCGTATGGCACGGCCCGTGGTTCACGCATCCGGTGTGGCTGCCGTTCGGGATGCCGCGCTTCGACGTGCTGGCCGCGCTGCCGCTGCTGATCTTCACCGCGATCTCGATGGCCGAGGCCACCGCGCAGACCGTTGCCGTCGGCGAGACGTGCGGCAAGGCGGTCTCGATGACGCGCGACGTGCCGAAGACGATACGCGGCGATGCACTGGCGTCGCTGGCCGGCGCGCTGTTCGGCACGCCGCTGATCGTGACCAGTGCCGAGAACATCGGCGTCGTACAGACGACCGGCGTGCGCTCGCGCTACGTGACGGCCGCCGCCGGCGCAATCCTGATCGTCATTGCGCTGTTCGCCCCGCTCGCGCGACTCGCGTATGCGATTCCGGCCGCCGTCGTCGGCGGCACCGCGCTGGTCGTGTTCGCGATGATCGGCGTGATGGGCATCCGGCTGCTCGCCGGCGTCGACCTGCACGCGCGCGCCAACCAGTACACGCTCGCGGCCGCGCTGGTGGTCGGTCTCGCGCCGATCCTGGTGCCGAACCTGTATCGTCAATTCGGCACGCCTGTCCAGATCGTGCTCGGCAACGGCATGGCGGCCGGCACGCTCGCGGCCATCGCAACGCAACTGGCATTCGCCGCGCTCGCGCGGTTGAGCGGACAGACTCAGGCAAGCGTGCCGCCGGCACCTTCGCGCGAAGCGTAACGGCGATAACGGGCAGCGCGGCGCACGCTGCGCTCCGCTTGACGACTTCCTCCGTTCGACCGGCAAGCGCCGCTCTCTCCTGGCGCCGGCACTCGATCCAGCCGGCACGCGTGTCTCCTCGGCGCCGCGCCGGCTTCGGGTATATCGGCATCATCATCGCGATGGAAACGGCGACGGCCTTGCCGTGCCGAATCGGCGCGGTCCGGTTGCTGCGCGCGCCGCGCCGGCGAAGCGGCGTTCCGCACGGCCAAGGCACACGCGATCGCCGGCCTGACGCTCGGCCTCCTCACGTGACAGGTTGCGTTCATGTCGGTCGGCGGCGAATGGTTCGGGATGGGGATGTCGAGGCAATGGAACGGCGTACCGGACGCGTTCCGCTTCTTCATCACGCTGCCGCTCGTGCTCGTCTACCTGACGATGAACACCGACGGAATCGACGAGACGCGTGTCGCGCCGAACGGATGGACATCGGGACGATTGCCGGCGTCACCGCGTCCGGCTATAAATCGTGGATGAACACGAATCGCTGGATTCACGACCCCGTCGGCGCGTTTCGCGCATGGCAGGAAACCGCCGCGACGGGCGCCGGCCGCCGGCCGTTCGCGCCGCGTTCGGTCGTGCAGCACGTCGCGATGTTCGAGCGGTTCCTGCGCCATCTGATCGCACAGCGCGTGTCGCTGGTCACGTTCGGCCCCGACCACGTCGCGGCGTTCCTGGCGGAACTCGACCGTACCTGCGCACCCGGCACGTCGACGCGCGTGCGCTATGCGAAGCTGATCGACCGGCTGGGGCGGCATCTGGTCGACACCGGTGTGCGGACGATCCACCCGGCAGGACGGACGACGCGCGATCTCGCCTGGCCGGCCGGCGAGCCGGAGCCGTGCTACCTGCCGCCCGACGCCGACGCGGAGCTGCAGCGCCATGTCCAGCCTCGGCCGGACGACTCGCCCACCGACTACCGGAATCGCGCGATCGTCGCGCTGCTGCTTGCCAGCGGCATCACATCGGCCGAGATTCGTGCGATGCCCCGCGCCGCGCCCGATCTCGACGCGCAGCCACCGGCGTTGTCCGTGCCGCGCGATCGCGCGCGGCCGGCGCGCCGGGTCGAACTGGCCGAATTCGCACTGGCGCCGCTCGCCGCGTGGCGCGCGCATTCGGCGGACACGCCGGCACCGGCGCTGCTGTTCCCCGCACCGCGCGGCGGTGGCGCGATGAACGACATGTTCCTGCTGCTCGTGGTGCGCGAAGCGCTCACCGCGATCGGCTTCCACGCGGCGGACATGAGCCCGCGCGTGCTGCGCAACACGTATGCGCGCCGGCAGTTGCTCGCGGGCCACACGCATGCCGAGGTCAGTGCGATGCTCGGCCTCGTCAGCACGCGAACGGTCACGCGCATCCGGCAGACGCTGCCGCCGGACGCAGCCGCGGATCGCGCTGCGCACGAACGCTGAACGCGTGCGCGGAACGCACCCTTTTCCTTCCCGTTCGTTATGCGCCCGACTTCGACTGGATCAGGCGCAGGATTCGCGTGTCGTACGGCGATTGCATGACTTCCGCGATGCGAATCTCGGATGCGGCCGGATGCAGCGGATTCAACAGGAAGTTGTGCGCGTGCGGCACGACTACGCTCGGCACGCGCAGCAGCGCGCTCGGCTGCGTATGCAGCCATTCGGTGCCGGCGCTGCGGGTCCAGTCGACGTTCGTTTGCCAGTCGTCCGGTGCGTCGCCTTCCGCGATTTCGGCGACATCCACCGAATCGGGCACGTCGATCCGCAGCAGCTGGTATCCGCTCGGCAATTGGGCAACGGTGGCGATTTCGAAATGAACGAGCGTCTCGAGCAGCGCGAGCGCCGGGTGTTCGGCGAGATAGACGACGGGCTGCCCGGCAAAATGCCAGCGCCCGCCGGCCCGCAACCCGCCGATGCCCTTCAGATCGGCGTAATTGCTGATCCGCCACAACGTCGTCAAGCGAAATACCCCTCGTCGATTTGCGTGAGGACTTCCTCGACGAGGCGAGCACCGTGCTCGGTGCTCGCCATGTCGAGCGACGTGCGGCCGCCGAAGCGCTGCAACCCGTTGCGCAACCACGCCATCGCCTTGTCCTGGTCGCCGAACGTGGCCGTCGCCTGCGCGACGATGCGCGCGAGGCGGATCGCCTTGTCGGATTCCTCCGGCGACAGACGTTCGTGCGCCTGGCGACGATGGCTCAGCGTGCGGCGCGGAATGATGAAGGCCAGTTCGTCCGATTTCAGCCCGCGCTCGGACAGCCGGTCGATCACCGATACGTCGACACGCGCGCTCGCGAGCTCGGCCAGATCGGCGCCCGAACGGACACGGATCGCCAGCAGCTGCTCGAGAATCGTGAATTCGGCCTGGCGCGGATGCGCGACGCCTGAAGGATGAAAAGCGATGGTGCTCATGACCTCTCTCCGGCAATTTGCCCAACCATTATAGGCGTTTTGCCGAAAACTTGCGGGAGGACGAGCCAAAGCTGCTGTCGTCGGCCGGTCGACGGGCTCGGCCAAGGATCCCCCTCCTGCCCCTGGCAGCAGCTTCTGAGGACGCGAATCGAAGATTCGCTTCGATGAGGCGGAACCATTATTCAGTATATAAAGTCCGCTGAAATGTCTTACGGTTGTCACGTAACAACCCTTTTATTGAATTAAATCGCGCCGCTGAATCGGCATCTGCCATCGCGCAATGTACATTTGTCGACCGGAGCGCCCGGCCCGGTTACTCGCCGACCACCATGACGAAACACGTCCCGCGGCCCCCTCGCTCCGGATTCGCGCCCCGATCCCGCACTTCTCGCCATCGCTCATGAACGTCCGGTTCGAGATCTCATCGCCGTACGGCCCCACTTGACGCTGTCGTCGAACCATGTCGAGCCCATGCCGACGCAGCGGGTGTCGGGTACGTCCTGAGTATGGACGCCATCAGAACGCCGGTCCCGGCCGAACATCCGGTAGGGCAACGCCCCTACTCCCCCAGGCAGCTACCCTGCCACCGGCACGCACGGTTCCGCCCGGTGCAGCGGAACGTGCGCGATACCCGATGCAATCAGCCGGCCCACGCCGACGACCGGATCACGCTGCAGAAATTGCCGGCGCGGAAATGCGGATCCTTGTCCGCGATCACATCGGCCTTCACGTTGCCGAACGTCGTGCCGGGCTTGTGCTTGATCCCGTCGTAGAACGCCTGAATGATGTCTTCCTTGAAGTGCGGCGTACGCGGATGCGCGCGAACGACGGCCTCGCGCTCGACGTCGCTGTATTCCGGATACGTGAGGCCCAGCACGTCCATCTCGACGCCCGCGGTGACGAGCGCGATCACCGGATGCATGTGCTGCGGAATACCGGGCGTGGTGTGCAGCGCGATCGAAGTCCACACAACGTCGATATCCTGCTGCGAGATGCCCTTGCCCTTCAGGAAATCGCGGGCGGCATTGGCGCCGTCCACTTCGAAGCGCTCGCATGCGCTGCTGTGCTTGTGAGTGAGCCCCATGTCATGAAACATGCAGCCGCAGTAGAGCAGCTCGGGATCGTACTCGAGCCCGCGGCGCCGGCCCGCCAGCGCCGCGAAATAGTAAACGCGACTCGAATGATGGAACAGCAGCGGCGACGCGGTATCGCGAACGAGTTCGGTGATCTCGCGCGTCAATTGGCTATCGGGGATGGCGATGCCTGCAACGTTCTCAGTCATGATTGACCTCCATTGAAAACACTCCCGATTTTCCAAAGCCCGATAGCTGTCTTCAATAGACGTATTACGTCAAATCCTGCCATTTCGCGCGATGGACGGACGTGATGCCTGCGTGACCGAAAAAACACCGAAAAAGGGCTCCGCCGCCTCGCTCGATGCGCCACCGGCCCCTCTATACTGCTGCGCATCACCTTAGATACAGCACGCATCCGATCACCATGCCGAAGGTCGTGGGAATTTTCGCCGTCCCGGGCGTTCAACTGCTCGATGTCTCCGCACCGCTCGACGTGTTCGCACAGGCGAATGCCGAATGCGGGAGGCCGTTCTATGCATTGCGGATCATCGCGAGCGAATCCGGTCCGATCCGCAGTTCGTCCGGTGCGCAACTGCTGCCCGACTGGATCGTTCCCGACATCCCGGAGCGCATCGACACGCTGCTGGTCGCGGGCGCGCCGAGCGCGGGCCGCGTCACGCTGCGCACCGATGTCCTCGCGTGGCTGCGATCGGCGGCCGTGCAGAGCAAGCGCTACGGCTCGATCTGCACCGGCGCGTTCATCCTCGCCGCCACCGGCCTGCTGAAAGGCCGCCGCCTGACCACGCACTGGGCCGCCGCCGACGCGCTGACAGAAGCCTATCCGTCGCTCGCCGTCGATGCCGATGCGCTGTACGTGCGCGACGGCAAGCTGCGCACGGGCGCCGGCGTCACGGCCGGGCTCGATCTCGCGCTCGCGCTGGTCGAGGAAGATCTCGGCCGCGAGATCGCACGGCGCGTCGCCGCGCAACTGGTGATGTTCTTCAAGCGCCCTGGCGGGCAGCTCCAGTTCAGCCGCAAGGGCGAAGCGCGCCCCACCGGGCGCTCGGTGCTGCAGGAGGTACAACGCTGGATCGCGGCGAATCCGGAACTCGCGCATTCGGTAGCCGACCTGGCGAAGCATGCGGGCATGAGCCCCCGCCACTTCGCGCGGCTGTTTCGCGCCGAGGTGGGCATGACGCCGGCCGCGTGGGTCGAGGCAACCCGCATCTCGGCGGCCCGCCAGTTGCTCGAGAACGGCCACGACACGCCGAAGCAGGTCGCCGCGAAATGCGGCTTCGCGAATGTCGACACGCTCAGGCGGTCGTTCACCCGCCACGTCGGGATTACGCCGGCCGAGTACCGGAAACGGCAGGCGGTTCCTGTGGAGTGATAGGACAACGCATCGACGATGGCGACTGCACCGGTCAACTATTTCGGAATGCGATGTAATTGAGCGTCACGCGGCAACGGGCGGTTTGACGGTATCGAGCCCTGTCGGGCCGAATCCGGAGCGCTCATCGGCGTATGCCCGCGGCCCGTCACGCCCGCAATCATCGGATGAAACCGCCACTCACGCCGATCGTTTACCCAATTGCAATAATGAATCACTGGAACGCGTATTTCCGACCGGTAACGCGATCGCTACGATGCAATCAACCGCTGAACGCAACGAGCGAAGCGAGAAATCCATGAAACCGGAGGTCACCATGAAGTCGTTCATCACCGCTGTCGTCGCCGCAACCGCCCTGTCCGCCTCGTACGGCGCATTCGCACAATCGAACCCGTCGGGCCAGCTGACGCGCGCCCAGGTCCGTGCGGAACTCGTGCAGCTCGAACAGGCCGGCTACAAGCCCGAAGTCTCCGATCAGTATTACCCGCGCGCGCTGCAAACCGCCCAGGCGCGTGTGACGAACGCCGATGAAGCCGGTTACGGCGCCCAAGCCGCCGCCGGCGTGCGTGCCGGCCGCGCAATCGCGGTCAAGCAGGAAGGCCGCGACTCGGTCTATTTCGGCCAGTAAGCCGATCCCGCGCGCGTATCCCGGTACGCGCGCGGTACCCGCAACACCCCGCGCCCGTTCATCGGGGCGGGGTGTTTGCTTTTCGGCCACCCGCTCCGGGCACCGATCACGTGCGGCACAGCACCGTTCACGCAGCCAGTGGATGTTTGCGCATAGAATGGCCGCGTGGTCGGTGCCGGCCGACTCGAACGCGAGCGGCACCACGACGCCCGGCATGCCCGATCGTCGCCGCGCCCGCTGGCCGGCCCGATGCCGCGCTCAACGCATTTTTCGAAAAGGAGCGGTTTCATGTCACAAACATCCGGTTCCATGATCACGTTTCTCCGCCCGGACGGCCAGGAACTGCAGGGCTATCTCGCGACGCCCGCAAAGACCGAAGGCGCGCCTGCCGTCGTCGTCATCCAGGAATGGTGGGGGCTGAACGACCAGATCCGCGGCGTCGCGGACCGCCTTGCGCGCTGCGGTTACTTCGCGCTGGTACCCGATCTGTATCGCGGCAAGTCGACGGTCGAGGAAGAAGAAGCGCACCACCTGATGACCGGCCTCGATTTCGGCGATGCCGCGTCGCAGGACATTCCCGGCGCCGTCACGTATCTGAAGACGCTGGCCTCGCGGGTCGCGATCACGGGCTACTGCATGGGCGGCGCCCTCACGCTGCTGTCGCTGCAACACGCCGATGCGGATGCGGGCGTGACGTGGTACGGCTTCCCGCCGCTCGACTACATCGATCCGGCGAAGCTCAAGGTGCCGCTGATGGGCCACTGGAGCACGCAGGACGCATTCTTCACAATCGACCAGGTCGACGCGCTGGAAAAGAAGCTGACCGATGCGAAGGTCGGCTTCGAGTTCCATCGCTATCTCGCGCACCACGGGTTCGCGAACGAAACGGCCGTCGGCCCGGGCCGCATCTCCAGCACGCAGTTCGATCCGGTGTGGTCGCAAATGGCCTGGGATCGCACGCTGACCTTCTTCGGCCGTACGCTTTGGACGACACAGGCGTAACGTAACGCGACGCCCTTCGCGGGCGGCCGTGCAAATGAAAACGCCACGGACGCAAATCCGTGGCGTTTTCGTTTCCGCATACCGCCGGTTCGAAACGACAGGCGCGGCTGGCCGCCCCTGCGCTTCGTTGCGCTTACCCGTTTGTCGCAGCCGCCTTGTCGTAATCGACCGGCGCATCCGGCGCGCGCGGCGTTTCGCCTGCGTGCTGGATCCAGCCGCCGCCCAACGCGCGGTACAGGTCGACCAGGTTCGTCCAGCGCGCCAGACGTGCGCTGATCAGCGTCTGCTGGGCCGAGTACAGGTCCGTCTGCGCGGTCAGCACCGACAGGTAGCTGTCGACGCCGTTCTTGTAACGCAGGTCCGACAGGTCGAAACGACGCTGCTGCGCATGCTCGTTGCGCTCCAGCGCCGCGATCTGCTGGTCGTACGTGCCGCGTGCGGCGAGACCATCCGCCACTTCGCGGAACGCCGACTGGATCGCCTTCTCGTAGTTCGCGATCTCGATGCGCTTCTGCACGTTCGCCAGGTTCAGGTTCGCGATGTTCTGTCCGCCTTCGAAGATCGGCATCGTGATCTGCGGCGCGAACGACCACGCCGCCGTGCCGGCCTTGAACAGGCCGCCGAGCGTTGGGCTGCCGGTGCCGAATGCGCCCGTCAGCGAGATGCGCGGGAAGAACGCCGCACGTGCCGCGCCGATGTTCGCGTTCGCGGCCAGCAGCGTCTGCTCGGCCTGCATCACGTCCGGACGACGCGTCAGCAGATCCGACGGCAGCCCGGCCGGCACGTCCGTCAGCAGGTTCTGCGCGTCCAGCGGCATGCCCGCCGGCAGGTCGTCCGGCAGCGGTTCGCCGATCAGCAGCACCAGTGCGTTCAGCGCCTGCGCACGCGCACGCGCCTGCGCCTGCTGGTTCGCGAGCGCCGTCTCGACCACCGTCTGCGCCTGACGCAGCTCGAGCTCGGAGCCCGTGCCGTTGTCGAACTGCAGCTTCGTCAGGTCGTACTGCGCCTGCGCGGACTTCAGCGTGTTCTCCGTGACCTTCAGCAGGTCGTCGGTCGACAGCAGCGTCAGGTACTGGTCGGCCACGGAAGACACCAGCGAGATTTCCGACGCCTGCCGCGCGTACGACGTCGACAGGTACTGCGCGAGCGCCTGGTCCTTCAGGCTCTGCACGCGGCCGAACAGGTCGAGCTCCCACGACGCCGACAGCCCGACGTTGTAGGCACGCGAGATATACGGCGCACCGGTCGTCGACAAGCCCTGCGGCACGCGCTGGACGTTGCCCGTGCCCGTACCGTCGAGCGTCGGGAACAGGCCCGCGCGCGTGATCTGGTAATGCGCGCGCGCCGCCTCGATGTTCAGCACCGACACGCGCAGGTCGCGGTTGTTCTTCAGCGCGATCTCGATCAGCCGCTGCAGGCGCGGATCGACGAAGAACTCGCGCCAGCCGATGGCCGTCGCCGCCTGGCCGTTCGCGCTGCGCGCGCCGGCCGCACCCGGCTGCGTCGCGTAGACGCCGCCGGCCGGGTACGCCTGCGCGACGGGCGCATCGGGCCGCTTGTAATGCGGCGCCATCGTGCAGCCCGTGGCGAACAGCGCGGCGGCCAGTGCCGCCATCGTTGCAGTCAAAGCATGTTTTTGCATCGTTATCGCCCCTTCGAATCGTGTGCGTCGTCGTGACCGCGCTGCAGGTCGCCCTGCACGAGACGCCATGCATCGTCGACGTTTTCCGTCTCGCCGCTGAAGATCGCGCGAACCCGCACGAAGAACATCGGGATCATGAAGATCGCGAGGAACGTCGCCGTGATCATCCCGCCGATCACGCCGGTACCGATCGCATGCTGGCTGGCCGAGCCCGCGCCGTTGCTGATCGCGAGCGGCAGCACGCCGAGCATGAAGGCGAGCGACGTCATCAGGATCGGGCGCAGTCGCAGGCGCGCCGCCTCGATCGCCGCCCGCACCGGCCCCATGTTTCCGGTCGCCTGCAACTCACGCGCGAATTCCACGATCAGGATCGCGTTCTTCGCGGACAAGCCCACGGTGGTCAGCAGGCCGACCTGGAAGAACACGTCGTTCTCGAGGCCGCGCAGCATCGTCGCGAGCAGCGCGCCGACCACGCCGAGCGGCACGACCATGATCACCGAGAACGGGATCGACCAGCTTTCATACAGTGCCGCGAGACACAGGAACACGACGAGGATCGAGATCGCGTACAGGATCGGCGCCTGCGAGCCGGACTGGATTTCCTGGAACGACAGGCCGGTCCACGAATAGCCGATGCCTTCCGGCAGCTTGCTCGCGAGCGCCTCCATCGCGGCCATCGCCTGGCCGGTCGACTTGCCCTCCGCAGCCTGCCCCTGGATCTCGATCGACGACACGCCGTTGTAGCGTTCGAGCTTCGGCGAACCGTAGATCCAGTGGCCGCTCGAGAACGCGCTGAACGGCACCATCCCGCCCGAACTGTTGCGCACGTACCAGATGTTCATGTCCTCCGGCGTCATCCGGAACGGCGCATCCGACTGCACGTAGACCTTCTTGATCCGGCCATCGGTATCGAGGAAGTTGTTCACGTACTGCGACGCCCACGCGATCGAGAACGTCTGGTCGATCGCAGCGGCCGTGACGCCGAGTGCATTCGCCTTCTCGCGGTCGATGTCGACCTTGTACTGCGGCGTGTCGTTCAGGCCGTTCGGGCGCACGAGCGCGAGCGCGGGATCCTTCGCGGCCATCCCGAGCAACTGGCCGCGCGCGGCCATCAGCGCTTCGTGGCCGAGACCGGCGTTGTCCGTCAGCTCGAAGTCGAAGCCGGCGGCCGTGCCGAGTTCGGGAATCGACGGCGGGTTGAACGGAATCACCATCGCGTCCTTGTAGGTCGAATAGTGCGCAAAGGTGCGGCCGATCAGCGCCTGGACCTTCTGGTTCGAACGCTGGCGCTGCTCGTACGGCTTCAGCTTCACGAACACGAGGCCCGCGTTCTGGCCGCGGCCCGCGAAGCTGAAGCCGTTGACCGTGAACACCGAGTCGACCACGTCCTTCTCCGCGGTCGTCAGGTATGTATTGATGTTGTCGAGCGTCTTGCCGGTCGTCTCCTGCGTGGAGCCGGACGGCGTCTGCACGATCATGAACATGTAGCCCTGGTCTTCATCGGGCAGGAAGGATTTCGGCAGGCGCGTAAACATCACGCCGACCGCGATGAACACGGCCAGATAGATCACGAGCCAGCGGCCCGAGCGCCGGATCACGTGATTCACGCCACCCGTGTAGCGATCGCGGCTGCGATCGAAGGTCCGGTTGAACCAGCCGAAGAAGCCCTTCTTCTCTTCGTGATGCCCTTGCGGAACCGGCTTCAGGATCGTCGCGCACAGTGCCGGCGTCAGGATCAGCGCGACAAGCACCGACAGCACCATCGCCGACACGATCGTCAGCGAGAACTGGCGATAGATCGCACCGACCGAGCCGCCCGAGAACGCCACCGGCACGAACACCGCCGACAGCACGAGCGCCACGCCGACCAGCGCGCCGGTGATCTGACCCATCGCCTTGCGGGTCGCCTCCTTCGGCGACAAGCCCTCTTCCGCCATCACGCGCTCGACGTTCTCGACCACCACGATCGCATCGTCGACCAGCAGGCCGATGGCAAGCACCAGGCCGAACATCGACAGCGTGTTGATCGAGAAGCCGGCGACGCCCATGATCGCGAACGTGCCGAGCAGCACGACCGGCACCGCGATCGTCGGGATGATCGTCGCCCGCAGGTTCTGCAGGAACAGGTACATCACGAGGAACACGAGCACGATGCCCTCGATCAGCGTCTTGACCACTTCCTCGATCGACAGGCGCACGAACGGCGTCGTGTCGTACGGGTAGTGGACGACCAGACCGTGCGGGAAGTACTTCGACAGCTCGTCGATCTTGGCCCGCAACGCAGTCGCGGTCGCCAGCGCATTCGCACCGGTCGCGAGCTGGATGCCGAGACCGGCCGTCGGCTGCCCCATGTATTTCGTGTCGAACGTGTAGTTCTCCGAACCCAGCGCCGCGCGGCCGACGTCCTTCAGTCGAACCTGCGAGCCGTCCTGGTTGACCTTCAGCAGGATGTTGCCGAACTGCTCGGGTGTGCGCAGCAGCGTCGATTCGGTGATCGTCGCCTGCAGCACCGTTCCCGGCTTCGCCGGCGTGCCGCCGATTTGGCCGCCCGCGATCTGCACGTTCTGCTGCGTGATCGCCGTCGATACGTCGATCGGCGTGAGGCCGTAGTTGGTCAGGCGGGTCGGGTCGAGCCAGATCCGCATCGAGAACTGCGAACCGAGCAGCAGTGTCTGGCCGACGCCGTTCACGCGGCTCAGTGGATCGAGCACGTGCGAGGCCACGTAGTTCGTCAGGTCCTCCTTCGACATCCTGCCGTCCTCGGAGTTGAACGCGAACCACATCAGCCAGTTGCTGCTCGACTTCGTGACCTGCATGCCGAGCTGCTGCACGACTTGCGGCAGGTTCGGCGTCGCGAGCGACAGCTTGTTCTGCACCTGCACCTGCGCGACGTCCGGATTCGTGCCCGGCGAGAAGGTCAGCGTGATCGTCGCATTGCCCGAGTCGTCGCTCGTCGACGACATGTACAGGAAGTTGTCGAGACCGCTCATCTGCTGCTCGATCACCTGCGTCACCGTGTCTTCCACCGTCTTCGCGGATGCGCCCGGGTAGTTCGCCTGGATCTGGATCGTCGGCGGTGCGATCGTCGGATACTGCGCGATCGGCATCTTGAAGATCGATGCGACGCCGGCCAGCATCAGCACGATCGCGATCACCCACGCGAAGATCGGGCGATCGATAAAGAACTTGGCCATGAAACGGACTCCCTGTTATTGCGCGGCCGACGCGGCGGCCGAACTCGCAGCAGCATTGGCGGCGGTACTCGCCGGCGTGGCACCCGCCGCTACGGCGGACGCCGCATCCGGCGCCGGCGCGAGCTGCGCCTCGACGGTCTTCACGGTCGCACCCGGGCGCACCTTTTCGCCGCCCTGCACGATCACGTGATCGCCCGCCTGCAGACCGCCTTCGACGATCCAGTTCTGACCCTGCATGCCGGTCGTCTTCAGCGGACGCGGCTCGACCTTGTTGCTGGCGTTCACCACCAGCGCGATCGCCTGCCCCTTCTGGTCGTGCGTGACGCCGATCTGCGGCACCAGGAACGCGTTCTCGTTCACGCCCTCCTCGATCCGCGCGCGCACGAACATCCCCGGCAGCAGCACGCGGCCCGGGTTCGGGAACACCGCGCGGATCGTCACCGAGCCGGTGGTCTGGTCGACCGTCACGTCCGAGAACTGCAGCTTGCCCGCTTCCGAATAGGTCTTGCCGTCTTCCAGGATCAGCGACACCTTCGCCGCGCCCGGGCCGCTCGTCTTCAGGCGCCCGCTCTGCACGTCCTGGCGCAGCTTCAGCCCTTCGAGGCTCGACTGCGTGAGGTCCACGTACACCGGATCGAGCTGCTGCACGGTCGACATCAGCGTCGCCTGGCTCGCCTGCACGTACGCACCCGGCGTCACTTGCGAGATGCCGACACGGCCCGTGATCGGCGACACGACATCCGTATAGCCGAGGTTGATCTGCGCGGTGTCGACCGCCGCCTTGCCGGCCGCGACGTCCGCCGCGGCCTGGCCCTGCGTGGCCACCGCATTGTCGTAGTCCTGCTTGCTGACCGCGTTCGCGGCCACCAGCACCTTGTAGCGCGCGACCAGCGCGTTCTGCGTGACGAGGTTCGCCTGCGCCTTCGCGAGCGTCGCCTTCGCGCTGTTCAGCGCGGCGACGTACGGCGCCGGGTCGATCTTGTACAGACGCTGACCGGCCTTGACGTCGCTGCCTTCGGTGAATTCACGGCGCAGCACGATGCCGTCGACCCGCGCGCGCACCTGCGCGACGAGGAACGCGCTGGTGCGGCCCGGCAGGTCGGTGAAGACCGGTACGGCCTGCGGCTGGACGGCGACGACGCCGACTTCAGGTGTTTGCGGCGGCGGTGCCGATTCTTTTTTTCCGCAGGCAGCCAGGAAAACCGCGGCTGCCGCGACAGTGATCAAGCGGTATGGAACCCGTTCGACGCGCATGGAGCGACCTCTCACAAATAGACGACATTCAATGGGAATCACCAGATCTCCTCGCGGCCTGCATGCGCGGGCGGAATGCTCTCGCTTCCGTCCGACACGCATGCGGGCACGTGCTTCGGGTGTGCGGTGCACCCTGCGGAGCGTTCGTTTGCCGAACTGCTTCCGTAAAAAGGAACGGCGAGCCCGCGGCCCCGACGGGCACGCGTTGCCGCGGCGGCCAGCCGGGACGCTAGCGCGCGGGCCGGAACGCGGCGCCGGCGAATTCGATGAACGCGCGCGCGGCGGCCGACAAACGCGCGGCACGCACATGCGCGAGCTTCAGCGTGACGGGCGCGAGCGGGCGAACCGGTGCGATACGCACCAGCGTGCCGGCCGCCAGATCGGCGTCGACGAGATACGCGGGCAGTACCGCCGCGCCCATGCCGGCCACGGCCAGCCGTCGTGCCATCTCGAGATGGCCGACGCCCGCATTGCCGGGTGCCGAGCCCGGTCGAATCGCGGCCGCAGGGTCGTCGTCGGCCGCCGGCGGTTCGAACCGGACGGTCGTGAGATCCGGCCAGCCGCCCGATGCCGCCGCGCCGCCCTGTGCGGCGACGTAACCCGGCGCCGCGACGCGCACGGATTCGTACGCGGCCAGCGTATGCAGCGCGTGCGCACCGGATACCGGCATACCGTCGATCAGGAATGCGACGTCGATGTCCTCGGCAGTCAGGTCGACGTACGCATCGGTCAGCGTCACGGTCGGCCGCACGTCCGGAAACAGGTGCACGAAACGATCGAGCAACGCGCTCAACTGGCTGAGCCCGAACGCAACCGGCGCGGCCACGCGCAACGCCCCTTCCGGCTTGCTGCCCATCGCGACGAAACGGCCGTCGATCTCGTCGATCGCGCCCAGAATCCGCTCGACGCGCGCGAGATACAGCTCGCCGATTTCCGTCAGCGACTGGTGGCTGGTGCTGCGTTGAAGCAGGCGCGCGCCGAGCCGCGTTTCGAGCGCATCGACCAACCGGCTCGCCATCGCCGTCGACACGCGCAGCCGCGTCGCCGCGCGGCGGAACCCGCCTTCTCTTGCCACCGTCACGAATGCCCGAATCGATTGAAGTTGGTCCATTTGTCCGGATTCCCCTGCGCGGACGGCTGCCGTTCCACCTGCACCCGCCGGCACGTCGCGTGCCGATCCGCATCAGCCCGGCCAATGCAGCGGCGCCGACGCCGGCCACGCCGGGCCGGTCGGCACGCTCGCGACGGGCGCGAGTCGGCATACAACGGGCGCAAGCCAGCCTCGGCCGGCCCGATGTACGATCATTCGATAGCAGTCCTGAGTCTTTTCCAGCGATTCGCGGCGGCAACACGTGCGGCAGCGGCCGCGGATCATGCGACGGTTTTGCCTGCGTCACACGAACGCACTGGAACACATTTCTTTCAGCAGGTGCAATGGTATGAAAACCACCGGGAAATAGCTTGCCCGATCCTGCGATTGTTTTGCCTTAATTTCCGAATTTGTGCGCTGCACACCTCGCAACGACGGGCGATGCGACCACCGACCATGCAGGTCCGGATGATCGGGCTAATTTCCGACAGGTTTGGGCAATCCGGCGCACGCAACTGGTCGTACGATGTGACCGCCGTGCCGGCGCCCCTGCCTGTTTCTCGACGGGGAATCGCCGCCGCGCACCTCGCCTCGCTCACTCCGCCATCCGCTCACGCAACATGGAAACCGACGCCCGAACGCCACCGCGCCCCCTGCCCGATTACGTCCCGCGGTCGCCGGCACGGCCGCACGCGGCCCGGCTCGCGGCGTTGATCGCCGCCTACGCGCCGCACGACGGGTGGTTCGACCTCCCGGTGCGCGGCATGCGCATCTCACGCGCGTCCGGCGCGCCGGCGCAGTGGAACCACGGCGTGCACCACGCGTGCATGAGCATCGTCGGGCAAGGCGCGAAGTCGATGCGGGTCGGCGACGACACCTACACGATCGACGAAGCGCGGATGCTGGTCGCGACGGCCGACGTGCCCGTCACCGGCCGCGTGACGCGCGCAACGCCCGCCGAGCCGTTCCTTTACGCGCAGCTCGAACTCGATCCGGCGCGCATCGCCGCGCTCACGCCACGCGTGTTCCCGCGCGGGTTGCCGAAAACCGTCGACTGCGGCGCGCTCGACACGCACGACGCGACGCCGGAAATCGTCGACGCCGTCGCGCGGCTGATGCAGTTGATGGCGCAACCGGTCGAGCTCGACCTGCTCGCGCCGCTGATCGTCGACGAAATCCTCATTCGGCTGCTGCGTGGTCCGTCGGGTGCACGCGTCGCGCAGGTTGGCGAGGCCGGTTCGACGGCGCAGCGCATTTCGCGCGCGGTCGCGTGGATTCGCGACCACTACCGCGATCCGATGACGGTCGACTCGCTCGCGCGGCAGGTCGACATGAGCCCGTCGACTTTTCATCACCACTTCCGTGCGGTCACGTCGATGAGCCCGTTGCAATGCCAGAAGGTGCTGCGACTGCAGGAAGCGCGCCGCCTGATGTGCCTGTCGGCGATGGATGCGCGGCAAGCGTGCCGCAGCGTGGGCTACGTCAGCGCGTCGCAGTTCAGCCGCGAATATGCGCGGCTGTTCGGCGACGCGCCGGGCCGCGACGTCGCGAGGCTGCGAGGCGAAGCGGTGCCGCTGTCGCGCGTCGCGCCATAAGCCGCTTCACGCTGGCCGTATGCGCGTGCGTGCCCCGCCCTTCTTCCCGCTCTCATTCGCCCGTTCGGCCAGCACGGCTTCGTCGATGCAGCGGGCGAAGTATTCGGCCGACGACGTGGGCACCACGCTGTCGCGAAACAGAAGATACAGGTGGCGCGCCGGGTGTGCGCCAGTAGCCAGCGCCGCCAGCAAATATAGGAATACGTATTATTTAAGCTAGTAAGGATCGGTATGCGGCGCTCGCGCACCGCACCATGCCTGAATCAGGAATTGCGTGACGCGCAGGACGCGGTCACCGCAGCCTCGTCGGCGGCCAGCAACTCGGGCACGCATTCGCGCAGGAAATCGACGAACGTGCGGATCTTCGCGTCGAGATACTGACGCGACGCGTACAGCGTATAGACCGTCAGCTTCTGCAACCGGTATTCGGGCAGCACGCGCACCAGCGCACCGCTCGCGAGCCCGGGCAGGGCGGCCGGGATCGGCAGCGAGCCGATCCCGAGGCCGGCACGCAGCGCGGCGCCAAGCGCTTCGGCGATGTTTACCTGGAAATCCGGCAACGGCAGCTCGAACGTTTCACGACCATTGGGGCCATCGAGATGCCAGCAGTCGCGCGGAAAGAGCGACGTGACGATCTGCAGGCACGCATGACCTTCGAGGTCGCTCACCGTGTGCGGCGTACCCCGCGCCTTCAGGTACGCGGGTGACGCGCACAGCACGCTGCCCACGTCGCCGAGCCGCTGCGACACGAGCCCGGAATCGGGCAGCTCGGTCGTGCTCAACTGCAGCGATACGTCGTAGCCTTCGTCGATGATGTCGGGCACGTGCTGCGACAGCGTCAGCTCGACCGCGACCGACGGATAACGCTCACGGTAGCGCACGACCGCGGGCACCACGTAGGACTGGCCGAAACTCGTCGTCGCGTGAACGTGCAGCCGCCCCGACGGTTTCGCCTGTGCGTCGGCCGCCTCGGCTTCCGCTTCGTCGATATAGCCGAGGATCCGCTGGCAGCGGTCGAGATAGCGCTGCCCGGCGTCGGTCAGCGCAATGCGGCGCGTGCTGCGGTTGAGCAGGCGCGTGCGCAGATGCGTTTCGAGTTGTGCGACCGAACGCGATGCGTAGGCCGTCGTGATGTCCAGGCGATGGGCCGCACTCGTGAAACTGCCCTCCTCCGCAACCCGGACGAAAATGCGCATCATCTGTAACGTGTCCATCGACCTGTCCCCGGGATTGAGATCACGTCGCGCCGCCGTGCGGCCTGGGTGCCGGCGGCTCCGGCACAGGCCGGTCTGGCGCGAATTGTGCGGAACAGTACAGCAGCGCTGCAGGCGTGTCCAGTTCGCCGTACGCGGCGTAATCCGGATGCCGAATCGTGCCGCGGAATCGCTTGTCGCATGGCATCCGGGCCGCGCGTGCACGCACCCGAGCATCAACGGGCATTGGGCATCGGGCCGGCAAAAACGACCCGCCGGCCGCGATGCCGCGGCGCAATTTACGCCCTCCCCGTTTCGCGCGTCACGCAGCGGCCGCCACGTCGAAAGGATTGCGCAACACGATCGTGTCGTCACGCTCCGCACCGGTCGTGATCATCGACACCGGTGCGCCCGCGACCGCTTCGACGCGCGCGATGAAATCCTGAGCGGCGCGCGGCAGCGCCGCGCGCTCGCGCACGCCCTTCACGGTGCCGTGCCAGCCGTCGAATCTTTCGTATACAGGCTTCGCACGCGCCTGCGCATCGAGACTCGCAGGCAGATGGTCGACACGCGCACCGTCGAGTTCGTAACCGACGCACAGCGCGATGGACTCGAAGCCGTCGAGCACGTCGAGCTTCGTGATTGCGAGCGAATCGATGCCCGAGATCCTGACGGCCTGACGCAGTTGTGCGGCATCGAGCCAGCCGCAGCGTCGCGGCCGGCCGGTATTGACACCGAATTCCTGCCCGCGCGCGCGCAGCGCTTCGCCGGTGACGTCGTTCAGCTCCGTGAGGAACGGGCCGCCGCCGACACGCGTCGCATACGCCTTGGTCACGCCCAGCACATGGCCGAGCTTCGACGCGCCCAGGCCGGTGCCGGCCGCGGCGGCCGACGCCACGGTGCCCGACGACGTCACGAACGGGTACGTGCCCCAGTCGATATCCAGCATCACGGCCTGCGAACCCTCGAACAGGATGCGCTCGCCGCGATCGGTCGCGTCGTTCAGATCGGCCCAGACGGGGCGCACGAACGGCAGGATCTTCGGCGCGAGGCCGACCAGCGTCGCCAGCATCGCGTCGCGGTCGTATTCGTCGAGCCCCAGGCCCCGGAACCACGCGTTGTGATGATCGACGAGCACGTCGAGCTTGGCGGCAAGCCGGCCAGGCTCCGCGAGATCGCCGACGCGCAGACCGCGGCGCCCGACCTTGTCCTCGTAGGCCGGCCCGATCCCGCGCAGCGTGGTGCCGATTGGTTCGCGGCGCTGGCGCTCCTGCACCTGGTCGATTGCGCGGTGAATCGGCAACACCAGCGTCGCGTTCTCGGCGATCGACAGATTGTCCGGTGTCACCGACAGCCCGAGCCTGGCCATCCGCCCGATTTCCGCGAGCAGCGCTTCCGGATCGAGCGCGACGCCGTTGCCGATCACGCCGCGCTTGCCGCGCACGATGCCGCTCGGCAGCAGCGCAAGCTTGTACGTCTTGTCGCCGACGACCAGCGTATGGCCCGCGTTGTGGCCGCCGTTGTAGCGCGCAACGAGATCGGCCTGGGCCGCCAGCCAGTCCACGACGCGCCCCTTGCCCTCGTCGCCCCATTGGGCGCCTACTACCACCACGTTCGGCATGCTCCGCACTCCATGTGAGAAATTCAGACACTCGTTCGGCCGTGCCGGCCGTTTGTGTGCCATGTTGGCGGAGCTGGATCGCCCGATCAAACGATTAAACCTGAACCTTCGTGTGAGTAAAAATCACGCGAAACGAAGCAATGGCCCGACGACTTCCCCCGTTGAATTCGCTGCGCGCGTTCGAAGCCGCCGCGCGGCTCGGCAGTTTCACGCTGGCCGCCGACGAGCTGTGCGTGACGCACGGCGCGATCAGCCGGCACGTGCAGCAACTGGAGGCGTGGCTCGGGCGGCCGCTGTTCGAACGCCACAACCGGCGCGTCGAACTGACCGACGCCGGCCGTGCGTATCTCGCCGAGGTCGGCGCATCGTTCGACCGGATCGCGCTCGCCACCGCGCAACACTTCGGTCACGCGCAGCAGCGCGTGCTGCGCGTCAGCGCGCCCGCGACGTTTTCGCTACGCTAGCTCGTGCCGAAGCTGTCATCGTTCCAGGTCGCCCATCCGGCCATCGAGGTGCGGTTGTCGACGTCGAACGAGCCGATCGAGAAATTGCGCGACAAGGTCGACCTGATCGTTCGCGGCGGCCCGCAAGCCATCGACGGTTACGTTGCCGAGGAATTCCTGTCGGAAGTTCGGCTGCCGGTGTGTGCGCCGAAGCTGCTGGAGGGACGGCCGCTGGACACGCCGGCCGATCTCGCGGGCTTCACGCTGCTGCACGCGGCCACCTATCCCGGCATGTGGCCCGAGTGGCTCGCGGCGGCCGGGCATCCGAATCTTGCACCGCGGCACTCGCTCACGCTCGAGCATTTCTACCTGACGCTGCAAGGTGCGCTCGACGGGCTGGGCGTCGCCATGGGGCCGATCGCGCTCGTCGCCGACGATATCGCCGAAGGGCGGCTCGTGCAGCCGTTCAGCGAACCGGCGCTGCCGCCGTGGCGCTACTTCACGTACGTCGCATCCGCGCAGGCAAACGACGATGCCGTGCGTGCATTCAAGGACTGGCTGAAAACGACGGGGAACGCGACCGAGCGGGACGGACGGCACTGACCGCGTCGAGGAGTCGGTCGTGCGTAACGAGAAAGGCAGGATTCCGAATCAAACAACGGAAATTCACGGAACGTGATTTTAGGCGTGCACCGCGTGATCGTGATGCACACGGCAAGGCGCGGCTCACACCGCGCCTTGCCGTCGGACGACGCTTACTGGCTTGCTGCAGCGCCGGCTTTCTTCTCCGCGTTCTGCAGGTTCTGCGGATAGTTCGGATCATTGGCCGCCGGCTTGTAACCGGCATCTTCGAGTTTCTTCAGCTCGGCGGTGTTCTTCGCACGAGCAGCCTTGCGCTCGGCCTTGCGTTTGGCCCTGGCCGCCTTGCGTGCTTCGCTCTTCGCTGCCTTCGCATCCTGTGCGGCAGGCGCGCTGGCGGCGTCGGTCTGTGCAAACGCGGGAGCTGCCGAGCCGAACAGGAAAGCGGCTGCGGTAGCAGCCAGCGCGAGTTTTCTGATCTGGATTTGCATCGCTGAACTCTCTTTTTTGATGACTATCACGGATTGAACAACCATCGAGATACCGCCCCTGTCCTGATCGGTTGTCATGTCGCGATCAGGACCTGTGCATCATAACCGTGTCGCGAAAAATGTGGCGTGAACGTGATGACGGAATCGGGATACATGTATGGGAGAAGATGGGGCTCCGCACCGGCGTCATGTGCTAGAGACCGCGACGCTTATCGCCCGGTTCGGGAACGGCGACGGATTGTGCACGCACGATAGGCCGCTGTTTCACAGGTGGTGATGTCGACATGCTCATCCATGATCCCCGCAGCAGCAGTCGATCTGTGCGTCACGTTGCCATTCGACGCGGCTCGAGCGACGGTTCCTCCCATAAACGGTCACGATTCGGTTCCTCCGGCGATCGGGACGATCGCGTCGAGTCGCCGCGTCGTGATGTTGGCGGTCACCTGTGGCTTGGGTGACCTGTTGAGGTGAAGGTCGTCATTGACGGGTACGTATGACGAAAAGCCGAACACTGTGTGGTGAAGACGTCGATCGGCGTCACTTCACGCATGCATCGAGAAAGCGCAAGCGACTGTGCTTGCGGGTACATCACACCGCGAGCATTTGCCACAGACTTTTTATTTGATCGCTCAGGTGGCCCACCCGTTGAGCGGTATCGCGATCGACACGGTTTGCCGAACCCAGTGCGGTACCGAAAGGTGAGCCTTTCCGGGAGCCACTTGCGATTCGGCGACGGTGAGCTTCGTCATAGACCGGATCTTCACGTCGGCTCGGAACGATCTTCGGATCGGTCCTGGAGCCGGCGAGCTGTGCGGAAGGTGTTCGCCATGACGATCGCTCGCGGTCGGTCGTGCGGCTTTTGGCGGCTTGCCAGAGCCACAGTGCGACGGCTCGGTTGGTCCAAAGGTAGAAAATCGGGAAGCCGCCGCGTGGACACGCAGTCCGGGACGATTGCCTCTGCGCACAGTCCACAGGCTGAATTTGTTCGAAACATGCCGGTTGGCGACCGGTAAAAAGTTGTCCACGGACGCGGGATCACGAGGACAAAAATCCACTCGCCCGCAATCCACGATGATTTCGAACTGCTGCCGGCGATTCCGAAGACAGCCACCGCGGTGGCCGTGGACCTGCTCTGTCGGCCAAACGCAAGCGCGCGGGTGATCAGGAAGTGGATTCGTCGATCCCATAAACGGGAACCTGTACGCCGAATCGGGGGATTTCCTCGTGGTTTCCTCCCATAGGTTTCTACGTTTCGGCGTTTGTGAGTAGGCACTCACCCCTCCGGAAAGCCTTGTCGGGCCTGAAACCCTCGCAGGACAGGGTCCCAATCTCAGGTTCTGCACGGCTGGATCGGTCGTTCCGCGCGTTTTCCGTACCACAGACGGCTACCGTAGGTAGCGGTTTATGGGGTTCGTCTTTCTGTGGGAGCACACGTGTGTTTACATCTTTTGTAAACCACGTTTACTTCTTTAACTACTTTTAGACGGCTCACAGCCTTGTGCCACAAGGGTTTGAGCGGTGTTCGGTACCCATTTATGGGAGCACAGGTGGAAGGGTCTGGGGTTTCAGGTCTGTGGATTTGGGGAATGGGGTACCGAGTTGTGGGGATTGGGGGTTGTGGATATGGGGCGAGCGTACCCGGTTATGGGAAATCGGTCGTAAATCGCGCTGGGTAGTCGTCTATGGGGATGCTTGAGGGTAGCCTTTTATGGGGCGTTTTTCTCGATCCATGAGTCCCTCAAGGCACAGCGATTTTCTTTGGGTAGCCAGTTATGGGGTATCTCGAAGGTACCTTTTTATGGGAACCTGCTCGGGTCGATTGGCTGAAATTCACCGTGGTGTTCCGGAAACCTTTCCCATGGACTGGATCGTTGGAGCATAAAGGTTACCTGCTATGGGGGAAATGGCAGGTTGCCATTTATGGGAGCGATTTCCGCGGGCGGGATCGAAAAGAATGAAATCGATGACGCTGAAAGGTACCCTCCTGTGGGAATCGATGAAGGTAGCAAGTTATGGGAGGAAAAACGTGTTGTGCTGCAGGGCACCACGAATTCCGCCGACGATCTCGATTGCGGTCGATTGTCTCCCATGGATGGTTACCTTCGTGGGGGCAAATCTCGTGCCGGGTTTCGGTGTCCGGACACGAAAGGTAGCGGCTTTTGGGAAGCATTTTTTTCCAAAGGTAGATGGATATGGGGCTCCTTGCAAACCAAATAATCGAAATTTCCCCTTTTTTATCTGATAGTTAGACGTGATAGTGAAAGTGATACTGGAGCAATGACGTTGCTCCCGGACGAGAAAAGGTATAAAGTCTGCTATCAACAAGGTCACCTTATCCGGACATCACGATGCCGCGCAAGCCCGCAAGCAAAGGCTCAGACAAACAGGTTTCACTGTTTCAGACACCCGAGCCTCCCGACTTGCTGCGCAAGGCGGTCCAGGCGATCCATATCGCGCCCAAGTCGGGAAAGATCGGGCTGCAGCAGCGCAAGATGTTCAGCTCGCTGATCAAGAACGCACTTCGGCAGGAGGCGTTCGAGCCTGGCCGGACCAGCTTCTCGATCTCGATCGCGTCGCTTTCGCACGAGAGCGGGCTGAACAGCAACAACACGAAGTACGTGAAGGACACGGTCAACTCGCTGATCAGTACCGTCGTCAACTGGGACTACCTGGCCGCGGACCGTTCGACGGTCTGGAAAGCGTCGGGCCTGCTCGCCGGCGCGGAGCTCGAGCAATCGGTGCTGAAGTACAGTTTCTCGGACCAGATTCGCAGCGAACTGCTGAACCCCGAAATCTACGCGCTGATCGATATGCGGATCGCTCGCGAATTCCGGCGGTCGCACTCGCTCGCCCTGTGGGAAAACACGGTGCGCTACGAAGGGATCGGCATCACCGCAAAGATCCCGCTGCCGAAATTCCGTGACCTCATTCTCGGCCAGGACAAGGCGTCGCAGTCGTACAAGGAATACAAGCTGTTCAAGAGCAAGGTCCTGGTGCCGTGCATTCAGGAGGTGAACGAAGTATCGGATCACACGCTCGAGCTGATCGAACACAAGTCCGGCCGCAGCGTGGAAGCCGTGCAGTTCAAGGTGACGCGCAAGCAGAGCGCCGATACGGTGGAAGACGGCGACGTCAAGAACGAAGCGTTGGTCGAGGAAGTCGCCAAGTTCGGCATTCCGCGTTCGGAAGCGCGCCGGCTGATCACGCAATACGGCGTGCAGCGCATCAAGGCGGCGATCGCCTATACGCTCAATCGGACAACGAAGAAGAATGCGGCGCCGGTCGACAACGTGGCCGCGTATTTCCGCAAGGCGCTGACGCACGGCTATACGCTGGCTGACGGGCAGGGAACCGAGGCGGTCGCACCGGCGAAGGAATCCGCGCAGAGCAAGCAGGAGCAGATTCGCGACAAGTATCTGGCGGCGAAGGTCGAGGAAGCCGGCGCGTATTTCCGCGAACTGGAGATCGATGACCAGACCAAGCTGCTCGAACGCTACAACGAGACGGTAGTGGGCTCGAAGGACCTGACGCTGTCGCCGAAGAAGAAGGCGAGCAAGCTCGCGCAGACCAGCTTCTTCCGATGGCTGGCACTGGATACCTGGGGCGAACCGACCTCGGACGACCTGCTGGAATTCCTGCTCAAAAGCAGTCTCGCAGGCAACTGATCCAGGCCTCGCAGCCGAGCTGCATCGCGCGCCGGACTTTGCGGTCGTCCGGCTTCGCGGTGCAACGCGGATGCGAGGCCTTCTGCTTTGGGCGCGTTAGTTACTTTTGCGCGGCCGTCGCCAGCTCGGCGACGTAAGCATCGATGACGATCTTGAGCTGGTCGGCAAGCGCCTCCTGATGGGACGCGTCGACGCCCTTGAGCTGCAGATCGAGACGGCCGTCCGGGTAGGTCTTCAACTGGCCGATCGCGCGCGATTCGAGCGCGAAGTCGTGACGGACGCTGTAGCGCGTGCGGCCCGTTTTCTTGTTGCCGTCGCTCTGCGCACGCAGGAAATTCTCGAGATCGCGGACCGATTTTTTCCGGTCGATCACGGCCGTCAGCAGCCGGTCGGCCGTCGGTTCGCCCAGGCGTTCGAAAATCAGCTTCAGAAAGTACGCCGCCTGCAGGCCGACAACGTCGTTCGCGCCGGCCATCCGCTCCAGCAGCGTGTTGGGCAGTGCGTTGAGCGACAGCGTCTTGCTGATCGATGCCTTGTCCTTGCCGATCTTTTCCGCCAGCGTGTTCTGGTCGGAAAAGACCTTTTCGTCGAGGAGGCGCTTCCACGCAACCGCGTCGTCGAAGATCGTCTGGCGTTCGTGGTCGTGGTTCGCGCGATACGCGATCGTATAGAGCTGCTCGGGCGTGTGGTCCGTGCGGAACGTGGCGTTGATGGTCTCGTCGCCGTTGATGCTCGTCGCCCGCAGCCGGCGTTGCCCGTCGATCACGACGAGCTTGCCGGGAAACTCGGGAAGCCGCGTGACCTTGATCGGCTCGATCTGCCCTTCCCGTTTCAACGTCAGCGCGAGTTCGTGCAGGCTCGACTCCGAGTAGAACACGCGCGGGTTGAACGGATTCGGGATGCAGTCCTTGACCAGCACCTTCTGAGGTGCGCCAAGATCCGGCGTCCCGGCGGGCGTGACTGCGGGGGGCGTGCCAGCAGGCGTCGCCTCGGCGGCAACATTTGCAACGGCCGCGGGTTCGGGCAGCCGCGTTTCGAGGGCCGCATTTTCCTGCGCGAGTCCGCGCAACAGGCCGGCAGCGAGGTGCAGGTTGCCGGTGGGTTTCTTGTCTTTCGAAGTGTCCTTAGCCATGGGCGGCTCCGGTAGCGCGCGTCGACGCGATGTATTGGGCCATTTCCGTGACCAGCTTTTCGATTTCCGCGCGGGCCTCTTTCAGGCCCTTCAGGTATCGATTGTGGTGGTGGATCGTGGTGCCGAGCGCGAATGTCTGACGATAGACCTCGCGTTGCGCGATCTGGCTGTCGAGCAGATGCTCCCCTATTTCTTCAGCCCTTAGAATTTTTAAAATTTCTTCACGCATTTTAGTTTTTCCATTGACGCTATTCAGCATTAATGCGGAAGAAAGATTAGGGTTTCGAACGGCGCGCATCGATTCGATCATACGGATCATCGCGACGGTGCTGTACAGGTCGGCCGGCGACGGCGACAGCGGCACCAGGCAAAAATCGGCGACTTCAAGGACGGATGCGATGCGCGGATCTTCGAGGTTGCCGGGACAGTCGACGACGATCACGTCGAAGTTCGCGTCCTGCTTCTTGATCTCGCCACCAATGCCGCGGCCGGCGGGCGCCAGCGAAAGGACCGTCATCGGCAGGGTGTTCTCGCCACTCGTGACCCAGCGGACAGATGTGCCTTGAGGGTCGGCATCGATCAACGCGACTTTATTCCCGCCGGCCTCGAACGCGGCCGCGATGTTGACGGAGATGGTTGTCTTCCCAGTCCCACCTTTTTGATTACTGACGGCGATCTTGAAAGCCATTAAATTCCTCCAAGGAGTTTTGCGTAATATATGTAGTTATTGGCAAAATGTCCAGAAAAGCATTCGATGCAATGCATATCTTGACGGTCTATGTGGTTGTCACGTGACAAGTAGGCCAAATGGTCTATTTGCTATCAACAAAAATTTTCCAGTAAAAATATAACTTTCGATCGCTTCATCAATGCGATCACTAGAGCCAGGAAAAGATTTGCTCGGTTTCATGTCGACGATAAGACGCAGCGTGAAAACCGGCTGCCGCGACAGATCTCCATCTCTCGCTTTACTCGTAGCGATTTCGATTGGTTAGGATCTTGGACATCGAAGAAGCATCCAGTTGTCACGTGACAAGTCGCTGGAAATCGGTCCCGGGCATCGCGGTACATCGCCAGGAGGTTTCTGACCAGGCCCTGGTATCGACCCCGACTATTCCATTTCTGTATCCGATATTCGGCTCTTGACCTTGCTCGACTATCTGATGAGGCGAGTTGTCACGTGACAAACGAGTTGTTGAGATGCGCCTGGAGTGCCTTCGCGGCATCTTCCTGGAGCAGTGAAGCGAACAGCATCGAGATCTTAGGCGTTGTCTACCAAGGCGGATTTTCACAGACGGTGGTTAACCGCTCGATGTGGCTCGCTGCACGGTACGCTGGTGAGTTGTCACGTGACAACCAAAACTCCTGACTTGGCCGCTTGATGAATTGATCGAGAGAAGCCGCTCGGGTATCACCGTGAGCAAGCGCCTGAGGATGGCGAGTTATGGAGAGCGGATTATCGCTCTGAACGAACCGCTGCTGACTCCCTGCTCAAGCGTGCACTTGCCCTTGCATGAGTCCTTGGGACTGCCTGGAATAATATGGATCCGTTGCAGGTGTATCGAATGTCAGTGATGTGTCCCCGTTTATTTGGGGACTCTCCGTGGTTTCATTTCGTCCGCCAGTCGGCAGGGGAGGGGTGTGGTCTCGTCGAACGCCGATGTTGCCATCGATGCATCCCGGCGCGCATCTGCGACCGCGACACCGAGAAACCGGCTGAATAGGTGAGAATTCACGCGCCAAACGGCGCGTGACAACGCAGGCGGATCGTGTCGTGAAACATTTTCGAGAAATGGGGTATTCTTGGAAATCCTTGTCTGGCAATGGCTTGCGCCACATTCTTCATGTTGTTTCACGCAAAATGAACGAAATGGCTCGTGGAAATGGGGGCGTATGGCGTTTCCGTCTGCCGTTGCCATCGATACACAGATGATCGACACAAAATGTATCTTTTGATACGTAATTCGTGGTTAATAAAATGCTTTTGGGTGACCCAGGCCTGCGGGCGGCGGATTCGTTGCTAGTCGTGGTCAGCTTGAGGTCATGTCGACACTCTGGCCCGACGCGCAGTGCTGATATTCAACGCGAGTTGTCACGTGACAACGCGTCATGTCAGTCGCACGATTTGGTGATGCGTGGCGCCTCGAGAGAAGTCGATAGATGGGCATATGCGCCCAAGGACCAGAATGCTGAAACAGGCACCGCGGTTGTTGGGAGGGGAAGCCCAGATACCTTCAGAAAGGGGTGAGTGACCGCGAGTCCGCCACGGGTCCGGCTATGGGTGCAGGATGCGCGCTCCCGCGGGCGTGATCGTTGTCACGCGCAAGACAGCCAAGAGAGTTCCCCGGACAGATGTTGAGCAATTTGATCCTGAGTGGGCACGACGCGCGCATTCTGTCGCGCTCCCCCGATTCAACCGGCTCAATCAAATACGGGTGAAGCCGATACTGGTGTTCTGCGGATTCGGCCAAAACGGAGCGCCCGCCTCTCTCCCCATCATTGCCCGCGATCAATAACTTGCTGCGATCGACAGAACGACATCCATCCCGCCGCGCAGGTTATCGATATCTCGCCGTGGTGAATTGCCGAACAACCGGCTGTATTCCCGATTGAACTGGGTCGGGCTCGCATACCCGACCCTGAACGATGCCGATGCGGCGTCGAGTCGCTCGGACAGCATCAGCCGACGTGCCTCGTTGAGCCGAATCCATTTCTGGTACTGCAGCGGACTCATGCCCGTGAGCTGGCGGAAGTGGTGATGGAACGTCGAACTGCTCATCTGGACTTGCGCTGCGAGATCGTCGACTCGCAGCGACTCGTCATAGTGGGCACGCAACCACCGGATCGTACGTGACACGCGGTTGCCCTGGCTGCCGGCAGACGCGATCTGACGCAGACGAACGCCCTGGTCGCTCGTCAGCAGGCGATAGTAGATTTCCCGCTCGACATACGGGGCGAGAACGGGAATGGCGTTCGGGTCGTCCAGTAACGCCAGCAACCGGTTCAGTGCATCGTACAGCGATTCGGTCATGTCGCCGACGACGAGGCCGCGGCCCACGGGGGCTTCGTCGCGATCTGGTGCGACCTGCATCATCAATTCCGTCAGGACACGGAAATCGAGCTTGAGACCGATCCCGAGAAACGGCTTCTCGTGGCTGGCCTCGATGACCTGGGTCGAACCAGGCAAATCGAGCGACGTGATCAGAAAGCGGTTGGCGTCGTAGATGTAGGCGTCGCCGCTCTGAATGACCCGCTTCGTGCCCTGAACGACAAGACCGAAGCTCGGCTCGACCATGCAGTCCATCGGCTGAGTCGGCGCTTCCCGGCGGTGGAAGCTCAGGTTCGGAATGGGCGTGGTGACGTGGTCGGCGCCTTCGGTCCACTTCGCGACACGTGCCGCGAGCGTTTGCCGCAGAGCGCACATGGGGCTGCGGCCGGCTGGTCGTTGATCTGCGCCGTCGAATGCAGCGACGGCGACGTCGTCGTCTCGTTGGCCGGGGGTATATTGGACGGGTGCCGGATGCATGACTTCTCTATTCAGGTAATCGGGGGCGGGCAGGCCGCCGATATGCAGATGCTCCGGCAACGCATGCGCCATCCGGAATCGCGGCATGGCCGCATTGCCGGAAAGCGCAACGATCGGTGGAGCGGCTACTTCGTCGCCTGCGACGCGCAAAGTTGCCAGCGGCGCGATTTCGTTGCCGGCGCCGTCGCATGCTCGTCGACCGTGCGCCACCACCGCTCGCCGCGATGCGGTACGTCGAGATCGAGGCGCTCACCGATCCTGGGCGTCGACAACTCGATGCCACGCACGAGCGCCAGCGCCGTGACCCGCTCGAACGGTTCCTGCCAGCGATGCATTGCAAGATCGAACGTGCCGTTATGGATCGGGACCAGCCAGCGTCCGCGCAAATCGATATGCGCCTGCACGGTTTCTTCCGGCTGCATGTGCACGTACGGCCATTGCGCATCATAGGCGCCTGTTTCGATCAGCGTCACGTCGAACGGTCCGAGGCGCTCGCCGATCGTCCGGAACCCGTCGAAGTAACCGGTGTCGCCACTGAAGAACATGCGCAGGTCGTCGTCGACGATGACCCACGACGCCCACAGCGTGCTGTTGCCGTCGAACAGGCTGCGCCCGGAAAAGTGCTGCGCGGGTGTCGCCGTCAACGTCAGGCCGGCCACGTCGACACTCTGCCACCAGTCGAGCTGACGAACTTTCCTTGCGTCGATGCCCCATTCGATCAGGCGGTCGCCGACGCCCAGCGTGGTCACGAACACATCGGTGGTTGCGGCAAGCGCCAGCACCGTATCGCGGTCGAGATGATCGTAGTGATCATGCGAGAGGATCACACCGCGCAGCGGCGGGAGATCGTCAAGCGCGATCGGCGGGGCATGGAAGCGCTTGGGGCCGATGCGTCGGAACGGCGACGCACGCTCGGCGAATACGGGATCGGTCAGCCAGAATTCGCCGCGCAGCTTGAGCAGCAGCGTCGAATGGCCGAGCCGGTACAGGCTGCGATCGGGGGCGGCATCGAGCGTCGCGCGAGTCAGCGTATCGACGGGCACGGGGCCGGTGGGTACGGTGTTGCGCGGCTTGTTGACCAGCATGTTCCACGCGATCCCGAGTGTCTTGCTGAATCCTTCGACAGGACGCGGCGCGACATTGGTGAAACGCTCGCCGTTGTGCTGCGGCGACCCGCCGGACAGCGCGCGGCCGCGCCGGGCGGCGGCGAAACCCAGAATACGGTGAATCAGAACGAGAGGCGATGCCATGTCGGGGCGTCCGGAGAATAAAGTACACTAAACAGTGTAGTTTATTTTTTGGATAAGTAAACTGCCCGGTGTAAAATTTTCGTATGGAAACCAGCACTCCCCCCTTGCGCCTGACTGATCGAAAGCGCGCGGCCATCGTCGATGCGGCGATCGAGGAATTTCTCGCGGCAGGCTACGACGCGACCAGCATGGATCGTATCGCTGCGCGCGCGGACGTCTCGAAGCGCACGGTCTACAACCACTTCCCGGGCAAGGAAACGCTGTTCGCGGCGATCCTGCACAAGCTGTGGGAAGCGACGCAGACCGGCGGCTCGCCGACCTATCGCGCCGACGTGCCGCTGCGCGAGCAACTGCTCGCGTTGCTGGACCGCAAGTTGCGCTTGCTGAACGATGAAGCGTTTCTCGCACTCGCGCGCGTGGCGATCGGCGCTGCGATCCATTCGCCGGATCGCGCGCGCGACATGGTCGAGCGTCTCGGCGAGCGCGAGGAAGACGTGACGGTCTGGGTGCGTGCGGCCGCGGCGGCCGGCCGCCTGTCGGTCACCGATCCGGTGTTCGCCGCGCACCAGTTGCATGGCGTCGTGAAGGCATTTGCGTTCTGGCCGCAGATCACGATGGGTCAGCCGCCGCTCACGGCGCAGGAGCAACGGAAAGTCGCGGAGTCCGCGGCCGACATGTTTCTCGCGTACTACGCGCGGCCGGATGACGGCGATGCCGTGCGCGCCACACCGGACTGACCGTGCGTCGGATGCCCTGCGCACAGCGAAGCCGGCGCATCTGAAGCCGAACGCGAGCAACTACCCATGAAGACGCTGTTGATCGTCTATCACACGATGACCGGGGGCACGCAACAGATGGCCGAAGCGGCTGCCGGCGCGGCGCGCGAGCAACCCGGCATCGACGTCAGGCTGCAGCGCGCGGATGCGACGAGCGCGGATGACGTGCTGGCCGCCGACGCATACCTGTTCGCGACGCCGGAGAATCTCGCGGCGATGTCCGGGCTGATGAAGGACTTCTTCGACCGCTGCTACTACGCGGCGCTCGATCGCGTGAACGGCCGTCCGTATGCGGCAATGATCTGCGCGGGAAGCGACGGACAGAACGCGTTGCGCCAGATCGACCGGATCGCGACCGGATGGCGGCTGAAGAACGTGGCGCCCGGGCTGATCGTCTGTACCCACGCGCAGACAACGGAGCGCATCCTCGCGGCGAAGACGATCGACGGCGACGATCTCGCACGCTGCGCGGAACTGGGTGCGGGTCTGGCCGCGGGACTCGCGCTGGGCGTCTTTTGACGGCGTTGTGGTTGTGGCGATTTGCGGCGCGGGTCGTGCGGACGCACAACCGGTCGAATACCGAAACCCTAGCCGTCTTTTGCCGTTGGCGAAGGCCGATGGTATTCGGGCCAAAGACGTTTCACGAGATCGCGCGAGGCGCTGTACGCGTGGCAGCTGTCGATCTTGAGCGGCTTTCCTTCGCTGTCGCGGTAGTCCAGCGACGAGCGCCGCATGCCGACCATCGTCTGATAGGCGGTGGTGGCGATCGGGCCGAGCAATTCCTTCAAGTGCGTGCACGTGTCGCAGGACGGCAGGCGCTTGCGAACCTCGCTGTTCCAGCCGGCGCCGATGCTCAGGCCGACGAGCGCCTGCAGCGAGTCGCCGCCGCCCGGACACTGCGCATAGGGATGCGCGCGAATGAACGTGGATACCGCGCGAACGACCATGTCGGCGTCGAAGACGAGCGTCACGCCGAGGTCGTGGATCGGCGACAGCGCCGCGACCGTTCGCGTACCGCCCGGTGGCGTGAAATCGCTGGTCTTGCGGTCCGCGAGGCAGGCCGTCACTTCGAACAGGCCGTCGCTGCGCCGATAGCCGCGCATGTCGATGTGCCGATGGTGAATTTCCTCGCGCGTGATGCCGTCGTGCGCGATGTCGTGTCGGGGAATCATGTATCCGCTCCGTTTCGTACAACCGGTTCTTTTCGCAGGCAAAGGAGAACATCGCCGGTTGATCGGGCGTGCAGCGAAACGGACCGAGATGCGCTGCCGACGACGTCAATCCGGCCATACTACGCATTTTCCGGCATCTTCGTACACGACGAGATCGATGCGAACGCAACGAATCGAGGGGGCGTCCGGTGCGGCCGCGGGCTGTCGGACGGCCTGTCGCGTGACGTTGACAGGACGCGCGTCACGCGGAATGCCGCACGGGAGAGGCGGGCCGCTGCCGAAGCCGGGCCGGGCTTCGGCCCGATTTCCGCGACGTCCTCGAATGGCGTGACATCCGGGAGCGTATCCATATAATGCGCAACATGACCGCGCGGACGCCTTTCCGGCCTCCGGGGGCGGGCAAATGCAGACCGGCGAGTCAACCGGCCACCGCGCGTACCGGTATACTTCCACCCCTGCCTTGTCCGGCATCGTGGCCGGGTGCCTGAAAACAGCGTGGCGTGCGCGATGCGGCCCCATAGTGTCCCGCATCGGCGGCAGACGGGCCGCCCGCACGGCGGCGAGCTTTCGAGCCGCGCGGCATGGCCGCACGAACCACACCTTATATTCCTGGTGGATTGAATTTATGGGTTTTGAACAACTTGCCGAATTGCGGGCGCAGCTCGCAGCGAAGGCCAAGCAGGAGCGCAACGCGAAGCGGCCGGCAGCACCGGCGGACACCGGCGCAAAGCCGAAGTCGGGCGACCGGCCGTCTCGCGGTGCCAAACCGGGCGCTGGCGCCAAGGCCGGGGCCGGTGCGAAGGCACCGCATCGCGCGAAGCCCGCTTCGGCCAAGCCGTCGGCACCGGTCGATCCGGTCATCGTCGCGATCGGCAAACTGCAGCGGAAGTTTCCGAGCGCGTTCCCGAAGAATCCGGCCCCCAAAGTGCCGCTCAAGGTCGGCATCTGGGACGACCTGGCGCGCGAGGCACAGGCCGTCGGCCTCACCGAGGCCGAACTGCGCGAAGCCATGTCGACGTGGTGCCGCGGCAACCGTTACTGGTCGTGCCTCGTCGAAGACGCGGTGCGCGTCGACCTGCAGGGTAACGAAGCAGGGCGCGTCACGCATGACGACGCGGCACGGGCACGCCGGCTGAAGTCGCGCCGTCCCGGCAAGGGCGCCGCGCAAGCGGCCAAGGGCGCACAGCAGCCGCCGAAGGCCGAGCAGCAGGCCGAGGCCGCGACTGCACCGCAGGCGGCGGATGCAGCAGAAGTTCAGACCGACGCCACGCCGCAGGTCGAGCAGCAAGTGGCCGGCAACGAGTAACGCCGCCGCCGTCCGCCGCACGGCGCGTACCCGCATGCATGTCGCACGCGGCGCATGACACGACGGACTGACCTGCCTCGACGGAGGCAGGTCAGGACTGCCTCCCCCGGCGCTTGCCGGCCAGCACCTACCTATCCCGCGTCAACCAGGCAATGCAACCGGACGAGGCACGCTCGTCAATCGGGACTACATGCTTTTCCATTTCGAGGAAAACGATTTGCATACCTTAATTTATCGGCGTCGTCGCTTGATAATTCGGTTTCCTGAAATAGCAATATCGGAATCGCCGGCCGGGACGTGAGCGATCTGGTCGGGCGCATCGCGACAGGGCGACGCGCGATAATCCCGACAGGCTCCTGATTGCACGACGCAGCTTGCATTTCGAAAGGTGCGGGAAACCCGCGCCCACGCGATCCGGAGTCGCGTCCACCGATTTTCAACGTCCATTCAAACCGGATCATGAACCCGAGACATTCCGCGATTCTGGTCGCACTCACGGCCGCCGCGCTGTTCGGCGCGGCGACACCGCTCGCCAAGGCGCTGATCGGCGCAATGTCGCCGTTCATGGTCGCCGGCCTGTTCTATCTTGGCAGCGGGGTCGGGCTCGGCATCGGGATCCTGCTGCGCAGGCTGCACAACCGCCGCGCACCGGCCGCGGATGCCGCGCCGCTGCAGCGCGCCGACCTGCCGTGGCTGGCCGGTGCGATCGTGGCGGGCGGTGTGGCCGGCCCGGCGTTGCTGATGCTCGGGCTGTCGAGCACGCCGGCGGCGACCAGTGCGCTGCTGCTCAATCTCGAAGGCGTACTGACGGCCGTCATCGCATGGGTCGTGTTTCGCGAGAACGTGGATACGCAGGTGTTTCTCGGCATGGTCGCGATCGTCGCCGGCGGCACGCTGCTGTCGTGGGTGCCGGGTCGGGCCGGCGTGCCGGTCGGTGCGTTGCTGATCGTCGGCGCCTGCCTGTGCTGGGCGATCGACAACAACCTGACCCGCAAGGTCGCCGCGAACGACGCGATGGTCATCGCGTGCGTCAAGGGGCTGAGCGCGGGGCCCGTGAACATCGGCATTGCGCTGGCGACCGGCGCGCCGCTGCCTGCCGTACCGGTCACGGCTGCTGCGATGCTGACGGGGCTCGGCGGCTACGGGATCAGCCTGGTGCTATTCGTCGTCGCGCTGCGCCATCTCGGCAGCGCGCGGACCGGTGCGTATTTCTCGATCGCGCCGCTGTTCGGCGTCGTGCTGTCGCTGCTGATCTGGCCTGCGCTGCCGCCGGCAACGTTCTGGGTCGCCGCCGCATTGATGGCATTCGGTATCTGGCTGCACGTGCGCGAGCGGCATGAGCACATGCACGAGCACGAGCGACTCGAGCATGCGCACCGGCACCGGCACGACGAACATCACCAGCACACGCACGATTTTGCGTACGACGGCAACGAGCCGCACTCGCATTCGCACGTGCATTTGCCGATCACGCACAGTCACGCGCACTTTCCGGACATTCATCACCGGCATCGACATTGACCGCGGTCATGGACGGCGGACAACATGCGCCGCCAGGTGACCGTTTATGGGATGCGCGTCGCGCACTGGTCCATGACGTCGATGACGCAAGTGGACAGGCTGGTCGACGCGATGGCTATCGCGCGTGAGGAAAGCAGAAACCGAAATCTTCGCAGCCCGGGCACCCCGGTGCGGGGCCCGGCGGCGCGCCGAGTGAGGCCGCCACTTCCAGTGCGAGGAATTTCTTCCAGCGCAGGTGGGTGACGTTGCGCGCGGCCAGCGCGGGGAAATAACGATCGAGCATCGCGGATACCGCGTCGCGCCCGTCGAGCCCGAGATCGCGCCAGAGATGGTCGGGGCGCAGGCACGCATGCGCGATGATCGACGCGAGGCAGTCGGCATCGTCGCGGGCGACGTCGGGATTCGCGTCGTCCATCAGCCGCGAGCGCAGCGTCGCGACGAACGCAGAATGGTTGGCTGGTAACACTGCCAACGGGACCATTGGCATCAGTGCAGCGACGGGCGCCAGATACGGAAACTGCCGGGCGAGCAAGCCGGCGAACTGGTCGGGGGACAGCCCCAGCAGCGAGAGTTCGTTACGGCACGCGCGAGCCGCGATGAGCACGCCGAACAGCCGTGCGTCGGGCGTGTCGGCATGCGCGGCCGCCGATCGGAGCGCGTGCAGCGCGCTTTCCCGCGCGGGATCGAGCGCGGCTGTCATCGCATGCCGCCGGATGGCAGCCGGGCCGCGCGAACGCGCGGCACTGGGCGGTTCTCCGTCGCGACCGTCACGCGCTCACTCGACGCCGACGATCACGCTCGATGCCTTGAAGATCGCGGATGCGGCCGAGCCGCTCGCGAGGCCGAGGCGATCGACGCTGTCATTGGTGACGATCGCGACGATTTCGGCGCCACCCGCGGCCTTGATCACGACTTCCGAATTCACCGCGCCCTTCGTGACCGTCGCGACGGTGCCCGCGACGCAGTTGCGCGCCGATACCTTGCTGCTGTCGACGTCGACCATCACGATGACCGACGATGCCTTGACGAGCGCGAACGCCTTCGTGCCCGCCGCGAGGCCCAGCGAAGCCGCGCTGCCGTGGGTGATCACGGCGACGATGTCGAGGCCGTCCTGCGTGTGCAGCGTGATTTCGTCGTTGACGGCACCGGGCTTGACGGCGCCGACCTGACCGGCGAAATGGTTGCGGGCACTGGTTCGCATGATGACGCTCCGAATGAAGGCGGCTGCCGGATCGGCAGCCGCGGATGAATGGAAATGCATCGCCCAGTCTACCGTCAACGCAGGGACGCGTCGCCATCCGGATGCTATGGCGCGAATCAGTAAAACCCGCCACCGCGGTGCGTTTTGCCGCACCGGGGTGATGTATTGAAGGCGATGACGCTACCGTGGCGACTCGCCGTCCTTGATCGTTGCGGCGGCACGCGCGGCCGCCGTACCGTCGCCGTCCCACCCGCCGCCCAGCGCGAGGAAGAGCCGCACCTGATCGGCCGCGACCTGGCCTTCGGCCGCCGCAACCTGCGCCTTCACGCTCGTCAGCGTGCGCGTCGCGTCGAGATCGGAGAGGAACGACTCGCGGCCGGCCGCATAGAGACGATGGGTTTCGTCGGCGGAATTGCGGGCCGATTCGTACGCGGTGCGCAAGGCGTCCGTACGTTGCACGTCGGCCGCATAGGTCGCGAGGCTCGACTGTGTTTCGCGCAGCGCGTTCAGCACGACGCCGTCGAAATGCGCGAGCGCGCCGCCCGTCGACGCCTCGGCTTCGCGCACGCGGGCGCGCTGGCCGTTGACGGGGAACGACCAGCTGATCAGCGGGCCGAACGACCAGCGATTCGTGGTGGACGAGAACAGGTCGGCGGCGACGCCGACCGAGCCGGCCGACGCACCGATGCTGATCGACGGATACAGCGCCGCGGTCGCGACGCCGATCCGCGCGGTCGCGGCGGCGAGCTGCCGCTCAGCTTCGCGTACGTCGGGGCGGCGGCGCAGCAGCGCGGCACCGTCGCCGATCGGAATCGGCTGACGCAGCTTCGGCAGCCGTTCGCATTCGACGACGGCCTTCGGCAGGTCGGCCGGCGCGCGCGCGAGCAGTGCGGCGAGCTGGTATTGCGCGACCTTGCGGCGCCCTTCGAAGCGCGGGATGTCGGCCGCGAGCGTGCGCACCTGCGTCACGCCGCGCGTCACGTCGGTCTGATTGCCGCGCCCGGCATCGCGCAGCCGCTGCGACAGCGCGACGCGCTGCTTCTGCAGCGCGAGCGACTGCCTCGCGATCGCCAGCTCGTCGCCGGCCGAGCACGATTCGACATATGCGCGCACGACGTCGGCGACGACGGTGATGCGCGCCAGGTCGCCGGCCGCCTTGACGGCCTCGCTGTCCGCGCGTGCGGCTTCGACGCCGCGCCGCAGCTTGCCGAACAGGTCGAGCTCGTACGACACGTTGATGCCGACCGCGCCTTCGTTGACGACCGGCAGCTTGTTCTCGAGCAGGTATTGCTCGGCCGATTCCTGCGCGCGCTGCACCGCGGCTTCGGCGCCGCCCGAGAACCCGCCCTGCTGGCTCGCGACTTCCAGCGCCGCGCGCGACCGCGCGAGGTTGGCCGCGGCGACGCGCAGGTCGGTGTTCGACTTCAGCGCATCGCGCACCAGTGCGTCGAGCACGGGGTCGTCGTACAGCTGCCACCAGTTGCCGGGCACCGCGTCGCGCGACACGAGCGTTCCGTTCGCGTCGTCGAGCGCATGGTTCGCGAGCGGCGCATTCACGTACGCCTGCTGCGGCAGCGTGTAATCGGGGCCGACGGATTTGCATGCGCCGAGTGCGAGCGCAAGCGGCGCGAGTGCGGCCGCGACGCGCAGACCGTGCCGGTTCATTGCGATGCTCCCGCCGCGCTGGCGGCGGCCCCGGACGCCGCGGTGACCGGTGCCGGGGCCGAGCCGGCACCGGCAGCCGGTTTTGTGTTGTCGTTTCGGCGCGTGTCGGCGTCGCGCATCGACACGGTCGCGGTACGGCCGGCGATCATCCGGAAATCGTCGGGCACTTCGTCGAGTACGACGCGCACCGGCACGCGCTGTGCGAGCCGCACCCAGCTGAACGCCGGGTTCACGTTCGGCAGCAGGTTCGCGCCCTGCGTGCGGTCGCGATCCTCGATCGCGGCGACGATGCTCTGCACGTGGCCGCGCAGCGCATGCGGCTCGCCCATCACGATGATGTCGACCGGCTGGCCGATATGGATGCCGCGCAGCTTGGTTTCCTCGAAGTAGCCGTCGACACGGAACGAATGGCGGTCCACGACCGACAGGACCGCGCGGCCGGCCGGCACGTATTCGCCGACACGCGGCGCGCGATCGTTCAGGTAGCCGTCCACGGGACTCACGATCGTCGTGCGCTGCAGGTTCAGCTTCGCGGTGTCGAGCGATACCTGTGCGTCGGCGACGCTGGCTTCGCCTTGTTCGACGCGCGTGCGGCTTTCCTCGACCTGCTCGCTCGCGACCAGGTTGCCGAGCTGCAGGTTGCGCGCGTATTCGCGCTTCGCCTGGGCCAGTGTCGCGCGGCGCTGCGCGAGCGTCGCTTCAGCGAGCCGTTCCGCGAGCGTGTAGCGCGCCTGGTCGATCACGAACAGCACCTGGCCGCGCTTGACCTCCTGGTTGTCGGCGACCTGCACCGACGTGATGAGGCCCGCCACGTCCGGCGCGACCTGGATCACGTCGGCGCGCACGTGCCCGTCGCGTGTCCACGGCGAGAACATGTAGTAGTTGATGATCCGCCACAGCACGAGGCCGGCCACGACGACGACGATCAGGGTGAGCAGGATTTGCCCTGCCGAGAGCCAGGTTTTTTTCACGTTAGGAAGCCACGAGATGGTGGGAAGCGATGACGACGGCGGCAAGCACGAACACGTAGATGCCGAGGTCGAAGATCGAACGGTGCCAGACGAGGCGGTAGAAGCCGACGCGCTCGAGCATGGCGCGCACGACGATGTTGATCAGGTAGGCGATCAGCATCAGCACGAGCGGGGCCGGCACGAATACGCCGAAGATGTCGATTTCGCCGATCATGGTCGCGGTCGGAAGGACGGGTTGGAAAGCCGGATCATGCGCGTGCTCCGTCCGGGGCCCGAGGCGCCTGGCCGGCAGCGGCCGGATACAGCGACAGACGCAGCCCGACGAGCGCGTGCAGCGTGTCGCGCAGCCGGCGGTGCGTGGCAGGGGCGGCAGGTGCGGTGCCGCCCTCGGCCGGCGCGGCACCCGGCAGGCCGCGACCGCCCACGCGGTGCAGTGCGTCGTCGATCGTCGCGAGCAGCGCGGGCGGTGCCGGCTGGCGCGCGTTCGCGGCCGCGCAGCGCGCGTAGTGATCGGTGACGCCGGCGAGGACGCGATCGATCGCGTCGGGTACGTCGCCCGACAGGCGACGGCGCGAGCGGCGCAGGTCAAGCGCGTTCAGTGCGATGCGCAGGTCGCGGAAGCTCTCGATCGACGGGTGGCGGTGATCGTCGGATGCGCCCAGGCGCGGCAGCAGCTGCGTGACGCGGTCGAGCATCCGCGATGCGTGGTTGCGCTGGTCGTCGAGCGGCTGCGTCGACGCGGAGCGCGCGACGTCTTCCCAGCCCGAGCGCAACAGGCGCCGCACCGCGAGCTCCGCGCCGAACGGCCGCGTCGCCCGCGTCCACACGTACGCGAACAGCAGCCCGGCGACACCCGCGAGGTTGCTGTTCAGGAACACGAAGAAATCGGCTTCGTACGCGCTCTGGATGCTGATGAAGGTCGCCGTGTTCACGGCGACGAGCATCGTCACCATGTTGAACTGCGGGCGCGGCAGCAGCGTGCCGATCAGGATGAACGGGCCCGCGAACATCAGCACGAGCATCGCGAAATCGTGCACGTGCGGCAGCACGACGAACAGGTACAGGCCCGCGAACACGACGCTCGCGGCGGTCGACAGGAAGAACTTGAACACCAGCGGCGCCGGCTCGTCGAGCGCGGCGAAGAAGCTGCACGACACGGCCACGAGCGTGACGGCCGCCGCACCGTCGTGCCAGCCGGACGAGATCCACAGCCAGCACGCGAACACGATCGCGAACACGACGGTCAGCGTCGAGAACAGCATCATCCCGCGATCGAAGAAGCGTTCGGTGCCGCCGAGCCGCCAGTGCCGGTAGCGCGGCTGCCACACACCCGATTCGTTCGCGATCAGCGCACGCAGCGAACGGCAGTCCTGCCAGATGTCGACGACCTGGCGCAGCCGCCACAGCGCGTTCGACAGCAGTGCGCCCTCCCAGCTCGCCAGGGCGCTGTCGGCGGGCTGCAGCGCGGCGATGCGCTCGCGCAGGTTGTCCGCGACCGCGTCGTGGGCCATGTCGCCGTCGGCCTTCACGGACGGCAGCGGTGCGTCGAACCATTTCGCGGCATCGGCCAGCAGCGCATCGAGAGCGGGCGGGCGCACGTGCAGGTCGCGCATCAGCGCGATCAAGGGATCGGCGAGCGACGACATCAGCGGCAGGAACAACTGCATGCGGCCCGCGAGCGCCTGCGCGCGGGCAAGGATGCGCGGGTGCGCATGGTCGTAACTCAGCTGGCTCAGCAGGAATTCGAGGCCGGTGATCGTCGCGGCGAGCCGTTGGCGGCATGCCGACAACGCCTTGCCGGCAATTTGCCCGGACAGCGTCTCGCGACCGTAGAACGCGGCGTCCTTGAACCACGCGTCGGTGCGTTCGATCAGCGTCGGCGCGAGCCGGTTCGGAAACACGGTGCTGCCGACCACGCTCGCGCAGACGATGCCGAGCACGATTTCCTCGGTTCGCGCGATCGCGACGTCGAACACGGTGGACGGGTCGGTCACGGTCGGCAGTGCGATCAGCGGCATCGTATAGCCGGCGAGCATGAACACGTAGCTGCGCGCGGTGCGGTCGGAGATCGCGAGGTAGAGCAGCGTGCCGCACCAGGTCGCGACGATGATGCTGAACAGGAGCGGCGTCTCGACGAATGGCGGCACGAAGAAGATCGCGGCGGCTGCGCCGAGCGCGGTGCCGAGCGCGCGGTACAGCGCCTTCGAGCGCGTCGCGCCGACGAACGGGTTCGACACGATGTAGACGCTCGCCATCGCCCAGTACGGGCGCGGCAGCTGGAAATACAGGCCGAGGTACAGCGCCAGCATCGACGCGGCGAACGTCTTGCCCGAGAACAGCCAGTCGCGGAGGCTCGGATAGGTCATGACGCGGTGTCGTCGGCGGGGGAGATACGCGAGGCGGGCGGGTGCGACTCGGACGCGTTGAACGCTTCGAGCACGCGCAGCGTCGTTTCGAGATCGGTGCGCGTCACGCCCTTGAGCACCTGAGCGCGCAGCGTGCGCAGGTCTTCTTCCATCCTCGCGGTGACGGCGCGGCCGGCGGCCGTCAGCGAGATCGTTTTCGCGCGACGATCGTGCGGATCCTCGTCGCGGCGCGCAAGGCCGGCCGCGCACAGCTGGTCGAGCAGGCGCACGAGCGACGGCCCTTCGATCCCGACGTGTTCGGCGAGCGTGCCCTGCCGTACACCTTCGCCGAGCCGGCCGGCGATCAGGAGCGGCGTCGCGCAGGCCTCGGACACGTTGTACGCGTTCAGCACGCCGTCACTGGTGCGGCGCCACTTGCGCGCGGACAGCACGAGCAGGCTGCTGACGGCGAGGCGGAGGTCGTGCAGATTGGTCATGGCCGAGATGATAGGGTAAAAACATTCGATAGCAAACTATCGTTTTCTTGTCACCCGGATGACATGTCGCTCGTCGCGCGGCCGGTCCATCAGAACCAATTTAGGCAGCGTGCCGGCGGTGGTCAAGCTGTAAGGTCCGCGCCAGGAATCGCACGCGGCGCGCGAGGCGGCTATATTGTCGAATGTATCGAATGGTCAGACGAAAATCGTCGCGCAGGACCGGCAGGGCCGCAGGGGGCGAGCAAATTCGAAGCCCGGGTTCGGGAATGCCGACTTCGCGAAACGCCGTGCGGCGCGCATATTTGGGCCCTTGCCAACGCACCGGAGACTCCATCAGTGTCGAACTCATCCTCGCAGCCCGCCGCACCCGCGTCACTCGACGCGTGGCTCGGCAAGACCGAAACGCTTGGCGACGACATCACCGCGTTCCCGCTCAACGCGCTGGCCGCCACGCTCGACCGCCCGTCGCCCGGCGACGTCGTCCCGCCGATGTGGCACTGGCTCTATTTCCTGCCCATCGCGCCGCTGGCCGAAGTCGGCCCCGACGGCCACCCGAAGCGCGGCGGCTTCCTGCCGCCCGTGCCGCTGCCGCGCCGCATGTGGGCCGGCGGCCGGCTGACGTTTCACGCGCCGCTGCGCGCGGGGCGGCGCGCGACGCGCGAATCGACGATCGCGAACATCGAGGACAAGACGGGCCGCAGCGGCCGGCTCGTGTTCGTGACGGTGCAGCACCGCATCGAGTCCGATGGGGTGCTGTGTATCGAGGAAGAGCACGACATCGTCTATCGAGACGCGCAGCAGCCGGGCGCGCCGGCGCAGAAGCCGGTCGCGGCGCCCACGGGTGAAACGTGGGCGCGCACCGTCACGGCCGACGCCGTGATGCTGTTCCGCTATTCGGCGCTGACCTTCAATGGTCACCGTATCCACTACGACCGCAGCTACGTGACGCAGGAAGAAGGCTATCCGGGGCTCGTCGTGCACGGCCCGCTGATCGCGACGCTGCTCGTCGATCTCGTGCATCGCGAACGGCCGGACGCGGTGCTCGCGAGCTTTGCGTTTCGCGCGGTGCGCCCGACCTTCGACGGGGAGCCGTTCACGCTGTGCGGCAAGCCGTCGGACGACGGCAGTACGATCGAGCTGTGGGCGAAGGATCGCGATGGCTGGCTGACGATGCAGGCGACGGCGACGCTGGCTTGACGCGCCGCGCGAACGGCGCGACCCGATTTCGTTTCCACAACCCACGACGAACGCGGTTCCCGGTCGCGGTCTCACGCTCGCGACGGTCCCGCCGTAACTGCGTACCGACGCGATTCCGGCCGATGTGCCGGTGACCTCGAAGACACGGCACATGCCGTGCGCGCCGGTGGCCTGACTGCCCGCATCGACTCGACCCGCAGCGCCCTGCTGACGTGCGCGATTCCACCGGGACAATATTTTCAGGGTGTTTTGCCGGGCGACGAGGCGGATGCCACGACGGAGACATCGAGACGGGAAAGACCGAGGTATCGGCGGGCTGGCGCAACGCGATCGGCGCGGTGCCCGGCATCGAGTCGAGAGACAAGCGGCTCGTGACGCGTGCGAAAGCCGACGAGAGCGTCGGTATAGTGAAGGAGGCGGCGGACGAGGTCGCGGAGCGGAACATGTCGGCGCTCGCGTGAGGTTCGGGCGGTCGTGATGCGCTTTGGCGCGTGACGTGATGCCGCCGCATGAAATGCGGCGGCGCGTTTTTATGGTGGTGCCGTTCGGGAGGACCGCCGATGCGTTGCCGCAGCACGCACCGGTCGCCGATCCTCGATCAGTAGTCCCACACGACGGGAACGAAGCGGAAGCCGCTGCCGTCCCTCGCAACATGGCCGATGGAAGGGAACGCGACATGTGCGGCGGCCAGCAGCGCACCGGTGTCGGCGGCTTCGTTGAACAATGCGATGCGCACGTCGACAGCCGCTTCGGGATCGTGCTCGAAGCCGTTTTGCCAGTCGGGGTGGTCGAAGTTGACTTCGAAGATCGCGTCGCCCGCGAACGTCAGCTTTTCCCCGTTCGACGCGACGTCGACCACGCAGTGCCCGGGCGTATGTCCGCCCGTCACGCGCGCCGTCACGCCGGTTGCGACTTCCACGGTCCGATCGAACGTCACGATGTTTTCGCCGTAGAGCGTCACGAACCTGGCCGCCGCCTTGCGCAGTGCGGGTGGTACGGTTTCCGGCATCACCGTCTTGCTGAAGTCCGGATTCTTCCAGAACGCCATTTCGGCGGCCGATACGTGAATGCGTACGTCGGGGCGCAGCCGGGCCTTGACGCCGTCGGTGTTCAGCCCGCCGACGTGATCCATGTGCATGTGCGTTATCACGATGTCGGTGATCGCGGCCAGGTCGATACCGGCCGATTCCAGACGCATCACCGATCGCCCGGCGCGCGTAAAGTATTCGAAGCCGTCACCCACGCCCGAATCGATCAGGATCAGCCGATCGGCACTGCGCACGAGCGCGATGTTGAGCGCCCAGTCGAATCGGTCGCGTTGCAGGAAACGCCCGTCGAACCAGGCGTTGCGCTCCGCCTCGCTCACGTTGGTGGACATGGTGGAAGTCGGCAGCGGCAGCACGCCGTCGCTGATCAGCACGACATCGACATCGCCGATGCGCACGGCGTAGCGGGAGGGAACGAGCTCGCCCGAACCTTCTTTTCCCAGGCGGTCGATAACCGGCTGGACGTTGCGGAGTGGTGCGTTCATGTTCAGTAGTCCTGTTCGTCGAGTGGATTGAGCCGCGCGGCACGGCGCGGTTCGCGAGCGCGATCGTGAAGGTCGCGCGCTTCGGTTCGCCCGGATTCCGGTTGAGCGTGTCAGCGATTGTAGTGACGGCCGATACACGCCAACAGCGCCGCACGTGTGCACATCGTGTTGTCCGGGCGACAACAATCCCGCCGCGGCTTCAGCCGCCCGACCTGCGTCGCCCGCTGTCCGTCGCCGGACGGCGGGCGATGCAATGGATGCCGTTGATGGACAGCCGGGCGCCGCCGGCGCGCGGATCAGCCCGGTTGCGCAGCGGCCAGCATGTGATACGCGGGAATCAGCGCGTTGCCGGTCTCGCCGATCAACCGGTCGTTGGCGATCGGAGCGGTACCGCCGAACAGCGGCGTCGACACGTCGCACGCCGGGCAAGTCATCCCGCCAATTTGCGATGCCCGATGTCATCGGACGATGTGGGGATCGGTTTTTTCAGCGTCGCGGCGGCTTGCGCCGCGACCGCCTATAATCCGCACACCCGTTCGCACTGCACGCGGCCGGGGGCGGCGCGATCGTCGGAAAGCAGCGATACGCGCGCGATTTCCATCCACCGGACAAAGGGGCACGCATCTTGGCAACTTACATCGTTTTTACACGGGAAAGCACGCAGGATCAGCACGAACTCGATACCTACGCGAGCAAGGTCGGCGCGACGCTCGCTGGTCATCCGGTGAAGGTGCTCGCGGCTTACGGCGCTCAGGAAACGCTGGAAGGCGAAGGACCCGAAGGCGTGGTGATCGTCGAGTTTCCGTCGAAGGAGGCCGCACATGCGTGGTATCACGGCCCCGAATACCAGGCCGTCGTGCAGCACCGGTTCAAGGGCGCGCGCTATCGTGCCGTGCTGGTCGAAGGTGTTTGAGCGCGGCGCTTCGGCCGTTCACCGCGACGCGATGTCGTGGTTGACGTTGTCATGTTTGCGATGACATCTTCCCCCGCGCCCGTCCGTCCGCCGATGGGCCGCGCGGTCATCACGCTGCTCGCCGCCGGCGTGCCGTGTCGTCTCGCCGCGATGTTCACCACAGTGTTGCGCGTCGGCGCGATGCTGTCGCCCGGGCGGATGAACGCAGGCTGAGAGGCGGGCGGCGCGGCCGCCCACCCGCATCCCGCGCGTTGCCGTTCAGCGCACGTGAGGCTGCAACGCGCGCAACCAGTACGACACGGCTACCGCGCCGCCATCCGGCGTGCCGATCGCGCGCTCGCCGAGATAGCTCGCCCGCCCTGCGCGCGGCGTCATGCGCGCGGTGGCTTCCGCGCCTTCCACGGCCGCTTCCACGGCCGCCGTCCATGCACTTGCGTTGTCGCGATCGCTGTCGAGCGCGCGGCTGAATGCCTCGACGGCCGGCACCAGTGCATCGAGCATCGTCCGGTCGCCGGCATGCGCGCCCCCCAGTTCGCTGATCGAATCCACTGCCGCGCGGAATGCCGCCGCCCAGTCGCGCGCCGACGGTTCGGCAAGGTCGGCCAGCCGGCGCGATGCGCGCAGCAGCGCGGTTGCATAGAACGGCCCGGAACTGCCGGCGATCGCGCGGCGCAACGCCGCGCCGAGCGCCGCGAGTGCGCCGGCCGGCGTGGCGTACGCGGTATCGGGCAACGCGAGGATCGCGTGCGCGGCGCGCAGCATGCTCGCACCGAGGTCGCCGTCGCCGGCCGCCGCGTCGAGGTCCGTCAGCGTCTGCTCGTGATCGATCAGCGTCTGCGCGACCGCGTGCAGCGCCGGCTGCAGGCGCGCGGCCCAGGCGCGGCCGGCCGCGTCGAGCGGCGGCAGTGGTGCGTCCGGCGACGCGGCCGCGGCTACGCGGATCCGTGCATTCACGGCGCCGCCGCCCGGCCAGGCGCGCGCCTGCGTCGGTGCGTCGAGCAGCGATGCGCGTTCGTCGTTCAGCCGCAGCACCGAGATCGAGCAGCCGGGCATGTTCAGCGCGGACAGGAATGTGCCGGCCCACGCGCGCGCGACGACGATGCCGCGCCGGGTCAGGTTGTCGTACGCGGCACGCAGCACGATCGCGAGCTCCATGTCCGGCGTCGCGCCGAGACCGTTGACGAACAGCGCGACGCGTTCGCCGCGGTCGAGCACGAGATCGGCGGCGATGCTCGACAGCAGCGTGTCGACCAGCGCGTCGGCCGGCAGCGGCGCGCGACGTTCGACGCCTTTCTCGCCGTGAATGCCGAGGCCGAGCTCGATCTCCTGATCGCCGAGGCTGAAGCCCGATTTGTCGGCGCCCGGGATCGTGCAGCCGTCGAACGCGACGCCCATCGTGCCGAGCTCGGCCGCCGCGTCGCGCGCGATGGCTGCAACACGGGCAAGCGGCAGCCCGCGCGCGGCGGCCGCGCCGGCGAGCTTGTGGATCAGCACGGTGCCGGCGATCCCGCGCCGCTGGCCACGGTCGACACGGCCGCGCAGCGATACGTCGTCGGCGACGACGACCGTCTCGACCGGAATGCCTTCCGCGCGCGCAAGCTCGGCGGCGAGCCCGAAATTGAGCCGGTCGCCGGTGTAGTTCTTCACGATCAGCAGCGCGCCGTTGGGGCCGGCGCTCGCGCGGATCGCGGCAAGCACGGCGTCGGTGGACGGCGACGTGAATACTTCGCCGCACACGGCCGCGCTCAGCATCCCTTCGCCGACGTAGCCGCCGTGCGCGGGCTCGTGGCCGCTGCCGCCGCCGGACAGGATCGCGACGGGGCGTCGAGACGGTTCGGGCAGCGGCTGGCGGACGAGCACGTGCTCGTCGCCGAGGATCGCGAGATGCGGCGACTGCCGCGCGATGCCTTCCAGCATTTCTCGCACGACATCGGACGGACGATTCACAAGCTTTTTCATGGCGACGGATTCCGGACGGGTGAACGGGGGCGCGGCCGGGCCTGCATGGGCGTCGGTCGGCATCGTATTGCGGAGAATCGTGCGGGTGCCCGGTCGCCGGGGGCAGCCGGTCGCATGACGGATGACCGGATGCGCGAGCGGCAACGAAGCACGAGCTTCGCGCCACGATACATCAGGTTCGGACGTCAATGCACGGATTGCGGCGCGATCGCGCCGTTGGGCGAGATTATTTCAGCGCCGCAATTTCCTTCGCACGGATCAGCCGCGCGCGCAGCACGTTGCGGCTGATGCCGAGCAGTTGCGCGGCCCGGATCTGGTTGCGGTGGCTGAAGTCGAACGCGACGCGCATCACGGTGTCCTCGATATGCTCGAACAGGTTGCCGTGTCCGTCGTCGAGCAGGTCGCGCAACGCGTGCTCGAACGCAGCCTGAGCATGGGCGGACGGTTCCGGCGCAGGCACGGCGGCCGGTGGCACGCACGGCGACGCAAGGTGCAGGTCGGTGTCGTGCAGCACATCGTGGCGGCACACGAGCAGCGCGTGATGGATCGCGTTCTCCAGTTCGCGGATATTGCCGGGCCAGTGATGCGATACGAGCCGGCGCTCGGCGCGCGGGTCGAAACCGCGCGGTCCGGCACCGAGGCGCGCGCGGTAGTCGTCGAAGAAGTGACGCGCGAGCGGCAGGATGTCGCCCGGACGCTCGCGCAGCGGCGGCACCGCAAGCTGCACGACGTTGAGCCGGTAGTACAGGTCGCCGCGGAAATGCCCGGCCGCCACCGCCTGCTGCAGATCGACGTTGGTCGCCGCGACCACGCGCACGTCGACCGGAATGCCCGTGCGCGAGCCGAGCCGCACGACCTCGCGCTCCTGCAGCACGCGCAGCAGCTTGACCTGCATCGACAGCGGCAGGTCGCCGATCTCGTCGAGAAACAGCGTGCCGCCGTGCGCGGCTTCGAACCAGCCGGGCTTGGCGCCGACGGCGCCCGTAAATGCGCCTTTCTCATGGCCGAACAGTTCGCTGTCGACGAGCGTTTCGGAGAAGGCGCCGCAATTCACCGCGACGAACGGCCCGTCGCGGCGATTGCCGAGAGCGTGCACGTGGCGCGCGATCAGTTCCTTGCCGGTGCCCGTCTCGCCGACGATCAGCACGTTCGCGTCGCTCGGTGCGACACGGTGCACCTCCTCGAGCAGCGCGAGCGAGCGTGGATCGGCAAACACCTGCGTCCGCGCGCGGACCTGTGCCGGGCGTCCGGGCAACGTCAGGACGGAGGCGGTGCGTGCCGCAGCGGGCAGGCCGGCCGGATCGCGCGTGTCGGATGCGTCGCGGGACGGGACGACGACACGAAGGTTGAGCGGGCGCGACGAAGCGGAAATGGAAGTCATGGCGATGAACCGTTGGATGGCCGGGCGAGACGGACCCGTGCCGACAAGCGCCGGGGTCCGGCTGCTGCGTGGTCAGCAGAGTGTTCAATGTTTCGCCGCGCGCGAAAAGCATCGATTTCTGATAACCAAAGCGCGATTGCTGAGAAACCTGCAATGGTGCGGGCGAGCGGGGTTGCCCCGACGCCGGGGCGTCGAATTCGATGCCATCGCGCGCTGCGCTGCTTCCTGGGCAGCAGTTCGCCAGCACGGTCGCTTCGCCCGGTTCATCACGTCGTGGAATATCGATGTGATACGCGCGGCGGAACGCTTGCCGCGCTCGCGCATTTGTGCGAATCCCGTGCCAGGCGGACGAACGCACGAAACTTCGCGATGCAGACGATCGCGCCGCGAGCCGGCCGCCCGAATGGCACGCTCCTTGCTGACCCGAAGCGGTATCGCCGCATCGACACGCGGCTCGACAACGGGAACGCATCGCATGAGCAACACCCTCAACGTGGTCGCGATATCGGGCAGCTTGCAACGACCGTCGCGTACGCTGGCGCTGACCAACGAGATCGTCGCGGCACTCGGCGCCGCGCTGCCGATCGAGCCGCGACTGATCGAACTCGGCAAGATCGGCAGCCGGCTGGCCGGTGCGCTGACGCGCGCGCAGGTGCCGGCCGATCTCGAGGCGCTGATCCGCGCGATCGAGACGGCCGATGCGCTCGTCGTCGCGAGCCCGGTCTATCGCGCGTCGTATACGGGCCTGTTCAAGCACCTGTTCGACCTTGTGCGCCATGACGCGCTCGTCGACGTGCCCGTGCTGCTCGCGGCCACCGGCGGCAGCGAGCGTCATGCGCTGGTGATCGACCATCAACTGCGACCGCTGTTCAGCTTCTTCCAGGCGCGCACGCTGCCGGTCGGCGTGTACGCGTCCGAAAGCGATTTCGACGCGTACCGGATCGCGAACCCGGCACTGCGCGAGCGCATCGCGCTCGCCGTGGATCGCGCGGTACCGCAGTTGCGTGCGCACGCATTCTCCGCCGCGGCCGCGTAGGCCGCTTCCGTTTCCCCTTCGACCAGGACACCTTCATGAGCCTTCACGACCCTTCCGCCGACGGCGTCAAATTCGCGTACTGGGTGCCGAACGTCAGCGGCGGCCTCGTCGTCAGCACGATCGAGCAGCGTACCGACTGGAGCCTTGAATACAACCAGCAGCTCGCACGCACGGCCGAGGCGGCCGGCTTCGACTACGCGCTGAGCCAGATCCGCTTCACGGCCGGCTACGGCGCCGAATACCAGCACGAGTCGGTGTCGTTCAGCCAGGCGCTGCTGCATGCGACGACGAAGCTCAAGGTGCTCGCCGCGATCCTGCCGGGGCCGTGGCATCCGGCCGTGGTCGCGAAGCAGCTCGCGACGATCGACCACATTTCGAACGGGCGCATCGCGATCAACGTCGTGAGCGGCTGGTTCAAGGGCGAATTCACCGCGATCGGCGAGCCGTGGCTCGAGCACGACGAACGCTATCGGCGTTCGAAGGAATTCATCCAGGCGCTCAAGGGCATCTGGACCCAGGACAACTTCACGTTCAAGGGCGACTTCTACCGCTTCAACGATTACACGCTGAGCCCGAAGCCGGTGCAGAAGCCGCACCCGGAAATCTTCCAGGGCGGCAGCTCGCGGGCGGCGCGCGACAACGCGGCGAGCGTGTCGGACTGGTATTTCACCAACGGCAACACGCCGGAGAACCTCAAGGCGCAGATCGACGATATTCGTGCCAAGGCGGCCGCGAACAACCATCGCGTACGGATCGGCGTGAACGCGTTCGTGATCGCGCGCGACACCGAGGAAGAGGCGAAGGCCGTGCTCGACGACATCATTGCGCACGCGCACGTCGAGGCGGTCAATGCGTTCGGCGACGCGGTGAAGCAGGCGGGCAAGGCGTCGCCGGAAGGCGAGGGCAACTGGGCGAAATCGACGTTCGAGGATCTCGTGCAGTACAACGACGGCTTCCGCACGAACCTGATCGGCACGCCGCGGCAGATCGCGGAGCGCATTGTCGCGTTGAAGGCGATCGGCGTCGATCTGGTGCTGGCCGGGTTCCTGCATTTCATCGAGGAAGTCGAGTACTTCGGCAAGAAGGTGCTGCCGCTCGTGCGCGAACTCGAGGCGCAGCGGCAGGCGATCGCGGCGTGACGCGCCGGCCGATCGAGGCAGGTTGCCTGCGACGGCTGTTGCGGGTCGTTCCGATCTGACGCTTCGTATAGCGAAACAGGGGGCGACGGATGCCTGGAGGATCCGTCGATCGATTCATCGGTTCCGATGCGGACGCGATCGAGGTCGCACACCGCGTCGCGGCGCGGCTCGTGGCACATGTGCCGTCGCGCGACAGCGAACGGAAGCTGCCGTTCGCTGCGCGTCCGGTTTCCCCCACGCTTGCGCGAACTGGCGGCCGACCTGCCGGCGAAGTGACGCAACGCGCGCCGGTGCGTGCTGTACGGCATCACGCGCGCGTCGGCAGGCGGATGTCGTTACCCGCGCGCGGCCGTCACGCCACGCCCGCCAGCTTCGATGCTTCCCGGACCATCTGCACGCCGAGGCCGCCAAGCACGAGCCCCATCGCCCAGCGCTGCGCGAGCAGCAGCGTCGGGCGCCCGCGCAGGAATTTCGCGATGCCGCTCGAGCAGATCGCCACCAGCCCGTTGGCCGACGCGAACGCGGCGATCAGCAGCGAGCCGAGAAACAGCGACTGGCCGAACACGCTGCCCTGCCGGTAGTCGATGAACTGCGGCAGCAGCGACACGAACAGCATCGCGAGTTTCGGGTTCAGCACGCTCGTCGTCGCACCCATCGCGAGCAGGCGCATCGGCTGCTCGTTCGGCAACGCCTGCACCTCGAACGGCGAGCGGCCGCCGGGCCGCACCGCCTGCCATGCCAGATACAGCAGGTAGACTGCCCCGACCGCGCCCAGCACGCTGCCCGCATAGGGCACGCTCATGAACAGCGTCGTGATGCCGAATGCCGCGCCGAACATGTAGAACAGGTAGCCGATCATCACTCCGGCCAGCGAAATGAGCCCGGCCGTGCGGCCTTGCGCGATCGAGCGCGACATCACGTAGACCATGTTCGGCCCGGGCGTGACCGCGAGCATGCCGCCGATGGCGAGAAATCCGTAAAGCGATCCGGACGTGTGCATTTTTCCGCTTCCTGCATCGAGTGAGTGCTGACGGGATTCATTGTCCGGCCGTGGAGGAGAGCAGTAAAACGGGATAAACTGAATCGATTGATCAGATTTCCTGAATCGACATGAAAAAGCTCGACCTCGACGTACTCGCGATGGTGGTGGCCGTCGCCGACACCGGCTCGTTCGCGCAGGGCGCGCAGGCCGTGCACCGGTCGCCGTCGGCGGTGAGCATGCAGATCAAGGCGCTGGAAGACGCGCTCGGCAAGCCGCTGTTCATCCGCGACACGCGCAACGTGACGGCCACCGACGACGGCACGATGCTCGCCGACTACGGCCGCCGGATGCTCGCGCTGCGCGACGAGGCATGGGCGTCGGTGGTGCGCCCGGAGATCCGCGGCCGCGTGACGATCGGCGTGCCGGACGACTACATTTCGTCGCTGCTGCCGCAGGTGCTCGGCAAATTCGCCGCGATGCATCCGCGCGTCGAAGTGCGCGTGATCGGCCAGCCGAGCAGCGCGCTCGTGCCGATGCTCAAGGACAACACGGTCGACCTCGCGTGTCTCACGCGGATCAAGGGCGTGACCGGCGAGCTGATCCGGATGGAGCCGCTCGTCTGGGTCGGGTCGCCGAAACGCGACGTGTGGAAGGAGCGGCCGCTGCCGGTGGCGTTTTTCACGCACGGCGGCAGCATGGCGCGCGATCACGCGGTCAAGGCGCTGAACCGGCGGAAGATCCCGTACCGGATGTCGTACGAAAGCCCGAGCCACCTCGGGATACTGAGCATGGTGGAGGCCGGGCTCGCGGTCGCGCCGCTGGCGCGCTGCTGCATTCCGGATCACCTCGTGCAGCTTTCGGAAAGCCACGGGCTGCCGCCGCTGGGCGAGATCGAGGTCGTGCTCGCGCGCAGCGCGCAGTCGGCGCGCCCGCCGTGCGATTACCTGGCCGAGCAGATTCTCGGCGAATGGCGCACCTGACCGGCCGGCGGCCGGCCGCGCGTCAGCACGACGCCAGCAGCCATTCACGGAACGCGGCGAGCGACGGCAGCGTCTCGTTGCCGGGCGGATAGACGAGGTAGTAGCTGCGCTGGCTCGTGATCGCGTCGCCGATCGACACGAGTTCGCCGCGGCTCAATTCATCCTCCACCAGTACCTTCGGCACCAGCCCGATCCCCATCCCGGCGCGCACGGCCTGGATGAGGTGGGACGTCAGCTCGAAGCTCGGGCCGATACGCATCTGGCGATGGTCGAGCCGATAGTGCGAGAACCATTCGGCCCATGCCTGCTGGTTGCTCGTCACGCCCAGCAGCGTCTGCTTCGCGGCCCATGCCGGCGTGCGCGCGTCGGCCTTGCGGCCGCGGCCCGCCTCGGGCGGCGCGATCGCGATCAGGAACTCGTTGTACAACCGGTGCGCGTGCAGGCCGGGCCAGTCGCCCGCGCCGACGGTGATGGCCGCGTCGAGGTCGTCGTTGAGGAAATCGATCGTGCCGATCCGTGAATGGAGATGCACGGTCACGCCCGGATGCGCGGCGTAGAAGTCGTGCAGGTGCGGCAGCAGCCATTTCGAGCCGAACGTCGGCAAGGTGGCGAGCCGCAGCGTGCCGGCGCCCGCCTGGTGCGACATCGCCTGCAGCGTCGCGCCGCGGATGCGCCCGAGCGCGCCGCTCAGTTCGGCGAAATAGCGGCGGCCGACTTCGGTCAGCTTCACCGAGCGGCCTTCGCGCCGGAACAGCGGCACGCCGAGCTGGTCCTCGAGCGTCTGGACCTGCCGGCTGATCGCGCTCTGGCTCAGCGACAGCTCCTCGGCCGCGCGCGTGTAGCTTTCATGCCGCGCGGCGGCCTCGAACACGAGCAGCAATGACATCGACGGGGTCAGGCGACGGTAATTCATGAGTTTTATGCAATATTCGCCGGGCAAGAATTCGTTTGTTTCTCGCGGAATATCCAAAGATACTGGAATTCCCGGTCGCGCGGAAACTTGCTAAAAAATCATGTTTTGGTGCGCGCGAGCCGGCCGGCTCCACCCACACTGCGTTTTTACCCATGTCGATCGCCCCGTTGCCCCGTCCCGCCAGCCCGCCCGCGAACGTTTACCGCGATTTCCTCGCCGCGCTGCAGGCGGCGGGATTCGCCGGGGAGATTCATGCGGACCACGCGAACCGGACGGTGCAGGCCACCGACAACTCGATCTATCAGCGCCTGCCGCAGGCGGTGATCTGCCCCGCGCATGCGGACGACGTCCGGCTGCTGGCGCGGCTGCTGGCCGAACCCGCGCACCGCGACGTCGCGGTGGCCGCGCGCGGCGGCGGCACGGGCACCAACGGGCAGTCGCTGACCGACGGCGTCGTCGTCGACCTGTCGCGCAACATGAACCGGATCCTCGAAATCGACGTCGGGCAGCGCTGGGTGCGCGTGCAGGCGGGCGTCGTCAAGGATCAGCTCAATGCGGCGCTGAAGCCGCACGGGCTGTTTTTCGCGCCGGAGCTGTCGACGTCGAACCGCGCGACCGTCGGCGGGATGATCAATACCGACGCGAGCGGGCAGGGCAGCTGCACGTACGGCAAGACGCGCGATCACGTGTTCGCACTCGATTTCGTGCTGATGGGCGGCGAGCGGCTGCACAGCGATGCGCTCGACGACGACGAGCTGGCGCGCCGTTGCGCGCGGCAGGACCGCATCGGCAAGGTCTATCGCACCGCGCGCCGCATCAGCGACGACCAGGCCGCGCTGATCGACGCGAAGTTTCCGAAGCTCAACCGCTGCCTGACCGGCTACGACCTCGCGCACCTGCGCGAACCCGACGGCCGCTTCAACCTGAACAGCGTGCTGTGCGGCGCGGAGGGTTCGCTCGGCTTCGTCGTCGAGGCGAAGCTCAACGTGTTGCCGATCCCGAAGTATTCGGTGCTGGTCAACGTGCGCTATGCGGGCTTCATGGATGCGTTGCGCGACGCGCGCGCGCTGCTCGGGCACCGGCCGCTGTCGATCGAGACCGTCGACTCGACGGTGCTGATGCTCGCGATGAAGGATTTCGTGTGGAGCAGCGTGGCCGAGTATTTCCCGCAGGACGACCGGCGGCCGACACTTGGCATCAACCTGGTCGAATTCAGCGGCGACGATGCGGACGACGTCGATGCGCGCGTGCGTGCGTTCGTCGAGCATCTGCGCACCGATACGAGCGTGGAGCGCCTCGGCCATACGCTCGCGGCCGGCGACGATGCGGTGAAGCGCGTGTATGCGATGCGCAAGCGCGCGGTCGGCCTGCTCGGCAACGTGCAGGGCGAGGCGCGTCCGCAGCCGTTCGTCGAGGACACCGCGGTGCCGCCCGAGAACCTCGCCGCGTACATTGCCGAATTCCGCGCGCTGCTCGACGGCCACGGGCTGCAGTACGGGATGTTCGGTCACGTCGACGCGGGCGTGCTGCACGTACGGCCGGCGCTCGACATGAAGGACCCGAAGCAGGCCGCGCTGGTGCGGCCCGTGTCGGACGCAGTGGCCGAACTCACGCAGCGTCATGGCGGCCTGCTGTGGGGCGAGCACGGCAAGGGCGTGCGCTCCGAGTACGCGCCGGCGTTTTTCGGCGAGCTGTATCCGTCGCTGCAGCAACTGAAGGCCGCGTTCGATCCGCACAACCAGTTCAACCCGGGCAAGATCGCGACGCCGCCGGACAATACGATGCGGCTGCTGAAGATCGACGAAGTGCCGACGCGCGGCGACTACGACCGGCAGATCGACGAGCGCGTGTGGCAGGCCTACGGCACCGCGATGCACTGCAACGGCAACGGCGCGTGCTACAACTTCGATCCGGACGACGCGATGTGCCCGTCGTGGAAGGCGACGCGCGAACGCGTGCAGTCGCCGAAGGGGCGCGCGTCGCTGATGCGCGAATGGTTGCGCCTGCAAGGACAGGCCGGCATCGACGTCGTCGCGGCGGCGCGTGCGCGGCAGCCGTTCCTGCGCGGCCTGGCCGCCCGCTGGCGCAACAGTCGCGCGGCGCGCGGCGGCGACGCCGATTTCTCGCACGAGGTGTACGACGCGATGGCTGGATGCCTCGCGTGCAAGTCGTGCGCGGGGCAGTGCCCCGTGAAGGTCAACGTGCCCGAGTTCCGTTCGCGCTTTCTCGAGCTGTATCACCAGCGCTACCTGCGGCCGCTGCGCGACTACCTGATCGGCTCGCTCGAAGTCACGATGCCGTGGATGGCGCGCGTGCCGGCGCTGTACAACGGGCTGATGCGTGCGGGATGGGTACGCACGCTGCTCGAACGGCAGGTCGGCATGGTCGACAGCCCGCTGCTGAGCCGCTTCGATCTCGCGGCCGTGATCCGGCAATGGAGCGTGAAGCCGGCCGACCCGCGCGCGCTTGCCGCGCTGAGCGACGCGCAGCGCGTTCGCAGCGTCGTCATCGTGCAGGACACGTTCACGCGCTATTTCGATACCGAGCAGCTGGCGACGCTGATCGAGCTGGCGGCGCGTACGGGCTTTCAGGTCTGGCTCGCGCCGCTTGCACCGAACGGCAAGGCGCTGCACGTGCAGGGCTTTCTGCACGCGTTCGAGAAGGCCGCGATCCGCAATGCGACGCAACTGGCCGCGCTGGCGCGTTCGGGCGTATCGCTGGTCGGCCTCGATCCGGCGATGACGCTCACGTATCGGCAGGAATACCTGAAGGTGACGGGGCTCGCCGAGGTACCGAAAGTTGCGCTGCCGCAGGAGTGGCTGCTGCAGGCACTGCCGGAAGCCGGCGCGAGCGGCGTGACCGGTTCGTACCGGTTGCTGCCGCACTGTACCGAGAAGACCAATGCGCCCGACAGCGGCAAGCAATGGATGCAGGTATTCGCGCGGCGCGGTTTGCGATTGAAGGTCGAGTCGACCGGATGCTGCGGGATGTCGGGCACGTACGGGCACGAGGCGCGCAATCTCGCGACGTCGAGGACGATCTATGCGCAGTCGTGGGCGGCGCACGTCGACGGGCCCGCGGACGAAGGCGAGGCGCTGGCGACCGGGTATTCATGTCGCAGCCAGGTGAAGCGCTTGTCGTCGAAACAGGTGCGCCATCCGTTGCAGGCGCTGCTCGATCACGTGCGGGCGGCGGGGTAACGATCGGGCGGCGCGGTTTGCGCGGCGCGCGAGGGGGCATCGATCGATGCATCGAGCGGCCCTCTGCGTTGCCGCATGCGACGCATGCCGCGGTTCAGGCGTCGGCTTTCGCGGCCTTTCGCGCGCGCGGCTTTTCCGCCGCGGGAAACACGCCGCCGCCGCGCGGGCGTTTCGGCTCGATCCGCATCTGCCGGATCACGCGCCGGAAATCGATCTCGTGCGCGGCCAGCGTGCCGATCAGTTTCGCGATGACCGCGAGGTGGGACGGGACGGTGCCCTTGCTCGAATAGTTCGTGATCGAACTTTCGTTCATCCGGATCAGGCGGGCGAACTCGCGCGCCGTCAACTGCGCTTTCTTCAGCTCCTGTTGGAATTCCGCATACGCCATTGCACACATGATGCTTCGTCTCCGTGAATCGGCATTCGGCCCGCCCGGCGCCGGCGCCGACGGGTGGCGTTCCCGTCGTGCCGGCGCCGCGGCGGGTTACATCTTCACCTGATCGAGGAAGGTCTTCTTGCCGCTCTTGTAGCCGTAGATCGAGATGATCCCGTGCGTCAGGTCGCCCTTCGCGTCGAACGTCGTCGTGCCGATCACGCCGTTGTACTTCGTCGACGGCATCGCGGCGAGGATCTTGGCGGGGTCGGTCGAGTTCGCGCGCTTCATCGCATCGACCGCGATGTAGACCGCGTCGTACGCGAACGGCGCATCGAACTTGATGCCCTGGTTGAAGCGCTTCTGGTACTTCGCGAGGAAGTCCGCGCCGCCCGGCATCTTCTCGAGCGCCGCGCCGGCCTGCGAGCACAGCACGTTGTCGGCCGCCGGGCCGGCCAGTTCGGCCAGCGAGTCGGTGCATACGCCGTCGCCGGACAGGATCTTCGCGCGCAGGCCGAGCTGCTTCGCCTGCTTCGCGAGCGGGCCGCCGGTCGCGTCCATGCCGCCGTACATGATCGCGTCGGGATTCTCGCCCTTGACCTTCGTCAGGATCGCGCGGAAGTCGACCGCCTTGTCGTTGGTCGCGTCGTGCGACAGCACCTTCAGGCCGAGCGCCTTCGCCTTCTTCTCGAACTCGTTCGCGAGGCCCTGGCCGTACGCGGTCGAATCGTCGATCACCGCGACGCTCTTCACCCCCTTCGCCTGCGCGTAGCTCGCGAGCGCGGGGCCCTGCTGCGCATCGGTCGCGACGACGCGGTAGGTCGTCTTGAAGCCTTGCTGCGTGTAGGTCGGGTTGGTGGCCGACGGCGAGATCTGCACGATGCCCGCGTCGCTGTAGATCTTCGACGCCGGGATCGACGTACCCGAGTTCAGGTGGCCGATGACGGCGACGACCTTGTCGTCGACGAGCTTCTGCGCAACCTGCGTGGCCTGCCGCGGGTCGGCCGCGTCATCCTGCGCGTCGAGCTGCAGCGTGATCTTCTTGCCGCCGATCGTCAGGCCCTTGGCGTTGATTTCCTCGACCGCGAGGCGTGCACCGTTCTCGTTGTCCTTGCCGAGGTGCGAAATGCCGCCCGTCGTCGGTTCGACGCTGCCGATCTTCACGACCTGGTCGGCCATTGCCGTCGACGCGGCCGCGAATGCGGCGGCAGCCAGTGCAACGGTGATCAGGGGTTTGCAGCGCATGCCGACAGTGCTTCGTTCCATCTGCCATCTCCGAATTGAATGTCTTTCTATTGACGTCTCGACCGGCCGGCGAGGCGCCGGGGCGGTCGGACGAGTCTCCATACCCATCATGGGCGTCACTTGCATGGCGTCCGGCGGTGTGACGGGCTCGCCCGGACGAGCGGGCGAATCGTCGCCGGCCGTCATGCAATTCGTATGAATATATACGAAGGCGATTTTGCGCGCCGCGGCGAATCGCGTAGCGGCCCGCGCGGCAAGGGCGGACGCCCGGATGTCGAAGCCTCCGGATGCCGGAAATCGTGCGCTGCGGCGGGCCACCGGCTGCGGTTCGCTGTCGATGTCCTTACGGATGCATCCATTATTCGGCCGGGCGACGGGGCGAAGCCATGGACACTGACGCGCGGTCAATCCGGAACTGTTCGGTCGATTTGTCTGCACAGTTTGGGCACTTGCGATCGCCTATCCGGTTTCGTCGGCTGGCTTTCATCAACGATGGTGTTCGTCTTAATGCAACTAACGGTCAATCCCGCCTGTGTCGGCGAATGGGTGTCGACCGCCTGCCCGGGACGATCCATTCCGCTTCGCAGAAGCTGGGGGCGTTTCGGTCCGCCTGCTGCCGGATCGACGGGCCGGCACGGCCAACCGAAGCGGTGGCGATCTACGAACGCCCGCGCAGTGCGACGAAGACCACGCCTGCGATGGCCAGCAGGCCGCCGCAGGCCGTCGCGATGCCGGGCCGCTCGCCCGTCAGTACCATCGACAGCAGCGTCGCGACCGCCGGCGTCAGGTAGAGGAAGTTGGCCGCGCGGGCCGCGCCGAAGTAGCCGAGTGCGAAGGTCCAGGTCGCATACCCCAGCGCGGCGGGGAACACACCGAGCACCACGACGGCCAGCGCCGTGTCGCGGGACCCGCCGGCGAGCGACCCGAGCGCGCCGGGCAGCCAGGGCGTGAGCAGCACCGCGCCGGCCAGCAGCGTGTATGCCGTGCAGGCCAGTGCGCCGTACACGGGAATCAGCCGCCGCTGCAACACGAAATAGCTGGCGGAACACAGCGCCGCGCCGAGGATCAGCGTGCTGCCCGAGCCGAGCACGAGGCCGCCCGGCTGCCCTTGCGCGATCACCGCGATGCCGGCGAGGCTGACCAGCGAACCGAGCCATCCCCAGCGGTTGAAGCGCTCGCGCAGAAACACGGCGGCCAGCAGCGCGGTGAAGATCGGCAGCGTATTCACGATGAAACTTGCCGCGCCGGCCGACACGGTCTGCTCGCCGGTATTGAGCAGCGCGTTGTACAGCGCGATGCCGAGAAAACCGCACGCGACGAAGCGCAATGCGTCGCCTTTCGCCGGCAGCGGCGGCCGCCGCCACGCGAGCCACGCGATCACCAGCAGCGCCGCGGTCGCGAAACGTGCCGACGCGAGCTGCAGCGGTGCGAGGCCGTGCAGGCCGATCCGGATGAACGGGAATGCGGATGCCCACGAGACGATCGTGAACGCGACCGCGCCTGCCGCGACGAGCGGTTGTCGCGCGCCGCGCGACGTCGATGAGGAAAGGGTATTCATGCAGCCATGGTGCGGCGTCGCGAGATGTTAAGCTAGCGCACAGATCAACACGCGGATATGAATATGGTTCACAGCTCGGGTTCGCGTCGGGCTGACGATCCGGCGCGTGCGCGCCCGGTCGTGGACGTGCTGCCGGTTGCCGCGTCGGCGCCCGGCCCGCGGCCGCCGCTCGCGAGCCTGGAGACCGTCTGCACGGTGGCCCGCGAGGGTTCGTTTCTCGCGGCCGCCGATGTTTCCGGCGTCACGCACGGTGCGATCAGCCGGCGGGTGGCCGCCGTCGAAAACTGGCTCGGGATGGCGCTGTTCGAGCGGCATGCGCGCGGCGTGCGCCTGACGCCGGACGGGCAGCGCTTCGTCGGCCGGATCGAGCAGGCGTTCGCGATCATCGACGGCGCGGCCGATCAATGGCGCTCGCCGCGTACGCCGCGGCTGGTCCGGATGAGCGTCGTGCCCGCGTTCGCGCAGCTCTGGCTGTTCGAGCGGCAGCATGCGCTCGAAAGCGAAGCACCCGCGCTGCGTATCGAGCTCGGCATCGAACTGCGCAACGTCGATATCGCCGGCGGTGAAGCCGATCTGTCGATCCGGTACGGGCGCGGCAACTGGCGTCAGCTCGAAACCCGTGCGTTCATGCCGGAACGGCTGTACCCGGTGGCGCATCCGCGGCTTGCCGAGCAGCTGGCGAAGGCGCGCCGCCGGGCGGGGGACGCCGCGCTGCTCGACATGCCGTTGCTGCACGATTCCGACGTGACGGGCTGGCGCACCTGGTTCGACGGGCTGGGCATTCCGTTCAAGCCGCGGGTGCAGGATCGCCGGTTCGAGGATTACAACCTCGTCCTCGCGGCGGCCGAAGCGGGCCTCGGCGTGGCGCTGGCGCGGACCCCGCTCGCGGATACGTACCTGACGCGCAGCGCGCTTGTTCGCGTCAGCCGGCATGAAGTCGATTCGCAGCTCAGGTATCACTTCGTGCATGCGAAGGGCGAGAGTCGGCCGGAGGTGCTGGCGTTGATGGAGCGGATGGTGAAGGCGTTGGGGTAGGCACGCGCCTTGCCGTGGATGCGATCGACCGTGCGGTGCCATTTCTGTCAGCTCGACCGTCGTCGCCAGATCGTTACAATGCAGCCGCGGAATACGGCGAGATCGCCACAGTGAGGCAGAATCGTGCCTTCGGCCGGTGGCGGGCCACTCTTCAATCATTGCAGTACGGGTTCAAATCTGTTGAAAAGGGAACCGATGAATAGACCAGACAAGTCGTCGAAAGCGCGTGCGGCGCTGGACCAGCTGTTTTCGGGCATGGCGCCCGCGGACGCGACGCGTACTTCGCCGCGCCCCGGCAATCCGTTCGAGGCGGCGGACGACGAGGTGTCCAGTGCATCCGGCGGCCGTGGCCGCGTCGAAGTCACGCTGTCGACCCGAATCCAGCTGCGCGGCTATCCGAGCGCCGACGCGTTCATGAAGCGCATGGCCGAAGCGTGGGGGCTGGAATGGGGGACGTACGACAGCATCCGGGCCGTGGCGACGCTGCCGGCCGGATGGCGCTCGCGCCGCCTTCCGGAAGTCACGCAGATCGTCGACGAGCACGACGTGCTGCGCGCCGAGAGCAGCCTGCAGGGCGGCGAGATGTCGTATCTGAAGGTGCACCCGCGCTACTACATCGATGCACGCAAGCGTTTCGGCTGGAGCAAGTCGTCGAAGGCGTCCGACGATCCGGATCTGGACGGTCCCGACTGGAACTGCTTCGTGATCGACCGCGAAAAGTCCGTCGAGGTGCACGAACTGACGACGTCGTCGCTGAAGGCCGACATGGACAACGCCCGCGCGACGCTGCTGAAGTGGCTCGACGAGCACTATCCGAAACATCGCGACCCGTTTGCATACTGGTCGGATTGCGACCGCGCGCTGTAAGGCCGCACGGCGGCGCGACGCATCCGCCGCTTGCCATGGTGGACGACCATTGAAGCAAATCAGTCCGGTCCCGATTCTCTGGGCAGCCTTCGGCGCGGCCGTCGGATCGACCGTCATCGAGTTGCTGCTGTGGGCAATTGCCGGCGACGATGCCGTCCGGAATCTGTTGCGCGACGCACGCCTCACTGCCGCGATCGTGATGGGGCGCAGCGTGCTCGGTTCGTCCGGCGGCTTCGATCCGCTGGTCATGGGCGTGGCGACGCTCGTGCATGCGGCGCTTTCGCTGGTCTATGCGGCCGTGCTGGCACGGCTGGCCCACGGATTGTCGCTTCGCGCCACGCCGCTTGCCGGCGGCGCATTCGGCCTCGTCCTGTACGGCGTCAACCTGTACGCCTTCACGGCAATTTTCCCGTGGTTCATTCCGGTTCGCGGCGCGATCACGCTGATCGCTCATCTGGTATTCGGGGTCACGGCTGCGGCAGTCTACTGCGTCGCCCGGCGCGAGACGGGGCGCTGATCCCGGCATCGATTGCCGAGGGTGCTTGCCCCCGTCATCCGTATCCCGACCCCTGGAATAACCTGGCGCGCCGTGTCGTTTAGCCGTCAGGAGACCCCGGTGCGAAGCGAAGTAGCGGCGAGCGGTGATCGCCGCGCGATGAATCGTGCGCAAGCAAAACGGTGTGTCGGGCGTCGTTGGCGACGCTCGGGATCAAATGGTCGGGGGCAACGCAGGAGCCGATCATGTGCAACCTGTTTCGATCCGCGACAGGCATCGTCTGTCTCGGCCTTGCCGCGTCCGTCTTCGCGCAAATGGCTGACGATCCGGCGGAGAACGGCGCGAACTGCCGCGCGATCGTCGCGCAGGCGGACATCGACGGCACGCGGCAGCAGATCGTGGGGCGCGCGTGCCTGCAAGGCGACGGTACGTGGCAGATCGTGCAAGGCCCCGACGGCAGCGTGCTGTGGTATCCGGCGGCGGCCTACCCCTATGCCGATCCGTGGTACTGGGGGCCGCCGCTGTTCGTCGGAGCGGGCGTGAGCTTCATCTTCGTCGATCGTTTCCGGCGTTTCCACCGCTTCGATCACGCCGATCACTTCAATCCGATCGAGCATCGCCGCTTCGGCGCCCCGATGGGCGCGGGGTTCCGCCATGGCTCGTTTCCGGTCGGCGCGACTCGCGGATCGGGCGGCATGCGACGACGTTAGACGGCGATTGACCGGTGTCGCGATGCCTATTCGACCCTGGACGGTACGCGGCGACTGTCCAGGTCCTTCAGTGCCGGAAAGACGCTGCGGTCCCATGAACCAAGGCCGTACGACTGCCACAGTATTTTCCGTCTGACGAAAATTTCGAACGTGGGCGTCGGTGGCGACAATTTTTCGAGGCGCTGTCGCCGCTCGAACAACCATCGGACGATCGGCGGATAGTCGTCGACCGTTTCGGCGGACGCAATGGTATCGCGTTCCACGATGAAAAGATGCACGTCCGGGTGCGCGTTGGCCCAGGATTCGAATTCGCCTTTTCCGCCCAATGAACCTGCCCACCGCTGGCAATAAACGCAATCCTTTGCCGCGTGCACGATCAGGACGATCGGTTCGTGCTCGTGCACGTCTGCTGCGCGAATGCGGTCAGCCCAGGTGACCTTCGATTGCGGTTCGGACGCGCTCTTGCCGACGCTGGCGTCCGATTCGTCACTGGCCAGCGCCATGTGCGGAGTCGCAAGCATCAGCGACGCCAGTACCCAGACAGTAGCCATCCTGTGCTGCGACCACCGCAGATGTGCCATGTTCGTGCTCCCGTGCGGGACAGCCGGTATCGATCGACGAAGCGACGCGGACAACCCTGAAATCAGTGTAGTAGCCGGGAGCGCGGTGCGGTATTCCGCTCCGCGCGAGACGACCGAGGCGCTTACAGGATCGACGCGAACCGGGGCACGCGAAGCAGGAGACCGGCAACCAGGTAGCACGCGACGCAGGCGACGCTGCCGGTCACGGTGAATTTCAGGAACGGGTTCGCGGGCACGTGCCGCCACGCGAGGGCGACACCGACCAGCACGGGCGGATGGATGATGTAGATGGCATACGCGCGTCGCGACAGTGGCCGCCATGCGCCCGTCAGCCGGTCGAAGCACCGCTGAAAGCGGTCGACGAGAAACAGGATCGCCCCCCATGCGACCAGCGGTTCCCAGAACGCGTAGATCACCGCCTGAGGGCGGCCGCGCCACGCGGGAACGTGTTTCGCGAGCAGGTAGGCGAGCGGCAGCACGGGCAGCGCCAGCAGCGCGATGCGCGACCACAGCCGGACCTGCCGTGCCGGCAGATGCGCGATCCAGTGCACGCGCGCTGCCCGGCAACCGGCCGCGTACAACACGACGTAGCTCGCGAAGTAGCCGAGTTGCAGTCCCCATACGTTGGTACCTATCGGCCACCGGGACCGCAGCGCCAGTGCCGCGATACCCGTGAACCACGCTGCGATGGCCAGCGTCCTGTCGGAAGGGCCGCGGGCGGAGCGGTTCATATCGTGTGCGACAGCGCGCGGGAAGGGGGGGTACAGCAGGGCCGCCGCCACGCTGAAAATCAGCAACGCCTCGGCGAACCACATCGGTCCGTTCTCGAACGTGCCGGTTCGCCACAGATGTTCCAGCGTCTTCGCGAACGGGTGGCCCGCGCCAGACTGTGCGAGGGCGATCGTTACGGGGCCGATCAGGACGCCGTATATCAGCAACGGCAGCCCGAGCCGGAGAAACCGGTCGGCCAGGAAACGGACGGTGCCCTTGCGCGCGATCGACGGCGGCGTGTAATAGCCCGCCAGGAAGAAGAACAGGCCCATGAAAAATGCCTGGTTGATCGCGCAGAAGAGCGTCAACAGCGCGGATTCGACCGACGGCCCGGCGGCCACTTCGTGGTAGTACCACCCGCCGAGTGCGCCGTACGTGATCGCGCAGTGGTGAAAGACCACCAGCAACGTCAGGCAGGCCCGCAGTGCGTCGAGGCCGGCATTTCGATGCACGGCAACTGCCCCGTCTTGCTGAAACGCTAGGTTGACCGGAACGTCGTGAGCGCTCATCGCCTCGCCTGCGTGGTTGGTCCGTCATGACCCGCCTGACGACGATCGTTGTCGCGACGACACGTGCGCATCCGGCGGGCGTACAGATCCGTACCCTACGCCGTTGTGCTTACAACCTTCCAACAAGCCGTTTTACCGCTGGTGCGGTACCCGGTCAGTCGAGTTTTCCGCGCAGGTCGTCGAACGGAATCATCACGTGCGTGCGGTACGCGGGCCGCGCCTTCAGGCGTTCGTACCACGCTTGCACGTGCGGGATGTCCGGCCGTGCGATGTCGAGTTCGAAGTAGCGATACAGATGCGTGCCCGCCGCGATGTCGGCGAGCGTGATCGTGTCGCCGGCGAGAAACGGCTGCCCGGCCAGCACCGCGTCGAGCAGCCGGAAATACTGCGCGCATTGCGCGATGCTCTGCTCGACGCGCGCGGTGTCGCGCTGCTCGGGCGGCGTCCGGAAGTAGCCGCGGAACACGCCGTTGAGGAACGTGGGCTGCAGCGTCGTCTGCGCCCAGTCCATCCAGCGGTCGGCGCGCGACTGTTCGGCCGGGTCGTCGTGCCAGAAGCCGGGGCGCCCGTAACGCGCGGCGAGGTAGCGCAGGATGCTGTGCGATTCCCATACGACGGACCCTTCGTCGTCGATCAACGGCACGCGTCCATGCGGATTCATCGCGAGAAACTGGGGCGTGTCGAGCACGCCGAACCGGCCGCCGGCCGGCACGTGCCGATGCGCGAGCGCGAGCTCGCCGACGAGCCACATCACCTTCTGGACGTTGAACGCGTTGCGTCGTCCCCATACCGTCAGCATGCCGGTCTCCTTGCGTCGTGTGGAATCGGAAGTCGGACAGTGTAAGCGCCGCAGGCGTGCACCGCGGTGCACGCCTGCCGAGTGTCCGTCGCGCTCCCGTCGAAAAAGGCGATCCACCGGGGTCATCGCGGGCTTGATGTGCCCCCATCCGTTTTTTACTATGAGGGAAACGCGCCCGCACGTGCGCCCAAACCACTTCCGAGGGCCTCAATGCAATCCAGGTCGGCTGCTCCCTATACTGTCGTCGTCATGGGTATCGTGATCGCCTGCGCGTTGATGGGCCTGTGCGTGCTGCAGTTGTTGCAGAGCCGTAATGATGCGCTCGACCGGGCCCGCGAAACCTCCCGCAATCTGGGCCTGATGGCCGAACGCGACATCGAGCGCAACGTCGAACTCTACGACCTTTCGCTGCAGGCGGTGCTTCACGGTCTGCAGCGCACGGACGTGATGAATTCTTCCGCGAGCCTGCGCCGCGCCGTGCTGTTCGATCATGCGATGACTGCGCAATTTCTTGGCTCGATGCTGGTGCTCGACGCTGGCGGAAACATCGTCCTGGATTCCGCCAACGACGTGCCGCGCCAGGGAAATTTTGCGGATCGCAAGTACTTCACCGTCCATCGCGACAATCCCAATGCAGGGCTTTACGTCAGTGACCCATTTGCATCGCGGTTGCGGGGCGGATTGCTCAGCATGGTGCTGTCGCGGCGAATCTCGAACCCCGACGGCTCGTTTGGCGGCGTCGCGCTGATCGCGATCAACCTCGAGTACTTCCGGCAGCTGTTTGCCGGGCTGTCGCTCGGGCAGCACGGCTCGATGTCCCTGATCGGCAAAGACGGCATATTGGTGATGCGTTACCCGTACGACGTGCACCTCATCGGCCGCGACATCAGCAAGGCAGCGACATTCCGGCGCTTCCAGACGGCATCGGAGGGCTCTTTTTCCGAAACGGCGTCGATCGACGGGGTGCGTCGTCTCTATTATTTCAAGCGCCTGCCGAAGCTGCCGCTGATCATCATGGTCGCGGAGGCGGAACAGGACATCTATGCAGGCTGGCGGCACCGCGCGGTAACGATCGGCGCGCTGGTGGCCACGTTCGGCGTCGCTTTTATCGTCGTGTCGATCATGCTCGGCGCACAACTGCGGCGTCGTATGCGGGCGGAGTCCGAACTGATGCTCCTGGCACGCACGGACGGGCTCACTGGCTTGAACAATCGGCGCAGCTTCGGGGAAGTGCTGGACCGCGAATGGCGCCGCGCCCGTCGCGCTCATTCCGTTTTTTCCCTGCTGTTTGTCGACGTCGACCGCTTCAAGGCGTACAACGACACGTACGGCCATCAGGCGGGCGACGACGCGCTGGCGGCTGTTGCCCGCTGCATCGGCGACAACATCCGCCGCCCGGCAGATACCGCGGCTCGCTACGGTGGGGAAGAATTCGTCGTGCTGTTGCCCGATACGCCGCCAACGGGCGCCGCGCAGATCGCCGAGCGCATTCGTGCGGCCATCGATGAATTGGCGCTCGAGCATGCTGGCAGCGAATACGGGCGCGTCACGGCCAGTATTGGCCTGGCAAGCTGGACACCGGAGCAGGAAGGGGAGGCTGGCGCCGTGATCAAGGCAGCGGACGAGGCGCTGTACTACGCGAAGGCAACCGGCCGGAACAAGGTCGCCGCCTTTCAGTCCCGGCCCGATTGAGGCCGGGATGACGTACCCCTATTTTTGTTCGAACCGGCGTGGAGTCCGAGGTAAAAACCCGCTGCTTGGCATCGTGCGCGCGGGCGAACTGCCTGGGCGACAGGTTGCCGATCGAATCGGACGGGGACGCGTATGTCCTGTAACCGCGGCGGCGTTGCGCCGATGGCCGGATTTCCTGCGTCGAGAAACAACCTCGTGACGCTGCACAACTAGCGGAACGCCCGCATCTGCCCCATCATCATCTGCAGCATCTTGTTGGCGGCCACGGAGAGCTTGCGGCCCACGCGCGTGACCATATGCGCCTCGGCGTTCTCGAGGATCGGATGCGCGATCTCGATCGCGAACAGCTCCTTGGCTTGCAGCTCGGCCGCCACCGCGAAGGCGGGCATCACCGAGATGCCGAGTCCCGATTTCACGAACTCCTTGAGGATTGCGAAGGAATTGGTGGTGACGACCGGTCCGAGCCGCACGTGCTCGGCGTACTCCACGGCCTCCATCATCTGCCGCGTGCCGTAGGACGGGTGCGTGGCCGCCAGCGGGTAGGTGGCGAGCTGCTGCACCGTCAGTACCTTGTGGGTGCGGCGCGGAAAGTCGGGGCCGACGATCGCCATCATCGGCTGCCGCTTCGAGGCGCGCGACACCAGCTTGGGCTCGGCGGGCGGGTTGTAGACCAGGCCGATCTCGCCCTCGTCGTTCGAGATCTTGCGGATCACGTCGTTGGTGCTGCCCACGTCGAGGTTGACGCGGATCCCGGGGAACTGCCGGCAGAACTGCTGCATCGGCCCGGCCAACAGGTCCGAGACGAAGCCCTCGCCGAGCACCAGGCTGACCTCGCCGGTCTTGAGGCCGCGCAGTTCCTGCAGGCGCGAGAGCAGGTCGTCGCGGTGCGCGAGCTGCTCGCGGAAATACTCGATCACGCAGCGTCCCGCCTCGGTGGGCGTCACGCCGCGCGCGTGGCGCTCCACCAGGGTGGCGTCGAGCTCCTTCTCCAGCAGCCCGATCTGGCGGCTCACGGCCGAGGGCGCCACGTCGAGCCAGTCGGCCGCGGCGCGGATCGTGCCGCAGCGCACGGCCTCGTAGAAATAGACGATCCGGCTGTCGGTAAGGGTGTCGCTCATGATCCAGGTGTTCTAAAAAAGAGAACAATATCAATATTGGCGTTGATTGATTATACGGGTCGCCGGACCGAACATCGTGGCCATGCAAGGCGGGCGCACGCTGGCGCGCCGGCCTCGAACCAACAGCTATCAGGAGTCGTCGGATGAAAACGGTGGGCGTGATCGGTCTGGGCAACATGGGGCGCGGCATGGCGGGTTCGCTGCGGCGCGGCGGCTACACGGTGCTCGGCTACGACGCGGCGCCCGGCGTGGCGCTCGCGCTGGCCGGGCAGGCGGTGCTGTCGGCGCGCGATTCGGTGGCCGAGATCGCGCGCGATGCCGACGTGCTGCTGCTGTCGCTGCCGACCTCGGCGGTGGTCGAGGCGGTGGTGCTGGGCACGGGCGGCGTGCTCGAGAACGCCAGGCCGGGCAGCATCGTGATCGATACCACCACGGCCGATCCGGACAGCACGCGGCGCGTGGCGGCGGCCCTGGCCGAGCGCGGCATCGGCTTCGTCGACGGCCCGGTGAGCGGCGGCCCGAAGGGCGCGGCCACCGCCACCATGACCATGGTGCTGGGCGGCTCGGACAGCGACATCGCGGCCATCGAGCCGATCCTCGCGGCGATCAGCGCGAAGCGCGTGCATGTGGGCCCGGTGGGCGCCGGCCACGTCACCAAGCTGCTCAACAATCTGCTGACCGGCGTGCACCTGCTGGCCGCCAGCGAGGCGGTGCGCACCGCGCGCGCGGCCGGCGTCGATCCGGAAAAGCTGGTCGAGGCGCTCAACGGCGGCTCCGGCCGCAACAGCGCGACGCTGACCAACTACCCGACCTGGATCTTCAACGGCAAGTTCGATTCCGGTTTCACCATGAAGCTGATGCGCAAGGACGTGCGGCTCGCGCTGGGCCTGCTCGACCAGTTCGACAGCGTCGCGCCGGTGGCGCGCGAGGCGGCGCGTGTGTGGGCCGCCAGCGAGGTGACCGTCGCCGACGGCGAGGACTTCAACCGCATCGTCGACTTCGTCGACCCTGCCTGAGGCCGGGCAGCCCGCGCCGCGATCCCGCTCGACCCCTATACGGAAACCTGACATGACCCAGCACGCAGACCAGTTGCTCGCCGCCTTCGCGCATTTCTTCCCCGGTGCCGCCACGATCGGCTCGTATATCGACGGCGAACTCGTCGCCGGCCAGGGCGACACGATCCAGCTTTACGATGCGGCGACGGGCGAGGCCACGCTCGCCTATCGCGACGCCGGCGCGGCCGTGATCGACCATGCCGCCGAAAGCGCGCGCCGCGCGCAGCGCGAATGGTGGGCGCTCACGCATGCCGCGCGCGGTCGCGTGATGCAGGAGGTGGCGCGTGCGATCCGCGCCGAGGCCGAGGCGATCGCGCGGCTGGAGGCGCTGGGCTCGGGCAAGCCGATCCGCGACTGTCGCGGCGAGGTGGCGAAGGTCGCCGAGATGTTCGAGTACTACGCGGGCTGGACCGACAAGTTCTACGGCAGCGTGATCCCGGTGCCGACCTCGCACCTCAACTACACGCGCCGCGAGCCGGCCGGTGTCGTGCTGCAGATCACGCCCTGGAACGCGCCGGTGTTCACCTGCGGCTGGCAAGTGGCGCCCGCGGTGGCGATGGGCAATGGCGTGCTGCTCAAGCCGTCGGAACTGACGCCCTTCACCTCGCTGGCGGTTGCCCGGCTCGGCGAGCGGGCCGGGCTGCCGCGCGGTCTGGTCAACGTGCTGGCCGGTTTCGGTCACACCGTCGGGCAGGCCGCGATCGCGCATCGCGTGGTGAGCAAGGTGGTGTTCGTCGGCTCGCCGGCCACCGGCGCGCGCATCGCCGAGGCCGCCGCGCGCCGTGTGCTGCCCTGCGTGCTGGAGCTGGGCGGCAAGTCGGCCAATATCGTGTTCGCCGATGCCGACCTCAAGCGCGCCGCGCTGACCGCGCAGGCGGCGATATTCGCCGGCGCGGGCCAGAGTTGCGTGGCCGGCTCGCGCCTGCTGGTGCAGCGCGCCGTCTACGACGAATTCGTTGCGATGGTGGCTGCCGGCGCGAAGAAGATCCGTGTCGGCGCGCCGCTCGACGACGCGACCGAGGTGGGCCCGATCAACAATCGCAAGCAGTACGACCATGTGATGTCGATGATCGCGCGCGGCGTGGCGGCGGGCGCCACGCTCGCCAGCGGCTCGGCCGAGCGCGTCGAGGCGGGTCGCGGCGGCTACTTCGTGGCGCCCACCGTGCTGGCAGGCGTGTCGAACGCGATGGAGGTGGCGCGCACCGAGATCTTCGGGCCGGTGGTGGCCGCCATCCCGTTCGACACCGAGGACGAGGCGATCGCGATCGCCAACGACACCGACTTCGGCCTGGCCGGCGCGGCCTGGACCACCGACGTGGCGCGCGCGCATCGCGTGGCCGCGCAGGTGAATGCCGGCACCTTCTGGGTCAACGGCTACAAGACCATCAACGTGGCCTCCCCGTTCGGCGGCTACGGCATGAGCGGCTACGGCCGCTCGAGCGGGGTCGAGGCGCTCTACGAATACACGCAGACCAAGAGCGTGTGGGTCGAGACGGCCGAAGCGCCGCCCACCGCGTTCGGTTATCTGTAACTACCGGCCCGCATTCGACGGCAGCCGGGCTTCAAGGGGAGATTCGTCATGGAACACGCACTGGGTATCGAACGCCGCGAGCTGGGCGGCGCGGCCACCGCCAAGGTCCTGCTTTACGCGGCCGGCATCCTGCTGATCGCCGAATGGATCGGCTCGTTCACGTTCAAGCTCGGACCGGGCAAGGTCGTGCTGCTGCCGATGATCTGGGCGCTGCTGCTCGGTGCCGCGGTGGGGCTGGCCAGTGCGCGCTGGAACAGCAGCGCGCGCCTGAGCGTGCCGGACCAGTTCTTCGCGGCCGCGATCCTGCAGCCGGCGCTGCTGCTGTTCGTCTCCAAGCTCGGGCTGATGGTGGGCAGCGCGCTGCCCAAGCTGGCTTCGGCGGGGTGGGCGCTGGCCTTCCAGGAATTCGGCCACTTCGTCGGCACCATCCTGCTCGGCCTGCCGCTCGCATTGCTGCTCGGCATCAAGCGCGAAGCGATCGGCGCGACCTTCTCGGTGGGCCGCGAGCCGAGCCTGGCGATCATCGGCGAGAAGTACGGCATGGATTCGGCCGAGGGCCGCGGCGTGCTGGCCGAGTACCTGACCGGCACCGTGTTCGGTGCGGTGTTCATCGCCGTGTTCGCGGGTTTCGTGAGCAGCCTCGGCATCTTCGATCCGCTTGCGCTGGCGATGGGCTCGGGCGTCGGCTCGGGCAGCATGATGGCGGCCGCCTCGGGCGCGATCGCCGCGCAGCAGGACCCGGAGACGGCGAAATCGGTGCTCGCCTTCGCCGCGGCCAGCAACCTGATCACCACCACCATCGGTACCTACTTCACGCTGTTCATCTCGCTGCCGCTCGCGGTCTGGGGCTATCGCGTGCTGGAGCCGCTGATCGGCCGCACCACCAAGGCTTCGGCACAGCCCGAGGCGGCCAGCCCGTCGCTGGGCGAAGTGCGGACCGAGGCGCCCGCGCTCGGCTACGGCGGCAAGCTGCTCGCCTGGATCGTGACGGCCGCGATGGCGCTGGTGTGCGACTGGATCGCGCACGGCACCACACCGCTGGTGGGACTGCCGGGAATGGCGATCATGGTGTGCGCGACGATCGTCGGCGATGCGCTGGCGCGCGTGACGGGGCGACGGATTCCGGCCGTCTGCTGGGTATCGGTGGTGGCGATGTTCCTGACCTCGCCGTGGTGCCCGTGGGCTTCGCAGATCGCCGCGCTCGGCTCGCACAACGATTTCCTCGGGGTGACCACGCCGATGCTGGTGTTCGCGGGGCTGTCGATCGCCAAGGACATCCCGGCCTTCCGCCGACTCGGCTGGCGTATCGTGCTGGTGTCCTTCGTGGCGAATGCCGGCACCTTCATCGGCGCGACCCTGGTGGCGCAGCTGTTCCATATCTGATGCCTCGCGGTGTGGCGGCGGGCGCCATGGACCAGCCCGCCGCCACGCCGCGACGACCGACAAGCACGTACCCATCTGCATGAAATTGATCGATTCCATCGTCGCGCATACCGACGAACTGACGGCGATACGCCGCGACATCCATGCCCATCCCGAGGTGGGCTACGACGTGTTCCGCACCGCCGAACTCGTCGCCGAGCGGCTCGAGCAATGGGGTTATGCCGTCACGCGCGGTGTCGGCCGCACCGGCGTGGTCGGCACCTTGAAGCGCGGCGGCAGCGCGCGCGCGATCGGCCTGCGCGCCGACATGGATGCGCTGCCCGTGCAGGAGGCCAACACCTTCGCGCATCGTTCGACGGTGCCCGGCGCGATGCATGCCTGCGGCCACGACGGGCACACCGCCATGCTACTGGGGGCCGCGCGCCATCTGGCGCGGCATGGCGAGTTCGACGGCACCGTGCAGCTGTTTTTCCAGCCGGCCGAGGAGGCGGGCGGCGGCGCGCGCGCGATGATCGAGGACGGCCTGTTCGAGCGTTTCCCGGTGGATGCCGTGTTCGGGCTGCACAACTGGCCCGGCATCGCGGCGGGCGATTTCGCGGTGCGGCCGGGGCCGCTGATGGCCTCGACCAGCCTGTTCCGGATCAACTTGCGCGGTGCCGGCTGCCACGCGGCCATGCCGCACCTGGGCCGCGATCCGGTGTTCGCGGCGGGGCAGGTGCTGAGCGCGCTGCAGGGAATCGTCACGCGCAACCGAAATCCGGTCGACGGCGCGGTGCTGTCGGTCACCCAGGTGCATGCGGGCGAAGCGATGAACGTGGTGCCGACCGACGCCTGGCTCGGCGGCACGGTGCGGACCTTCTCCGATGCGACGCTCGACCTGATCGAAACGCGCATGCGCGCCGTGGTGGCTGCGACGGCCGCGGCCTTCGATTGCGAAAGCGAGGTGGATTTCCAGCGCCAGTATCCGGCTACCGTGAACGATGCCGAGCAGACGGCGGTGGCGGTGGCGGTGATGCGTGAACTGGTGGGCGACGCGCATGTGAACGCCGCCGTCGATCCGACCATGGCGGCGGAGGATTTCTCGTTCATGCTGCGCGAGAAGCCGGGTTGTTATGCATTCCTCGGGAATGGCGCGGGCGATCATCGCGTGCATGGGCACGGCGGCGGGCCTTGCCTGCTGCATAACGCCAGTTACGACTTCAACGATGCCTTGCTGCCGGTGGGGGCGAGTTATTTCGTGAGGTTGGTGGAGCGGGTCCTGGGGCGGTAGGGACGCGGTGCTGACTTGTCGGGGCCGATCGCGACCGGGCGCCGCGCACCGAGGTGGCGGGGCCGCGGTCTTGCCGTTGCCCCGCTGCCCGTCGATCGGGTTCGCGTACGCTTTCGCGCGGTCGCGCGCCGTCGAGTTTCGCTGCGTCAGGCGCCGAGCAGGCCGCGTGCGGCCAGATTGGCGTACAGGGCGCGCACGCCGAAGGTCCAGGGGGCAATCGTCGTGCAAAGCTGTACGGTATTGACGAGTGCGCCGAGCGTGGGCGTCGAGATGGTGACGCGATCGCCCAGGTGATGCGTGAACCCGCCGCCGGGCGCGTCGCGGTCCTGAATCGGCGAGAACATCGTGCCCAGGAACAGCATGAAGCCGTCCGGATACTGGTGATGCGCGCCGCAGGTTTGCGCGACGAGGTCGGCAGGGTCGCGGCTGATCTCGCGCATGTGGCTGACGCCGTCGAGGACGAAACCGTCGTCCGCGCCTTCGACGCGCAGCGACACGCTGGCCTGCCGCACGCTGTCCAGCGTGAAGCCGTCGTCGAACAGCCGCACGAACGGGCCGATCGCGCACGAGCCATTGTTGTCCTTGCACTTGCCAAGCAACAGCGCCGAGCGGCCTTCGATGTCGCGCAGGTTCACGTCGTTGCCGAGCGTGGCGCCGACCGGCGCGCCGGCGCTGCTGACCGCGAGCACGATCTCGGGCTCCGGGTTGTTCCACACCGACACGGGCAGCAGGCCCACCTCCGCGCCGAAGCCCACCGCGGACATCGGCTGCGATTTGGAGAACACCTCCGCGTCCGGGCCGATTCCGACTTCCATGTATTGCGACCACGCGCCGCGGCGCTCGAGTTCGGCCTTCAGGCGCAGGGCGGCTTCCGAACCGGGAACGATCCTCGACAGATCGGTGCCGATGGTCGCGGCCAGGGTGTCGCGCACGTCCCGCGCCTTGGCCGGATCGCCGCCGGCTTGTTCCTCGATGACGCGTTCGATCAGGCTGACGGCGAAGGTGACGCCGCAAGCCTTGATGGCCTGCACGTCGCACGGTGCGAGCAGGTGCGTGGCGCCGGACGTGCCGTCCAGTGCCGCCTGCAGCAGCGGCTCGACGCGGCCCAGCGATTCGCCGGGGGCCGCGCGCGCGATGGCGACTGCGTCGGGGCAGTCGAACAGGTCCGCGGTGGTCGGCACGGTGCGCGTGATGTCGAACATCTCGCCGCCGCGCACGGCAACGACGCTCGGGCCCGCGTGGGCGCCATCGTGCCGCCAGACGCGGCCGATCAGCAGCGCGTGTGCGAGGTCGTGCGGCAGGCAGTCGGAAACGGAAAGTGTACGCATGGTCAGCTCGGTGGGAGTCGTGGACGGTTGGATCGGCGGGATCAACGAGATCAGTGGGAGTGGCGCGGGTTGCCGCGCTGCTCGATGACCTTCAGGTACAGCGTGGCCGGTTCGAGGCAGCCGCCGGTGGACAACTGGCCCACGAACCGGCGATAGAGTTCCTGCCAGGGCGTCTGCGCCTGCGGGACGGTGAAGCGGGCAGTTTCGCGGCGGCGTGCGAGTTCCTCTTCGTCGACGAGCACGTCGACGCTGCGGCGGTTCAGATCCACGCGGACGCGGTCGTTCGTGCGCAGCAGGGCCAGGCCACCGCCGACCGCAGCCTCCGGCGACACGTTCAGGATCGACGGGCTGGCCGACGTGCCGCTCTGGCGTCCGTCGCCCAGGCATGGCAGCGACGTCACGCCGCGCTTCACGAGGTCGGCAGGCGGGGCCATGTTCACGACTTCCGAACTGCCCGGATAGCCGACCGTACCGCAGCCCCGGATCACCAGGATGCAGCGCTCGTCGATGTTCAGCTGCGGGTCGTTGATGCGGGCGTGATAGTCCTCGGGGCCGTCGAAGACGATCGCGCGTGCCTCGAAGGTGTTCTCCGCGCCCGGTTCGGCAAGGTAGGTTTGACGGAAGGCTTCGCCGATCACCGACATCTTCATGATGGCGCTGTCGAAGAAATTGCCTGACAGCACCATGAAGCCGGCGCCGTGTTTGAGCGGCGCTTCGGGCGTACGGATCACGTCGCGATCGGCGTCCTGCGCCGCGTCGGCGATCTCGCCGATCGCGCGGCCGGACACGGTCAGGCAATCGCGCCGCAGCAGACCGGCCGAATCGAGCTGGCGCAGCACGGCGGGCACGCCGCCGGCGCGATGGAAGCTCTCCCCCAGGTATTCGCCGGCCGGCATGCAGTTGACGAGCAGCGGCACGGATTCGCCGAAGCGCTGCCAGTCATCGAGGCTCAGTTCCACGCCCATGTGCCGCGCAATCGCGATCAGGTGTGGCGGGCAGTTGGTCGATGCGCCGAGCGCGGAGGCGACCACGATGGCATTCTCGAACGCCGCGCGCGTCATGATCCGCGACGGGCGCAGATCTTCGCGCACGAGCTCGACGGCGCGCTTGCCGGTGGCGTAAGCCATCTGACCGCGTTCGCGATAGGCGGCGGGGATGCTCGCACACCCCGGCAGCGACATGCCGAGCGCCTCGGCCAGGCTATTCATCGACAGCGCCGTACCCATGGTATTGCAGTGGCCGATCGACGGCGACGATGCGGTGGTCAGCTGCATGAAGCCTTCGTAGTCGATATCGCCGGCAGCCAGCAGATTGCGGGCGTGCCAGATCACGGTGCCCGATCCGACCCGCTTGCCTGCGTGCCAGCCATCGAGCATCGGTCCGCCCGACAGGACGATCGCGGGCATGTCCACGGTGGCCGCCGCCATCAGGCAGGCGGGCGTGGTCTTGTCGCATCCGGTCGTGAGGACCACGCCGTCCAGCGGAAAGCCATGCAGCACTTCCACGAGCCCCAGGTAGGCGAGGTTGCGGTCGAGCGCGGCGGTGGGCCGGCGGCTCTGCTCGGCCAGCGGATGGACGGGGAACTCCATCGGAATGCCGCCCGCGTCGCGGATGCCTGCCTTGGTGCGTTCGGCCAGCTCGAGGTGGTGGCGGTTGCACGGCGCCAGGTCACTGCCCGTCTGCGCGATGCCGATGACGGGACGTCCCGACTGCAGCTCCTCGCGCGTGAGCCCATAGTTCATGAAGCGCTCGACATAGAGCGCGGTCATGTCCGCATGCGCGGGGTCGTCGAACCACTCCTGGCTGCGCAGACGGCGAGGGGCTTGGGTCATGGCAGGCTGTCTCCGAAGGATTTTCTTGGTTTTGCGTGCCGGATAGTTACCGGTAACATGACGTCGATGTTAGCACGGGGTTTTCGCGTTGCGTAAGGGGATTCTCGAGCGAATGATGCAGGCAATGGAGATCGTGCGACGCACGGGCGCGGGTTTCCGGGGCGGTGAATGGCGTGCGCCGATACGCATCGATCCTCATGCGGGCAGCTCGCCGATGCGGGGCAGGTGCACGTGATGGGCAGGGCGTGTACGCGGTCTAGCGCGCCGCGCTACCGCCGCGCCAGGAGGTGCAGCCGTTCTCGGACGAGCCGGCCGGCCCGTGCCTTCGGCGAGTCACGCGCTTTCCCGTGCGACGATCGTGTAGTCGATCCGGATGCGTTGCGACGCGCTCCGCTCGCCGCCATCGCGAGCTTGCAATGCGGCCAGCAACGCTTCGCCCGTGCGCAGGCCGATGCCGTACGCGTCGACCGACACCGTGGTAATGCTCGGGTGGCAGCATGCGGCCACCTCGAAGTTCCCGAAGCCGGCCACGGCCATGTCCGCGGGCACGGACAGCCCGCGCCGATGGCATTCCATGATTGCACCGAACGCCGACATGTCGCTCACGCACATCACCGCGTCGGTGTCGGGCCACGTCTCCAGCAGGGCGGCCATCGCAGGCCCACCGTGGCTCATGGTGATCGGTGATTCGCCGAGCCGCACGATGCGCGGCTCACCGAGTCCCAGCGCCTTGATCTCCGCCTGATACCCCTTGAGCCGGTCCAGGCCGCGGCGATCCAGTTCGCTGGCGCCGCCGAGAAAACCGATGCGTTGGTAGCCGCGCTCCGCCAGATGCCGCACCATCGCACGCGCGGCCCGCACGTTGGAGAAGCCCACGGCGGTGTCGATGGGATGCGTGGGCAGGTCCCACATTTCGACGACGGGAATGGCCGAGCGTTGCAGCACCTGGCGCGTCGCATCGGTGTGCTGCGCACCGGTCAGCGCGATGCAGCGCGGCTGGTGACGCAGCATGGAGCGCACCAGCCGTTCTTCACGTTCCAGGTCGTAGTCGGTGTCGCCGAGCAGCAGTTGCAGGCCATGCGGTTCGAGCGCATCGGTGAGGCCGCGCACGGTGTCGGAGAAGTTGGAACTCGACAGCGACGGCACGAGCACCGCGACGAACGCCGAGCGCCCCGACGACAGCGCACCCGCGGCCGCGTCGGCCACGTAGCCGAGCTGGTCGATGGCCTTGCAGACCCGCGCGCGCGTTTCGGCAGCCACGCTGTGGCCGGCGAGCACGCGCGACACCGTCATCTTCGATACGCCGGCCAGGCGCGCTACGTCGGACATGCGGGGCGGTCCGGCAGGCCGGACGGCGGTGGGGCTGGGCATCGGAATGGCGATCCGGGAGAGAAATCAATCAAGGCTACATCATACCGGTGCGAAATACCGTGCAGGCCGGCGGCGTCCGTTGCGACCGTGGTTCCACTAGGGAAACTCCCCGTTCACCAGCACTTGAACTCGCCTGTCCCGACATGCTAACTTGGTTATGTTACCGGTATCAGATCGCCGATGGTTCCCGTTGCCGCGTCGGCGTTTTTTTTGCGACGGATTGTTATCGGTAACATCCACGCATCATCGAACTCGCAGGTACGAAGAAGACCTACACAATCAGGAGACAAACCGATGCCGTCCATTACGCAGACCGCTGTCGCACCGGCCGCGGCCGCCTCTTCGGAAGACGCCCTATATCGCAAGGTCATGCGGCGCGTTCTGCCATTGCTGCTGCTGTGCTACGTCGTGGCGTACCTGGACCGCGTCAACGTGGGCTTCGCCAAGCTGCAGATGCTCGACGACCTGAGCCTGAGCGATGGCGTCTACGCGTTCGGCGCCAGCATATTCTTCTGGGGCTACTTTCTGTTCGAGATACCCAGCAACCTGCTGCTGCACCGCTACGGCGCGCGCTTCTGGATTGCGCGGATCATGATCACCTGGGGCATCGTGTCGTCGTCGATGGCCTTCATCGTGCCGCTCGCGCAGTTCTTCCACGTGCAGACGTCCACGATGTTCTACACGTTGCGCTTCCTGCTGGGCCTGTGCGAAGCCGGCTTTTTCCCCGGCGTGATCCTGTACATGAACTACTGGTTTCCGGCGCGCCGCCAGAGCGTGGCCATGTCCGGCTTTCTGGTGGCGATCCCGCTGAGCCTGACGCTCGGCAGTGTGGTGTCCGGCTGGCTGATGGAACAGACGCATGGCCTGGCGGGCATGAGCGGCTGGCAATGGATGCTGCTGCTGGAAGGGCTGCCGTCGATCGTGGTGGCGTTCATCGTGCTGGCCTGCCTCGGCGACGGCCCGCAGTCGGCGAAGTGGTTGTCCGCCGACGAAAAGGCCGTGCTGTCGCGCAACCTCGAATCCGAGGCCGCGCACAAGTCGCACAGCATCGGCGCCGCGCTGCGCAGCCCGCGCGTCTGGCTGCTGACCTTCATCCTGCTCACCTTCAATACCGGCTTCTACGGACTGGCGTTCTGGCTGCCGTCGATCATTCGCGCGTCGGGCGTGCAGAGCCCGCTGCATATCGGTCTGCTTACCGCCATTCCGTATCTGACGGCGATCTTCGCGATGGTGTGGAATGCATCGCACTCGCGCAAGACCGGCGAACGCCGCCTGCACGCGGCGATTCCCGCGCTGATCGGCGGCGTCGGCCTGATCATGAGCGCGGCGTGCGCGCAGCACGTGGCGTTGTCGATACTGTTCCTGACCATCGCCACCTGCGGCATTCTGGCGCTGATGCCGATCTACTGGACCTTCCCCGGCCAGATCCTGTCCGGCACGGCCGCGGCCGCGGGCATTGCGCTGATTAACTCGGTGGGCAACCTGTCCGGCTTCACGGGCTCGATGATTACCGGCATCGCCAAGGAAATGACCGGCAACATCAACAACGGCACCTATGCGCTGGGCGCCTGCCTGCTGGTCAGCTGCGTGCTGATCGCGCTGATTCCGCGTGCCATCCTGCAGCCGCCGGCCAGGCTGTAGGTACTTCGCGGACAGTCTCGTACGCGGTCGTCGCGGCGAGCCTGATCGCGCGATCGATCGCCTTGTCAAGCACGTGCCGGGTGAGCAGATCGATGATCGGTGTGCCAACCACGCTGACGAGCACGGGATGCCGCGGCAATCCGACGAGCAGACAATGCCCGAGCGTTTCCACGGCGGTTCCCGTGCCTTGAATGATTCGGCCCCCCCCTCAGGCCGCATTCCGTGGCGTGAGACCTGCAAGTCGGGATGAACGGGAGTCGCCGCTGGTTCGCCGGACGAAATCAGTCGCCACATTGGCGACCATGCAGCCCGAGGTGCAACTGGACCAGCCACGCCCGGCGGCAGTCGTCGGCGACCAGCACTTTGACGCCGGGGTTTTCGCTCGATTCGATCTTGCGCGCCGCCACGGCGGCATCGAACGCTCGCAGCGCCCACCGCCGCAGCAGCATCATCACCAGAAGCGCCACGGTGACGGTGCTGCCCTGATAGAGCAACGCTGGTGCACCGCTTTCGGGCACGCCGAACAGCAGGCCGACGCTCAGACAGGGGGGCTGGCCATGCCCGTCGAAACCGAGAAGAGCACGATGTTTGCGCGCGGCGCCGTTGCGGTGCGGGGTTTCATGACGCGCAGGTTCTCCGCGGGATAGACGTGATCGCCATGCTGAGCGTGCATGGCTTACCCGACACTGACATGATCCGCAATCTTCAACCAAGGCCGATACCGCGGGGGAAGTGCTCGCGGATGCCTGCATGAAGCACGCGCGCCATCGTGATGACGGCGGCCGCGATCATCCCGCGGGCCTTGCCGCCGTTCGCATTCGGCTTTGGCGCGACGCGCGCGGGGCGGCTGCCTGCCGAGCCCGCCTTCCGCGAGGCGCGAGCGCCGTGTCTCCGTCGATTCGCTGTTTCCGGGTGAGTAAGTAACGAGTAAGTCGATCGATCCTAGAGTCGGCTCCGTTGCCCCTCCACTTCGAGAAACAACCGTGAAATGAACTCTTTGCCGCAAGCGTCCACTGTTGCTGGCTTTCATATCGGCCGTTCTGTATTCGGGCGCAGCGTGGGCGAACAGCGCCGCGACTGAGGCAAAGAGCCAACACGGCGGTTTTGGCGGCACGTGAACGAACGTGGTGTCACGAGACTTACGCCGTTCCGTCATAAAAAATTTTTTAATGCGTCGCCAACGTTTGCGAATGCCAAACGAGCTCCGTCGCACTTCAGCGCCCGACCGTGCCGCCGTAAAGCAGATACAGGCGCGTTCTCGTGAGCCTGTCGCAATTGCCGCGCGCACCTTTCAATTATCCAACATCGCAAGGACTGCTCTTTATCGTCCGGCCTTGTTGCCCCTGGAGTAGAAGACATGAATCTGAACAACCTGCCGGTCAAGACGAAGCTCTCCGGAGCGTTCGGGATACTGGCAGTCATCGTGCTGGTCGTCTCCGGACTGTCCCTCAAGGAATTGAACGAGGCCAACAGCCGCTTCGCCGGATATATCGGCGGCGTCAATGCACGTGCCGACTTGGCCGAAGCCGTACGTACCGCAGTCGACGATCGGGCGATGGCAGTGCGCAACCTCGTATTGGTGACGACACCGGCCGACGTCGAACTGGAAAAAGCCGCCGTGATCGACGCCGAACGACGCGTCGAGTCCAACCTCGAGAAGTTCAATGCAATGGTGGCCAGCGCTTCCGACCTAAGCGACAAGGGGCGCAGTCTGGCGGCTGAACTCCCGCGGATCGAAGCGCTCTACCGCCCGGTGGCCTTGGACATCGACCGGTTGGCAGTGAGCAACCAGCGTGATGCAGCGATCGCTGAAATCAATACGAAATGCAGACCGCTGCTGTCGGCGCTGATCAAGGCGTCCAACGACTATGCGGACTTCACGCGTCAGCACGCAGCGCAGATGGTGCAGGAGGCGGGCGAACAGTTTTCGACCCAACGAGCCGTGCTGATCATCATCTGTTTTGTCGCGGTTGCAATCGCAGTGCTGGCCGGCGTCGTCATTACACGGGGTGTGTTGCGTGCGCTTGGTGCCGAGCCGGACGCTCTGGGCAAGGTGGCCCAACGCGTGGCCGGCGGAGATCTGGGCCCGGTACCCGGTGCGCAAGCCGCGCCCGCGGGCAGCGTGCTCGCGTCGATGGGTGAGATGCAGGCGAGCCTCGTGCGCCTGATTGGTCAAGTCCGCACGTCAGCGGACGGCATCGCCACCGGTTCGAGCCAGATTGCGTCGGGTAACGTCGATCTTTCCGCGCGCACCGAGCAGCAGGCGGCTTCCCTGCAAGAAACGGCCGCGAGCATGGAGGAACTCACGTCGACCGTCAGGCAGAATGCCGAGAACGCGCAGCAGGCAAGCTCACTTTCTGCCAAAGCGTCGGAAGTGGCAGGGCGCGGCAATCATGTCGTCAGCCGCGTGGTCGACACGATGGGCGATATCAGCGCAAGTTCCAGCAAGATTGCCGAGATCACGGGGATCATCGAGGGCATTGCTTTCCAGACGAATATCCTCGCGCTCAATGCCGCGGTGGAGGCGGCCCGCGCGGGCGAGCAGGGGCGTGGGTTCGCCGTGGTCGCAAGCGAGGTGCGCAGTCTCGCGCAGCGATCGTCCATCGCCGCGAAGGAGATCAAGGATCTGATCAATGCATCCGTGCAGAAGATCCAGGACGGCTCGTCCCTTGCGAGTGAAGCGGGAAAAACGATGACCGAGGTCACGCAGTCGGTCGCTCGCGTCACCGACATCATGAGCGAAATCGCCGCGGCATCGACCGAACAAAGCCGGGGTATCGAGCAAGTCAATCAGGCCATCACACAGATGGACGATGTCACGCAGCAGAACTCCGCGCTGGTGGAGGAAGCGGCTGCGGCGTCGAAATCACTGGAAGACCAAGGGCGACAGCTGAACCATGCAGTGTCGTTCTTCCGGCTGGATGCGAACCAGCAAGCATGGGTCTGAGACGTTTCTCGTAGTCATTCGGCAAGCGAGTTCTCTTTTCCTGGAGGCAAGGAGAACTCGATGAAGAAGCGGTTGACCGACGAGCAGATCGTCCGGACTCCGCGCGTGGCCGAGAGTCGGGACGAACCCATGAAGGATCCGGGCAAGCGCCACGACATCTCGGAACAGACGTTCGAGCGCTGGCGCAACCGGTTCGGCGGCGTGGATGTGGCCGATGCCGACCGGCTCAAGGGGCCGGGAGTCGGAGCGCGAGCGGCTCGGACGTTTGATCGCTGCAATGGCTGGTCATCGACGGCCTGAAGAAATGCAGCCGAAAAAACGAGTCATCCAACGGGACGGCGCGACGCGCTGGAAGCCCTGACCCGGCGGTGGCCACGCCGTCGTCGTTGCGACTGCAACATTCGCCTGCCTGGTGCGACACAAGCCGATCCGGTATGGCGCTACGGCTTTGCGCGCGACCCGTTGGCGGACGGGCGTGCGTTGAATATTCTCGTGCGCGACCCCGCGCATCGACGACACCGCGATTCGATCTTGTACGCGTGGTCGATCATTCATTAGATCGTTTGAGCGAATCAGCAAACTTTGCCGGGCGGCAACACATGCGCGATCGAATCTCGAGCCGCCGGATCGGCGCGGCTCGCGGGGATGTGACCGGATACGCGCGTTGCGATTGCCAACGGGTAAACCCGTATCGTCGGTTATTTTTGGCGTCGTATATTGCAGCCACGGATACAAATATCCAGTATTACAAAATACTTTCCGATTGGGGCGATGGTGATTCCCCGGCGGATGGATCGACGCACGCTCAGCCAGCGTAGCGACATAGGGCAATGACATGAACATGGACGGACAGACACCCTCGCCATATCCGCAATTTCCCGCGACGGCGGAAGAGGAAGCCTACGCGTACGTGCTCTACCGGATCCGGATGGGGACGTACAAGGCGGGCGATCGCTTGATTCCGGAGGACATCGCCGCCGACATCAATACGAGCCGCATGCCGGTGCGAGAAGCGTTTCGCAGGCTCGCCAGCGAAGGGTTGGTCGTGATCCGGCCGAATCGCGGCGCGGTCGTGCGGGGGCTCGACGTCGACGAGATGGAAGTGGTATTCGGCATGCGCGGCGTGCTGGAGGGGCTGGCGGCGCGCATGGCGCTGCCGAACATCACGCCGCAGCATGTCGACGAGTTGACGCGCCTGATCGATGCGATGGAGCGCGCCGAGCCGGACGGCCAGCAGTGGGTGACCGTGCATCGCAGCTTTCACGAGTATCTGTGCCAGCTGTGCGGCCGCCAGCGCCTGATTACGCAGATTGCCGGGCTGCATACGATGGTGGAACCGCACATGCGCTTGTGGCTCGAGCTGGCGTACAAGCCGAAGACGTCGCGCGACGACCACATGTCGCTGATCGAGGCGATCCGGTGCGGCGATCCTGTCGCGCTCGAGGCGGCGGTACGCGAGCACATCGAAGCGACCGTGCCGGCATTGCGCGACTGGATGACGGGCGGCGACTGACGGAACGCGGCGAGGCGGTCGCCGACGCCTCGTGCTTATCGATAAGGCATCCGAAATAATCGTCAGACGAGAGACCTGCAACACGACCACGCAGTCATTTCCACCGAAACACGTTACGGAGTATCGACATGAAACGACACATGATGAGATTCCTGATGCTCGCCGCCGTCATGCTGGCGGCCGCGCAGGCCCAGGCGAAAGAGTGGAAGGACATCCGGATCGGCTACGAAGGCGCTTATCCCCCGTTTTCGTCGATGCAGCCGGACGGCACGCCGGTGGGTTTCGACATCGACGTGATCCATGCACTGTGTGCGCAGATGCACGCCCGTTGCACGTTGGTGCAGATCGGCTGGGACGGCCTGCTTCCCGCATTGATGGCCGACAAGGTCGACGCGATCGTCGCGTCGGTCGCGATCACCGCCGAGCGCAAGCAGAAGGTCGCCTTCACCGACAAGTACTACAACACGCCGCGCCGGCTGGTCGTCGCGAAAAACAGCCCCGTCAAGGACGCGACGCCGGCGGAGTTGAAGGGCAAGCGCGTCGGCGTTCAACGCGGCACGCTGGCCGACAAGTACGCGAGCGCGTATTGGGTGCAGAACGGCGTGCAGCTGGTGCGCTACCCGACCCAGGACGAGGTCTACCTCGACCTGCGCTCGGGCCGCATCGATGCCGCGCTGCAGGACGCGACCGCCGCGTATTCGGCATTTCTGACGAAACCGGAAGGCGCGAACTTCAAGTTCGTCGGCACGCCGATCGTCGGTACGACGCCCGAGCAGAAGGCGTTGCTCGGCGAGGGTTACGGCATCCCGGTGCGCAAGACCGACGACGATCTCCGGCAGCAACTGAACCAGGCGATCACGGCCATTCGCGCCAATGGCGTGTATCAGTCCATCGAGAAGAAGTACTTCGATTTCGACATCTACTGATCGCGTGTCGATCGGCGCCGCGCCGACGCGCATGGATGCGCCGGCATGGCCGATATGAACCCCGAGCGCGCTGGAAAGGAGCGTTATGTCCGAATTGCAGCAATACCTGCCGGCGCTGTTGCGCGGCGCCGAGGTGACGATCATGCTCGCCGTGTTGTCCGTCGCGCTCGCCGTGTGCATCGGCATCGCGGGCGCGATGGCCAAGCTGTCGGGCTCGCGTGTGCTGGTGTCCGCCGCCACCGCGTATACCACGCTGATTCGCGGCGTGCCGGAATTCGTGATGATGCTGCTGGTGTTTTATGGCGGCCAGATTCTACTGAACCAGCTGTCGGCCGCGTTCGGCTTGCATGCGCCCGACGTCGACGCGTTCGCCACCGCCGTGCTGACGATCGGCTTCATTTTCGGCGCGTACTACACGGAGACGTTCCGTGGCGCGATGCTCGGCGTGCCGCGCGGCCAGATGGAGGCGGCGCGCGCATACGGATTCTCGGGATGGCTCGCCTTTCGACGCATCATGTTGCCGCAGATGGCGCGGCTCGCGTTGCCCGCCGCCGTGAACAACTGGCTGGTGCTGCTCAAGACGACGGCGATCGCGTCGCTGATCGGCCTGCACGACGTGATGTTCATCTCCGACCAGGCCGGCCGCACGACCCAGGCGCCGATGACGTTCTACCTGGCCGCCTGCGCGGTGTATCTGCTGGTGACGTCGGGATCGACGGCATGCCTGGCGCGTGCCCGCGTGCGCCTGAACCGCGGCATGCGCGAGGGGAGGCTGCACGGATGAGCCATGAACAATGGATCGCGCTGCTCGGCGCGTACGCCGGCGGGCTGTGGATCACCGTGCAGTTGACCGTGGGCTCGCTGGCCCTCGGGTTGCTGCTCGCGATTCCGCTGGCCGTGTTGCGCGTGTCGCCGAACCGCGTCGTGCACGGCCCGGTGGCGGCCTACACGTGGTTCATGCGCGGCACGCCTCTGCTCGCGCAACTGATGCTCGTGTATTACGGATTCGGTCAGTTCCAGTGGGTCCAGGACGCGTGGCAGCGCGGCAATCCACTGTTGTTGCCGCTGCGCGACCCGTTCGGGTGCGCGCTGATCGCGCTGACCGCGAACACCTGCGCGTATACCGTGGAAATCCTGGCCGGAGCGATTCGCACCACCGCGTACGGCGAAATCGAAGCGGCGCAAGCCTACGGGATGTCGCGCGCGACCGCGTGGCGCCGCATCGTGCTGCCGTCGGCGCTGCGCCGGTTCCTGCCCGCCTACGGCAACGAAATCATCCTGTTGCTGCACGGCACATCGCTCGTCAGCGCGATCACGCTGATCGACCTGACGGGCGCCGCGCGGGATGCCTACGCGAATTACTACGCGCCGTTCGAGGCGTTCATTTCCGTCGGCACCGTCTATTTCGCGTTGACGGGGCTCGTCGCGCTGCTGATCCGGACCGCCGAGCGGCGCCTGCTCGTCCACCTGCGGCCGCTGCCGCTTTCCACGCTTGCTCAATCGCGGAGCCACGCCACATGAATGCACTGTCTGTCGACAATCTCCACAAACGCTACGGCGACAACGAGGTCCTGAAGGGCGTCTCGCTCGCAGCGAACCCGGGCGACGTGATCAGCGTGATCGGTTCGTCTGGATCGGGCAAGAGCACGCTGCTTCGATGCATCAATTTTCTGGAATCGCCTTCGTCGGGCCGCGTGTCGCTGGGCGGCGGGGAAGTGCGGACGTCGGTCGACCGCAACGGCCGGATCAGGATTTCGGATCCCGTGCAGTTGCGCCGGATGCGGACGCGGCTCGCGATGGTGTTCCAGCATTTCAATCTGTGGGCACACATGACGGTGCTGCAGAACGTGGTCGAAGCGCCGCTGCACGTCCTGAAGCTCGGCCGCGCGGAGGCGCGCGAGCGGGCGGAGCGCTATCTCCAGCAGGTGGGCATGACGCATTTCGCCGATGCGTACCCTGCCCATCTGTCCGGCGGCCAGCAGCAGCGCGTCGCGATCGCACGCGCGCTCGCGATGGAGCCGGACGCGCTGCTGTTCGACGAACCGACGTCGGCGCTCGATCCGGAGCTGGTCGGCGACGTGCTCAAGGTGATGCGCGATCTCGCCGGCGAAGGCCGCACGATGATCGTCGTCACGCATGAGATGGGCTTCGCGCGCGAGGTATCGAACCACGTCATGTTCCTGCACCAGGGTGTTGTGGAGGAAGAGGGCCATCCGCGCGACATATTGAGGATACCGAAGAGCGGACGGTTGCAGAAATTCCTGTCCGGCGGGCTCAAATAGCAGGATTCGACGGCCAGTTCCGGCCGGGTCCGCACACGCAAGACACGACCATGGAAGAGACGAAACCAGGAAGGTACCCATGCACATGCTGAAGCAGAATGACATCGACCACGTCCTTCATCCGTATACGAACCTGAGCCGCCATCGCGATGTCGGGCCGATGGTGATCGAGCGTGGCGAGGGCGTTTATGTATACGACACGGAAGGAAACCGCTATATCGAAGCGCTGAGCGGCCTGTTCTGCGCATCGCTGGGATTCAGCGAACAACGGCTGGCCGATGCAGCCGACCGGCAGATGCGCAAGCTGCCGTTCTATCACGCGTTCGGCCACAAATCGTCGGAGCCGTCGATCCTGCTGGCCGAGAAACTGATCGCGATGGCGCCCGTGCCGATGTCGAAGGTGTTTTTCGCGAACTCCGGTTCCGAAGCCAACGACACCGCGGTGAAGTTGATCTGGTACTACAACAACGCGCTCGGGCGGCCGCTGAAGAAGAAGATCATCGCGCGCACGCGGGCGTACCACGGCGTGACGATCGCGTCGGCGAGCCTGACCGGCCTGCCGAACAACCATCGCGACTTCGACCTGCCGATCGATCGCATCCTGCATACGGACTGCCCGCACTACTATCGTCATGCGCTGCCGGGCGAATCGGAGGAGCAGTTCGCGGCGCGCTGCGCCGATTCGCTCGAGCAACTGATTCTTCGCGAAGGGCCCGAGACGATCGCCGCGTTCTTTGCCGAGCCGGTCATGGCGTCGGGCGGCGTGATCGTCCCGCCGGCCACCTATATGGAAAAGATCCAGCGCGTGCTGAAACGGTACGACATCCTGCTCGTGGCCGACGAGGTCATCTGCGGTTTCGGTCGGACCGGCAACATGTTCGGCTCGGAAACGTTCGGCATGCAGCCCGACATGATCGTCGTCGCCAAGCAGCTGTCGGCCGGCTACCTCCCCATCTCGGCGCTGATGGTCAACGAGGGGATCTATCGCGCACTCGTGGCCGAAAGCGAGAAGATCGGCACCTTCGGCCACGGCTTCACGTACAGCGGCCACCCCGTTTGCGCGGCCGTCGCGCTCGAGACGCTGCGCATCTACGACGAGGACGGCGTGCTCGACCACGTGCGCGACGTCATCCCGCATTTCCAGCAGCGCGTGGCCGATCTCGCCGCGCATCCGCTCGTGGGCGAGGCACGCGGGTCCGGGCTGCTCGCGGCTGTCGAGCTGGTCGCCGACAAGGCGACGAAAGCGCCGTTCCCGCCCGCCGAAGGCGTGGCGATCCATGCGGGCGAGCGGGCGCTGACGTACGGCGTGATCACGCGGGCGCTGGGCGATACGTTCAATTTCTGCCCGCCGTTGATCATCACGCACGACGAAATCGACCACTTGTTCGACGCGTCGAAACAGGCGCTCGACGACACACTCGCATGGCGCCGGTCGCTGGCCGCACGCTGAATCGGGAGAACACCATGAGGAATTTCGAACAACCGGGCCGCTCGCTGGTGATGTCGACCGGCGCGATGGCCGCGACGTCGCATCCCGCGTCGACGCTGGCCGCCATCCGGATCCTGGAATCGGGCGGCAATGCGATGGACGCAGCCATTGCCGCATGCGCGGTGCAGTGCGTCGTCGAGCCGGGCTCGACCGGCATCGGCGGCGATTGCTTCGCGCTTTATTCGCGCGGCGGCGGCGACGATATCGTCGGCTTCAACGGGTCGGGCTGGGCGCCGGCCGCTGCGAGCGTCGAGCGGCTGAGCGCGCTCGGCATCACGTCGATCGAGCGGCACTCGCCGCACGCGGTGACGGTGCCCGGCGCGGTCGACGCGTGGGCGACGCTCGCGCGCGACCACGGCACGCTGCCGCTTTCCGCGCTGCTTGCGCCGGCGATCCGGCTCGCCCGCGACGGCTATGCGGTCGCGCCGCGCGCGGCCGCGGACTGGGCCCATCAGGCGCAGTTGCTGTCGCTGGACGACACGAGCCGCGCGCAGATGCTGGTTGCCGGCCATGCGCCGCGCGCGGGCAGCGTGCATCGGCAGCCGCTGCTCGCGCGCACGCTCGACGCGATCGCGCAAGGGGGCCCGCGCGTGTTCTACGAAGGCGCGGTCGCCGAGGACATCGTGGCTCGCCTGCGTAGCATGGGCGGCCTGCATACGATGGACGACTTCGCGGCGTTCAGTGGCGAATACGTGACGCCGATCACCGCGCGTTTTCGCGGCTACGACGTGCACGAGTGTCCGCCGAACGGACAGGGCGTCATCGCGCTGCTGATGCTGAAGCTGCTCGAAGGATTCGACGCGAACGACGATCCGCTCGGCGCCGAGCGCCTGCACCGGGAGATCGACGCCGCGCGCGTCGCGTATGCGTTGCGCGACGTGCTGCTCGCGGATCCGCGCTACCGGCCGCTGGATGTCGATACGCTGTTGTCCGAGGCGTCGGTCGAGTCGCTGCGCACGCGCATCGCGGCGCTGCATGCCCTCGGCGCGCCGGTCGCGGCGCCGGTGGAGCACAAGGATACGGTCTACATCTGCGTGGTCGACAAGGACCGCAACTGCGCGAGCTTCATCAATTCGCTGTTTCATCCGTTCGGCAGCGGCATCATGTCCGCGCAAACGGGCGTGATGCTGCACAACCGCGGCCAGAGCTTCACGCTCGAAGCGGGCCACCCGAACGCGATCGCGCCGCACGCGAGGCCGATGCATACGATCATCCCCGGCATGGTGACCCGCGACGGCAAGGTGCAGATCACGTTCGGCGTGATGGGTGGCCACTACCAGGCGATGGGACATGCGCACTTCCTGTCGAAGGTGCTCGACTACGATCTGGACCTGCAGACGGCGATCGACCTGCCGCGCATCTTTCCGCGGCCGGGTACCGATCAAGTGGAGGTCGAATGCACGATGCCCGCGGCTGTGCGCGAAGCGCTCACGCGACGCGGCTTCAACCTCGTCGCGCCGAACTGGGCGATCGGCGGCGCGCAGGCGATCCGGATCGACTGGGAGGCCGGCACGCTGATCGGCGCGTCCGACCATCGCAAGGACGGCTGCGCGCTGGGCATCTGACCCGGGCGTCCGCATTGTCGGCACACGAAACAAGGATGACATCATGCAGAAGCAGTCGGTCGTACGTGGAGACGGCGCGATCCGCCGCGAGTCGCCATACGGTTCGTCGAAGGAGAATACCTATGCGGGCGTGGTGTCGTTCATGCGGCGTCTGTATACGAAGGAACTGGCCGGCGTCGATCTCGCGGTGACGGGCGTGCCGCTCGATATCGCGACGACCAACCGTCCGGGCGCGCGGCTCGGCCCGCGTGCGATCCGCGCGGCGAGCAGCCAGCTCGGCGTGCTGCTGCCGTATCCGTGGGGGATCAATCCGTTCGACGACTATGCGGTAATCGACTACGGCGACTGCTGGCTCGACGTACACAATCCGTCGACCGTCAAGGAGACGATCGTCGCGCATGCGCGCACGATACTCGACGCCGGTGCACGGATGCTGACGCTCGGCGGCGATCACTACATCAGCTATCCGCTGCTCGTCGCTCATGCGGAAAAATACGGCCGGCCGCTTTCGCTGATCCATTTCGATGCGCACTGCGATACCTGGCCGGACGATCGGCCGGACAGCCTCAATCACGGGTCGATGTTCTACAAGGCGATCAAGGACGGCCTAATCGATCCTGTCCACTCGGTGCAGATCGGTATCCGGACGTGGAACGACGATTTCATGGGCGTGTCGGTGCTCGACGCGGCGTGGGTGCATGAACACGGCGTGAACGCGACCATTGCCCGAATCGTCGAGATCGTCGGCGCGCGGCCGACCTATTTCACCTTCGACGTCGACGGGCTCGATCCGGCGTTCGCGCCCGGCACGGGTACGCCCGTGCCGGGCGGCCTGTCGAGCGCGCAGGCGCTGTCGATCATCCGCGGGCTCACGTCGGTCGACCTGGTCGGCGCGGACGTGGTCGAGGTCGCGCCCGCCTACGATCACGCTGACATTACCGCGCTGGCCGCCGCGCACGTGGCGAGCGAGCTGGTCTGCCTGTTCAGGCACCGCGCTCGCGCGGCGCGGTAAGGCCTGGGCGCGCCGGCGATTCGCGTCGCCGGTGCGGCCCGGGAAAAACGGCATCGATTTCGGTCGTATCAATTCGGTATCCGAATTGAATGACGAACGAAACCAAAAACATGTCAATAGATGGATCAACCACGCAACGACAGGAGAGCACGGCAATGAAATGGATCGCATCGACCACACTTGCATGCGCGGCCGGTATGTGCGGCAGTGCATTTGCGCAAAGCTCGGTCACGCTGTACGGCGTCATCGACGAATCGATTCAGTACACGCACAACACCGGCGGCGCCAGCAACCAGGTCAAGCTGCAATCGGGACAGATGTCGGTCAGCCAGTGGGGGCTGAAAGGCACGGAGGATCTGGGCGGGGGCTTGAGCGCGCTGTTCAACCTGCAGAACGGTTTCAACGTGAACAGCGGCAAGATGAGCGGCGGCCTGCTGTTCGGACGCAAGGCGTTCGTCGGGCTGTCGGGCGGATTCGGTACGGTGACGGCCGGCCGCCAGCAGGATACGTTGCAGGACCTGGTGTTGCCGGTGCAGGGGAACAATTTCCTCGAGTACTTCACGGCGCCCGGCGACGTCGACAATGCAGACGGCTCGGTCCGCAACAGCAATGCGGTCAAATGGGTGAGCCCGTCGTGGGGCGGCCTGCAGGTGGCCGCGATGTACGGGTTCGGCGGCGTGGCGGGCTCGGTCGGCTCCGGGCAGGCGTACAACGCCGCGATGTCGTACACGGCCGGGCCGGTGACCGTCGCGGCCGGCTATGCGCATCTGGACAACGGTAACGCGGTGCTGTCGACGCGTGGCGCAAGCAGTGCCGATACGATCTTCCTGTCGCCGGTCAACAATGCATACGTGACGGCGAGTGCGGTGAATATCGCGCGGGCCGGCGTGAGCTACGTGCTCGGTGCCTTCACGCTGGGCGGCCACTATAGCTATGCCGAATACCTGCGCGACGGGCATTCGACGTTCGGGGCGGCCGAGCGCTACAACAACGGCTCGGTGTTCGTCGCATGGCAGGCTTCGCCGGCACTGTTGTTCGAGACGGGTTACAACTATCTGAAATCGCACGGCGATTCGTCGGCCATCTACCAGCAGGTCACGCTCGCGGCCGACTACGCGATCAGCAAGCGTACCGATCTCTATGCAACGATGAGCTACGGGCACGCGTCGGGCAGCAACGGTGCGGGCCCGGCGCAGGCGGTGATTGCGGATGCGTATGTCGATGGCGGCAAGGCCACCCAGGAGCTTGCGATCGTCGGGATTCGCCACCGTTTCTGACACGCAAGCGGCGCGCGTCATGACAGTGGCACGCTCGTGGCCGCTGTCGTGACGCACGAGGTGCAGGGGAGACGGCGTTTGGCAAGCGGCCATCCGGTATGCGTCTCCCGGTACATCGTGGGCGATGCGCACCGGCAACGAGAACACGATGATTTCCGGGAAACCGTGGTCGACCCACAACCCGGTCGTGAACGAGAAACCCGGTTCGTCGCCTTCGGCGAGCACTTCCGTGCAAAACCATCCGTGCCGCCACGTTGCCGCGGCATCCCCGCCTACCGCTCCGCGCCTTCCGCTTCCGCCGTTTCGCCGAGGAACCCGCCGCTCTGGTGCGCCCACAGCGCCGCATAGATACCGCCCGCGTTCAGCAGCTGCTGGTGCGTGCCTTCCTCGACGATGCGCCCTTCGTCGAGCACGATCAGCCGGTCCATGGCCGCGATCGTCGACAGCCGGTGCGCGATCGCGATCACCGTCTTGCCGCTCATCAGCGTGTCGAGGCTGCGCTGGATCGCGACTTCGACCTCGGAATCGAGTGCGCTGGTCGCCTCGTCGAGCACGAGGATCGGCGCATCCTTGAGCATCACGCGCGCGATCGCGACGCGCTGCCGCTGGCCGCCCGACAGCTTCACGCCGCGCTCGCCGACCTCGACGTCGTAGCCGCTGCGCCCGTGGCGGTCGCGCAGCCGGTCGATGAACTCGGACGCTTCCGCCCGCACGGCGGCCTCCTGCATCTCGCGCTCGGTCGCGTCGGGCCGCCCGTACAGCAGGTTCTCGCGCATCGTCCGGTGCAGCAGCGACGTATCCTGCGTGACCATCCCGATCGCGCTGCGCAGGCTATCCTGCGTCACATGCGCGATGTCCTGGCCGTCGATCCGGATCGTGCCGCCGCCGACGTCGTAGAAGCGCAGCAGCAGGTTCACGAGCGTCGACTTGCCGGCGCCCGAGCGGCCGATCAGGCCGATCCGTTCGCCCGGCCTGATCGTCAGGTTTAGCCCGTCGAACACCGTGCGGTCGTTGTCCTCGTGCGCGAACTGCACGTTGTCGAATACGATTTCGCCGCGTTGCACCGCGAGCGGCCGCGCATCGGGCGCGTCGACCACGCTGCGCACCTTCGTCAGCGTGTTGATGCCATCCTGGATCGTGCCGACGTTCTCGAACAGCTCGGTCATTTCCCACATGATCCAGTGCGAATAGCTCGACAGTCGCAGTGCCATCGCGATCACGGCCGCGACGACGCCCGCGCTCGCCTCGCCGTGCATCCACAGAGCGAGCGCGAGCCCGGCCGAGCCGACCAGCAGCAGCGTCGACAGCAGATGATTGACGATCTCGAACGCGCTGACAAGCCGCATCTGCGCGTCGCCGGTCGCCTTGAACGCCTCCATCGCGCGCCGGGCATGGTCGGCTTCCCGCCGGGTGTGCGAGAACAGCTTCACGGTGGTGATGTTCGAATACGCGTCGGTAATGCGGCCCGTCATCAGCGCGCGCGCGTCGGCCTGCCGGCTGCCGACGGCGCCCAGGCGCGGCACGAAATACGCGCACGCGGCGCCGTAGCCGAGCGCCCACAGCACGAGCGGAATCATCAGCCGCCAGTCGAAGCTGGCCGCCAGCACGAGGATACCGATCAGGTAGGCGGTCACGCCGATCACGACGTCGACCGACATGAACAGCGCGTCGCGCACCGCGAGCGCGGTCTGCATGATCTTGGTCGTCACGCGGCCCGCGAATTCATTGGCGTAGAACGACAGGCTCTGGTCGAGCATCAGCCGGTGAAACAGCCAGCGCAGCCGCATCGGGAAGTTGATCGCCAGCACCTGGTGCTTGACCATCGTGTGCAGCGCGATCAGCAGCGTGCTGCCGGCGAGGATCGCCGCGAAGCCGGCGAGCGCGCCGAAGTGGCGGCCGCCGAATTCCGCCGGTGTCGACGTCGACAGCCAGTCGACCACGTGCCCCATCATCGCGAACAGCGCGGCTTCGTATGCGGCGAGCGCGGCCGACGTCAGCGCGATCAGCAGGATCCAGCAGCGCGCGCCTTTCGTGCACGCCCAGACGAACGAGAAGAATCCCTTCGGCGGCGTGACGGGATCTTCGAGCGGGAAAGTCGGCAGGCGACGTTCGAACCACGAATACATTGAAACTCCTCCTTGTAGCGGCCGCGCGGGGCGGTGCGACCGATATTGCCTGATGCCCGTTTCATCTAGCGCGCCTTTGGCGGCGCTGCCGTGTTGCACATGTGTTCACTGCGACCGGATCCACGCTTCGATCGGGCCGAGCGTGCCGGGCGCATACACATGGCGCCCGAGCGCCGTGTACGGACCGATCTTCCACTGCGGCCAGTCCGACTCGAGCGGGTAATCGAACCAGCCGGCGCGCGGCAGCCGGTGCGTCGCGCCGGGCACCACGACGACGCGCCGGATCGACGTGGCTATCCAGCGCGCCCCACCCGGCCAGCACGGGCCCCTGCCTCGTCGCGAGCGCCTGCGATGCATCTTCCAGATAGTCGCGCTCGGCGGCCAGTGTCGCATCGATCCGGTCCGATTGCAGGCCGCCTTGACGCCCGCAGCCCATCGCCATGATAATAGATCGACTGATCAGTCTAATAAATATTAGAGCGATCGTCATGTACGGAGTTCCCGTTGAGAAAGATCGATCCTGAAAGAGTGGAAGCGAAGCGGCGCCAGATTCTGGATGCCGCCATCGCCTGTTTTGCGCGCGACGGCTTTCATGCGACGTCCACGGCCGCGATCTGCAAGGCGGCCGGGATGAGCCCCGGCAACCTGTTTCACTATTTCCCGACCAAGGCGGCGATCGTCGAGGCCGTCGCACAGGAAGACCAGCGCGAGATGGCCGAGCTGTTCGCGCGGCATGCGAACGCCGACGATGCGCTGACCGCGATCGAGGAGATCGCGCTGGCGCTGATGGAACTGTCGAGCGATCCCGTCTATGCGCGCATCAGCATCGAGACCGCGGCCGAGGCGACGCGCAATCCGGAGGTCGCGGCATTGTTCGCGGCGAACGAGGCGCAGGTGAAAGGGAGGATGGTCGAGCTGATCAAGCGCGGTGTGGCGCAAGGGACGATCGACGGGAGCCTGAAGCCGGATCTCGTCGCGACGTGGTTGCTCGCGCTCACGGAAGGCGCGGTCGGGCGGGTCGTATTCGAGCCGGGATTCAAGCCGCGCGCGCATCGCGCGATGCTGCGGACGATCATCCGGCGGATGCTGCGGCCGCAGTGACGATCGCTGTCCCGATACCGCGCGGCACCCTCGTCGTCGCGCGTTTCGGTCCTGGTCTCATCTGCCCTTCGGCGCACCCAGGCAGCGCATGATTGCCGAGCGCAGCTTGTCGCTCGGCACCGGCTTGTGCAGCAGCATGAAGCCGCCGTGCTGCGATCGGCCGGGCCGGCGCGCGGTGGTGTCGCCGGTGATCAGCATCGCGGGAATGGCCGCGTTGAATTCTTCGCGAATCCGTGCGATCGCGCCGATTCCGTTCTCGTCGCCGCGCAGGTGCAAATCGCAGATCAACAACGTCGGGGGTACGTCGCCGGTCGCCAGAAGCGCGATCGCGTCGTCGACCGACGGCGCCACGACGACGCGGTATCCCCAGCGGGTGAGCAGGATCGACATGCCCGCGCGGATGGCCGCTTCGTCGTCGATCACCACGACGAGGTGCGCCGCGGCCGCGGCGGCCTCGTCGAAGGCGAACTCGTCGACGGCGGTCGCGGGCGGTTTCACGACCGCGTCCACTCGTACCAGACGCAGTTCGAAGCACGAGCCCTGCCCGGGCGCCGAGCGTAGTGCCAGCGGGCACTCGAGCAGCTCCGCCAGGCGCCGCACGATCGCCAGGCCGAGGCCCACGCCCTGTTCGTGGCCGCGGTCGCGATGGGGCAACTGGTAGTAGTCGTCGAACACGCGGCTTTGCTGATCGGCGGGAATGCCGCGCCCGGTATCGATCACTTGCAGGCGGACATGCGTGTGTGTGCGCCGGCAGCCCACCACGATCCGTCCCGCGTCGGTATAGCGCACCGCGTTGGACAGCAGGTTGCGCGCGATCCGCTCGATCAGCACCGGATCGGAGTCGACCACCACGGTGCTCGGCACGTACGACAGGTGCAGCCCCTTCGCGCGCGCGTCGACGGCTACGTCCCGGCACACCCGCTCCAGCACCGAATCGATCGCGAACGGCCTGCGATGCACGGGCACGACACCGGCATCGAGCCGCGAGATGTCCAGGATCGCGGTGAACAGCTCGTCCATCGCATTGACGGATTGGTCAATGCGTTCGACGAGCAGCGCGCCATCGACGGGCATCGGCACGTGCCGCAATGCGCCGACGAACAGGCTCAATGCATGGACGGGCTGGCGGAGGTCATGGCTTGCCGCCGCGAGAAAGCTCGATTTGACGCGCACGGCTTCCGCGGCGAGATCCTTCTGCTGCCGGAAGTTTTCGGCCAGTTGAGCGGCCTGCTGGCGCGCGTGTTCGGCGGTCCGTTGCGCATGGATGAGCTGCAACTGCATCTCGATCTGGTTGCGCAGCTCTTCGACCAGCCGGATGTACCGCTCCGAATAGGCGTTTTCCTTGCAGTCGAGCAGGCAGATCGTGCCGAACGTCGTCATGTCCGGCCAGCGGATCGGCAGGCCGAGATACGAAACCATATTCACGCGCAGATCCGGATTGTTTCGCCAGCGTTCCGATCGTCGCGCGTTCGGCACGACCAACGAGCGGCCGCTCTCGATCACCGCTTCGCAATAAAGCCCCGATCCGTGCAGCTCGGCCGATTCGCCCGGATAGAACGGATTGCCTTCGGATCGGCTCGCCACCAGCACGCGGATGTCTTTTCCGACGTTGCGCATGATCAGCGCGGCCGGCACGCCGACGATTTCCGCCATCAGGTCGACGAGACGCTGCCAGCGCGCGATCACGTCGGCGGCCAGGTCGAACGGGACGTCCGAGGCTGCCGAAACGATCGGCGGCGGGGCTTCGGGTGATTCGTCGGCGCGCGTCATGCACGGGCTCCTCGGGTATCACGCCCCGGACCCGGAGCCCGCATGCGGTATCGCGACCGGGCCCGGCGGTTGGCGTCGGTGCCGCGCCCGTTCATTGCCACGTGAATGCACATGAATGTCCGTCAAGTGTCGTTCATTGCGTGTGAGGCGAATTGCAATCGCGCGCGTCGCACGCGGGTGCATCGGGGAGTCGGAGGATCGCGCCACGATTCGTGTCTCGGGGCGGGGTTGTCATCAACGCCCCCGTTTGCGTCGAGGATGCAGAAAAAATTTAGGCGATCCCCGCCGGCAACGCAATTCGCGCTTCCGGTCAGATGAGTCCGGCCTTCCTGCCGACGGCAGCCGCCTGCGTGCGATTGATTACGTTCAACGCCTTGAAGATCGCAGTGATGTGCGCCTTGACGGTTTTTTCCGACAGGCCGAGCTTGCGGGCGATGACTTTGTTCGGCATGCCTTCCGCAAGATAGCGCAGCACTTCGATCTGGCGGTGCGTCAGCAACTCGTCGCGCGAAAGCGTCGTCGCCCCGGCGCTGTCCGGCTGCTGTGTCGCGTGTTCGTCGAGTACGAGCGGTGGCACGTAACGCTCGCCGCTGAGCGCGATCCGGATGGCAGACAGCAGCGTATGCGGGCTGGCCGATTTCGGCACGTAGCCCATCGCGCCTTGCGTGAATGCGGCGCGCACGGCGCCCGGATCTTCCGACGACGACAGCACGATGACGGGCAGCCCCGGGCGCATCTTCGCGAACACGGCGAGCGCGTCGATCCCGTCCATGCCTCGCAGCTTCAAGTCGAGCACGATGGCGTCGAGGTCTGCGTGCAGGTTGAGCAGGTGCAGCGCGTCATCGGCGCTGCTCGCCTGAACGACGATCATGTCGGCGTCTTCCCGACGCAGCAGCATCTCCACGCCGTCACGCAGGAGCGCGTGATCGTCGACGATCAGTATTTTCATGGGCGCGATGGGCTGTGGGAAAGCCGACGCCTATCCGATAGGAAAGAACAGGATTGTACAAGACGAAAGTCGTAATACTAACGTCCTGCTTATCCGGTATTTCCCCTGCGTCGAACGTCGCGTTTACATTCCGTTTGAAAAGGTCGAGACTCCATCGCGGCAGTGGCTAATGGCAGGCGATTCAGGCGGCGCCGTGCTGCGATCGTCGGCGTGCGTCTGCCGCTGAATGCCGACTGAAACCCAGGTGTATCGCAGTGCGAAGCAAGCGTGTGGAGGAAGGCCGTCGAAAGTCGCCGCACGGGAGCCGTTGAATCGGATATTTCACGATGAAATAAGCATGATGAAACGGCGTATTTTTTTCCATGTGTCATTCGATGGCGAGGCCATTGATTTCGATTGTGCGTCAATTGATGCCGGCGATGAGTGTTGTCAACGGAAATGACGTAATTCAGGAATCGAACGTGACGTATCCATGTCCCACCGGCGATGCCGAATCGGGTGTGTTCCGTTGCCGAAGCGGACGGGCGCCATGAGCTTCGATGGCCTCTCGATCCAACAGCGGATGGGCATCGGCTTCGTGCTCGTCGTGATGCTGACGATCGTGGCGTGTGGAACGATCGTCCTGGAAAGCTACCGGCAATACCGGCAGGGGAGCCTCGATTTGCGCGATTTTGGGCGGGTCGAGCGCGCGATGGTCGCGGCGAACCTGATTTCGGCCGAACGCTGGCCGGCCAACACGCTGCTTGCGTTGCAGCGGCGCGACCCGGCGGCGGACGTGGAGGCCGTAAGCGATGCGCGGATGCGCTCGAACCTGGCACTCGACGCGCTTCGAACGGACATCGCGCAGGCGGCGACCCTCGAGGCACCCGAGCGGCGGATCGCGTTGCGTGCGCTCGAGTCGATCCGCGCGGAACTGGACGGCGCCCGTGGCGAAGTCGACGCGCTCGCGGCGCAGCCGCTGACGGCGCGCACGGTGTGGCAGGTTCAGGCGGCGCAAGACCGGATGTTCGCGGTCGCCGACGATCTCGCGTCACTGGCCGACGACGTCATGGCCGGCACGGCAATGCGCAATCCGGCGACGTCGGGTTTGTTGATGCTCGCGCACCTGCTTGGCGACCTGCGCGAATATACCGGCCGGCTCGGCTCGCTGTTCGTCGCGTCGCTGATCAAGCGCGAGCCGATCGGCGAGGAGCGGCTCGCGAGCATCATCCAGATGCGCGGACGCATCATGCAGCTGCGCGCATTGATCGCCGGCGCGATCGCGCCGCTGCTCGCCGACACGACGCTCGCAAACGACTTCGCACGACTGAACGACACGCTGGACGGCAGCTTCCTGCCGCTGGTCGCGGCGACGATCCGCGCGAGCCGGACGGGTGCGTATGCGATGAGCGTCGAGGACTTCGCGCGGCGGATCATGCGCGATCTCGGGGCGTCGGAGCAACTGCGCGACCGCGTGATCGAAATGACGAGCGCGCGCACCGTCGAGTTGCGCGATGCCGCCCGCGTCAGGATGGCGCTATCCGTCGCCCAAGCGGCGCTGTGCACGTTGATCCTGTTCCTGCTCGTGCGCGGCACGCAGCGGACGCTGTCGAAGCCGCTCGCCGAGCTGAGCCGGCGCATCGTCGCGCTGAGCCAGGGCGATGTGTCGCCGATCGCCCGGGTGCCGGGCGCGAGCCCGGAGATCGGGCGGGTGAACGACGCACTGGACATGCTGCGCGGCGCCTACGTTCGCCGTTCGGTGCTCGAGCGGCAGCGCAGCGACATGCTGACGCTGTTCTCGCATGACATGCGCGCGCCGCTCACGTCGGTCGTCGTGCTGGTGAATGCGCCTGCCGAATGCCCGTCCGGCTGCACCCTGCGCGAGCGCCTGCATGAAATCGGCAGGCTGGCGTGCCATACGCTGGCGATGGCCGACGGTTTCGCGCAGGTCTCGAGGGCGGAGGCGGGCGAGTGCGTATCGGAGCTCGTCAACGTCGCTGACCTGATGAATCAGGCACGGGATGAAATCTGGCCGCGCGCGCAGGAAAAGCGGATTGCCGTCGAGGACGTGCCGCGTTGCGACGAAGCGCTCGTGTACGGCGACCCGGCACTGCTGTCGCGCGCGCTGGCCAACCTGCTCGGTAACGCCGTCGAGTACAGCGCACCCGATACCCGTATCGAGTGCACGGTCGAACTGACCGAGGATCGCGCGTCGGTGCGCTGCATCATCCGCGACCACGGTTACGGGATCGCCGCCAGCGAGCAGGCGCATCTGTTCGAGCGTTATCGGCGCTTTCGCCTGCAAGGGCAGCCGTACACGAAGGGCGTCGGGCTCGGAATGGCGTTCGCCAAGGCGGTCGTCGATCGGCATCGCGGCGAGATTCGCGTGGACAGCGCGGCCTGGCAGGGCACGACGGTAGTGCTGAGCTTGCCCGTGGCCGGGGCGGACGACGCGGCGGAAAGCGCGAACCGCGAGACGCTGGCTGAACCCGTCCCGGGCTGAGGGCCGGCGGCGACGAGCCGGCCGGTGCGCTCGCCGGGGTGCCAGATTTTCAGACTTTTCATGGTGCCCCGAAAAAAGTCCTTGACTGTCTATCTATGAGTAGATAAAGTTCGATCCATGGAAACGAAACCGACCGTCCGCGAACAGATTCTCGATCACGCGATCACGCTGATGATGCTGCGCGGTTACAACGGCTTCAGCTATCGAGACCTGTCCGACCTGGTGGGCGTGAAGACGTCGAGCATCCACTACTACTTCCCGTCGAAGGACGATCTGGTGCTGGAAGCGGTGGCGGTGTACAGCGACGAAGTCCTCGCGGCCATGCGGACGATCGATCCGGCATTGCCGGCCGACGTGAAGCTGAGCCTGTACACGAAGATGTTCGGCCGCACGCTCGGCGACGGCAACCTGATCTGCCTGTGCGGGATGCTCGCGGCCGATATCGAAACGCTGCCGGAGAACGTGCGGCAGGCCGTGCAGGCGTTCTTCAAGGCCAACGAAAGCTGGCTGGCGGCATTGCTGGCGCAGGGCGCGAAGGAAGGTACGCTGCAGTTCAGCGGCGAACCCGATACGGCCGCGCGCACGTTGTACGCGGCGTTTCAGGGTAGCGTGCTGGCCAGCCGGCTGTTTCATACGCGGGCGCGCCTCGAGGATGTCGAGGCCGTCTGGAAGGCGCGGTCCTGACGGACCGCGCGGGTAGCAGGGCGGTTCGCCGCCGTTTTATGGGTTCTTGTTGTCTATTTAGTGATAGATAGACAATCGGCGCAGAGGGTAATGCTTCTGTATTTTTTTGGGATGCTTGTCTATCTATGAGTAGATAAACAAGCGCGGGACCGGCGGAAAAAGCCGACGGCACGCGATCCCCGGTTCGAAGGTTGTTTCGTTCATTTACTGCAAAGGAGTCTGTCATGTCGATCGAAAAAGTGTTGTACCGCGCCCATGCAAAAGCCACCGGCGGCCGTGACGGTCGTGCGACGGTGCCCGAAAGCGGTCTCGACCTGAAGCTGACCACGCCGCGCGAACTCGGCGGCGCGGGCGGCGCAGGCGCGAACCCCGAGCAGCTGTTCGCCGCCGGCTACAGCGCGTGCTTCATCGGCGCGATGAAGTTCGTCGCGGCCCGCGACAAGATCGCGATGCCCGCGGACGCCGCCATCGAAGGCAGCGTCGGCATCGGCGCGATCCCGAACGGTTTCGGCATCGAAGTCGAACTGAAGATCTCGCTGCCGGGCCTCGATCGCGACGTCGCGCAAACGCTGATCGACCGTGCGCACGTCGTCTGCCCGTACTCGAACGCGACGCGCGGCAACATCGACGTCACGCTCACGCTTCTCTAATCAATCGCATTCCGAATCATTTGTCGTCATTCAACCGCGAACGCCAAGGAACACCATCATGAAGATCGTCAAGCCGCTGCTGATCGCCGCCGCCGTTGCGGCCGCGCTGTCCACCGCCCCCGCCGCATTCGCGGCCGGCGCCGATACCATCCGTCCCGATACGAAGACGAGTGCGTTCCTCGCCGTGCTGAACGGCCAGAAGGGCCCGGGCCTCGAAACGCTGAGCCCCGCGAAGGCGCGTCAGGTGCTGGTCGATGCGCAGAACGGCGTAAAGGTGGACCTGTCCGGCATCGACGTATCGAACCGCACGATCGAGCAGGACGGCCTGTCGGTACCCGTCACGATCGTGCGCCCGCAAGGCGCGACGGGCACGCTGCCGGTCTTCGTGTTCATCCACGGCGGCGGCTGGGTACTCGGCGACTTCCCGACGCACGAGCGCCTCGTGCGCGATCTCGTCGTGCAGTCGGGCGCCGTCGCGGTGTTCGTGAACTACACGCCGTCGCCGGAAGCGCATTACCCGGTCGCGATCAACCAGGCCTATGCGGCGACGAAGTGGGTGGCCGCGCATGGCGCCGAGATCGGTGTCGACGGCAGCCGCCTCGCGGTGGTCGGCAACAGCGTCGGCGGGAACATGGCGGCCGTCGTGGCGCTGATGGCGAAGGACAAGGGCGGCCCCGCGATCCGCTTCCAGGGGCTGATGTGGCCGGTCACGGACCACAACTTCAATACGAGCTCGTACAACGCGTACCAGCAGGGCCACTTCCTGACGCGGCCGATGATGAAGTGGTTCTGGGACGCCTACACGAAGAACGAAGCGCAACGCAACGAGATCTACGCGTCGCCGCTGCGCGCGAGCACCGCGCAGTTGAAGGGCCTGCCGCCCGCGCTGATCCAGGTGGCGCAGTTCGACGTGCTGCGCGACGAAGGCGAAGCGTATGGCCGCAAGCTCGACGCGGCCGGCGTGGATGCGACGACCACGCGCTACGACGGCACGATCCACGATTTCGGTTTGCTGAACGCGCTGGCCGACGATGCGCCGACGAAGGCCGCGACGAAGGCGATGGCCAACGAAATCGCGACGCGGTTGAAGTAACGCGGCGGGCGCGCACGCGCGCCGCAAGCGTCGCGGTGCGTGTGCGAACGGAACGAAGGCGGGTGTATGCCCGCCTTTTTTGCATGCGACCGGCGCGCGGTTGGGGCGGTGAAGCACGACGGTGTCCGCAGGGGTGACACGGTCGAGCCGGGATCGGGCGATTGCGCCAGTCGCGACTGGCGGCCGGCAATGTTGGTACGATCGCGCGTATCGTCCATGCCGGCGCGGCAAGCCGCCGGCCCGGCGCAACCATTCGGGAGAAGCGGTTCATGTTGCAGGCGTTCGCGGTCTTGCTGATTTTCCAGTGTCTCGGCGAAGGCGTGTCCTATCTGTTCGGCCTGCCGGTGCCGGGCCCCGTGATCGGCATGCTGCTGCTGTTCGGCTTCGTGATGCTGCGCCCGCAGGTGGCCGATGCGATCGAACCGACCGCGCTCGAGCTGCTGCGTCACCTGTCGCTGCTGTTCGTACCGGCCGGCGTCGGCATCATGGTGTCGGCCGATCGCGTGCGCGGCGATGCGGTCGCGGTCGTCGTCGCGCTGGCCGTCAGCACCACGCTGGCGATCGCGGTGACGGCGCTCGTCACGCGTGCGCTGCTGCGGCGCCAGCGCCGCGCGGGCGGCGACGCGGAGGGCGTGCGATGACGGCCTTCCCGAAACTCGGCGCGATCTGGGTCTATCTCGCCGCGACCCCGCTGCTCGGCCTGACCATCACGCTGGTCGCGTATCTGTTCGCGCAGGCCGTCTATGCGCGGGCGCGCTTCAACCCGCTCGCGAACCCGGTGCTGATCGCGGTCGCGCTGATCGTCGTGCTGCTGACGATCACGCATACGCCGTATCCGACGTATTTCGAAGGCGCGCAGTTCGTCCACTTCCTGCTCGGCCCCGCGACCGTCGCGCTCGCGCTGCCGCTGTACCGCCAGTGGCCGAAGCTGCGGCGCACCGCGCTGCCGCTGCTCGTCGGCCTGCTCGCGGGCTCGCTGACCGCGATCGTGTCGGCGGTCGGCATCGCCGCGCTGTTTGGCGCGTCGGGCCAGACGATCGCGTCGCTCGCGCCGAAATCGGCGACGACGCCGATCGCGATGGCGGTCGCCGCCGAGATCGGCGGCATTCCGTCGCTCACCGCCGTGCTCGTGATTTCGACCGGGATTTTTGGCGCGGTGTGCGCGCGTGGCATCCTCAATCTGCTGCGGGTCGACGAGCCGGCCGTGCGCGGCTTCGCGCTCGGCGTCGCGTCGCACGGGATCGGCACCGCGCGCGCGTTCCAGGTCAGCGAGGAGGCCGGCGCGTTCGCCGGGCTCGGGATGGGGCTGAACGGCGTGCTGACGGCCTTCGTCGTTCCGATCCTGCTGCCGGTGTTGTCGCGCTGGATCTGAACGCGCGCCGGTCGGCCGCGGGCTATCGGTTTCCCTGATGGCGCGGATGGCAGGCCGAAAGGACGGCCCGTGCCGCTTGCACGTATCGTTGTCGTTATCAGGAGAATTCAGGAACGCACACGGACATTTGCGCGGCGATCGGCTAACGTTGCATCGGCGCCGTTGTCGCAAGCCGTCGCGTGCGCGCCGGTGTCCGATAATCCACAATCAACACTCGACAAGGAGATCCGGCCATGAAGCAGTCTCGCGTGGTTTCGGTGGCAGCAGCAGTAGCGGCGTCGTGCGGTCTGTTGTTGACCGCCGTGCCGGCGGCATACGCGCAGGATCCGGCGTCCGCGCCGACGCAGAAGCAGCTCGACAAGGCGCAGAAGAAGGCGGCGCGCAAGGCGGCCCGTGCGCGGCACGCGTCGGACCTGAAGGCGATCGGCACCGGCAGCGGTTACCGGCTGACCAACGACCAGAGCAACTATCCGCAGAACGCCGTGCAGAAGGCGCCCGCGACGAAGGCGGCGCCGGCCGCGCCGGCTTCGGGCCAGTAACGCCCGCCAGCCCTGCACAGGACGAACGGCGCCGGTCGAACCGGCGCCGTTCGTTCGTGCGCGCAACGGCAGCGGCGCGAGGCCGCCGCGTTACGACGCGAGCTTGCTGGCGATTTCCGCGACGTGCTTGCCCTGGTAGCGCGCGATGTCGAGTTCGTTCGCGCTCGGCTGGCGGCTGCCGTCCGCGCCCGCGAGCGTCGTCGCGCCGTACGGCGTGCCGCCGGTGATTTCGTTCATGTTGACGAGCCCGCTGCACGCATACGGCACGCCCACGATCACCATCCCGTGGTGCAGCAGCGTCGTGTGGAACGACGTGATCGTCGTTTCCTGGCCGCCGTGCTGCGTGCCGGTCGATGCGAACACGCTGCCGATCTTGCCGACGAGCGCGCCCTTCATCCACAGGCCGCCCGTCTGGTCGAGGAACGTGCGCATCTGGCCGGCCATGTTGCCGAAGCGGGTCGGCGTGCCGAAGATGATGGCGTCGTAGTCGGCGAGTTCGTCCACCGTGGCGACCGGCGCGGCCTGGTCGACCTTCACGCCGATCGCGCGGGCCTGGTCGACGGGGATCGTTTCCGGCACGCGCTTGAGCGTGACCTCGACGCCGGGCACCGATTTCGCGCCCTCGGCGATGTGCTGCGCCATCGTTTCGACGTGCCCGTAGGACGAGTAGTAAAGAACCAGAACCTTGGCCATGTTGCGAATCTCCGATTAAAAAGGCCCCGCATTCAGCGGGGCCCGGTTTCCCGAACGGGCGTCATGCCCACTCGGCCGTCACTTCGACCGGACGCAGGTCGAACACCAGCACTTCGGCATCCTGGCCGTCGGCGATCGTCAGCGCCTGTTCGCCGCGGATGCGTGCGCCGTCGCCTTCGCCGAGCGTCACGCCGTTGACCGTCACGCTGCCGCGCGCCACGTGCACGTAAGCAAAGCGGCTCGGGTCAAGTTCCAGCGTCGTGCGCTCATCGCCGTCGAACAGGCCCGCGTAAATCCGCGTGTCCTGCCGGATCTTCAGCGAACCGGCGTCGCCGTTCGGCGACACGACGAGGGCGAGCTTGCCGCGCTTGTCGTCGGCCGCGACATTCGTCTGCTGATAACGCGGCTCGGCACCCTTTTCGGCCGGCCCGACCCAGATCTGCAGGAAGTGGACCGGCGTGTCCGGCGAGTGGTTGAACTCGCTGTGGCGCACGCCCGTGCCCGCGCTCATCAACTGCACGTCGCCCGGCACGATCACCGAACCGGTGCCCATCGAGTCCTTGTGTTCCAGCGCGCCGTCGAGCACGTACGACAGGATTTCCATGTCGCGGTGCGGGTGCGTGCCGAAGCCGCGGCCCGGCGCGACGCGGTCATCGTTGATCACGAGCAGGTCGGAGAAGCCGACTTGCTTCGGATCGTAGTAATTCGCGAACGAAAACGTATGACGGGAGCTGAGCCAGCCATGCTCCGCACGGCCACGTTGGTTTGCTGCACGGATTTCGATCATGATTTTTTCCTTGAAGTCGCCGGACCTCGGAAGTGGGCCCGGCCGTTCGTTGAGATGAATCTTAGGTCAATCGATTTGACAAATAAATGGCTGTAGAGATAATGACTGTCGCTATGGAGTGGACAATATGGAACTCAACGACCTGAGGATCTTCGTCGCGACCGTCGATGCGGGCAGCTTCACGGCGGCGGCCGACCAGCTGATGCTGTCGAAGCAGTTCGTCAGCCGGCGCACGATGGCGCTGGAGGCGTCGCTCGGCGTGCGGCTCCTGCACCGCAATACGCGCAATCTCGCGGTGACCGAATCGGGGCAGGAGTTTTATGCGCGCGCGCAGCGCATCCTGGCGGAGATCGCCGACGCCGAGCAGGCGATGTCGGTGCGCAGCACCGAGCTGCACGGCTCGCTGAAGATCAGCGCGCCGCTGTCGTTCGGGATTACCCACGTGTCGCCGCTGATCGCCGAATTCCTGTCCGCGCACCCGGCCGTGCGGCTGAACCTCGACCTGACCGACCGGCGCGTCGACCTGATCGGCGAAGGGTTCGACCTCGTGCTGCGGATCGGCTCGCTCGAGGATTCGACGCTGATCGCCCGCCCGCTGGGCGCATGGCGGATGATCGCGTGCGCGAGCCCCGCGTACCTGAAGCGGCAGGGCATGCCGCAGACACCGGCCGATCTCGCCGGTCACACTTGCCTGCTGTACGGGCGCGAGCGGCGCGTCGGCTGGGAATTCCGCATCGACGGCGCGTCACGCACGTTCGACGTGCAGGGGCCGCTCGTCGCGAACAACGGCGAAGTGGTGCGCGACGCGGCGATCGCGGGGCTCGGCATCGCGCTGCTGCCGCACTTCATCGTCGGCGCGGCGCTCGACAGCGGCGCGCTCGTGCCGGTGCTCGACGCGTACGTGCCGCCGCCGATCACGCTCAATGCGGTGTTCCCGCAGCATCGGGAAGGGTTCGTCACGCTGCGCACGTTCATCGGATTTCTTGCCGAGCGGCTCGGCGACGCGCCGCCGCCCGGGAAGCGTGACGCGGGCCGGACGCGATAGCAGGCCACCGTGCGGTGAATAGCGCGCATATTCTCCGCAAAATATACGGAGAATATTGAGTCATGCGGCGAATCGGTGGGATAATCTCCGCATCATGAGCGGAGATTACACTTTCATCTGGGAATCGGCCGATTGGCCGGCGTGGCGCTTCGACCTTCCGGCACTCGCCACGCCGCTGGCCGACGTCAGCCGCGCGCAAGGCATGCTGGCCGGGCGGCTGGCGGACATCGGCCTCGCGCTGCGCGACGAGGCGAGCCTGGCCGCGTTGACGGAGGACGTCGTCAAGACCAGCGCGATCGAGGGCGAAACCCTGAATGTCGCATCGGTCCGCTCGTCGATCGCGCGCCGGCTCGGGGTCGACATCGGCGCGCTGGCGCCGGTCGACCGCCACGTCGAGGGCGTCGTCGACATGGTGCTGGACGCGACGATCCATGCGGCGGCGCCGGTGACCGAGGCGCGCCTGTTCGGGTGGCATGCGGCGCTGTTCCCGACCGGCTATTCGGGATTGTCGCGAATCACGGTCGGCGGATGGCGCACGGATGCGAGCGGGCCGATGCAGGTGGTGTCCGGCCCGATCGGCCGGCAGCGCGTGCATTTCGAGGCGCCGCCGGCCGCGCGCCTGACGCACGAGATCGCGCGCTTTCTCGCGTGGCTCAATGCCGAACCGGCCGAGCCGTTGCTGATCCAGGCCGGCCTGGCCCATCTGTGGTTCGTCACGCTCCACCCGTTCGACGACGGCAACGGCCGTATCGCGCGTGCGCTCGGCGATCTGGTCCTGGCGCGCGCCGACCGGAGTCCGCAGCGTTTCTACAGCCTGTCGGCGCAGATCCAGCGCGAGCGCAATGCGTACTACGACGTGCTGGAGCGCACGCAGCGCGGTTCGCTCGACGTCACGGAATGGCTCGCGTGGTTCCTGGATACCCTCGGCAGGGCGATCGATCACGCACACACGACGCTCGACGCGGTGCTGGTGAAGGCGCGCTTCTGGCAGCGCTGTGCGGGCTTCGCGATGAACGCGCGCCAGGCCAAGGTGATGAATCGCCTGCTCGACGGTTTCGAGGGGAAGCTGACGACGACCAAGTGGGCGGCCCTCGCGAAGTGCTCGCAGGACACCGCGCTGCGCGACATCGCGGAACTCGTCGAACACGGCGTGCTGCGCCGTTCGTCGTCCGGCGGCCGGAGCACGAGTTACGAGCTGGCGCCGTTCGACGGCTGATACCCGTTCGCGCGCTCGACGGCACGGCATCTACGCGAAAAGGCCGACTTATGGCGTGTGGTTTCTCGGCTCATCCCGCGGGCCAATCCGATCGGCTATTTCGTCGGACCGAGGATCCGGGAGGCCGGCAAGCGCCACAACGCGATCACGCTACCCGACCTGTTCAAGGGCCACTGCAGCCGCCGCGCGCTCGAACATGTCGTTGCGTGCGCATCGATCCTGTTCCTGATTGCCGGCGTTCGCAAGCATCACCGTCGCCGCGCCGGACGTGCTCGACAAGGCTGCGCGCGTGGCTGAAGGCGTCGCCGCGCACGATCCAGCGCGCAAAAGGCATCGTGCGCGTGGCCGATGCGCAGGGGGCAGTCGCCGCGCGAAGCGGCGGGCGCGATGGTGTTCATCGGAATCTTCCATCGCGCGACGCAAGCCGTATTGCGCGACGGCATCGTGCAACGCAGCGTGGCTGCCGGAACGGTTGCAACGACATCGAACGTCGATTGATCGGCGTCGCGCATCCGGGTTACGCTTCGGCGGGCGGCGGCGTGTGCCGCATGCCGGGCCGGGCGTTTTTACCTCGAATGTCGCGTGCAGGTAGCTTCTACGGGCGCGCGACCCAGCGACGATCAAGCCGATGACTATCCAGAACCGATCGAATCCGCGCGAACACGCCGCGATTTCCGCATCCAGCGTGCGACGCACGCCTCTGCCATTCGTCGCGGCGGCCGCGCTGCTGACGCTGCTGCCGATTGCCGCGCAGGCGGCCGGCTTCGACTGCGCGAAGGCCGCCTCGCCGGCCGAGAAGACGATCTGTGCGGATACCGCCCTGTCGAAGCTGGACGGCGACCTGTCGGCCGCGTGGAAGCGGGCGCTCGCAAAAGGCGGCGATACGGCCGCGCTGAAGGCCGCGCAATTGAAGTGGCTGAAGCAGCGCGACCAGTGCGGCAGCGATGCACCCTGCCTCGGCGACCGCTACCGCGAACGGCTCGCGAGCCTGAACGGCACGCCGCTCGCCGCCGACCGCTGGCAGCAGACGTGGTACCTGACGAGCGACAACCCGTCGTTCGGTGGTGTGCTGACGTTCACCGGCACGGCGCCGCGCCTGCATTTCGAACTGAGCGGCAACAACGGCGCGAATGACGGCGGCCTCGACGGCGACATCGTGCTGCACGGCGATAGCGGCACCTATCGCCGGGACGCATGCCGGCTCGATTTCGACCGCAAGGGCGGGCGCATCCGCGTCACGCAGCAGGGCGCGGATTTCGATTGCGGTGCCGGCGCGGGTGTCGTCTACGCGGGCGACTACGTGACGGTGTCGCGGTTCCAGGCCAAACCGCCGGCCGACCTGCTGACCCTCAAGGTCGTGACCGACGCGACGCAGAATGCGGCCGCGCACAAACTACTCGGCGGCGATTATCAGACGCTCGTCGACATGGTCAACTACAGCGCCGACGAGAAGGATCTCGACGGGCTCGATGCGCACGTGAAATCCTACTGGGTGCGCGGCATCGCGACGACCAACGCGGCGATCGTGATGCGCCGCGGCGCCGATCTGTGGATCGGGCTGCTCGTGTTCGATGCGAAGAACACCGTCCGGATGCGCTACTACACGAACGTGCCGGCGTGGAAGAAAACCGTGCCGAAGACGATCAAGGCCTGGCACGACAATCTCGACAAGGCGCTGCCGATCGACGTGATGCCGTGAGCGGGCGCCGCCGCGCGGCACGTTTTCACTTCCGGCGCGCCGCGCGCACGGGCGCCGGCGGCGCGACCGATTCCCGCGTGCGCAACTCGGGCAGCACGGCCCGGCCGGGCCCCGTGGCGCCGTTCTCGAGCGCGTCGAGCAGTGCATGCGCGGCCTGGCGCCCGATTGCGTCGGTATCGACCCACATCGTCGTCAGCGGCGGCTGGATCTCGCGCGCGAGCGCGATGTCGTCGAACCCGGTGATCGACAGTTGCGCGGGCACGTCGATGCCGAGCGCCTGCGCCTCGAGCAGCGCACCGAGCGCGAGTGCGTCGTTGCCGCAGATCACGGCGGTCGGCCGCGTCGCCGCGTCGCTGCCGGCGATTGCGCGCAAGCTCGCGCGCCCGAACGCGATCGTGGCCGCGCCTTCATGCTGATGCACGGGGCGCACGGCGAGCCCGTGCGCGGCCAGCGTGTCGTGAATGCCGCGCAGGCGCGCTTGTACGCGGTCGTTGTCCGCCGACGGCTGCATGATGATCGCGAAATCGCGGTGACCGAGGTCGAGCAGGTGGGTGGTGAGCCGCGCGAACGCCGCGCGGTTGTCGAAGCCGATGCAGCAGTGCGGACTGTCGTCGCGATACGCGTAGGTGACCACGTAGGGCACGCGATGCATCGCGAGGAGTTCGAACAGTTCCGGCGGATACGCTTCGCCGACCAGCGACACGGCTTCCACGCCGCGCGACAGCATCGCGCGCACCTGCGCCAGCGCCTGCGCGGGATCGTAGTTCGAGCAGCCGAGGAACAGCGTGATGCCGTGTTCGGCCATGACCGCCTGCATGCCCGCGACCTGCGACGCGAACACCTGGTCGTCGAGCGTCGGAATGATCGCGCCGGTGATGTGGGTACGCGTGGACGCGAGCGCGCGGCCGGCCGCATTCGGAATCCAGTTCAGCGTGCGCGCCGCGTCGCGCACGCGCTGCTGCACGTCGGCCGACACCTTGCCGGGATCGTTGTACACGCGCGAGACGGTCGCGGTCGACACGCCGGCCAGCTTCGCGACGTCGCCGAGCACCGAGCGGCCGCTGCCGCGGCGCGTGCGCGACGCGCCGCCGCGGGACGGGGGCGTGCTCATCGGCCGTCTCCCGGCGGGCGGGGCCTGCCTGCGGCATGCGTTGCCAGTCGCATCATTGTTTACCCTCGATTCATGGTGGTCCCGCTTGCATCCTCATCCGATCCTGTGAGAATGTAAGCGCTATCTTATTGCTGCTTCGTATTATGTCAGACATGGATTTCACCCGCATCGCGAAATTTTCAGAGACGACGGCCTGTTCGGCCATTATGTCGATCTCAAATGTAAGCGGTTACATTCGAGCATGAACGACATCGCCTCGTCGCGTATCGCTGTCGTCGGCAGCGTCAACATCGACCTCGTCACACGCACGACGCGCCTGCCGGTGCCGGGCGAAACGTTGCTCGGCACGGCATTCCAGACCGTTCACGGCGGCAAGGGGGCGAACCAGGCGGTCGCGGCCGCGCGCCTGGGCGCATCGGTCGTGATGATCGGCTGCGTCGGCGACGATGCGTTCGGCGCGCGCCTGCATGGCGCGCTCGCGGCGGAGCGCATCGACGTGACGCACCTGCATCGGATCGGCGGGGCGGCGACCGGTGTGGCGACGATCACCGTCGACGACGGCGGTGCGAACAGCATCGTCGTCGTGCCCGGTGCGAATGCGTGTCTCGATGCCGGCCGGATCGACGCGGCGCGCGACGCGATCGCGGAGGCGGCACTCCTCGTGTGTCAGCTCGAAGTGCCGGTTGCCGCCGTCGCGTGCGCGATTGCCTGTGCCACTGAGCACCACACACCGGTGCTGCTCAATCCGGCGCCCGCGCAGCCGCTGTCCGACGCGTTGCTGGCACGGGTCGACTATCTCGTCGTCAACGAAACCGAGGCCGAGTCGCTGACCGGCATCGCCGTCGGCGACGACGCGTCGGCCGTGCGCGCGGCCGATGCGTTGTGCGCGAAGGGCGTCGGCAACGTGCTGGTCACGCTCGGCGCGCGCGGCGTCTGCTGGCGCGGCAGCGCGGGGAACGGCCGGCATCGGGCGATGACGGTGGTGGCCGTCGATACGACCGCGGCCGGCGACACGTTCGTCGGCGGGTTCGCGGCCGCCCGCGCCGGCGGCGCATCGATGGACGATGCGATCGGCTTCGGCCAGCGCGCGGCGGCCATCAGCGTCACGCGCCACGGCGCACAAACCTCGATCCCGACGCGTGACGAAGTCATGCGCGGGGATACCTGAATTCCGCATACGACGGAACGGCCATCACCGGCCGACACCAGTGACATGGAGACAACCGACATGAACGAAAACCAACCTGTTCCGCCCGCACCGCCACGCATCCGGCGCGGACAACGCATCGCGCTCGCGCTGTTGATGGCGAGCGGGATCGTCAACTACCTCGATCGCGGCACGCTGGCCGTCGCGAGTTCGGCGATCCGCGGCGATCTCGGCCTGTCGCTCGCGCAGATGGGGCTGCTGCTGTCCGCGTTCTCGTGGAGCTATGCGCTGTGCCAGTTTCCGGTGGGCGGCCTCGTCGACCGGATCGGCCCGCGCCGGCTGCTCGGCATCGGGCTGATCGTCTGGTCGTTCGCGCAGGCGGCGGGCGGCATCGTGTCGACCTTCGGCTGGTTCATCGTCGCGCGCATCGTGCTCGGTATCGGCGAGGCGCCGCAGTTTCCGTCGGCCGCGCGCGTGGTGAGCAACTGGTTTCCGCTGCGTGCGCGCGGCACGCCGACCGGCATTTTCAACGCCGCGTCGCCGCTCGGCACCGCGCTGGCGCCGTTGCTGCTGTCGATTCTCGTGGCATCGTTCAACTGGCGCTGGGCCTTCATCGTGACCGGTGCGCTCGGTCTCGTCGTCGCGGTCGTCTGGTTCGCGCTGTATCGCGATCCGGTGCGTGCGCAACTGTCCGCCGCCGAGCGCAGCTATCTCGATGCCGACGCGCAAAACGTGGCCGCGGCGCCGAAACTGACCTTCGCCGATTGGCGCAGCCTGTTCTCGCACGGCACGACCTGGGGGATGCTGATCGGCTTCTTCGGATCCGTGTACCTGAACTGGGTCTACCTGACCTGGCTGCCGGGCTACCTGACGATGGAGCGGCACATGAGCCTGATCCGCACCGGCTTCGCCGCGTCGGTGCCGTTTCTGTGCGGGTTCGTCGGTTCGCTGGTCGCCGGCTGGCTGTCGGACCTGGTCACGCGCCGCAGCCGTTCGCCGGTCGTGAGCCGACGCAACGCGGTGGTGGTCGCGATGCTCGGGATGGTCGCGTTCACGATCCCGGCCGCGCTCGTGCAGAGCAATACGGTTGCGCTCGCATGCATATCGGTCGTGATCTTTCTCGCGAACGCCGCGTCGGCCAGCTCGTGGGCGCTCGCGACGGCGGCCGCGCCGCCGAGCCGCATCGCGTCGCTCGGCGCGATCCAGAATTTCGGCGGTTTCATCGGCGGCGCGCTTGCGCCGATCCTGACGGGCATCATTGCGCAGAAGTGGTCGTTCGTGCCGGCGCTGCTGACGGCCGCGGCGATTGCGTTCGCCGGTGCGATGGCGTACCTGCTGCTGGTGCGCAAGCCGATTCCCGAGCAGGCCGCGAACGCCGCGCCCGGACCGTTGCCGGCATGAGCTCGCGGTCTGCCCCCCGCATTCACTGAAGCAAGGAGAAACAGATGCAACACCCGCAGCAATCGAACGTGACCATCGAGGGGATCGTGCCGGTGATGCTGACGCCGTTCGACGACGCCGGCGCGATCGACTACGCCGGGCTCGAACGGCTCATCGAATGGTATCTGGCACACGGCTCGGATGCGTTGTTCGCGGTCGCGCAATCGAGCGAGATGCAGTTCCTGAGCCTGGCCGAACGCGCGGAACTCGCGCGTTTCGTGGTCGATCGGGTGGCCGGCCGGGTGCCCGTCGTCGCGTCCGGGCACATCAGCGACGATCTCGATGCGCAGGTCGCCGAATTGTGCGCGGCGGCCGAATCGGGCGCGCAGGGCGTCGTGCTCGTGACCAACCGCCTCGATCCGCAGCGCAAGGGCAGCGCCGCGTTGCTCGATCATCTGCACCGGCTGCTCGCGCGACTGCCGTCGGATCTTCCGCTCGGCCTGTATGAATGTCCGGCCCCTTACCGGCGGCTCCTCTCGGATGACGAACTGCGCGCGTGCATCGACACGGGCCGGTTCGTGATGCTCAAGGACGTGAGCTGCGATCTCGAGACGGTGAAGCGGCGTGTCGGGATCGCCGCGGGATCGCCGCTGAAGATCCTGAACGCCAACGCCGCGATTGCGTGGGACGCGATGAAGGCCGGGTCCGCCGGCTTCAATGGCGTGTTCACCAATTTCCACCCGGACCTCTACCGGTGGTTGCGCACGCAAGGCGACACGAATCCGGCGCTGGCCGACGAACTGTCGACGTTCCTGGTCGTGTCGGCGGTGTCGGAGGCGCTCGGCTACCCGGCACTCGCGAAGCTCTACCATCAGCGGATCGGCACGTTCGGGTCGATCAAGTGCCGTGCGATCGACTACGACGTGCGCGAGCGATTCTGGGCGCTCGACGCGGTGCTCGACAAGATCGTCGCGGGAACCGAGCATTTCCGCCGGCGGATCGCGGCGTAGGCGCCCGGGGTGGCGGGTCGGGCGATGCATTCGGGCCGCATGTGCGGCCCGGCGTCACCGCTTGCCGTGCCGTTTTGCACGCACCTTGATGCTTAGCAAGCCCTTGTTTGACTCAATTGTCCACTAAATCGAGACAGCGAATCATATTTCGACGGATTGATGATTTGCGGCGAGACAGTAGACTGCACCCGTGCTTCGCCAGAACCGGTTCGCAGCGCGCCGCGAACGGCGCGACCGGACGGATTCTTCGGCAACCGGCCACGGTATCGGCCGGCGATCCGGTCGGGCGAGGCGTGGTCCGTTGCCGGCCACGCGCGCCGCTTCGGCGTGCGTCGGCGGCGGCCGCATCAAACCGTCAATTCAAGGGTGATTATTATGCGTTACGTTTCGCTGGAATCGAGGAAGGACGAGCTGCTGCTGGCGGCTCGCGTGTTGATGATGATCCTGTTCGTGCTGTTCGGCTGGCAGAAGCTGACCGGCTTCTCGGGCACGGTCGCGTACATGGCGTCGACGGGGAACCCGGCGCCCGAACTGGCGGCCGCGATCGCGGTGGCGGTCGAACTGGCCGGCGGCGTGCTGATCGCGATCGGCTTCTACACGCGTCCGCTCGCGCTGGTGTTCGCCGCCTATACGCTCGCGACCGCGCTGATCGGCCATCGCTACTGGGCGCTGCAGGGGATGGAGCAGTACATGGCGATGATCAACTTCTACAAGAACGTGAGCATCATCGGCGGGTTGCTGTTGCTCGCGCTGACCGGGCCGGGGCGGTACTCGGTGGACCGGAAGTAACGCAGGGCGAAGTTTTGCCCGATCTCATGGGCCCGGTGCACCGAGGTGCGCCGGGCCTTGTTTGTTGCGGATTTTTGCGGCCCCCGTTCGCGGCCGCAGGCATTGCACGGAACCGCGGGCCGGCAGCGCAGGCATCCGAATTTTCGAGAATGGCATCCGGGTACTCGTTGTAACCTCATGCTTCCAAACCTCGAAGCCATCCGTTCCCGATGCCAAGCACGACGTCACCGACCGAACTCCCCACCATCCTCCTCATCGGCGCCTCCGGCCTGCTCGGCCGAGCCGTCGCCGCCTCCCTCGCCCGCGAACCGTCGCTGAACCTGATCGCGACCCGCCGTAACCCGCACACCGCTGGCGCAAGACTGCTCGCGCTGCCGCCGGAAAACCTCGCGCTGCTCGACGTCCTCGACCAGCCGGCCCTCGAGCAGGCGTTCGCGACCCACCGGCCGGCCGCCGTCATCCTCTGCGCGGCCGAACGCCGGCCCGATATCTGCGAACGCGACCCGGCCGCCGCCCGCGCGATCAACGTCGACGCGCCGGCCCGCGTCGGCGCGCTGGCTGCCCGATACGGCGCATGGACGCTCGGCATTTCCACGGACTACGTGTTCGACGGCAAGGCCGCCCCGTACCGTGAAGACGCGGCACCGAACCCGCTGAACATCTACGGCCGCACCAAGCTCGAAGGCGAGGCGGCGTTGCTCGCCGCGTCGTCGCTGTCCTGCGTGCTGCGCCTGCCATTGCTCTACGGCCCGATCGCCGACTGGAGCGAATCGGCGGTCACGAGCCTGGTTCCGGCGACCGCGGCGTCGGCGCGCACGGGCGCGCAAGCGGTCGGCATGGACGCCTGGGCGATCCGCTATCCGACCTACACGCCGGACGTGGCGGACGTGATCCGCGACCTCACGCTGCGTCACCTGTCGGGCCGGACCGTCACGGGCATCCGTCACTGGTCCGGCGACGAGCCGATGACGAAATACGAGATCGCGCAACGGATCGCCGCCGCGCTCGGCGTCGCCGCGTCGCTCACGCCGATCGAGCAGCCGACCGACGCGACGCCGCGCCCATACGATTGCCATCTGGACGCGTCGAGCCTGCGCGCGCTCGGCATCGACCACGCGACGCCGTTCGACGTGGCCTTGCGCACGGTCCTGCGCGGCGCGCCGCCGATTCCGTAAGGCCGTCGACGATGTGCTGCGGCGGGCCGTGCCACCGGCGCGGAAAGCCCGGGACGAAGCGGGGTTTCGTTCGACGGGGCGGGTTCCGCACCCACCGGTAGAGGGCGGCATGCGCTGTCGTGCCGTCATCGAAAGGCGATACACTGCGCGGGTTCCCGACCCAGCCGGGAGCGTCGGGGCACCGGGCAAACCGGCAGCGATGGCGCGGATCGCGCCACATTCCCTGACTCATTCGAACAAATCGAGAGAGAAAGAGAGGGCCCATGCTGACACGTCTTCGTAACGGACTCGACCGCGCGCGCGACTTGCGCGGATCCGGACCCGCTTCAACCCTTGCGCACCGGCCGACGGCGTGCGAACTGGTCGACCTGAGCGCGAAGCGCGCGATCTGGCGCGTTCCCGTGCCCGGTCAGGCCGACTGCTATCTGGCGGCCGAGCCGGCCGGGGTGGAGCGTTTCGTCGTCCATCTCGACGCCGACGCGTTCTATCGCCGCTGGCTCGAAACGAGCCCCGCGTTCCCGAAACAGGATTCGCAGGACTGCGTACCGCGCCGGGCCATGCCGCTCGACGGCAAGTTCGCAATGGCCGCCGCCGGGTTCAGGGGCGGCCGAGAGGCGCCGGTGGCGCTGCCGCCGGTCGGCTACTGGCCCGCGGGAAGCGGGTACGAAGTCGCGATGAGCGACGGTATGACGCGGACCTTCTGGCTGCTCGCCAATCACGTGCGGTCGTTTCCGGTGAGCGTGGCCGACGCGACCTGGGCGACGATGCTGAACGGTATGGCCGGTATCGGCGTGGCGCCGATCGCATACAGCGCGCTGTTCGCGCGGGGCGTGTAAGCGCGGCAACGGGGTGAGGCACGCGGGCCGGCGACGTGCTCGGCCCGCCGCCTATCGCGCGTCGTCCCCCTGATTTGACACCCGGCGCGTGCGCCCATTACAGTCGCGACGCGGGCCGGTGGGTCAAGCACACACCCGGAACAGGCAGTCGATGTTCCAGGACCACGGGGCTACCCCGTGGATCGGATCGACACACCGATGCGTCGCAAGGGGCCCGGTTGCGCGCGGCGCAACGCCTCCCCTCGCAGCACCAGCCACGTTGACTCATCGTCCCGCCCATTCTCGCCCATTCCCGGCCATGCATGCATCCCTGCGCGACACGACCCGCACGATTGCCGAGGCGATGCTCGCCGGTTCGCCCGAACGCGACGGCGTCGTCGCGCGGATGGCGGCCGTGCTCGGCGGCGCGCCGGTCTGGGCAGATGAAGTCGCGGATGCATCGCTCGCGCGCTTCGGCGCGCATTGGGCCGACACCGCCATCGATGCACTTGCGGCCGTCGTGGCCGAGGCGCCCGGATTCGTGCGCGCGTGGTATGGCGACCCTCGGCCGGCCGTGATCCGCGTCGTGCGGCGGCCGCCGGTCCAGCGGCCGTTGCCGGCGCCGCTCGCCGGCTGCGAAGTGCCGCCATGGGCGACGCCCGGCGATCTCGCCGACTGGCTCGGCGTGAGCGTGCCGGCGCTCGACTGGCTGTCCGACCACTGGCGCGTCGACGCGCGCAGCGGCGCCACGCCGCTGCATCACTACACGTACGTCGCGGTCGACAAGCGCAGCGGCGGGTGCCGGCTGGTCGAGATCCCGAAGGGAAGGCTGCGCGAGGCACAGCGCCGCATCCTGCACGGGTTGCTCGATCGCATTGCGCCGCACGGCGCGGTGCACGGTTTTCGCAAGGGGCACGGGATCGTGTCGTTCGCAGCGCCGCATGCCGGCCGCGATGTCGTCGTCCGCTTCGATCTCGCGGATTTCTTCGTGTCGGTACGCGCCGCACGCGTCCATGCGCTGTTCGCCACGCTCGGGTATCCGGTCGAAGTCGCGCGCACGCTCACCGGGTTGTGCACGAATCGCGTGCCCTCCGCGCGGCTGCTCGCGCCGGACCTGCGCGACCGGTTAGATTGGATCGGCCGCCAGCGCTATCGCGAACGGCATCTCCCGCAGGGCGCGCCGACGTCGCCGGCGCTCGCGAACCTGAGCGCGTTCCGGTTCGACATGCGGCTCGCCGCGCTCGCGCGTTCGCTCGACGCGACCTACACGCGCTATGCGGACGATCTCGCGTTCTCGGGCGGCGGCGCGCTTGCGCGCGACATCGAGCGGCTGCAAATCAGGGTTGCCGCGATCGCGCTCGAGGAGGGCTTCGCGCTGCAACTGCGCAAGACGCGCGTGATGCGGCGCGGGGCGCGACAGCAACTGGCCGGCGTGGTCGTCAATCGTCATCCGAATCTGGCGCGCGACGAGTTCGATCGGCTGAAGGCCATCCTGACCAACTGCATCCGGCACGGCCCGGCCTCGCAGAATCGGGACGCGCATCCGGATTTCCGCGCGCATCTCGCCGGGCGCGTCGCGCATGCCGCCGCGCTGAATGCGGCACGCGGCGCGAAGCTGCGCGCGCTGTTCGACCGGATCGCCTGGGATGCGCACGACGCCGGGCGGTAAGCCGCTCGCTGCGCATCGATTCCGTTACGCGACTTCTGCAATACGATGTCGCGCACTGCTATCATTCGCGCCATGCCGCACCCGTGCCAGGGGCGGCGCCTGACTTGCCGCAGCCGTTCGCCGTGCCTGTTCGTGCGCGACGCCGGCCCGGTCCTGCCTGTCAATGACGCGCGACGTCGTTTAGTGCGCATCGCGCAAAGCATGCCGGCTCGGGCGGACGATTCACATATTTGACAGCACCGATCGGCGGAACTTCGTGATAGGTTCGACCATCGGAGTTTTTTGCAAAAACATGCCCAAAGAGGATGAATACATGACCCAGGCCCTGCAGGAACTCGAAGCACAACTTCGGGACCTGAACATCAAGCTGTCGGATGCGAAGCAGAAGGAGAAGCAGGCCGCGCTCGCGGCATTCAAGGAGCAAGTCGAGCTGTTGGGCATTTCGCAGCAGGAAGTGTTGAGCGCGCTCGGCTACATCGTCCAGCGAAAACGCAAGGCGCCTGCCAAGTACTACGATCCGACGACCGGCCGCTCGTGGTCGGGGCGCGGCCCGCGGCCGAAATGGCTCGAAGGCAAGGATCTCGAATCGCTCGCCGTCGACCGCGAGGCCAAGGCCTGGTGGCCCGGCGACGACCAGGGCTGAAGCCGGTCGAGCCGCCCGGCGGCGCGGCGCCGTCCGGCTCGGGCCGGCAGGCCCGCCGGTAACCCCCGTCCGTCAATCTTTTTCATCCGGTGTCCGGCCTGGCCGCGACATCGCCGGCCTCGCCGCCGACACCGGATCGACGTTTCCTCCGTTTTCCCGCCTTGCCTGCCATGTCCCGCTTGCCGTTGCGGCAGCGGCGCCGATGCGCGCCCGCGCCCGTCGTCGGCGCACACAGGCCTTAGAATGTCGCCGGACATTCGTGGCAGGACACCATGGCAGCAAACATGAAATCTTCGACGCTCGACGGCTCGTCGGCCCCGCGCGTGGAGCAGGTCGGGTCGTACGCGTGGAAAGCGCTGGCCGGGTCGGCGATCGGTTATGCGATGGACGGCTTCGACCTGCTGATCCTCGGCTTCATGCTGCCGGCGATCACGGCGGCGCTGCAACTGACGCCCGGGCAGGGCGGCGCGCTCGTCACGTGGACGCTGATCGGCGCGGTCGCGGGCGGCATCCTGTTCGGCGCGCTGAGCGACCGCTACGGGCGCGTGCGCGTGCTGACCTGGACGATCCTGCTGTTCGCGATCTTCACCGGCCTGTGCGCGTTCGCGCGCGGCTTCTGGGATCTGCTGGCCTACCGCACCATCGCGGGCATCGGGCTGGGCGGCGAGTTCGGGATCGGCATGGCGCTCGCGGCGGAAGCGTGGCCGGCGAGCAAGCGCGCCCGCGTGTCGTGCTACGTCGCGCTCGGCTGGCAGGCCGGCGTGCTGCTGGCCGCGCTGCTGACGCCGCTCCTGCTGCTCCACATCGGCTGGCGCGGCATGTTCCTGGTCGGCGTGCTGCCCGCGCTGCTCGCGTGGGCGATGCGCAACAAGCTGCACGAGCCGGCAGCGTTCGTGCAGCGCGCGACGCAGCCGACGTCCAATGCGTTCCGCATGCTCGTCGCCGACGGCCGCACCGCGCGCACGAGTCTCGGCATCGTGATCCTCTGTTCGGTCCAGAACTTCGGCTACTACGGGATCATGATCTGGCTGCCGACCTTCCTGTCGAAGCAGATGGGCTTCTCGCTGACGAAGTCGGGGCTGTGGACGGCGGCGACGGTCGTCGGGATGATGATCGGCGTGTGGGTGTTCGGGCAGCTGGCCGACCGCATCGGGCGCAAGCCGACGTTCCTGCTGTACCAGCTCGGTTCGGTCGTCACGGTCATCGCGTATGCGCGGCTGACGGACCCGACGGCGATGCTGTGGGCCGGCGCGCTGATGGGCCTGTTCGTCAACGGGATGGTCGGCGGCTACGGGACGCTGATGTCGGAAGGTTATCCGACGGCCGCGCGCGCCACCGCGCAGAACGTGCTGTGGAATATCGGCCGCGCGGTCGGCGGCTTCGGCCCGGTCGCGGTCGGCGCGCTCGCCGCGCACTACTCGTTCCAGACGGCCATCGCGCTGCTCGCCGGGCTCTACGTGCTCGACATGGTCGCGACGTTGTTCCTGATTCCCGAGCTCAAGGGCGTCGAACTCGAATGAGCGTGGCGCTCGCGCGCACCGCGACGATTTCACCGGAAACCACGATGCAACAGAAGAACAGGACGATCGGCGTGATGGGCTCGGGCAAGGAGCCGTGGCTGGCGTTTTCGGAGCCGCTCGGCGCATGGCTCGCACAGGCCGGCTTCAATCTGCTGACGGGCGGCGGGCAGGGCGTGATGCTGGCCGTCGCGCGCGCGTTCGCCGGCGTGCCGGGGCGGGCCGGCCGGTCGATCGGCATCCTGCCGACGCAGGCCGATCCGGTCGCGGGTTTCGTGCCGCTCGACGGCTATCCGCATCCATTCGTCGACATCCCGATCCTCACGCCGCTGCCGCGCCGCGAACCCGATGCCGATCCGCACACGATCAACCGCAACCACGTGAACGTGTTGAGCAGCGACCTGATCGTCGCGTTGCCGGGTGGGCCCGGCACGGCGCAGGAAATCTCGCTGGCGCAACACTGGCGCAAGCCGCTCGTCTGCTTCGGGCCGGACGGCGCGTTTCAGGCGCTCGCGGTCGATGCCGTATGCACGTCGTCGCTCGACGACGTGATCCGGTTCGTGGAGGCGGCGTTTGCGGCGGAGCGCGCGCGGGCGACGAGATAGCTCGCGCGAGCGGCTTCGACGGCGGCGGGTTGCGCTTTCGATGCGGGCGTGCCTGCGGCGCATGCGGCCGCAGGCACGGTTCGGTGCCGTCCACGTCCCGTTTCAACCGCGCCCACAGCCGGTTCCGCGGCCGGCGAATCTCGTGCGGCATCGGCTTGAGCCGCGTCATCCTGCCCGGCACCTCGTCGGCCGGATACACCAACGGATCGCGCGCGACGGCCGGCTTCACGTACTGGCGGGCAGCCTTGTTCGCGGTCGCGTAGAACGCCGCGTTGGGGATGCCCGCGTCGACCTTCGGATCCTGCCGTAAGTTGATCCATTTCAGCGCCGCGTCGAGGTGGATCAGTTCTGCTTGGGCATCAACAACGAGAGATCTGATTGAACGGGTCCGGTCGCGAGAAGGGATCAACAAATCGGCGAGATATGCCATGAACCATTCCGAATCTTTCCAATCCGAGGCGAGCGTTTCAAGATCAGGTCAGTAACGTACTCAGATGATGAGCTGCGGCGGCTAGATGACGAGATGCCCATCCTGGCGGCAATCAAAAGTTTTTTGTCAGGCCTGCCCCCAAGGTGCGGCCGCGACCGACCGAAACCAGTTGCATGCCGTTGAACAGGTTGCCGAAGGTTTCATAGCGTTTGTCGAAAAGATTGCGGCCGAACAGATAGACTTCGAGATCCTTGTTCTTCCATCCAATCCGGGCATTCACCAGGCTATAGGCGTCAAGGTAATAAGATTTGTCGATATCTGCGGTGCGCTTGCCTGTATATTGGTATTGAAGGTCGGCGGAGAGCGTGCCCGGCAAATGAATTGCCTTGGCTGAGGTTTCGTATTGCAGCCCGGCCGTCGCCGTCCAATTCGGTGTGTTCGGAACGGGATTGCCGGTGACCGTATTGACCGCGGCGCCGTTGGCGCCGAGTTCGCTATGGATGTAGCCGACGCCCCCGGAGAAGCTCAAGCCTTCAGCGACGAGCGCGCGCGCCTGCAACTCGAAACCACTGGTCTTGTAGTCCTGGTATGTCGTCCGAAAGGCGCCAAGCGAAGGATCGAGATAGGACATGACACCGTTCTTGATGTCGTTGTGATAGACGCTGGCATCGATCTGAAGACGATGGTCAAGAAGATCGGCCTTGACGCCCGCTTCGTAAGTCCACCCCAAAGCGGCCGGATAGGGGTTGCCCACGATGCCGTCGACCGGATAGCTAAAGAGCGGGTACACCCTTGACGCGTGACCACGAGCCACCGACACGTAGCTTTGAATGTCGTTCGTCCACTTGAAGGACAGGGCTACCCGACCTGTCGGATAGGTTTGCGACGTGGAGTTGGAGCCGGTCAGCGAAGCGAGGCCCAGGGAGTTGTCCTGCTTCATCTCGATATTGTCATGGCTTACCCGACCGCCGATCGAGAACTCCCAGCGGTTCGCAAAGGGGATCGAAACGTCCCCGAACAGTCCTAGATTGGTCGTGTCGAGATTGCTTTTCATCGCGACTGAGCCGGAATACGGAGGCGGCGCGCACTGCGTACTGCTGCACCAGCGTATGCCGTTGGTTCGCATGGCACTGGCACCGACGACCCAGCGAACCGGGGCACCCTCGATTGAATTCAGCCGAATCTCCTGGCTGAAGATGTTCTCCTGATCCGTCGAGTGGCCCACGTTACTGGATGCGGGAAACCCGATCGCGTCATAGACAAGTTTGTCCACGAGATCGAGTTCGCTTTCCAGCTTGTTGTGCTGGTAGGAACTGATGGAAGTGAGCTGGAAATTCTTGAAAAAATGCTCGACGGTCACGGTGGCGCCCGCTTGCGTTGTCTTCAAGTCCGGCTCGGTCAGGATGCCACTGGTCGGAAACTGACTGGCGCTACGCAGGATATAGAGCGGGGAGTTGGCCTGATCATGCAGATAGTTGCCCGTCACTGTGATGAGCGTGTCGTCCAGCCCCGTGAAGCGTAGTCCTCCACGGAATGCACCGATGTCGCGCTTGCCCAGCTTGTCGGTGTAAAGGCTGCGTATATCGCCATTCTCATGGCCGTAACGGATCGCCATCCGTCCGTCAAGTTGCCCGGGCAGGATATTGCCGCCAAGAACTGCCTCGCCCATGCGATAGCCGTGTTCGCCGACCTCGGTTGTCACGTGAACATCCCGAGTTCCGTCAGGCTGCTTCGTGACAACGTTGATGGCGCCACCCAGCGCATTGGTTCCCCATAGCGTGCCTTGGGGACCGCGCAGCACTTCGATATGGTCGACGTCAAGCAACATGTTCGACGCGCTCATCATGCTGTTCGGCACACCATCGACATTGAATGCGATCGTGCCATCGGCGTAGTTGGCAGGCGTCCCAAGTGAACTGACACCGCGAATCGAGAACCACTGGGAGCCTGTGGCGCGGCTGACCCATTGCACATTGGGCGAATGGCCGGCGATAGCCACACCTGGATCGAAGGGCGATTCCTTCAAGGTCTTCGCTTGCAGAACCGTGATGCTTTCAGGCACATCCTGAAGGCGTTCGGTCGTTTTCCGGGCGGTGACCGTGACGGGCTCAAGGACGGTGCTCTCTGCGCTCGATGCCGACGTGCCGCTATCCGGCGACTCAGTGGTTGATTGCGCTTGCTTTCCCTCGGTAGCGAACACGTCCGGAGCAGCGACGGCGACGGCTGCGGCAATCGTTGCGTTGAGCAATGTATGTCGGACGGTACGCAAGCCACACGCCGGGAGCCTTTCGCGCATCGCGTCGATCGAGCCTGAACTTCTGCCAAGGGATTGATGAAAGGGAGAGCGACGTACCGCGCATTGCCCTTCAATATGAGGCGTGCTAGACATTAAACGAGACTCATTTGCATTATCGGGACCGTCAATTTACCGATTCGCCGACACACCTCCGTAGCGAGATTTGGCCAATTCCTTGTTCAATCAGGCCAAGTGGATGTCTTTCCATCGAGATGGCCGTATTGCGAAATAAATTGACTAGATTTCGCAATGTAGAAGTGTGGCTGCACGGGTAGGCTGCGCCTCATCGTGGCCTGCCATGCCTGTTCTCTGGCCGGCCGAGTACTTCGTCCTTCCCGAGGAATACCCGTGCACTCACATATCATCGGTAGATCGGCCATGCGCGGCCGTTCAAGCGCCATCTCGAGCCCCTTTGCTCAAGCGGGGCGCGCATGAGTACCGCCGCTCTCTCCCGTACCAAACCCATTGTCATAAGCGTTGTTGGGCTGGCCGTGGTCTTCGGCCTGCTGTATGCCTGGCGCGCTGTTCGAAGCGGCGGCGCGGAACAACAGGCCATGCCGCCGATGCCTGTCTCGACGATCCGCGCAGCGCCACGCAGTGTGGCCGACGAGTGGCAGGCCGTTGGCAGCCTGCAAGCCGTGCATGAAGTGCTGCTGGCTCCCGATACCTCGGGGCGGGTGACCGCCGTCAATTTCAACGCAGGCCAGTCCGTGAAGGAAGGGGCGGTGCTGATTCAGCTCTACGATGCCCCCGAACAAGCGGATCGTGCCGCCGCCGTGGCCAAAGCCGATTTCGCCCAGTTGCAACTCAGGCGTTCGCAAGCGTTGGCACCTACCGGCGCGGAACCGCGCGAATTGCTCGAACAACATAAGGCGGACGCTGCCCAGACTGCCGCGGCAGTCCGGCAACTGGACGCACGCATTCAGCAAAAGGCGATTCGCGCGCCGTTCTCCGGTCAGTTAGGTATCCGACGGATCAACCTGGGTCAGTATCTCAATGCCGGTGACGCGATCGCCACGCTGACCCAGCTCGACCCGCTCTATGTCAACTTCACGTTGCCGCAGCAGGACATGCCCGGGCTGACGTCGGGCGCACCGGTTCAGGTCACGGTGGATGCTGTGCCGGGGAGGGTGTTCACCGCCAGGATCAGCGCCATCGAACCGCGTATCGATGGAGAAACCCGCAATGTGGCCGTTCAGGCGCTGTTGCCCAATGCCGACCGGGTGCTGAAACCCGGGATGTACGTGACGGCGCGGCTGGTATTGCCTGCCACGACCGACAATATCGTATTGCCGCTGACGGCGATCCAGACTTCGGCCTCTGGTGACAGCGTGGTGGTCGTGAAAGGGGCCGACGCGCAGGGAGTCGGCAAGGCGGTTGCCGTGCCGGTCGTCACCGGCCGCCGGCTCGGGGAGGAGGTTCTCGTATCCCAAGGCGTCAAGCCTGGCGACATCGTGGTGATGGCTGGCCAGAACCGTCTTCCGCCCGGTGCGACCGTAAAAATCAACGGCACGCCCCCTTCGGCAACGGCGACACCTGACGCCCCGGCCGTTGTGTCCTCCAGCGCCAGCGCGCGGTAAAGGAAACCACGCCATGCGCTTTACAGACATCTTCATCCGTCGACCCATCCTGGCACTGGTCGTCAGCCTGCTCATTCTGCTGATGGGTGCCACGTCGATTTTCCTGTTGCCGGTGCGGCAATACCCCTATCTCGAAAACGCCACCATCACGGTCAGTACCACGCTGCCCGGGGCAACCCAGGACGTGATGCAGGGTTTCGTGACCACGCCGATCGCGCAGTCCATCGCCACGGCCAGCGGTATTGAATACCTGAGTTCGACCACCACGCAAGGCAAGAGCGAGATCAAGGCGCGATTGGTGCTCAACGCCAACGCCGATCGCGCGATGACCGAAATCCTTGCCAAGGTGCAGCAGGTCAAGTACCAGTTGCCGGCGGGCATTACCGATCCGGTCATCAGCAAGTCCACCGAGGGCGGTACAGCGGTGCAGTACATCGCCTTCTACAGCAAGACGCTGTCGATCCCGCAAGTGACGGATTTCGCATCGCGGGTTGCGCAGCCTCTGCTCACCAGCATTCCGGGGGTGGCCTCGGCGGACGTCTATGGCGGCCAGACGTTGGCCATGCGCATCTGGATCGACCCGGTGAGGTTGGCCGCGCGCGGGCTGTCGGCCGGCGAGATATCGGCCGCGCTGCGCGCCAACAACGTGCAGGCCGCGCCGGGCCAGCTCAAGAGCGCGCTGACCGTCACCAACATCAGCGCCGCCACCGATTTGCGCAGCGTCGAGGACTTCCGCCAGATGGTCGTGAAGTCGAGCCCCGGCGGTGGCGTCGTGCGGTTGTCGGATGTCGCCACCGTGGAAATAGGCGGCCAAAACTACAATAGCCTCTCGTTCGCTACCGGCATACCCGCGATCTTCGTCGCCATCCAGCCCACGCCGGCCGGGAACCCGCTGGAGATCGTCAAGCAGGCCAACGAACTGCTGACCAGGATTCGTGCAATGGCGCCCCCGGGACTGACGGTAGCGCCGAACTACAACGTAGCGCGCTTCGTCAATGCTTCGATCGAGGAAGTGAAACACACGCTGGTGGAAGCCATCGTGATCGTGATCGCGGTGATCTTCCTGTTCCTCGGCACGTTCCGCGCGGTGATCATTCCGGTCGTCACCATTCCGTTGTCGCTGGTCGGCACCGCTGCGTTGATGCTGGTCTGCGGTTTTTCGATCAACCTGTTGACCCTGCTGGCGATGGTGCTGGCGATCGGTCTGGTGGTGGACGATGCCATCGTCGTGGTGGAGAACATCCATCGACACATTGAGGAGGGGCTGACGCCGGTGCGCGCGGCCCTGCTCGGCGCACGCGAAATCGTCGGGCCGGTGATCGCCATGACTATCACGTTGGCGGCGGTCTATGCGCCAATCGGCATGATGGGTGGACTGACCGGCGCGCTGTTCAAGGAGTTCGCCTTCACATTGGCCGGCTCGGTCATCGTCTCCGGCGTGGTCGCGCTGACGCTCTCGCCGGTGATGAGCTCGATGCTGCTCAGTTCCAGGCAGGGAGAGGGGCGGCTGGCGAAGCGGGTCGAGCACTACATGGAAGGGCTGACGGCGTTCTACGGGCGCCTGCTGGCCCGCACGCTCGCCGCTCGCGGTGCGGTGCTGCTGGTCGGTGTGGCCGTGCTGGCCGCCATCGCGGTGCTGTTCACCGGCACCCGCCGCGAACTGGCGCCGACCGAGGACCAGGGCGCCGTCATCGTCGTCACCAAGGCCCCGCAATATGCCGGCGTCGGCTACACCGCCCGCTATGCTCAGCAGATCGAAAAGCTGTTCGAGCAGATTCCCGAGTTCGACAGCAGCTTCATGAACATCGGCGACTCCGCCGGTGGCCAGAACATGATGCTCGGTGGCGCGATCCTCAAGGACTGGTCGAAGCGCAAGCGGTCGGCCACCGAGATCCAGGGGCAGATTCAAGCCGCCGGCGGCGCCATCGACGGCGAGACGTTGACCGCCGTGCAGTTGCCCCCGCTACCGGGTTCCAGCGGCGGCCTGCCGGTGCAGATGGTGCTGCGCTCGCCCGACGACTTCAAGACGCTGTACGAGACCGGCGAGAAGATCAAGGCAGCGGCCTATGCCAGCGGTCTGTTCCTCTACGTGCAGAACGACCTGTCCTACGACAGCCCGCAGGCACACATCACGATCGACAATGCGAAGGCCAGCGAAATGGCGGTGACCATGCAGTCTGTCGCCGATACCCTTGCCGTGCTGGTCGGCGAAAACTACGTCAATCGCTTCAACTTCCACGACCGCTCCTACGACGTGATCCCGCAAGTGCGCGGCGCCGCGCGTATGACACCGGAAGACCTCGGGCGCTTCTATGTCAAAACGACCTCCGGCGCACTGGTGCCAGTGTCGACCGTGACGCATGTCGAGATGCGCCCGCAAGCGAACCAGCTCACCCAGTTCGGCCAGATGAATTCGACCACGCTCGAAATGCTGCCGGCGCCGGGCGTGAGCATGGGCGAGGCTGTGAAGTTCCTGCAATCGCAGCCGCTGCCGCCCGGCACCAGTGTGGACTGGCTCAGCGACAGCCGCCAGTTCGTGCAGGAAGGCAACCGCCTGCTGGTCTCCTTCTGCTTCGCATTGGTGGTGATCTTCCTGGTGCTGGCCGCGCAATTCGAGAGCCTGCGCGATCCGCTGGTGATCCTGGTGACGGTGCCGCTGGCGGTCTGCGGCGCGCTGGTGCCGCTGTGGCTGGGTTTTGCCACGCTCAATATCTACACGCAGATCGGATTGGTCACCTTGATCGGCCTGATCTCCAAGCACGGCATCCTGATGGTCACTTTCGCCAACCATATCCAGCACCACGAAAACCTGAGCCGCATCGAGGCGATCGAGAAGGCGGCGGCGGTGCGGATGCGTCCCGTGTTGATGACCACCGCGGCAATGGTCGCCGGCCTTGTGCCGCTGTTGTTTGCAGACGGTGCAGGCTCGGCCAGCCGGTTCTCCATCGGCATCGTGGTGGTGATGGGCATGATGGTCGGCACCTTCTTCACGCTGTTCGTACTTCCCACCATCTACAGTTTCATCGCCAAGGATCACCGGGGAACAGCGGAAAGTTCTCGCGCCCGTGAACTCGCTACTGCGGAGGCTCCCGATGTCGCTCTTTAAACCGGTTCCCGCGATGCCTGTTGTGTCGCGTCCGGCGACGCTTCTCTCTCCACGCGCAGCCTTCATGGCGATGGCCGTTGCCTTTATCACCGCAGGCTGCGCCAGCGGCCCCGATTACCACGCGCCGGCCTTACCGGAAACCGCAGCAGGCCCGTTCGTCAGTCACCCGTCCAATACGGATGTTGCCGAAGCACTGCCCGCGAACTGGTGGAAGCTGTATGACGACCCCGCGCTCGACAAGGTGGTGCAGGAGGCCTTGTCGGCCAATCCCAACCTGCGCGTGGCGATGGCCAACCTCGATCGCGCGCGGGCCATCTACACGGAAGCGCGCAGCGGGCAATTCCCTTCGACCCGTATGTCAGGAGGCGTGGGATACGGGCGCGATCAGACCACGTGGTCCGGCACCGGCCAGGCCCCCGCGCAATGGAGCTACAGCGCCGGCCTCGACGTCTCCTATGAACTCGATCTGTTCGGTCGGGTCAGGCGCGACATCGAGGCTGCTCGCGACGACACCGATGCAATCGCCGCCGCCTACGATGCCGCCAGGGTAGTTGTTGTTGCGGAGACGACGCGGGCCTATGTGGACGCCTGCAGCTACGGTGAGTCCATCGGCGTGGCGCGCTCGTCCGTCGAACTGGCACAGCGCAGCCTGGATCTCATCGACAGCCAGGCGCGCGCGGGCTCGGCGTCGCATCTGGATGTCGAACGGGCTGGCGTCACGCTGGCTCAGGCCCAGGCCGCATTGCCGCCCTTGCAAGGCCAGCGCGAAGCCGCACTGTTCGAGCTGGCCGCGTTGACGGGGCGCACGCCCTCGCAAGTGCCGGAACCGGCGCGTGCCTGCACCAAGGCTCCCGAGATTTCCGGTGCGTTGCCGGTCGGCGATGGCACGGCGCTGCTGCGCCGTCGTCCCGACGTGCGGCAGGCCGAGCGCCAACTGGCGGCGGATACCGCCCGCATCGGCGTGGCCGTGGCGGATCTCTATCCACGTGTCACGCTGGGCACCTCGGGTAACTACCTGCGCAACGACTACCTGAAAGGCAATCGCACCTTGTCCTTCTCTTTCGGGCCGCTCATCTCGTGGACGTTCCCCAACATGATGGTGGCTCGCAGTCGCATTGCGCAGGCGAAGGCACAAAGCGCGGCGTCGCTGGCCAGCTTCGACGGTGCCGTGCTGAATGCACTGAAAGAGTCGGAGCAATCGTTGAGCGCCTATGGCGCGGCGATGCAGCAGCGCGATGCGCTGGCAGAGGCGCGTGACCGTGCCGAGAATGCCTTCCGGCTGGCCGACCAGCGTTACCGCGCCGGCTCCATCAGCTACCTCGACGTGATCGTGGCACAGACCGGTCTGATCGACGCGAAAGCCCAGGTGGCCGCTGCTGACCAGCGAGTCGGTTCTGCGCGAGTCAGCGTATTCAAGGCGCTTGGCGGTGGCTGGGAACAGGCCAGTACGCAGTAATGCTCGAGGGCATCGGCGCGTGGGCGATCTCACCGTCGCGCCGATGTCTGATGCCAACCATTAGCCACGCGGCTCCGCGTTGTCGCGAACGACCGGAGGTCCGGCATAGCGAAGGAAGACGGATATGGACCCGCACGACGACCCGCCTCGGATCATTGACCTGATTACATCATTCGGCAGCAAGAGCCCGCCGTCTGGCAAACACACGATGAAGCACACCACAGCAGCCTGTCCGGCGACCACACCGCCGATGTCGTCTCAGGAACAACGATTGGCGGCCAGCCGACTGCGACCGACGATCGCTCGTACCCGTGTCCTGTCCGTACTGGAACAGGCGGCGCCGCGCTGTCTCGATGCCAGTCAAATGTATCGCATCCTCTGCACGCAACTCGACAGCCTCAAACCGGCCTCGATCTACCGTGCGCTGAATGATTTGTGGACCTCCGGCTTGCTGGTCCGTACGGAGGGCGCACAAGGCCGCGCACTCTACGCGCTCAAGCCGGACAGGAAGAACCTTCAGAACGACACCGTGCGCTGCCACTGTGGCGCGCGGTTGGTTTTTATCGAGGACCGGGCTTTGCACGAGCATCTTCGATCGCTGGCGACCAAGGAAGGCTTCGATCTCGACAAGGAGCCAGCTTTTACCATCACCGTGACGTGTGCGGAATGTCGGTCGTTCCGCAGGAGAAGAGAGTAGGCGACTTTAAACCGAGGTCGCCCGATCTGACGGCGGCTCGCCGCTTTTTGCTGCCAAGCGTCCATGCTCGGTGGACGACGGCACGCTCCCGTCAAGGTGAGACTTAATCGGGAAGCATGATGCCGCGTACGGCGGCAGACTGCGCGGTTGTCGTTCGATCGGAAAGGTATCGTGCTGGCGGCTTGCCTACCGCCTTGCGGAACATGGTGATGAATCCGCTGGCATTTTCGTAGCCCAGTTCCAGCGCCACCGTTTGCACGCTTTCGCCGATGGTCAGGCGTTGAAGCGCAAGGATCACATGCAATTGCCGGCGCCAGCGTCCGAAGCTCATGCCGATTTCGTGCAGCAGAAGCCGGCTCATGCTTCGTTCGCTCATGCCAATGCGGGTAGCCCAATCGCCCTTTGAGGTTTTGTCGGTAGGATCGGCCAACAGCATTTCCGCGAGTCGGCGCAATCGCGGATCACGCGGCATCGGCAAATGCAGGTCTTCTACCGGCGCCGCCGCCAACTCATCTAGCAACGCGGCAATCAGTCGGTCCTCCCGGCCGCCCGACGGGTATGACGCGGGGAAGCCGGCCACCTTCAGAAGCAACTCGCGCAACAATGGCGAGACGGAGATCGTGCAGCAGGTTTTCGGAAGATCCGGTGCGGCATCAGGCTCCACGAACAGGCAATGACATTCGGTTTCACCGGATCCCCGTGCCGAGTGGGGCAAGTCTCCCGGTATCCATACCGCGCATTGCGGCGGCACGATCCAGACACCGTTTTCGATTTCGCAGTTGAGGATGCCACGGACGGAGTAAAGCAGTTGCGCCCTGCGGTGCCGATGCCTCGCATGTTCCCAGCCCTTGGCTACCGACATGGCACTCAGGGCGACAACGGGACGGGGCAGGTTGTCCACGTCCTTGGCCACGGTCGGATCGGTGATGGCAATGCTTGACATGATGCGTATCGGGCTTCGGATCCAAGATGAGGCGCTGGCCTAATTGAAAAACATTATGGCCAACTTGTGCAATGACGTCCAGCCATTCCGTCGGTATCGTGTGATTGACCATGCTGGTCGTTCTGCTCGCCAGGGCTATTGCGCTTCCGGTCCGGAGGGGTATCCCATTTTCTTGACGAGGCAGGGCCGCCAGCTATTTCCCGTGAAGCGCCGAAGGAGTATTGGCATGTTGATTGACGCCTCGAAGTTCCCCTTGGTCTGGATGCGGCTGAACGCGCCAGGCACCGACCCCGCAGCCTCGCCTTTTGCCGAGTTCGAGGGATTGCTCGCACGGAAGGAAGTTTTCGTTTTACTCAACGACGAGGGGTTTGATCAAGGCGAACACGAACATTCGCCGGAAGAAAGGAAGCAAACCTCGCTTTGGATGAAACGCCACAAGAGCGAATTGCGAACCTTCGTCAAGGCAGGGATCTACATCGAACCGAATACCGCCAAGCGACTGGCGGCCAAGGCGTTCGCTCTGGTCTACGAAAAATTTTGGGGCTATCCCATGCTCACGGTTGCGACGAAAGACGAGGCGCTGGCCCTGGCGCGGAGGTTGTTGCTGGGCGAGCAAACGGATGCATGGTCGCACTAGGCCCGACTAACTGAGGGCGGTCGGTATCGGTGGACGGCAACGCGTTAAGCGGCGGTACGGTCACCGAAGAAATGAGGCAGGTCATGGCATCGAAACCCGTCGAAACCCGGAGCGTCGTCTCCGTCGGAAGCAAGATCCGCTCGCTGCGCCAGCGCCAGGGCCGCACGCTGGATGACATCGCGATCGTCTCACATCTTTCGAAATCCTTTCTTTCTCAGGTCGAGCGAGATCACGCCAGCCCGTCGATCACTTCGCTCGCGAGCATCGCGAAAGCGCTGGGCGTGTCCGTCAGCTATTTCGTCGATACGCCGACCGAGGAAGGCCGTGTGCGCCGCCATAAGGATTTGCAGTACTTCGCCTTCGCCGGTTCAGCCGATCTGCTCGCGCGCCTGTCGAATCAGTCGGGCGGCCGCCAACTCGAAGCGATTCTCGTGCGCATGCCGCCCGGCGAGCGACCAAGCAAAGTGACCACGCACGCATGCGAGGAATTCGTGCATGTGCTCAGTGGTGAAGTGACGATCACGCTCGAAGGCAAATCGTTCGTGCTCGGCGCAGGCGACAGCGCGCACTATGAATCGACAATTCCGCATCTCTGGACCAACACGCGCGACGACGAAGCCGTGCTGGTCTGGGCCGGCACGCCGCAGCTGCTCTGACTGGCGCGCGGCGCGGCAGGACTTGCTTGCGCGTGAGGCGACGTCCTAAAGAGCTCGACCTTGCCTGGCAAGATGATGATGGGGCGGCTCAATATGCAGTCGCCGAGTCCAGTGCGAGGGGAGAAAGTGTCCAATCCCGAGCGGCTATCGGCGGGTGCCTGGGGGGCGTTGATCCAGATCGACGGCTGCGATCATCGATGGTGCGAGGAACGGGCGCCGGCCTGCACGCTGCTGGTGTACGTCGACGACGCGACGAGCCGGCTGACGATGTTGCACTTTACGCAAACCGAATCGACCTTCGGCTACTTCGAAGCGACACGAGCGTACATCGAATGGCACGGCAAATCTGGGGCGTTCCACAGCGACAAGGCCGCTGTGTTCCGCAATGTGAAGTCAGGTAAGACCGGTACCGACCGGAGCACGCGTTCGGCCGTCGACGTCGCCCGCGATCAGAAGCGGTATCCGACCGAAAGGAACGTCACGATCGGATTGACCCGGAATTTGCTGGTGCTCGTGACCGTGCCGACGGACGACCGGGTCGTCAGCGTGGCGCGTGTCGATACCCACGAATACGCCACCGACGCGTTGATCGACCAGCGAGAGTCGATGTTGTAGGTCAGGCCGCCGCTGACGACGGGCGCAAAGGACTTGCTGAGCGACACGGACGTCGGCCCCTCGAGCGCTGTCCCAGCGGTCGGCGAAAAATAGATCTGCCCGGTGGAGACAGGATTGCTCAGCTTGATGTTGCTGAACCACGTATAGGTGACGCCGGCGCCCAGATACGGCCTGAACCGCGCATTCGGCTGGCCGAAATAGTAGTTGAAGAGGATCGCGGGACTCCACGCGCGTGCAGTGCCCAGTTCCCCGATACCGCTGAGCGTGCCCGCACCGTTCAGGCGCCATGCCGGCGGAACGCCCATGACCATCGTCGCCGCGATATGGTCGGTCAAGAAGTACGTTGCGGTCAGCCCGAACGTATCGCCGCTTGCGATCTCCCCACCGCTGCCGGTCATCACTTGTGACCGGCCGAGCGCATTGACGGTAAGCGGATCAGCCGACCCCTGCGGGGCAAAGTGCGACCAGCCGGCATTGACTACCCACTGGCCGGCTGATTGCGCATGCGCGCCAGAGATGGCCGCGAGCAGTACGACGGTTCCTGCGCTCATTCGTTTCATGATTGTCTCCAGATTTTGGTGTTTGTGTTCAGGAATCGTGAAACCTGTCTTCATCCCCGTGCGCCAGACGTGACGCGCGGGCGGGTCCTGCGCGGATGAAGCGCGACGCCAAGGGCATCGGGTTCTTCTTCGGTAATCAAAAGATCTTTCAGTAATTTCGGATTCCGAACATATTTGTTTAATCCAACGTCAAGCATTCCGAGAATCGACAGTCACTGATGTTCGGGTTCGACCGACGTCGAAAAGGCAAACGGGAAGCGACCCATCACCGTATGGGTCTTCGCTATCTGCGCGCGATCGCTCAGCGCCACATGCAAGGCGAGCCCGTACGACGGGTCGTCCGCCATGCTCACTCGGGCACCCTCGATGCCGGCATCGTTCAGCGCGGCGATCAGCGCGTCGAGCGTCTCCCGTCGTTTGAGTTCGGGCTTGAAGATCTTGCCGACCGCCGTGAGCGGCATTGCCTCGACGATATGAATCCGCTTCGGTAGCGCGGCACGCTCGCCGATCAAGCCGCGTATGAACGTGTCCAGCTCCGTCTCTGTTGCGGTTGCGCCGGCTTTCAACTGCACGTACGCGACGGGCAGCTCGCCTGCATGCACGTCGGGACGTCCGATTGCCGCAGCGATTTGCACTGCCGGGTGGCGGTGCAGCGGCTCTTCGATCGTCGCCGGATCGATGTTGTGACCGCCCCGGATGATGAGTTCCTTGCGGCGGCCCGTGAGCCAGAAGTAGCCCTGCGCATCGCGCCGCGCGAGATCCCCGGTGTTGAGCCACTGCCGGCCGTCGTCGAGATCGAGCCACAAGCTCTTGTTCTGATCTTCCTGAAGATAGCCCGCGAAAACGTTCGGCCCGGAAATCGTCAGCACACCGACTTCGTTCTCGACGCAATCGCGCATGTAGCGGCCGGCGTCGTCGAGTATCACCGCCTTCATCATCTGGCCGGGGATGCGCAAACCGATCGAACCGAGACGCCGTTCGCCGCCTGGCGGATTGACGCTGCTTACGCATGCGCCCTCGGTGAGCCCGTAACCTTCGAGGATCCGGACCCCGGTGCGATCCTGGAACGTGCGGAATACTTCCACGGGCATCGGCGCGGCACCGCAGAGCCCATACTCGAGCGAGTCGATATTCCAGCCGTCGACGGGCACGTCGAGCAATGCCGAATACAAGGTCGGTACCGCGCTGAAGAAATTGATCCGGTGTTGCTCGACGATTTCCCAGAATCGTTTGACGACTCCGTCGCCGCGATAGCCCTGTGGCGTACCGAGCACCACATGTGCGCCGCGCGAGAACGGCACCAGGCCGGTTGCCAGCACGGCATTGACATGGAACAGCGGTAGTCCGCAGAAAACGGTTTTCCCCGGGCCCATCCCGGTACCGACGACCTGCCCGACGCTCCAGGCATTGGCCACCTCGTTGCCGTGCCGTCGAATCGCGATTTTCGGCAATCCCGTCGTGCCGCCCGTGCAGAAGTAGGACGATATGTCGTCGGCTTCGAAACGCCGTGAGGCCAGCAGCGCATCACCGGATTCGCGCGCCATCGCAGCGTCGAAATCGTGGATCGCGATGTGGCGCGGAACGGCGCCGCGCAGACCCGCGCGCCCGTGCAGCCGTTTGCATTCGCGGCTTCCCATCACGTGCGCCGCCATTCGGCGCCAACCCTGCACGCGCTCGGCCAGGTCGATCAGGACGAGGCTTTGCAGCGACGGCACCTGGCTGAGGATGGGCTGGATCTTCGACCAGATATCCGTTCCCGGAAAGGGCGCCAGCGTCACCAGTACTTTTGCGTGTGCGGCCTTGAGCAGCGATGCGATTGCCGGCCCCTCCAGCAAAGGATTGATGGCGCATACGATCCCGGCCGCTTCGCCTCCCCAGATGACGAAATGCGTCTGCGGCAAGTTCGGCAGCACGTAGGCAACCACCGAGTGGCGATCGATGCCCAGGCGCGAAAACATGTTCGCGGTCCGGGTGATATCCCGCATAAGCTCCGAATAAGTCCAGCGCGATGGCTTGCGATGATCGTCGGCGCGCAGGAAAAACGACAAGGCCGGCGCGGTCGGGTCGATCGCCGCACCACGGCCGATCATCTCGTAGGTGCTGGCCGGGAGGTCGGCGGGCGGCCCCTGGTTTTCGATCCGCAGCACGTCCGCTTCGGTTGCGATGGCGTTCATGCGAGCTGGTCCACGATTCGGTTGCGTTGCACACCGAGGTCAATCGCCCCGTCCCTGCTCCGGATCCGTGATTCGACCAGATCCCCGGCCTTCAGATACTGCGGACGCGCGGCCTGAACCTTCGTGAAAATCCGCCACTTCACGTGCTCGGGCAGCAACGCGGCAATTCGTTGCTTCGCCGGCGACGGAATGCTGAGCGCGCATCCGGAAGGCGTGCCCGTTGCAAGCAAGTCACCGGCGTTCAGATCCTGAACACCCGAAAGCTCGGTGAGTGTTTCGGCTGGACCGTATACGAGGTTCCCGGTCGAATCGCTCTGCCGGACTTCCCCGTTCACGGTCAGTGTCAGCGTCAGCGTGCGCAGCCGCGCGATATCGCTTGCCTCCAGCAGGCACAGATACGGCCCCACCGGCCCGAACGTTCGATAGCTTTTCCCTTTGTAAAACTGCATCTGGGGAATCTGGATATCGCGTGCGGAATAGTCGTTGACGATCACGAGGCCGGCCACGTACTCGTGCAGGTTCTGTTCCGTGATGGCTTGCCGGGACGTGATATCGCGGCGAAGCACGAGCCCCAGTTCGATCTCGTAATCCAGAAACTGCACATGTTGCGGCCGGATGACGTCGGAATCGGCGGCGACGATGCAGCCGGTCGCCTTCGTGAAGATCATGTTGAATGACTTCGCGTCCGGATTCATGCCAGACTCGATCATGTGCTGGCGATAGTTGGCGCCCTGACAAACGAACTGTTGATTGTGCGTGACCGGCGACAGCCACTCCACGTCCGACTCGGGAATCGTTTCTCCGCCGAGCGCGGCGAGTTCATCGATCCGATGTGCCCGCACGAATTCGCCGGTCGTCGGGTAGTCGCCCGGTATCGGTGTGATCCGGTGATTCGTCACCACGCCCCATTGGGCGCGCCCCTGATGCCGATAGTGCAAGACGTGCAATGCCATGAAGATGCCTCGAACAGGTCTGAGTGAAGATGAAAGTCACGCAAACAGTTTCGCGAGCGTGCGCAGCTTCGCGAAGGTGACGTCCGGACTGGTCCGGAGGTTTCGGATGAGCGATGCGATGCTTGCGGCAGTGATCTTCGGTTTGGTGAAGCTGCGCGGCATCCGGGGGCCCCACTGCGACATCGCTTCGCGGCTGACTTCGTGGATGCCCGTGGCCACGTCCGCCGTGAACATGTCCCCATCGCAATAGTGTTCGTGCTTGTCGCCCCAAGGATCCTGCCAATAGTCGAAGACCTGGCTACCGAGAATGTGGCGCCCCATCCCCCATGCGTGCGTCCATCCTTTTTCGCTCAGCAGACGCTGCCCGATCCCCACCGCGTCCGCGTCAACCAGCTCGAATGCCGAGTGGCTGTAGAGCGCTGCGAATCCCTGTGCCAACGCGAGGGTATGGTGATCCGCGGGTATCGCCCCGCGATCGAGTCGCAGGAACGCGACGGCGGGCGATCCATCAGGCAACACCTGAACGTCGCTCGGGATGAAGCCGAAGTGAGACGTGTACCACGCACAGGTCGCCTGGAAGTCGGCGAGTTCGAGCACGACATGACCGAGGCGAATCACTTCCGGCACCTCCGGCGGCGGACGCTGGGTATCGTTCACACGAACGATGGAATCGGGCGAGTTGAACGGTAACGCCGACCGGTGCGGCAGGGCGCCGGCCCGCGCTTGTCCCGCGACTGCGTCAACACGAAAACCCGATGGATCGACGAGCGTGACTCGATGCCCGCCGCCGGGCCACGGTGACGGCTCCACGTCCGATGCGCCCGGCACGTGGGCAAGCTTTCGCAGTGCGTCGATGTCGTCAACTTCAAGCCCGAAGCCGACGAAACGGTTTTTTTCAGCGCGCCGGACGACGTAGCAGAACGGCGTGGCGGCGGTGCCCCGGAGGAACAGATATTCGCCGTCACGGGATACGGTCCGCAGGCCGAAATCGTTGAGAAATCGTTCGGCCCGTTCGAGATCGGGACGCTCGAACATCAAATAGGACAGTGCCCGAGCCTTCGTCGTTGGTCGGGGGTTCCGTGCGGGTTGTGCAGTCATGAGCTTCATGGGGGCCTCAGGAAGTCGGCTGGGCAATGTGACCGGATAGCGACGACAAGGAGGTGCGCGCACCCAGCAATTGCAGGGATTCGAGAACGAGGCGGGTCGAGTCGGCCACCGGGCCTTCGTGCAGGACCGTTTTGTCCGGCCGAATCACGGCCGCCCAGCCAAACCGCACGACACCCGGCATGAACGTACCGTCCAGGTCCTCCCAGCCGTCGTTCTCGATGCGATGAAGGCGCTGCCCGCGGTGCACGACTTGCACCACGACACCACCTGCCGCAATCAACGCGGCTCGCGCGCCGGCGTCGAGTTCGACGTCTGGATCCCGTCCGAATCCGATCAACGCAAGACCGCTGCCGAACACGTCGTCGCTCAGGCGGATCGCCCCATCGTGCTTGCGCAGCCATCCCTGCGGAAGCACGGCGCCGCGCACGAGCCGCGTGGTCGAGCAGCCGGGGACGAACAAGCCTCTGCGGAACGCATTCTTCGGCTTGATCCCGAGCTCGTCGAAGTGATTCCGTAGCGGCGGAACGAGCCGCGTCAATCGCATCAGACCGTGCGTGAACAACGCGATCCCGGCATTTCGCGGCATCACGAGCTTCCCCATGAATTTCGCGACGCCGATCATTGCCTTGGCGTGAGGTCGGCGTTCCTGATCATAGGAGTCCAGAATTTTAGGGGTTGCGTGGCCTTTGACGACCCACGCCAGTTTCCAGCCGAGATTCGCGGCATCGCGCAGGCCGGCGACGAGCCCCTGGCCGACGAACGGCGGAGTGATGTGGGCGGCGTCACCCGCTAGGAAAACGCGTCCTTTGCTGAAGGTCCTGACGGTTCGGGCATGAAAACGGTACACGGCCTTGCGTTCGATCACCATGTCCTTGATGCCGCCCCACGGTGCGAGCAGTTCGCGGATGCGTTCGTCGGATTCCATCTCCTCTCGCGTCTCGTCGGGATGGAGCATGAACTCCCAACGCTCGCGCCCGCCGGGAGCGGTCATATGAGGCGTCGGCCGCCGGTGGTCGCAGAGGAACTCGACATGGTCGATCGGTCGGCGCACGTTTCGCGCGTCGACGATCAACCAGTCTTCCGCGAACGTCTTGCCCTTGAACTCCTGTCCGATCAACTGGCGCACGATCGAGCTGGCACCGTCGGCGCCGACGACGTAGCGGGCTCGCACGACGTGCCGCACGCCCTGCGCGCTGTCGAGCGTGGCGGCGACGTGATCGGCGTTCTCGTCGAGCGAGACGAGCGTCACACCGAGCGCCATTCGGGCGGTGCGGTGTGCGGTCAGTCGGGCACGCAAGCATCGCTCGAGGTCCGGTTGATAGAACGTCACAAGCTTCGGATGGCCATCGATGCTCCCGAGCGTATTGATGCGCCCGAACTCGCCGAACCACGGCGAGCGCATCCGGACGTACGGAATCGCCACCGTATCGAGGTCGGCTTCGTTCACCCCGACGTACTGCAGGATGCGAAGCGCATCGTTGTCGAGCGCGATCGCACGCGGCGCCATGAAGATCTCCGCCGCCCTGTCGACGACAAGCACGCGCACGTCGTCCCGGCCAAGCAACGCGCCGATCGTCGCGCCGACGGGACCGCAGCCCACGACCAGCACGTCGACGTCCGACGGCAAGTCGCGCCCGCCGGCACGGCTCGCGGTGTCGTTGCCTTCATGGACGCCCGACTCGCACGTCAGTTTTGTCTCCGCCACCGTTCTGTCTCCCATTCTTCAGGCAGGCCGCTGCAGGCTGCCTTGATGACATTAAAATCATAACTGATGATTTTGTCAATTTTGATGTTCGAACGTATACTCGAAACATCGAACCTACGCGCACGCCGATGCCCAGCACTTCTTCCCGTCGCACCAGAACACCGTCGCCGGCCGTCTCGAACGGGCAAGCGCCGTCAGGCCCCGAGGTTCGCGAGCCTCGAGGCGCGCGTCGAAAGCGCGAGACGCGGGCGCGCCTGCTGGATGCCGCCTTCGTACTCATGGCGCAAAAGGGGATGGAAGGCGTCGCGATCAATGAAATTACGGAAGCCGCGGACGTGGGGTTCGGCTCGTTCTATAACCACTTCGAATCGAAAGAAGCGATTCATGCCGCGGTTCTGGAAATCGTGTTCGAGGAGTTCGCGGATACCCTGGACCGCATCGCCGCCAACCTCACCGACCCTGCCGAGATCATTTCGGTGTCGTTGCGTCATACTTTGCTGCGAGCCAGAGGTGAACCGGTTTGGGGACAATTTCTCCTCCGCGAAGGGCTGTCGATGCGAGCACTCAGCCGCGGCCTCGGACCTCGGTTGTTGAGGGATATCCAGAAAGGGATCCTCGCCGGGAGATTCTCGGCAAATGACCCGCTGATGAGCGTTGTCACGGTCGGCGGCGCGGTACTGACCGCCATTGCAATCGAATTACGATTCGATGCAGACGAGAAGCCCGTCACCGACATGTTGAACATGATCGGGTACAGTCAGAACGGCTTTGCCGAGCGCGCAGCGTCATCCCTTTTGCAGACGCTCGGTGTGCCGCGAACTGAAGCGATGGAGATTGCGAATCGTCCCTTGCCGCCCGCTGTGACGTCAGCGCCCCAGGCATCGCCAGCGCGTGAGCTGTGAGCGTGAAGGGGGTGTTTCTCGACGCAGGAGGTCTGGCCGTCGGCACAACGCTGCCGATGGGGGCGAGTGATTTCGTGAAGTTGGTGGAGCGGGTTGGGGAGCGGTAGGGACGCGGTGCTGACTTTTCGGGGCCGATCGCGATGAACGAGCGCCACCGGGGTGATCCCGGTATCGGTGGCGCTCATTGAATAAGCCTCGTCAACCGAAGACCCCGCCGGTTGAGCTACCGGCCATTCCCGCTGAACTGCCCGAGCAATTCGGCAGCGACCCGATGACGGCCGAAGCCCTCCATGCCGCGACGCTGGCGCTGAAGAACGCGGCGGCTGTGCACCGCCGCCTCAATCGGCGCCGATCTTGTCTTCGGCGTACACGAGTTGCTGCAGGCGCGCGGCGGCTTCATCGCGCATCTCGATCGAAACCTGCGGCGGCACGCCGGAAACATCCGCTGGCGCGTAAAGCGCGCCGATCAGCGGCGGCTGGGCGGCGATGAACGCGCGCCATTTCTGCGACGACGCGCGCATCGCTTCGCGCGATGCACGCGGCAGGCGGCGTTCGATCGCGGCCGTCACGTCGTCGATATCCTGCAGGTACAGCGGCGCGGCCTGCGCCGCGCAGCGGCCCTTTGCGTCGAGATCGGCGAGCGCCGCGCAGTGCGCCCGTTCGAAGCGTGCGCCGCGTCGCGGTACGGCGTCGACGCGTTCGGGACGGTCGTCCGTCGCGGGCGGCAGGCGTGTGGCCAGACTGAAGCCGTGCGCCGCGCGATCCGCTTCGAACCGTTGCAGCGACAGCGCGCGCTGCCGTGTCAGTTCCATCACGTCATTTGCATTCATCGGCGCGTAGATCGTGCCGCGTGTCGTCGCGTAGACGGCGCCGATCAGCTTCAGGTCGGCATCCCGGCGCGCGAGCCACGCGCGTTGGGCGCGCAGCAGCGCGGGTCGGTCCGCCGCCGGCAGCGATGCCTGCAGCGCGCGATAGCTCGCATTGAGCCGTGCGTCCCATGCGCGACCCGCGTCGACGACGCATTCGTCCTGGCCTGCCGTCGACGCATGTTCGGGATCGTTCAGGCACTGCGTCATCGTCCGGTCGATCGGATCGATGACGGTCGCGGCGTCGGGTTGCGCGGCAACGGCGGCAGGCGCGGTGACGACCGCGCAAAGCGCGAGGGCCGCGAGACGTTCGAGCATGGGCAGCGTCCTTTGTCGTGGTGAGCGTGATGACGCCCTTCAGCGTGAATCGGGTGCGTCGAACGTCAGCTGCCGGCGGGCCCCGGCCGGCTGAACCGCTGCTCGACGACCTCGGTGCCCCAGTGCGTGCCCGCGGACTCGTGGGTCAGCGTGAAGCCGAACGCGTCGTACAGGTGGCGTGCCGAATCCAGTCCCTTGAAGGTCCACAGGTAGGTCTCGCGAAACCGGTGCTCGTCGACGAAGCGCATCGCCAGCGTCATCATCTGGCGCCCGATGCCGGACCCGCGCAACGCGTCGTTCACGATGAACCAGCGCAGGTGCGCGACGCCGGTCGCCGGATCGCCGTCGATCGCGAGCGACGCGAGCGTCCGCCCGTCTTCCTGGCAGAGCCACAGTGCCTTGCCGACGGCCGGCAACGTGCCCGCGAACTCGGCCAGCTCGGTCGCCACCCGCTTTTCGAAAAAGACGCCGAACCCCCAGTGCTCCGCATAGAAGCGTGCATGCAGGCTCGCGATGTCGCCGATACAACCCGGTTGGTAGCCTTCGCGGATCGGCGGCGCATCGAGGGTCGTCGCGGGCGCCCTGGCGGCGTTGTCTTGCGCGAGGGCATCGGCATACAGCGCGAGGGCGCGCAGCAACGCCTGCTGGTCGGCGGGAATCATGCGACGCAACGCATTCGACACCTGGTCGGTCGCGAACGTGTCGATTCGTTTCTGCAGCTTTTTTCCTTCGGCGGTCAGGTACAGCTCGATCGCCCGCGCGTCCTCGCTCGATACGCGGCGCTCCACGACACCGGCCGCCTCGAGCCGTGCGAGTTGCCGGCTCGTGTTCGATTTGTCGAGCCGCAGGATGTTGCCGAGATCCTTCGCGTTGATGCCGGGCGCCATCCCGATCTCGAGGATCGCGTGAACGGCCGACGGCGCCCAGTCGCTGTCGGCGAGCGTCGCGCGCATGAAGCCGAGCTCGCGCACCAGTTTGCGGGAGAAGTCGCGCAATTCGAGGATGGTCGCGTCGCGAGGCTTCGCGGGCGCGTCGATGAGGTCCATGGTTTGCCCCAAATGGTTGCGTGTCGCAATCGATAATAGTTGCGGATCGCAACTTGTCAAGGCGAATGTGTGGCGCGCAGAAGTGGTATTGGCGCGGATGGCGGTGTGCCGGCACGTGGACGCATACTGCGCGTATCGGGCGACGGGCGAGCGCGTGCCCGGGCATCGATCCAGGTTCGCGGACCACGGAGGCCACCATGAACAAGCTGTTGCCGATGACGATCGGGTTGCTTGCCGGATGCGGCATCAGTACCGGGCCGCTCCATGCCGCCGGCGGCATGGATGCGCCGCCGTGCAGTGCCGCGCATGCGGCGGACCCGGGCGGGAACGCGGCGATGCCGGGCGCGTCGGTCCGCAGCTTCTCCACCGCCGGGTGTTCGGGCGCGGTGCTGCAGGGCGACCGCGCCACCGCGACGGTCAACGGCGACCGGATCGAACTGCGCGACGGCATCGTCTATGTGAACGGACGGTCGTACGGCGCCGTCACGCCTGCGCAGACGGTCGAATACGAGGCCGCGCGCGACAGGCGCACGTTGAAGGTCGACGGCAAGGTCCGTACGCCGCTGCGCTGAGTGCTGCTTCCAGCGCGCCGCAGCGGCGACGCGTCAAGTCACGTCGCTTTCGGGTAACTGACTTCCATGCCCGCGCGCACGTCTTGCTGGATGCCGTACTGCGCGAACGGATAGCGCAGCCCGTTGCGCGACAGCGCCTCCATTCCGGCAACGGCCTGTTCCAGCGCGTCGGGCGCCAGCGCCATCAGCATCTCGTCGTCGAGCACGCCGCCGTAGCGGCGTTCCGCGTAGCACGGAATCGACAGGCTCGGCTGCCCGGTCGACAGCGCGCGGCCCCACGAATCCGCGCATGCCGATTCGCCGACCACGCTCCAGTCGAAGCGCTTGTATCCGGACCATTGCAGCCCGTTGATGAAGTACATCATCGCGCCCGGCGTCGCGTAGAACAGCGCGATGTCGGGCACGATGCGCCCGGCCGCGAGCGGCGACACGACGAGCGCTTCGTACTGGCCGTCGGCCACGCAGTGCATCGCGGCCTGGTGCGCGCGCGAATCTTCCTGCGTCGCGTACCAGACGCCGGCCATCTGCTGGCCGGATGCCCACTCCGCGTCCTTCGCGTGACCGAGCCCGACGACCGACCGGCACTGCGCGCCGACGAGGTCGTCGGCCGTGATGCCGACCGTGAAGCCGAGCCGCGCCGTCTGCCCGACGATCTGGTCCAGCGAGTGAATCGCCTTCGGGCGGCGAATGCGCGGGACGGCTTCCATGTCCTCGCGCCGTTCGAACAGCTTCATCCCGAACGGGATGCTGCGCAGCTTGAGCAGCCGCTCGAGGTCCGCCGACAGTCCGGCAAGCGTTTCTTTCATGTGAGGTCTCCGGGATTCGCCGGACCAGTGTAGCGATCCGGGGTACCCCCTTCAACACGCCGCCGGCCGCTCAGTCGGCCAGCGTCAGCCGGCCGTCGCTGAGCCGCACTTCGCGTCCGATCCACGCCGCATCGACGCGCGGCAGCACGGCCGACGGCTTGCGCAGTTCGCGCAGCAGCGTTGCGCCGTGCGACAGCCGGCCGCCCATGCGCGCGATCACCGCGCGGGCGGCCTGGTACTGCGCATGCCGGCCCGGGTCGAGCGCGTCTTCGAGCAGGATGAACGGCGTCACGCCGATCGCGCACCGGCGTGACGAGGACGACGCATCAATGCGGCGCGGCCGCCTCAACCCGATCGACCGGGCTGCCCGGCGGCTGCCCCGTTTGCCGGCGCGATCGGCCCGAACTCAGGTACGCGGCGATCGAGTCCTGCGTGACCTCGCCGAGCCACACGCCGTCCGGGTCGAGCACGGGCATCCACGACACGCTGTACTGGTACATCTTCGACAGCACGATGCGCAGGTTGTCGTCGGCCGAGACACCGGCCGGGAACGGCGTCACGCGTTCGCCGCATGTGCCGCCGTCGCCGCGCGCCGCGCGGCGCGTCACGTAGCCGAGCGCGCGGCCCGCGTCGTCGAGCACGGTCAGGTAGCGGCAGTCGGCTTCGTCCATCACCGCGAGTGCGTGCGCGAGCGGCGTATCGACGCGCGCGGTGTCGGGTTGCGTGGCCGCGTCGCCGGCCTTCACGAGCAGCAGGCGCTTGAGCGTGCTGTCCTGGCCGACGAACTGCGCGACGAATTCGTCGCGCGGGCGTGCGAGCAGCGTGTCGGGGTGATCGTACTGAACGAGCTGGCCGCGCCGGAACACCGCGATGCGGTCACCCAGCTTGATCGCTTCGTCGATATCGTGGCTCACCATGATCACGGTCTTGTTCAGTTGCCGCTGCATCTGGAAGAACTCGTTCTGGATCGACTCGCGATTGATCGGATCGACCGCGCCGAACGGTTCGTCCATCAGCAGCACGGGCGGATCGGCGGCCAGCGCGCGAATCACGCCGATACGCTGCTGCTGCCCGCCCGACAGCTCGCGCGGATAGCGTTTCAGGTACAGCTTCGGATCGAGCGCGACCATCGACATCAGCTCGCGTGCGCGTTCGGCGCAGCGCTTCTTGTCCCAGCCGAGCAGGCGCGGCACGACGGTGATGTTCTCTTCGATCGTCATGTTCGGGAACAGCCCGATTTGCTGGATCACGTAGCCGATGTGGCGCCGCAGGTCGACTTCGTCGAGCTGCGCCGTATCTTCACCGTTGATGAGCACGCGGCCCGATGTCGCGGCGATCAGCCGGTTGATCATCTTGAGCGTGGTCGTCTTGCCGCAGCCCGACGGGCCGAGGAACACGCAGATTTCCCCCTCGGGCACCGACAGGCTCACGGAGTCGACCGCGCGTACGGTCTGGCCGTCCTTGCGCGTGAAGGTCTTGGTCAGTTGGTCGAGTTCGATCATGTCTTCTGCACTCCCTTCGGTGTCAATGCCCGCTGCAGCCTCTGCAGCAGCCGGTCGGCGACGATCGCGAGCAGGCTCACGAGCACCGCGCCCACCAGCAGTTTCATCATGCTGCTCTGTCCGATGGCGCGCAGGATCAGCGTGCCGAGCCCGCCCGCGCCCACCACGGCGGCGATCGTCATCACGCCGATGTTCATCACGACCGCGGTGCGCACGCCCGCGAGAATCACGGGCACCGCCAGCGGCAGCTCGACGAGACGCAGGCGCTGCCACGCGGTCATGCCGATGCCGGTGCCGGCTTCCTTGATGCCCGCATCCACGTTGCGCAGCGCGAGGTAGGTGTTGCGCATGATCGGCAGCAGCGAATAGAGGAACACGGCCGTGATCGCGGGCGCGGCGCCGATGCCCTGGCCGAAGCGCGAGAAGAACGGGATCATCAGGCCGAACAGCGCGATGGACGGCAGCGTGAGCACGATCGTGGCGATGCCGAGCAGCGGCCCGGCGAGCCATTCGTGGCGATTGATGAGGATGCCGAGCGGTACGCCCGCGACGATCGCGCAGCCCACGGCGATCGCGACGAGCCACATGTGTTGCAGCGTGAGCTGCAACAGCTCGGGCCAGCTCGAAGCGAGATAGTCGAATACGCTCATCGGGTCTCCTTCAAGGTAGCGGATGCGTGCGCAGGAACGCGTCGGCGACGTCACGCGGCGATTTGCCGTCGAGGTCGACGGCCTTGGCCATGGCCTGCATCGCGTCGTTGTCGAGCGCGGCGGACAGCGCGTTGAGCTGCGTCGCGAGTCCCGGATTGCGCTCGAGCGTGTCCTTGCGCACCACGGGCGTCGCGTTGTACGGCGGGAAGAAATGCCTGTCGTCCTCGAGCGGCACGATGCCGAAGCCCTTCACGCGGCCGTCGGTCGTGTAGACGAGGCCGATCTTCAGCTGGTTGTTGTGCAGCGCCGTGTAGACGAGCCCCGGGTCCATCTGCTTCAACTGCGCGCGGCTGAACTGCATGCCGTACGCGGCGAGCAGCGGCTTCAGGCCGTCCGGACGGTTCGCGAATTCCGCATCCATGCCGAACACGTAGTGCTTTGCGGCCGGATCGGTCTTCAGGTGCTCGGCGAGCTGCGACACGGTGCGGATGCCGGTGGCCTGCGCGAGCTGGCTCGGCAGGCCGATCGCGTAGGTGTCGTTGAGCGGCGACGCGTCGAGCCACACGAGCCCGCGCGGTACGTCGAGCGCCTTGACCCGCCGGTACATCTCCTCGGGCGAGAGCTTGTCCTGGATCTTGTTGTAGACGAGCGCGGCGGTGCCCGTGTAATCCCACATCAGGTCGAACTGGCCGTTTTCCAGCGCGCTGCGCGTGAGCGTGCTGCCGAGCCCCGCGCGGACTTCCACGTCGTAGCCGCGCGAGCGCAGGTATTGCGACGTGATTTCCGCGAGGACGTATTGCTCGGTGAAGTTCTTCGCGCCGAGCACGAGCCTGGCGGCGAATGCCGGTGTGCCGGCCGCCATGCACACGGCCAGGGCGGCGCACAGGCGGGCGATCGATCGAAGCGGGCGCATCATGCGGCACCTCCGTGGCGCGCGAGCCAGCGGCGGCTGCCGGTTGCGACGATGCCGTCCAGCACGAGCGCGAGGATCGCGGTGAGCGACGCGCCGAGCAGCAGCAGCGGCTGGTTGTCGAGATAGATGCCGGGGAAGATCAACGAGCCGAGGCTGTCCGCGCCGATCAGGTACGCGAGCGGCGCCGTGCCGACGTTGATCGCGAGCGCGGTGCGCACGCCGCCGACGATGATCGGCACCGCATGGGGCAGTTCGACGCGGGCGAGCGATTGCCAGCCCGTCATGCCGATGCCCTTGGCCGCTTCGCGCAGCGCGGCCGGCACGTTCTTCATGCCTTCATAGGCATTGCGCGTGATGGGCAGCAGCGATGCGAGGAACAGCGCGATGATCGCAGGTACGTCGCCGATGCCGAAGATGCCGAGCGCGATGGCCAGCACCGCGAGCGACGGGACCGTGTTGCCGATGTTGAAGACCTGCATGAAGCGCTCGGCCCGGTGCTGAAACCGCGGCCGGCTCAGCAGCACGCCGGCCGGTACGCCGACGACGATCGCGAGCGTCATCGAGTAGACGACCAGCAGCATGTGCTGGCCCGCGTAGTACGCGAGATCGTCCGCGCGCTGGCGGAACGTGTCGGCGCCGATGCCGCGCGCCAGCGCCCATCCGACCGCGATGATGGCTACCAGGCTGCCCACCAGCTGGACAGTGCGTCGAGTCATGAAGATACCCCTCCTCGATCCCGATGCGGCACGCGCGCAGGCACGCGCCGCGATGACGCCGGATGGCGTCGCGATGGAAGTTCGTGATCCCGGCATGGCCGCGATTGAACTGACGGAAACAGTGCTGCCGGCTGCACCGAAGTGCGGCTGGCGGTCGGGTGAACGCGATGTTGCGTTCGTCTGATTGTCAGGTTCAGCCCGGCGGCGCCGTAACGGCAAGGCGCGTTCGAGCAGGGCACCGTCCTGCGAAGACGGCATGGATGCGGGCGGCTTGGCGCCGACCGCTGGGGCCGGTGGCCCCTTTGACGTGGCGAAACGGATGCATGCGCAACAAAGTGCGAAATGACATCACGTTGCGCACGAGATCATGCGTTTTGTGATGAAGTTGGAGCGAGTATAGAGCAATCGAATGAGCGCGTCCAGCTTGGGCACGGCACGCGGTCGTGCGGCGGCGTCGAGCCGGACGCCGCCGGCGGCTTTCGTGGAAATGATTCGAATTCCAAACTAACAGGCGGGGGCGCCGTTCGGAATCGGCGTGCGCGATCGACGTTACATGTCGATACCGGCGTCCGCGCGCGGCGTCTTGCCGGTCCAGCGCCGGTACGCGTGTCGGAAGCTGCGCGGCTCGCTGTAGCCGAGCCGTTCGGCGATCACCGCGACCGTCAGCGTGTGGTCGTCGAGCATCCGCACGGCTTCGTCGTGACGGACTTCATCGAGCAGCGACTGGAACGTGATGCCGTCCTTGTCGAGCCGCCGGCGCAGCGTGCGCTCCGTCAGGTGCAGCGCATTCGCGAGCGCCGTCATCGACTTGAAACGCACGAGGTCGCGCGCCATCAGCTCCTTCGCCCGATCGGCGAAGCGCGTGCCGACCGACGCGGCCCACTGCCGTTCGAGCACCTCGCACTGGCCGTGCAGCGCATTGAAGCTGACTTCGTTCGCGAGACGCGGCGTTTCCGTGCCGTTCACCGACGTGAACACGAGACGGTTGTCGGCCGCATTGAACGCGACCGGGCAGCCGAAGTGGCGTGCGTAGTCGGCTGCATTGCGCGGCGTGCGGCGCGCGAGCTGCAACTGTTCCGGCCATACCGGCTTGCCGACGAGATCGGACACGATCAGCCGCAGGCTCGACAGGCACATGTCGACCTGGAATACCTCGAGATCGGGTTCGCCGTTGTAGCGGCTGATGGTCACGCTCATGCCACCGGCGTGCGCGTCGACGCGCACGTCGAAATACAGCCCCATGAACAGCGGGAACTGGCCCATGCAGCGGAACGCCTGCGTCACGGAGCCGCTGATCAGCATCGCGTAGCCGGCGAGACCGAGCGTCGATACGTGCAGCCGCGCGCCGATCGACAGCCCGATCGACGGTACGCCGCTGCAGCGCAGCAGGTTGCGGAAGCAGCGCTGCTCCTGGCCGCGATTCACGTGCAGGTTCGGCGACGCGACCTCGTCCGCGCCGAGCCCCGTGCCTTCGAGCAGCGCGGCGCCGTCGATGTGCCGCACGCGGCACTCGTCCAGCGCGACCGCGATCGCGTGAACGGTGGCCGGAATATCTTCCTGGCGTCCGGCCGGGCGGGCGAGGCCGAGCGATGTGCGCAGGCTGCGCTCGGCCCGGCTCTGGTTGCGTTGGGAGCGGCTGTCCATGGTGCCGATACGGTGACGGGCGGGTGACGGGCGTGCACGGAACATAGCCGGAATGTCCGAAAAATGCCAGTGCGGCACAGCAGCATGCATGGCCGGACGATGCAATGCGTGACGCTGTGTCCTGAAATATCCCCCTATTACGTCCGTATTTCTCATTCGTCCGGGATTTTTTGGCGCACCACACTTTCTTCCGATCGCGCGCCGCCGGCGGCGCCGGGCGATCGAGAGTTGAAGTCATGAACGCCACCCACCCACGTGAGGACAGCATGGACAACGACAGGTCAGGCCGAACCGTATCGGCCGCCGCGACGCACGACGTCGGCGCGAGCGCGCATCGAGGCGACCCGGACGAGCGCCGCACGCCGCGTCTGCTCGGCCTCTCGACGCTGGTGATCTTCGGCCTCGCGTACATGCTGCCGATGACGGTGTTCACGACCTACGGCCTCGTCACAAGCGAGACGAACGGGCATCTGACGGCCGCCTATGCGGTCACGCTGGTCGCGATGCTGTTCACCGCGCGCAGCTACGGCCACATGGCGCGGCTGATGCCGAGCGCCGGTTCCGCGTACACGTTCGCGAGCCGCAACTTCGGCACCTCGGCCGGCTTCATGGTCGGCTGGGCGTTGCTGATGGACTACCTGTTCATCCCGATGATCAGCTACCTCGCGATCGGCATCTACATGAAGCAGATTTTCCCCGGCGTGCCGGCCAGCGTATGGATCGTCGGCAGTATCGCGCTGGTCACCGGGCTGAATATCGTCGGGATCCGGCTCGTCAACCGCGTGAACCTGATCCTGATCGCGAGCCAGTTCGTGTTCATCGCGATCTTCGTCGTCGCGTCGGCGCGCGTCGCGGCCGGCGAAGGGCTGTCGATGACCGTCGCGTTGCCGTCGTCGGGCGACGCGCGCGCGATCTTCGCGGGCGCCGCGATCCTGTGTCTGTCGTTTCTCGGTTTCGATGCGGTGACCACGCTGTCGGAAGAGACGCGCGAGCCGCGGCGCACGGTGCCGCGCGCGATCCTGCTCTGCACGCTGGCGAGCGGCCTGCTGTTCATGCTGATCGCGTATGCCGGGCAAGTGGTGTTTCCCGACTGGCGTGCGTTCAAGGATCTCGACTCGGCCAGCCTCGAACTGATGCGGCGTATCGGCGGCGGCACGCTGTCGGCGTTCTTCGTCGCGGTGTACGTGGCGGGCTGCTTCGCGAGCGCGATGGCCGGGCAGGCGAGCGTGACGCGCGTGCTGTTCGCGATGGGCCGCGATCGCGTGCTGCCCGAATGCGTGTTCGGCCACCAGCATGCGCGGCTGCATACGCCGGTGCGCGCGACGCTCGCGGTCGGCGTCGTGTCGCTGTCCGCGCTGTTCGTCACGCTCGACCTCGCGTCGACGATGATCAGTTTCGGTGCGCTCGTCGCGTTCGCGGTCGTGAACCTGTGCGTGATGCGCAGCTACCTGGGCCAGCGCGGGCACCGTCATGTCGCGGGCTGGATCACGTTCGGCGCGATGCCGGCGATCGGCTTCGCGATGAATGTATGGCTCTGGTCGGGACTGTCGCGCCAGACGTTCTACGTCGGCTTCGGCTGGCTCGTGCTCGGCCTTTGCCAGCTCGTGTGGCTCACGCGCGGCTTCACGCGCCCGGCGCCGACGCTGTCGATGCATTGAATGACCGGCGGCATGTCGCCGGTTCTGAAACCCTGAAGGAGGAGTGACCCATGAACGCTGTTGACGTCAATCCCGGTGCGGACCTGCAGGCGCTCGGCAAGCGCCACCTGCTGATGCATTTCACGCATGCCGATGCGTACCGCGAGAACGCGCTCACCGTGTTCGACCGCGGCGAAGGCTGCTGGCTCGTCGATCGCCACGGCAAGCGTTATTTCGACGGGCTCGCCGGGCTGTACTGCGTGCAGGTCGGCTACAGCCACGGTGCGGAGATCGGCGATGCGATCCGCGAGCAGATGGTCCGGCTGCCGTTCGCGACCAACTGGGGTTATGGCCACGAACCGGCGATCCGGCTCGCGCACCAGCTCGCGGCGCTCGCGCCCGAGGGCCTGAACCGCGTGTTCTTCACGTCGAGCGGCTCGGAGTCGAACGAATCGGCGATCAAGCTGGTGCGCCAGTATCACCAGTCGCGCGGCGAACCGCAGCGGCGCAAGTTCATCGCGCGGCGCGTCGCGTATCACGGCACGTCGTTCGGCGCGCTCGCGCTGAACGGGATGACGAATTTCCGCAAGCACTTCGAACCGTTGATGTCGGGCGTGCGGCACGTGAGCAACACGAAGCGCTACGGCCGCCCGGCGGGCGAGACGGAAGCGCAGTTCACACGCCATCTGCTCGACGAGATCGAATCGCTGATCGTGCAGGAGGGGCCGGATACCGTCGCCGCGCTCGTCGTCGAGCCGCTGCAGAACGCGGGCGGCAGCCTGACGCCGCCGGCCGGCTATGCGGCCGGGCTGCGCGACATCTGCGACCGGCACGGCGTGCTGCTCGTCGCGGACGAGGTGATCTGCGGGTTCGGCCGGCTCGGCGAATACTTCGGGTCGGCGCGCTACGGGCTGAAGCCGGACATCATCACGTTCGCGAAAGGCATCGCGTCGGGCTACGTGCCGCTCGGCGGCGTGATCGCGAGCGACGCCGTGGTCGACACGGTGCTCGACGGGCCGCAGCAGATGTTCCTGCACGGCGCGACGTACGGCGGCCATCCGGTCGCCTGTACGGCCGCGCTCGCGAACCTCGCGATCATGGCGCGTGAAGGGGTGCTCGAGAACGTCCGCGACAACGAAGCCGTATTCCGCCAGACGCTCGACGGGCTGCTCGAACTGCCGTGCGTCGGCGACGTGCGCGGCGACGGCTACCACTACTCGCTCGAACTCGTGACGGACAAGGCCGCGCGCCGCTGGGCGGCCGGTATCAGCGCGCAGGCGTTCGTGTCGACGATGCTCGCGCCCGCGATCTTCGACGCGGGGCTGCTGTGCCGTGCGGGCGTCGATCACGAAGGCACGCCGATCGTGCAGTTCTCGCCGCCGCTCGTGATGTCGCGCGACGAGATCGTGTGGTTCGTCGCGCAGATCCGCGACATCCTCGCCGACACCCATGCCCGGGCGACGCGCTGAGCGCGGCGTCGTTCATTTCAGAAGGAGCAACCGATGCGAACGTCACAACAGTCCTATATCGACGGCCAGTGGCTCGATCCGGCCGACGCCCGGTCGATCGACGTGATCGATCCGGCCACCGCGCGGCCCTATGCGCAGCTCAGGATCGGCGCCGCGGCCGACGTCGATCGCGCGGTCGGCGCGGCGAAACGGGCCTTCGACACGTATTCGCGCTGGCCGGTGGACGAGCGTGTCGCGCTGTTGCGGCGCGTGCTCGAGATCTACCAGCGCCGCTACGAAGAGGTCGCACAGACGATCAGCCGGGAAATGGGCGCGCCGATCGCGTTTGCGCGCGCGGCGCAGGCCGCGGTCGGCACCGCGCACCTGGAACAGACGATCCGCGCGCTGCAGTCGTTCCGCTTCAGCACGCAGACCGGTTCGCTGCTGGTGTCGCACGAGCCGATCGGCGTGTGCGCGCTGATCACGCCGTGGAACTGGCCGATCAACCAGATCGTGTGCAAGGTCGCACCGGCGCTCGCCGCCGGCTGCACGATGGTGCTCAAGCCGAGCGAGGTCGCGCCGTTCAGCGCGATCCTGTTCGCGGAAATCCTGCACGAGGCAGGCGTGCCGCCCGGCGTGTTCAACCTCGTGCACGGCTACGGGCATGAAGTGGGCGATGCGTTGTCGCGACACCCGGATGTCGACATGGTGTCGTTCACGGGCTCGACGCGCGCGGGTGTCGAGGTCGCGAAGGCGGCCGCCGATACCGTGAAGCGCGTGCACCAGGAGCTCGGCAGCAAGAGCCCGAACCTGATCCTGCCGGATGCCGACATCGAGGATGCCGTCACGCGCGGCGCGCGCAGCTGCTTCAGCAACAGCGGCCAGTCGTGCAATGCGCCGACGCGCATGCTCGTGCATGCGGATCACCTGGCGCTGGCCGAGCAGGCGGCGCGGCGCGAAGCGGAGCGTACCGTCGTCGGCGATCCGCGTTCGACGGAAACGGGCATCGGCCCGGTCGTCAGCCGCACGCAGTTCGACCGCATCCAGCACTTCATCCGGCTCGGGATCGACGAAGGCGCGACGCTCGTCGCCGGCGGTCCCGGCCGGCCGGAAGGGTTAGGCGACGGCTTCTACGTGCGGCCGACGGTATTCTCGAACGTCACGCCGGACATGACGATCGCGACCGAGGAAATCTTCGGGCCGGTGCTGTCGATCATGACCTACCGGACCGAGGAAGAAGCGATCGCGCTCGCGAACGATTCGGTGTACGGGCTCGCGGCCTACGTGCAGTCGAAGGATCTCGAGCGCGCACGTCGCGTCGCGGCGAGGTTGCGGGTCGGCAACGTTCACATCAACTACCCGGCGTGGAATCCGGCCGCGCCGTTCGGCGGTTACAAGCGTTCGGGCAACGGGCGCGAGTATGCGGAGTTCGGCCTCGTCGAGTATCTGGAAACGAAGGGGACGACGGGGTACACGGACGGCAGCGCGTGATGATGCCCTGATCGCCCTGGGGACCGGGGCGGCGAACCGGTTCCCGCCGATGGCGGCGCCTCGCCTGGCGTTCGATCGGAACGGCACGTGGCCGCCCGCCGCGGGTGCGGCAGCAGTCCCCGGGCCGCCACGAAGCGGTCGGCCTTGATTCCACGCCGCGTGTGCCGCCGCTCAGCGGTCTTCGGGATCGGCCACGGCCGCATCGGCGCCCGCAACGGGAGCGGCGGCGCGCCGGCGAATCTCGGAATCGAGGATCAACCGCCCGCGCAGCTTGCCCTTCATCCGCTTCACATGCTTGGGCGCCTCGGTCATGTGCTCGACCATCAGCGCGCGGACGCGCTCGACGTCGCGCTCGCGCGCGGCCTGCAGGATCGCCTTGTGAATCGACACGTTCGCCTCGCCGAAGCGCTTGTGCTCGACGAGCGGCGTATCGTTCCGGAACTCGATCAACTGCCGGATCATCTCGTTGATCAGTTCGCAGCTGAAGCGCAGGAACGGATTCGGATTCGCGGCCGCAAGGATGTCGTGGAACGTCGTGTCCTCCTGCCGCTGGCGCAGCATGTGGCCGCGATCGTGCACGCCCGAGCCGCCGTCGCAGCACGCGATGTTCGCTTCCAGCGCCGCGAAGTCGCGCTCCGTCAGGTGCGGTACGGCGCCGGCGGCCAGCTCGGGTTCGAGCAGCTTGCGCACCGTATAGATGTCGTCGATCGACACGTCCTTGAAGAACAGGTAGTTCTGCAGGAGCTGCAGCGTGCGGTCGAGCGGCACCTCGACGACCATCCCGCCGCCCGACGGCCCCGTCGTGACCTTGATGAGCCCCTGCACCTCGAGCGACTTCAGCGCCTCGCGGATCGTGCTCTTGCTCACCGCATAGAGCTGCTGCAGCTCGGCCTCGCGCGGCAGGCGGTCACCGGGCTTCAGGTCCTTCTCGGTGATCAGCCGCTTGATCTCCTCGGCGACGAGATCGGCCCGCTTCGGCTGCTTGATTTCGACCGCGAGGCCCGCCCTGGCTCGGTCCATGACCATCTTCACGACTCCTTTGTCTGACTGCGCGCCGCGTCATCGTCGACGATCGGTCCCGGCGCGGGTACGGAATTTTGCCTGATTGACACCAATTTTGATCAACTCTAGCATCAGGTTCATTCTATTTATCATGATAAATAGGATCAACCGGCGACGCGCATCCTGCAGGGCGTGGGTACGGTTTGGCAGTCGGTCGCATCGTGTGTCCCCCTTTATCAGGAGCGTCAACTTGAATCGCCGAGAACTGTTGAAACTGGCCGCGCTGTCGGCCGTGCCGGGCGCGCTCGGCAGCATGTCGTCCCGTGTCGCGTTCGCGCAGGGCTCGCCCATCCAGCTTGCGTGCCCGGTGCCGATGTCCGGCCCGTTCGCGGCCAACGGCAAGTACGCCGATCTCGGCATGCAACTGGCCGTCAAGCAATACGGCAAGGTGCTCGGCGCGCCGCTCGCCTATACGTCGCTCGACACCGAGGGCAAGCCCGCGACCGCCGTGCGGCGCGTGCAGGAGATCGCGCAGCAGAAGGGCGTGCGTTTCTTCGCGGGTGGCATCCTGTCGTCCGAATCGCTGGCGATGGGCAAGGAAGTCCAGAAGGCGGGCGGCGTGTTCATCACGACGGCCGGCGCGGACGAGATCACCGGCAAGGATTGCAACGCGGCGACCTTCCGCTGGTCGGTGCCGACCTTCGGCGCGATCGAGCAGACGGTGCGCCCGCTGGTCCAGATGCTGCCGAAGGCGAAGCGCTGGTACACGATCACGCCGCAATACGTGTTCGGCGACGGCCTGCTGTCGGCCGCGAAGGCGATCTTCAAGGAGAAAGGCATCGAGCACGTCGGCAACAGCTACCACTCGCTCGCCGAAAAGGAGTTCAGCGGTTATCTGACGAATGCGGCGGCCGCGCAGCCCGACGTGCTGCTGATCCTGAACTTCGGCTCGCAATCGTCGGACACGCTGCGCCAGGCCGTCAGCTTCGGGATGAAGCGCAACTGCACGATCCTGCTCGCGTGGGCATCGGGCCTCGAGCAGTTCGAGGCGCTCGGTCCGGACATCTGCGACGGCGTGTATTTCGGCGCGCAGTACTGGCACGGCATCGATGCGCCGCTGAACCGCGATCTCGTGAAGCGCGCGAATGACGCGTTCAAGGCGAACCCGAACTACAGCCTCGCGGGTTCGTACATCTGCACGAAGATCCTGATCGACGCGATGGTGAAGGCCGGCAGCGCCGATCCGAAGAAGGTCGTCGCGGCGATGGAAGGGATGAAGTACGACGGCCTCACGGGGCCGGAGGAAATCCGCAAGGGCGATCACCAGGTCCTGAAGAACTACTACCTGCTGAAAGGCAAGCCGAAGAGCCGGATGAAGAACGCGGACGACTATGCCGACATCGTCAGCTCGGGCCAGTCGTTCCTGCCGGTCGACAAGACGGGCTGCAAGCTCGCGTGACGCAGTGCATGCGTTCGCGGCGCCTCGTGTGCCGCGGGCGTCCGTTACCTTCCTTTCCGACACGGAAGCCATGAACGTCTATCTGCTGCAGATCGTCAACGGCATCGGCGTGGGCATGCTGTATTTCCTGCTCGCCGTCGGCCTGTCGATCGTGTTCGGCCTGCTGCGCTTCGTGAATTTCGCTCACGGCGCGTTCTACCTGCTCGGTGCGTATCTCTGCTACCAGGCGCTGCAATGGTCGGCGAATTTCTGGGTCGCGCTCGCGATCGTGCCGCTCGTCGTCGGCGCGTTCGCGTGGGGCGTCGAAAAACTCGTGCTGCGCCATGTGTACGCGCAGCAGCACGAATTCCACATCCTCGCGACCGTCGGGCTCGCGCTCGTGCTGCAGGAGTGCGCGATCCTCGCGTGGGGGCCGCTCGGCGACAACGTGCCGCCGCCCGACGCGCTGAACGGCGTCGTGATCTGGGGCGGCTTCGTCTATCCGAAGTACCGGCTGTTCGTGATCGGGTTCACGGCCGTGCTCGCCGCGTTGCTGTGGTGGGTGCTCGAAGGCACGCGGCTCGGCAGCACGGTGCGCGCGGGCAGCGAGTCGACGGAGATGGTGTCGCTGCTCGGCATCAACGTGACGCGCGTGTTCAGCCTCGTGTTCGCGCTCGGTGCGGCGACGGCCGCGCTGGCCGGCGTGCTCGCCGCACCGATCCGCGGCGTCGATCCGTTCATGGGTATCGAGGCGCTCGGCGTCGCGTTCGTCGTGGTCGTCGTCGGCGGGATGGGGAATTTTCTCGGCGCGCTGGTCGGCGGGCTGCTGGTCGGCATCGTGCAGAGCCTGATGAGCACGCTGTGGCCGGAAGGCGCGCGGTTGATGATTTATGTCGCGATGGCGGCCGTGCTGCTGTTGCGTCCGAACGGTTTGCTGGGGAGGGCCGCATGATCCAGTCGTCGAAACCGCTGCCGCCGGGCGCGGCGGCGTCGCAACGCCCGCAGCCGTGGCGCGGCATGCTGCAGCGGCCGGAAGGCTGGCTGGCGGTGATCGCCGCGTGCGTGCTGCCGCTCGTGTTGAGTTCGGGGTCGCTCGCGACCGAAGTGCTGGTGTTCGCGCTTGCCGCGCTCGGCTGCAACCTGCTGCTCGGCTATACGGGGCTGTTGTCGTTCGGGCAGGGCATCTTCTTCGGGCTCGGCAGTTACACGGCGGGGCTGGTGCTGACGCGCGGCGTCGAGTCGGTGACGGCCGCGCTGGCCGCGGCCGCGGTGCTCGGCGCCGTCGCGGCCGCGCTGGTCGGCTGGTTCTCGATCCGGCAGCGCGGCACCTATTTCGTGATGCTGACGCTTGCGTTCGGACAGTTGTTCTACTTCCTCGCGTATACGACGCCGGATGTGACGGGCGGCGACAACGGGCTGCTCGACATCCCGCGCCCCGCGCTGTCGGCGTTCGGGCATCCGCTCGTCGTGCTCGATTCGCCGTGGCGCTACTACGGTTTCGTCGCGGTGCTGTTCGTCGCGGTGTTCTGGCTGCTGCTGCGCGTGTCGCGCTCGGTGTTCGGCCGGACGCTGCTCGCGATTCGCGACAACGAGGCGCGCGCGGCGGCGGCCGGCTACGACGTGAAGCGCTTCAAGCTCGCGGCGTTCGTGATCTCGGGCGCGGTCACGGGCCTCGCGGGGGCGCTGCATGCATTGATGACGGGCATCGCGCCGCTGTCGAACATCGACTACCACACGAGCGAGGTGATCCTCGTGATGACGGTGATCGGCGGCACGGGCAACCTGTTCGCGTCGGTGCTCGGCGCGGCGTTCTACGTGTTGTTCGCGGACTGGCTGTCGACGTTGTGGCCGCGCTGGCTGCTGCTGCTCGGCCTCGTGCTGATCGCGGTCAGCCTGTTCATGCAGCGCGGGTTGTGGGGGCTCGGCGAACGCGTCATCGCATCGCTGCGGCGTAACGATCGCACTGCGGACACGGTCAAGGAGCAGCCATGAGCGAAGCGATTCTCGAAGCGCGCGGCGTCGTCAAGCGCTACGGCAAGTTCACCGCGCTGGGCGGGGTCGACCTGCGGATCATGCCGCGCACCGTGCATTCGGTGATCGGCCCGAACGGGGCAGGCAAGACGACGCTGTTCCATACGCTGACGGGCACGCTGCCGATCACGTCGGGCTCGATCCTGTTCGACGGTCACGACGTGTCGCGCGAACCCGATCACAAGCGCGTGCGGCGCGGGATTGCACGCTCGTTCCAGGTGACGAGCCTGTTTCCGAACCTGAGCGTGCGCGAGAACCTGCGGGTTGCCGCGCAGGGCGTCGATTCGCGTCGCGCGCTGAATCCGTGGGCGCCGCCGCGCGGTGCGCTCGCGCACGACGGCATCGTCGACGAGGTGCTCGAGCGGCTCGGCCTGCAGCGGTTCGCCGACACCGCGTCCGGCGTGCTGTCGCATGGCCAGCAGCGCAGGCTCGAGGTCGGCATGGCGCTGGCGGCGCGGCCGCGTGCGATTTTCCTCGACGAGCCGACGTCGGGCATGGGGATCGACGATCTCGACGACATGAAGGCACTGATCCGCGGCCTGCGCGACGACTACACGGTCGTGCTGATCGAACACAACATGGGCATCGTGATGGACATCTCGGACACGATCACGGTGATGCAGCAGGGGCGCGTCCTGGTCGAAGGCAAGCCCGATGCGATTCGCGGCGACGCGCGCGTGCGCAGCGCCTATCTCGGCAACATGATCACGGGAGGCCGCGCATGATGCTCGACGTGAAGGACGTGCACGCCTGCTACGGCAAGAGCCACGTGCTGCAGGGTATTTCGCTGAACGTCAATGAAGGCGAGACGGTGACGCTGCTCGGCCGCAACGGCGCGGGCAAGTCGACGACGCTCAAGACGATCGCGGGCGTCGTCGTGCCGACCGCCGGCACGGTGACGTTCGACGGCCGGCCGGTGTCCGGGCAGCCGGCGCACCGGATCGCCGCGCGCGGCCTGTGCTTCGTGCCCGAGCATCGCGGCATTTTCCGGCTGCTGTCGGTCGAGGAAAACCTGCGGCTCGGCGCGCGCCGCGATTCGCCGTGGCAGCTCGACGACATCTACCGGATCTTTCCGCGCCTGAAGGAGCGCCGCCGCAACGGCGGCGGGCAGTTGTCGGGCGGCGAGCAGCAGATGCTCGCGATCGGCCGCGCGCTGATGAATCATCCGCGGCTGCTGATGCTCGACGAGCCGGTCGAGGGGCTCGCCCCGGTGATCGTCGAGGAGATCGTCGAGCAGTTGAAGCAGATCAAGGCCGCTGGCGTCGCGATCCTGCTCGTCGAGCAGAACCTCGAAGTGTGCACGCAGCTCGCGGACCGCCACTTCGTGATCGAGCAGGGCGTGATCGTCTACGAAGGCAGCAATGCCGCGTTCGCGGCCGATCATGACGTGAAGGACCGGTACCTGGGCGTCGGCGTCGCATGAACGCCGTACCCTTTCAATGCGAGGAATGGCAACGATGCAAGTAGAGCATTTGACTCCGGGCGTCGCGGCGTCCGGCTTGCGCGTCGATGGCGCACGGCTGTGGGACAGCCTGATGCGGCTCGCGCGGATCGGCGCGACCGACAAGGGCGGCGTGTGCCGTCTCGCGCTCACCGAACTCGATCGCGATGCACGCGACCTGTTCGTCGCGTGGGCGAAGGAAATCGGCTGCACGGTGCGTGTCGACGCGATCGGCAATATCTTTGCGCGGCGGGCGGGCGAACGCGACGACCTGCCGCCCGTGGCCACGGGCAGTCATATCGACACGCAGCCGACGGGCGGCAAGTTCGACGGCAACTACGGCGTGCTTGCCGGCCTCGAGGTGCTGCGTACGCTCGATGACGCCGGCGTGCGTACGCGCGCGCCGCTCGAGGTGGCCGTCTGGACCAACGAGGAAGGTTCCCGTTTCGTTCCGGTGATGATGGGGTCCGGCGTGTTCTCGGGCGCATTCACGCTCGATCATGCACTCGTGCAATGCGACCGCGATGGCGTGTCGGTGCGCGATGCGCTGGCCGCGATCGGCTATGCGGGCGATGCGACCGGCGCGCATCCGGTCGGCGCGTATTTCGAAGCGCATATCGAGCAGGGGCCGGTGCTGGAGGCGCACGACACGACGATCGGCGTGGTCGAGGGCGCGCTCGGACAGCGCTGGTACGACGTGACCGTACACGGCATGGAAGCGCATGCGGGCCCGACGCCGATGGAGCTGCGGCGCGACGCGCTGCTGGTGGCGGCCGATCTCGTGCGTGCGGTGAACGGCATCGCGCGCGCGCATCCGCCGCACGGTCGCGGCACGGTCGGCTGGGTCGACGTGCATCCGAATTCGCGCAACGTGATTCCCGGCCGGGTGACGCTGACCGTCGACCTGCGCGCGGCCGACGACGCGACGCTGGCGGCGATGGATGCGGAACTGCGTGCGACATGCGCGGACCTGTACGCATCAACCGGCATGCGGATCGACGTCGAGCAGGTCGTGTACTTTCCGCCGCAGCCGTTCGACGCGGCGCTGGTCGAGCAGGTTCGCGCCGGTGCGAGCGCGCTCGGGCTGTCGTCGATGAACGTGATCAGCGGCGCGGGCCACGACGCCGTGTATCTCGCGCGTGTTGCGCCGACCGCGATGATCTTCGTGCCGTGCAAGGACGGGATCAGCCACAACGAGATCGAGGACGCCGATCCGGCGCATCTGGAAGCCGGCTGCAACGTGCTGCTGCAGGCGATGCTGGGCGCTGCCGGGATCGCGGAGGGCGCTGCGCGATGAAGATCCTGATCGCCCGGATGAACCACGAGACCAACACGTTCTCGCCGGTGCCGACGCCGCTCGCCGCATTCGGCCGCAACGGCCCCGACTGGGGCGACGACGCGTATCGTGCGAACCGCGGGATGCGCACCGCGATGGCCGCGTTCATCGACGCGGCCGCGCGCGAAGGCGCCGACATCGTGACGCCCGTGTCGGCGGCCGCGAACCCGAGCGGGCCGGTCGCGGCCGACGCGTATGCGGCGATCTGCGATGCGATCGTCGCGGCCGCGCCCGGTTGCGACGCGGTGATGCTCGACCTGCACGGTGCGATGGTCGCCGAGCAGAGCGCGGACGGCGAGGGCCACCTACTCGCGCGCGTGCGCGCGGCGCTGCCCGATGCGCCGATCGCGGTCGCGCTCGACCTGCATGCGAACGTCACGCAGAAGATGGTCGATCACGCGGACGTGATCGTCAGTTTCAAGACCTATCCGCACGTCGACATGTACGAGACCGGCGAGCATGCGGCACGGTTGCTGTTCGACCGGCTTCACGGCCGCGCGCGGCCCGTGCTCGCATGGCGGCAGCCGCCGCTGATGACGTCGACGCTGCGCAGCGCGAGCGCGGACGGCGCGATGCGGCGCGCGGTGGAGGCCGCGCGTGCGGCCGAAGCCGACGGGATGCTGGCGGTATCGGTGCTGCCCGGCTTTTCGCTCGCGGATATTCCCGCACCGTGCATCAGCGTCGTGGTGGTGGCCGACGGCGACCGTGCCGCGGCCGACGCGGTTGCCGAGCGCATCGCGCGGCAGATCTGGGACGCGCGCGACGAATTCGTCTATCGCAGCGCACCGCTTGCCGACTCGGTCGCGCAGGCCGCGGCGCTCGCGCGCGGCGCGGACCGCCCCGTGCTGTTGCTCGATCACGGCGACAACTGCATGTCGGGCGGCCCGTGCGACACGATGGACCTGCTCGAGGCCGCGCTCGCGCAGGGGCTCGACGGCATCGTCAGCGGGCCGTTGTGCGACCCCGAAGCCGTGGCGGCGCTGATCGACGCGGGCGTCGGCGCAACCGTCACGGTGCCGGTCGGCAACCGGCTGCCGTCGCACGGCGGCGTGCGGCGCGAGCCGTTCCGTGCGACGGGCGTCGTGCGCGCGATCACCGACGGCGAATACGTGATCACGGGGCCGACGTACACGGGGCAGCGCGCATACATGGGGCGGGCTGCCGTGCTCGACATCGGCGCGGCCACGCTCGTCGTCACCGAGCGTACGCAGGAGCCGTGGGATCTCGGCGTGTTCGAGAGCGTCGGCGTCGATCCGCGCCGGGCCCGCTTCCTGCTGCTGAAGTCGCGGATGTATTGCCGGCCGGTATTCGTGCCGATCGCGGCCGCGCTGGTCGAATGCGACAGCCGCGGCGTGACGGGCTCGGACTACGGGCTGTTCCGCTACGAGCGGCTCGCGCGGCCGGTGTATCCGCTCGACGACGTGGCACGATGGGAGTCGGGCGCGCGATCGGCTGCGTGACGGGCCGGGGCGCGAGACGCCGGATTCGCGCGCTTTCGGGCATCATGCGATGGCACCGGCCCGTCGAGCAGCAGGGCCGGGCAATCCATTGCGTCCGCAACCGATCCGGAGAACCGACCGCCATGCATTCGAATCCCTTCCGCCTGCGCAGCGCGCGCCTGCTCGCCGCGCTGACCTTCGCCACGACGGCCGTTGCCGCGCACGCCGCCGACTGGATCGTGTCCGGCAACGACGGCAAGTACCAGCGTGTCGAGGGCCGCGACACCTATCTGCCGTCTCCGCCGGCCGACACGCTGACGCTGCTCGATGCGAGCACGTTCCCGCCGAAGGTCGCGCTGCAGGTCGACGTCGAGAACGGCATCCAGGGGCCGCCGCAGGCCGTCGCGATCACGCCCGACGCGAAGCTCGCGCTCGTCGGCGCACCGACGCGCTACGACACGGCCGCGAAGCAGCTCGTGTTCGACACGTTCCTGCAGGTCGTGAATCTCGGCGCCGCACCGCCCGCGATCACGCGCATCGAGCTCGGCACGCATCCGCAAGGGATCGCGATCGACCGCTCGGGCCGGCTCGCGCTCGTCGCCAATGTCGACGGCAGCGTGTCGATCCTGCGCATCGACGGCACGCAGGTGACGCTCGACGGCAGCCTGAAGATCGGCAAGAAGCGGCTGGCCGGGATCAGCTTCACGCACGATGGCAAGCATGCACTCGTGTCGCTGCGCGACGAGCAGGGCGTCGCGGTGCTGAACGTCGACGACGGCAAGGTGACCGACAGCGGCACGCGTTTGAGCACGGGCGTCGCGCCTTACACGATCGACGTGTCGAGCGACAATCGCTGGGCCGTCGTCAGCAACGTGGGGCTGGCGGGGCTGCCGGGTTATACGGGCACGCTCGCGGGCGACGCCGATTCGGTCGCACTGGTCGACGTGTCGCGCGTGCCGTTCCGCACGGTCCAGTACCTGACGGTGCCGTCGCTGCCGGAAGGCGTCGCGATCTCGCCGGACGGCAAATGGATCGCCGTGCAGGCGATGGACGGCTCGAACCTGACACCGGACAACCCGGGCCGCCACGCGCACGGCAAGGTGCTGCTGTTCGCGATCCGCGACGGCCAGGCCGTGAAGGTGAACGAGGTGCCCGGCGGCGAAGCCGCGCAGGGCATCGCGTTTGCCGCCGACAGCCGGCACGTGATCGTGCAGTTCAACGTCGAACGGCAGCTTGCGCTGTATGTGGTCGAAGGCGGCAAGCTGCGCGACACGGGCAAGCGGATCGCGCTGACGGGCGGGCCGTCGTCGTTGAGGACGCTGCCGCGCTGACGCGCGCGGCATGCCCGCTCGTTCTTCTCCGCGAGTTCATGCGGCGCCCGGCTTCGCCGGGCGTCCGTCGCCCACACTCGTTCACGCCGCCGCCGCAATGCAACAAATGGCGGCAATTCATGCCCGAAGCACTTGGCTTCAGATTGTTTAGTTAAACAAACTGAAAATTCGGGAAACTTCCTGTAGTGCATAAACAGTCGTTGCGGCACTGTAAGCCCTCGGGAAGCAGGTGGCATTCCCTGAAACTGGAGGGCGCGACGGTTGCGACAGCAACGATCTCCATCGCCGGATTAATCGTTTTAATCAACGGTACTAATCAAAAAAATGAAAAATTCGCGACTCATGCTTGTCGCTGCACTGGCCTGTGCAGCGCTTGCCGCATGTGGCGGCGACGACGTGAACGGTGTTTCGACGGCCACGAACACTGCCGGCGATACGCTGTCGATGGTGCCGCCGGCGACTTCGGTGCCGTCCCCGCAGCCGCAGCCCGGTCGATCGACCGTGCCCAAGCGTACCGACATGCAGCTGACCGGGTTCGTCAACCCGCTCATCGGCACGCAGGTCAACCCGGATTCGGGTTATGCGGGCAACGTGAGCCCGGGCGCGATGGTGCCGTTCGGCATGGTGAACTTCGGGCCGAACACGCCGCGCCGCGACTTCAACGGCTCGGGCGGCTATCTGTCGTCGGGCGGCTCGGGCGGCACGATCGACTTCTTCAGCGTGACGCATCTGGGCGGCGTCGGCTGCCCGGGGCAGGGGACGGTCGCGATGCTGCCGACCGATGCGGCGACGGCGGTGGCATCGGGCGGCCGGCCGATCGGTATCGGGTACAGGTATGCCGATGAAACGGCCCAGCCCGGCTACTACAAGGTGCGCCTCGCGAACGGCATCGTGACGGAGCTGAGCGCGACGGCGCGCGCCGGCATCGCGCGTTTCACGTACACGAACAAGGACAAGGGCTTTTTCTCGATCGATGCGAAGCTGAACGGCAACAGCGATTCGGGCAGCACGAAGGTCACCGCGAACAACGTCGCGCTGGCGCTCGCGAGCGACGGCAAGTCGCTGAGCGGACAGGCCGTGGCGCCGGCATTCTGCACGCCGTACGGTACGGTCTGGAATGCGCCCGTGTATTTCCACGCGACCTTCGACAAGCCGCTGCGCAGGCAGACCGGCACGTCGTCGGTGAACACGGCCAGCAACGGCGCGGCGACGCTGCAGTTCGACCTGACCGACGCGGACCGGACGGTGACCGTGAAGATCGGGATCTCGTCCGTCAGCCTCCGGAATGCGCGGGCGAACCTGAAAGGCGAGGGTGACAAGCTCACGTTCGACGACGCGCGGGCGACCGCGTCCGGCCTGTGGAACGACCGGCTCAACACGATCCAGATCGACCAGGCCGCGAATCCGTCCTCGCTCGATGCGACACAGAAGGCCAACCTCACGAAGTTCTACACCGCGCTCTACCGCGTGTTCGCCACGCCGACGCTCTACAGCGACGCGAACGGCGAATTCCGCAGCATGCGTCAGCCGAGGAACGCGGACGGCAGCTATCCGAAATCGGTCGACCAGACCGGCACGATTCCGCCGCGCGCGACGGCGAAGGTCGGCGACTACGCGTTCCGGCGCGCCGACGGCTCACAGGGCGGCGCAGGCGCACACTACACCGGCTTCTCGCTGTGGGATACCTACCGGTCGCAGGTGCAGCTGCTGGCGATGCTCGCGCCGAAGGAATCGAGCGACATGATGCAGTCGCTCGTCGTCGACGCATTGCAGTGCGGCGCCTTTCCGCACTGGGTCGACGGCAGCGACGACTCGACGCCGATGGCCGGCGACAACGCACTGAACGTGATTGCCGGCGCGTACAAGTTCGGCGCGACCGATTTCGACCTGGTGTCGGCCGCGCGGCTGACGAAGCAGTCGGTATTCGATCCGTCGAGCGCATGCAACGACCGCACGAGCGCGGCGGGGCTCGCCAATTTCCTGACGGCCCATTACCTGTCGCAAAGCGACGACGGCCATTCGTCGTCCGCGACCATCGAGCGCGTGCTGAGCGATCGTTCGGCCGCCGCGTTCCTGCAGGCGCTACCGGCGAGCGTGCTGAACGCGCCGTCGGTCGGCGTGACGCCCGACAACATCGGCGCGCTGTACACGCGAGCCGGATGGTGGCGCAACCTCTTCGACTACACGAACAAGGTGATCGCCGCGCGCAACGCACCGCCGTCCGGTTCGGCGCCCGGCACGCTGGGCACGCTCGTGCCGGGCGCGTTCCACGAGTCGACGGAGCCGAACTACTTCTGGACCTTCGCGCAGGACTGGACCGCACTGATCGACGCGATCGGCGGCAAGCAGGCGGCCGTCGCGCGGCTGAACAACCTGTTTGCGATCACGACGCCATTCTCGACCGTGCCGGGCTCCGCCGACCTGAACGGCGGCGAAGCGTCCACCCGCCTGTACATCGGCAACGAACCGTCGTTCCAGTCGCCGTGGGGATACAACTGGGCCGGCCAGCCGAGCGGCGCGCAGTACATCCTGCCGATCATCATGTCGAAGGCGTTCACGACCACGCGCGACGGCCTGCCGGGCAACGACGACATGGGCGCGACGTCGAGCTGGTACGTGTGGGCGGCGCTCGGCATGTTCCCGGTCATTCCGTCGGAAGCCGGGCTCGCGTTGTCCACGCCGCAATTCAGCGGGATCACCGTCTGGCTCGGCAACGGCAAGACACTGCGGCTCGACAGCGACAAGCAGGTCGCGATGGACGCGTCGGGTCGTCCGTCGTTCGCGTACATCCAGTCGCTGAAGGTCAACGGTGCGGACTATGCCGGGTCGTGGCTGCCGCTCGGCACGATCGCCAACGGCGGGACGATGCGCTACACGCTGTCCGCGACGCCGACGCAATGGGCGGCTGCCGACAACCTGACGCCGCCGTCCGGGCCGAACGCGGACTACACGCGCATGACGGCCGGCGCGCACTGACGGCGGCGCCATCACGGAGTGCGCGTGGCGGCTCGACCGTCCCGACCGCGGATCGGGGCTCGGCGGTGTGCCGCCGGCATGCCGACGGGCGTTACGGACGCAGCAGATCGAACCCGCCGAACACGACGACACCGCTGAGCGCGATCATCGCGACGGAGTGCTGGCCGAAGTAGAGAATCGCGGCGGCAAGCCACGTCGTGATGCAGAAGGCGCCGATGCGGGCCATCGTGTGTTCCTCGAATACATGATGAATGAAGCGCGCGCCGCTCGGCGCTCGCCGCTCGAACCGGCGAGCGGGTCACGGAGGCAGGCGGAACAGGCGACCCGCTGCGCCGCGATGGCGGCGTCGGCACGCGTGGCATGCCGCGCCCGACAGGGCGGGAGTCGATACCGGCGCGGTAGCACGCGAACGCCCGAAGGCGGTCGACGCGCGGTTCCGGCCGGCGAAGCCGCGATTTTACCAGCGCCGCGGTGGTGCCATTCTGGCCCTTTCGCGACTGAAACGGCGATCGGTCGGCGCATCCGTCCGACCCCGATACTCAAGTTTCGTGTGACGAATGCCGTAAACGAGTTGGAAGGCATTTCCCGCCCCGTCACGATTCGTTTACCGACACAGGGACCGACACGATGCAGATCGATTTCTCCACGACCGCGCGCGCCTCGCTGGCGGACAGCGGCGTGAGCGCGAACCCATCGGCCGCCGCGGCCGCGACCTCGTCCGCCGACGGCACGACGGCTGCCCCGGGCAGCACCGGCACGACGGGGACGAGCAGTACCACCGGCGCGAAGGCGGCCGGCGATGCCGGCGAAACGCTCGGCGCATCGGGTGCGTCGTCGGCGGAGGACCCGGCCGTCACGCAGTTGAAGGCATTGATCGAGCGGCTGCAGAAGCAGCTCGCGACGCTGGAACGGCAGATGGCGGACGCGGCCCGGCGCGCGAAGGACGATCCGTCCGCCGTCATCGAGCAGCAGACGCTGGGCGCGCAAGCCAGCTCGATCTCGGCGGCGCTGTCGACGGCGATCTCGCAACTCGCGGCGGCGCTCCAGAAGTCGGGCAACGCGTCGTCGGGCGGGCTGGTGTCGACCCAAGCCTGACGGCTTCGGGCCGCGCGGCCCGCACGCATTACAATCGCAAGCGCGTCTCCCTCGAAAGGACGGCAAAACGATGCATGCGGAACCCGACGACGACGAACTCGTCCGCTTCGACGCCCACGGCGGCACGCCGCTGCCGGCGGCCGAGGTCGAAGGCTGGCTGGAACACGACGGCGCGCGCATCTGGCACGCGTCGTTCGGCCATGGGCCGCCGGTCGTGCTGCTGCACGGCGGCCTCGGTCACGGCGGCAACTGGGGCAACCAGGTGTCGGCGCTGCTCGCGGCCGGCTACCGCGCGATCCTGATCGACAGCCGCGGCCACGGCCGCAGCACGCGCGACGCGCAACCCTATTCCTACGAACGCATGGCGTCGGACGTGCTGGCGGTGCTCGACGCGCTGCATGTCGACCGCGCGCGCTTCGTCGGCTGGAGCGACGGTGCGTGCGTCGCGCTCGTGCTGGCGGCCCGTGCACCGGCCCGCGCGGCCGGCGTGTTTTTCTTCGCGTGCAACATGGACCCGAGCGGCACGAAGGAGGTGGTGCCGGGCCCGCTGATCGACCGCTGTTTCGCGCGGCACCGCAAGGACTACGCGCAACTGTCCGCGACACCCGATCAATTCGACGCATTCGTCGCGGCCGTCAGTGAAATGATGCGCACGCAACCAAATTACACGGCGGGGGATCTCGCGGCGATTGCCGTGCCGGTCGCGATCGTGCAGGGCGAGCACGACGAATTCATCCGCCCCGAGCATGCCGCGTATCTGGCGGACACGATTCCGGGCGCGACGCTGACGATCCTGCCCGGCGTCAGCCATTTCGCGCCGCTGCAGCGCCCCGCGCGATTCAACGCGGCGATGCTGGCGTTTCTCGACCGGCTGCCGCGGTGATCGTACGCGCCCGCCGGGCCGCGTGCGTCGTCCGGCCGATGCGGATTCTTCTCGCCGGCCGTCGTACTTCGTCGTTCCAGAAAAACAATCGTTCGGGACTCAGATCATGCGCGTCATCCTGATTTGCCTTGCATTCCTGATTGGCGATGCCCACGCCGGGCCGTTTGCATCCGACCTGCACGAATCGGTGGATACGGTCGACGTCAAGGTGAAGGATTTTTACGGCAAGGAAGATACCGGCACGGTCGCGATCACGCGGTTCATGCCGAGCGGGAACGGCCCATTCCCGATCCTGCTTCTCAATCACGGGCGCAATGCGCAGGATCGTGTCTCACCGGCGCGATTTCGTTATACGCAACAGGCCAGGTTCTTCGTCAGCAAAGGATTTGCCGTATTCGAACCGACGCGGATCGGATACGGGCGATTCGGCACGCAGTTCGATCCGGAATACAGCGGCGCATGTCGCCACAAGGATTATCACCCGCTGGTCGACGCGGCACGCGCCGAGGAGCGCGCGGTACTGGACTACGCGAAACACCAATCGGACGTCGACCCGAATCGCATCGTCATCGTCGGTCAATCGGTAGGCGGCCTCATCACGACGGCGATGGCGGCCGACAATCCGGACGGCGTGGTCGCGGCGATCAATTTCGCCGGCGGCGCCGGCGGCGATCCCGTCCAGCACCCCGGGGCGCCGTGTCAGGGCGAACTGATGGAAGCGATGTTTTCAAGCTTCGGGACCACGGCGCGTGTCCCGATGCTGTGGATCTATACGGAGAACGACCGGTACTTCGATCCGACCTACAGCGGCGCGTGGTACAAGGCCTTCGTCCGTGCGGGCGGCGACGCGGATTATCGGCTGCTGCCGCCGTTTTCCGACAACGGACACCTGCTGTTCTCGCGTGGCATCGACCTCTGGCAACCCGTCGTGTCCGAATTTCTCGAGCATCACGGCTTTCCTTCCGCACACCAGCCTTGACCCGCATCGCGGTCGAGCCTCGATCGCGGCAGGCGCGGCGGCACCCGTGACGATGCGTGATGCCGCGGGTCTCATAAGAATTTCTTTAGGCTCGCGCAACATATCGTCGATTGTTGGCGGCTGGCCGGCGGCGGATAGTCCTGCATCGACAGGCCGGCCAGAACGATCGCCGTGCGGCGCGTAGCGGCCTGTTGCTCATGCAACCATCCGATACCAAAGGAACCGCAACGATGCGATTCACCATGACCCGCTTCGCCGCGACGCTGCTCGTCGCCGCCTGCGCCACCACCGCGGCCGGCCGCGCGGCCGCCGCCGTGCAGGACGACATCCGCGACACCGTGACCCGCCACGTCGCCCCGCTGATGAAGCAGTACGCGATTCCCGGCATGGCGATCGGCATCGTCGCCGACGGCAAGCCTTACGTGTTCGACTACGGCGTGATGTCGAAGCAGACCGGCAAGCCCGTCACCGGCGGCACGCTGTTCGAGATCGGCTCGGTCAGCAAGACGCTGACCGCGACGCTCGCATCGGACGCGCAGGAGGGCGGCGAGCTGTCGCTCGCGGACCCGGTCGCCAAGTATCTGCCCGAACTGCAGGGCAAGCCGTTCGGCGTCGTCACGCTGCTCCAGCTCGGCACGCACACGCCCGGCGGGACGCCGCTGCAGGTGCCCGACAGCATTCGCGACGACGCCGGCCTGATCCGCTATCTCGACGCTTGGCGGCCCGAGTATGCGCCGGGCACGCACCGCAAGTATTCGAACGTCGCGATCGGCATGCTCGGGTGGCTCACCGCGAAGGCCATGCACAAGGACTTCGCGGCGCTGATGGAGCAGCGGCTCTTTCCCGCGCTCGGCATGACGCACACGTACATCAACGTGCCCGACGCACGCATGGCCGATTACGCGCAGGGCTATACGAAGGACGGCAGGCCGGTCCGGATGACGCAAGGCATGCTGTGGCAGCCGGCCTACGGCGTGCGGACCACGGCGGCGGACCTGTTGCGCTTCGTGCAGGCGAACATGGGGATGATCCAGACGGCGCCGCGCCTGCAGCGCGCGATCGACCGCACGCACGCCGGTTATTTCCGCGCGGGGCCGCTGACGCAGGACCTGATCTGGGAACAGTATCCGTACCCGGTCGCGCTGCCGACGCTGCTCGAAGGCAACGCACCGAAGATGCTGTACGACGCGGTACCGGCCAGCGCGATCAAGCCGCCGCTGGCGCCGAACCCCGATACGTGGATCAACAAGACCGGCTCGACCGGCGGCTTCAGCACGTATGTCGCATTCGTGCCGTCGAAGCGGATCGCGATCGTGATGCTCGCGAACGGCAGCGTGCCCATCGAGGACCGCGTGAAGGCCGCGTACGGGATTCTCGGGTCCCTTGGCGCCGGGCGGTAACGCTGCCGCGAGCGGCGGCGACAGGGGGGCGCGATGGCGCGGGCGAGCCGTGTCGCCGTTGCTTACCCGGCCGGTTGCTCGTCGTAGGCGACGAAGATCTTCCGCGTGCGTTCGACGACTTCCCAGGTGCCGCGAAAGCCGGGGGGAATCACGAAGCGGTGGCCCGCGCGCACGGTCTTCCGGTTGCCCTCGGTGTCGGTGATCACGGACGTGCCTTCCAGGATCTCGCAGTACTCCGCTTCCGTATAGGCGACATGCCAGCATCCGGGCGTGCTTTCCCAGATGCCGGTCGAAAACCGCCCGCACGGACTCGCGAAGCCCGGCGTGAGCGTCTGCAGCGGATCGCCGGAGATCAGCTTCTCGGGCGACACGCGGTACTGCGTGGGCGCGCCGCTCGGGCGGAGCGCGTCGGTAATCAATGAAACGTCGATCATGATGGTCAGGTTGCGTCGAATTGAAATGAACGCGCCGTCGGCGCGTTCGCATGATTTCATACTTGCGGGCGGTTGCGTCAGTTGCCGGTTTTCAGTTGCTGCCACAGGCGGTTCTCGAGGCGCGCGATGTCGGCCGAACGCGGCTTCGAGAGCGTCATCCTGTCGAGCACGTCGGCGGACAGGTACACGTTCGGGTCGTGCGCGACGGCCGGCGTCACGTACTGACGGGCCGCCCGGTTGGCGCTCGGGTAGTAGATCTCGTTGGTGATGTCCGCGTTGACCTTCGGGTCCTGGATGTAGTTGATCCATTGCAACGCGGCCTCCGGATGCGGCGCATCCTTCGGAATCGCCATCACGTCGAACCACAGGATGCCGCCTTCCTTCGGGTTCGCGTAGCGGATCTCGTAGCCGCGTTTCGCCGCGGCCGCTTCACGGCGCGCGACGCTGACGTCGCCCGACCAGCCGAGCACGACGCAGACGTCGTTGTTCGCGAGGTCGTTGTTGTAGCCCGACGAGTTGAACTGCGTGATGTAGGGGCGCACCTTCTTCAGCATGTCGAACGCCGCGTGATAGTCGGCCGGGTTCTTGCTGTTCGGGTCCTTGCCGAGATACTGGAGCGCGGCCGCAAACACGTCGTCCGGCGCATCGAGGAACGACACGCCGCAGCTTTTCAGCTTCGACACGTTGGCCGGATCGAACACCAGCGCCCAGCTGTCGAGCGGCGCACCGTCGCCGAGTGCTTTCCTGACCGCCTGCACGTTGTAGCCGACGCCGTCGGTGCCGTAGGCCCACGGCACGCCGTACTGGTTGCCCGGGTCCGATTCGGCGATCTTCTTCATCAGCGCGGGATCGAGGTTCGCGAGATTCGGCAGCTTCGTCTTGTCGAGCTTCTGGTACACGCCGGCCTGGATCTGCTTGGCCATGTAGTTCGACGTCGGCACGACGATGTCGTAGCCCGAACTGCCGGCCAGCAGCTTCGACTGCAGCGTGTCGTCGCTGTCGTAGACGTCGTAGCGCACGTGCACGCCCGTTTGTTTCTGGAAGTCCGGGATCGTCGTCTTCGCAATGTACTCGGACCAGTTGTAGACGTTCAGTTCGGCGTCGGCCGCGCGGGCCGGCGACACCGACAGCGGCGCGAAGCACGCAACGGTCGCGATTGCAACGGGGAAGGCGAGACGAAAAACGCGGACGATCATGGTCACTCCCTTTCGGAACGAGGGCGGCGCACTGCGTGGCGCATGCGCGCCGCGGGACGGTCGGCGAGGCGCGCGCCGGTTCGCTTCGAACCGCGAACGCGCCGACGGGCCTCGCCGGATATCGGAGATGACTGTAGGGGGCGGCCGGCCGGATGTCTGTCCATGAAATCCGTACAGCCGGGCGGCCGCGTGCACCGGAACCCGGCGCGAGGGAATTGGCAACGCACTTTTGGCGTGGTAACGGTGGTCGTCTCCTTCTCCCGTGCATCGTATGACCGACCATGACACCGCCGCGGCGACCGATATCCAGTTGAACCAGCTCGTGTTCCTGTCCGACGCGCTGTCGGCCGTGGCCGGCGCGATCGGATCGCCGGATTTCGTCGCGGTCGTGTTCGAGAACCTCGCGCGCATCGTCGATTGCGATTCCATTCATCTGGATTACGAGGACGAGTCGCTGCTCGAGCGGCGCGTCGGCTGGATCGGCAGCTACGGCACGTATCCGGACCAGATCGAGCGCACGATGACGCGCTATTACCGCGATTTCGCGCGGATCGACACGACCTTCGACTGCATCCGCGGCGAGCGCGATACGCAGTTGCTGCAGTTGTCGACGCTGCGGCTGAACCCGGAGATCCGGCGCGCGTTTTACGATACCGAGGACATTCACGACGAATGCGTGGTCACGTATCGCGTGGACGAGCTGACCTACGCGCTGTCGGTATGCCGCGCGCGCCGGCTGCCGCCGTTTTCGCTGAAGGAGCTGAGCATCGTCCGGCATGTCGCGCTGATCGTGTTGCCGCTGGCGGTCGCGCATCGACGCATCGTCGGCGACCGGCCGGCGGATGCAGGCGCGGCGCGTGCGCGCGAGGGCGTCGTCACGCAGCGACTGCACGACGTGTTCGAGAAGCTGACGTCGCGCGAGTCGGAAGTGTGTGCCCGCCTCATTCGCGGCCGGAAGACGCAGGATATCGCGCACGAACTCGGCATTCGTCCGTCGTCGATCGACACCTACGCGCGGCGCGCGTTCGCGAAGCTCGGCATCGAATCGCGGCGCCAGCTGCTGAACCTGCTGGTCGATCACGATGCGCTCGACGCGTCGTCGGCGGCGCGCAGGAGCGACGCGTGACGGCGCCGCCGTGACGCACCCGCGATACGCAAGGAGCGCCCGTTGAGCATGGTCTGGGATGGAATCACGAGCGCCGATGTGCTCGGTGACGCGCAGGTCGAAAGCCGGCACGCATTGGCCGACGCGGCGCGCAGCGGCGAATGGGCGACGGTGCTCGACTTCGTGGCACGCCAGCCCGACCTCGTCAATGCGACGCGGCTCGGCGGCACGTCGTTTTACACGCCGCTGCATCAGGCCGCTTTCGGCGGCGCGCCGCGAACGGTCGTTGCCGAGCTGCTGCGCCTCGGTGCATCGCGCATGCTGCGCGATGCACGACGCGAGCGTGCGGTCGACATCGCCACGCGGTTCGGGCATCGGCACCTGGTCGAGTTGCTGACGCCGCAGCCGCAGCGCTTCGTGCCCGACGATACGCTGCGCGCCATCCAGCGCCGTTTCCACGAGATGATTCTCGGCCGCATCGCTCACCTGCGCGTCGACGCACTGCGCCTGCCCGAACTCGAACCGCTGCTCGAACTCGACGCGCAGGCCGGAAACACGTGGTTCGCCGTGCCGGGGCATGTACGGCGGCTTCGGTTATGCGTTGCGCACGGACGGCGAGACGACCGTGCTCGTGTCGGAGAGCTGGAGCCGCGTGGTCGGCGGGTCGGGCCAGCGACACGAGATCACCGCGCATGGCTGCACGCTGGTCGAAGAAGGGTTCGTCTGACGCGGCCGATCGTCCCGTCGCGCTCGAAACCCGAATGACGCGCGGCCCGAATGCCTGTTCGGGCGATTCGGGCCGGCAATGCGCAGGGGAGGGGCGAATCGTTGCGCGTGTCGGGAGGCGTGCTCTCCTGCGCGCCGCCGCGGCTCAATGTCCGCGATAGATCGAGTGGCGGCTGTCGATCGTCGTCGCGCGGCCGGATTCGCCGGTGGTGCGGGCTTCGCTGCCGTAGCCCGCTTGGTCGGCTTCCGGTGCGACGGTATTTTCACGCACGCGCTGTTCTGCGGCGAGGATCGCGACCGGATACCGGTTGTGGTCCAGCGCCGGGGTGTAGCCGACGGCCGCGAGGCGGGCCATTTCGGCCTTCACGTCGGCGCGGGTCAGCGGGCGGTCGGCCTGTTGCGCGAACGACAGCGCCGGTGCGGAAAGGATCAGTGCGGCAAGCGTGGAAGAAATCAGCGTTTTCATCATGGGTCCCTGTCAGGTTGGGTGAACCGCAACCACGTCGATGTCGTTGCGAGTGCAGCCAATATAGGTATCGCCACGCCCGGGAAAAACGGCCTCCGGCCCAATTGATTTTTGAGCTGGAATCACGAATCGGGAGCGAATTCGGTCGACGGCCTTGCCGGTCAAGCGTTTCGCCGGAACGGGGGCGGGGAGGCACATCGGTACGCGCATCAAACAGGCCGATCAGACCTCGTGGGACTCAAGTGTGTCGAATTCCGTCTTGGACAGACTTAACCGGCTTCCCTAGACTGAACTCGCTTTCCCATACTCCCTGGAGAAAATCATGAGTCTCGAAGACAAGCTGCCCGGCAACAAGATCCTTGGTTTCGGTACTGCCCCGCTCGGCAACATGTTCCGCAACATTCCCGACGCGGAAGCCGCGGCCACCGTCGAAGCGGCATGGCAACACGGCATCCGATATTTCGATTCGGCACCGTTCTACGGCGCCGGTCTCGCGGAAATCCGCCTCGGCGACGCGCTGGCGAACCATGCGCGTGACGAATACGTATTGAGCACGAAGGTCGGCCGCGTGATCCTCGATGAAATCGAAGACGTGTCGGCACGCGATCTCGGCGAAAAGGGCGGCCTGTTCGAACACGGCCGGCCGAACCGCATCGTCAACGACTACACGGCCGACGCGACGCTGCGTTCGATCGAGGACAGCCTGAAGCGCCTGCGTACCGACCGCCTCGACATCGTCTGGGTGCACGACATCGCCCAGGACTTCTACGGCGATGAATGGCTCGCGCAATTCGAGGTCGCGCGCAAGGGCGCATTCCGCGTGCTGAGCAAGCTGCGCGAAGAAGGCGTGATCGACGCATGGGGCCTCGGCGTGAACCGCGTCGAACCGATCGAGCTGGTGCTCGACCTCGCCGAACCCCAACCGGACGGCATGCTGCTGGCCGGCCGCTACACGCTGCTCGATCACGAACGTGCGCTGCAACGCGTGATGCCGGCGGCTGCCGCGCAGAACGTCGGGATCGTCGTCGGCGGCCCGTACAGCTCGGGCGTGCTTGCAGGCGGCACGCACTTCGAATACCAGAAGGCTTCGCCGGCAATCCTCGCGAAGGTCGAGCGGATCAAGGCGATCGCCGCGCGCCACGACGTGCCGATCAAGGCCGCCGCGCTGCAGTTCTCGATGTCGCATCCGGCCACCGTCGCGGTGATCCCGGGCGCGAGCCGTCCGGAGCGGATCGCGGAAGACCAGGCTGCGCTGAACGTGGCGATTCCGGCCGATTTCTGGCGTGACATGCGTGAACAAGGCCTGATCGCGGCCAATGCGCCGCTACCGACCGGTCGTTGATCCTGACGGGTGATGACGTGGCACAGGCAAATGCAAGCATCGAACTCCCGGCTTCGGCCGGAACCGTCTGGCAACTGATCGGCGGCTTCGGGTCGCTGCCCGACTGGCTGTCGTACATTCCTGCCAGCGAGCTGGGCGAAGGCGGGCGCGTGAGGCGTCTCGCGAACCCGGTCGGCGAGACGATCGTCGAGCGGCTGGTCGCGTTCGACGAAGCGGCACGCAGCTACACGTACGCGATCCTCGAAGCGCCGTTCCCGGTCGTGAACTATCGCGCCACGCTGCGCGTGCGCGAAAACGGATCGAACGCGTCGACCGTCGAGTGGTCGGGCACGTTTACGCCACGCGGCGCGACCGACGACGAGACCATCCGGCTGTTCCGCGGGATCTACGAAGACGGCCTCGAGGAACTGGCGAAGCGGTTCGCGGCGGACTGACGGCAGTGCGTCGCATCGTGTGTGAAGGCGGGGGCGCGTCCATGCCGTTCGGTATGCGAAGCAGGTGCGCGCCCGCCACCTGCGCGCGGGGTGCCGGTCTTATTTCTCAACCGCCGCGACGACGTCCTCGCCGGTCAGGATCTCGCGGAAGATGCCGACCAGCGGCCGCAGGTTGACCTTGTGCCACGCGGCCCACAGCGGCGTGCGGTAGCTGAACCACGGCAGCTCGCGCAACACGACGCCTTCCGGTACCTGGTGTCGCAGGCTCTGCTGGATCATCGTCACGCCGAGCCCGGCGGCAACCAGGCCGAGCGCCGCGAGCGGCTCGGTCGCTTCCACCGAAATGTCCGGCGAGAAGCCGGCCCTTGCACAGGCCGCGACGAACGCGCCGTGACGCGGCGCGCTTTCCTGCTGCGTCACGCCGATCCACGCCTGGGCGGCGAGATCGCCGGCAACGAGCGCCTTCTTCTTCACGAGCGGGTGCCCGTCGGGCATCGCGAGCAGCATCGGATCGTTCAGCACCATCGTCGAGTCGAGTTCGGGATCGTCGGGCGCGGGGGGCTCGGTGACGAGCGCGATGTCGAGGCTGCGCTCGCGCAAGCCTTCAAGCTGCGCGGCGGACTGATAGTTGTACAAGGCGATATGAACGGCGGGACGATCGGCGCGCAGCGTCTTCAGCGCGCGCGGCAGCACGCCCGAGTGCGTGGCCGTTTCGAGGTAACCGATGCACAGGCCGCCTTCGTCGCCGCGGCCGAGCCGGCGCGCGAGCGATTCGAGCCGGTTCGCATGGCGCAGGAACGCATGCGTTTCGCTGAGGAACGTGCGCCCGTCGCGCGTCAGACGAATGCGCTGCTGGCTGCGTTCGAACAACGTCAGGCCGAGCTTTTCCTCGAGCTGCGCGATCTGGCGGCTGAGCGGCGATTGCGAAATGTGCAGGCGCTCGGCCGCGCGGCCGACGTGTTCTTCTTCCGCGACCGCGATGAAATACTGAAGCTGGCGGATGTCGAGCATATAAGACCTTCGGGGACTCAAGTGTTTGTAATTATGTCCCTGGTGGACTTACTCGTGCAACCTGGCCGGATGCAATTTCCTTCAAACCCGGGGAGGCGTGCGAGCCTCGACGACATGCCGCCGATCGCGCGTCAGGCGTCGCATGCGCGGCGCCGCCGGCGCGCCTCGTCAATTTCCGTACAGGTCGAAATCGAAATACTTCGACTGGATCGTGTTGTAGGTGCCGTCGCTGCGAATCTGCGCGATCGCGCGATTGAGTGCGTCGCGCAGGTCGCCGTCGGCCTTGCGCACGCCGGCCGCGTCGCCGTTGCCCATGATCTTCGGGTCGTACACGACGCCGCCGGCGAACGAGAAGCCCTTGCCGCGCGGCGTCGACAGGAACCCGAGCTGGCCTTGCACGGCATCCATCAGCACGCCGTCGACGCGCCCGGTGACGAGGTCCGCATACGCCTGGTCGTAGCTCGGATACGGGACGACCTCGACCTTCGCGGCCGCCCACTTCTCTCGCGCATAGGTTTCCTGGATCGTGCCCTGTTCGACCGCGACGCGCTTGCCGGCGAGCTTCGCCGCGTCCGGCAACAGCCCCGAGCCGGTGCGCGCGATCAGCCGCGTCTGGTTGCGGTACAGGCGGTCGGTGAAGTCGATCTGCTGGCGCCGCTGTTCGGTCGCGGCCATCGACGACAGGATCACGTCGAACTTGCGCGCCTGCAGCCCCGGAATCAGCCCGTCGAAACTGCTCGACACCCACACGCATTTCGCCTTCAGCTTCGCGCACAGCGCGTTGCCGAGATCGATGTCGAAGCCTTGCACGCTGCCGTCGGTCGCGGTCGATTCGAACGGCGGGTAGGTCGGGTCGACACCGATGCGGATGGTCGTCCATTCCTTCGCCGACGCCAGCGACGCGAAGGCCATCGCGGCGGCGGAAAGGAGAATCGTGAGGCGCGTCTTCATGGTCAGGCTCCGTTCGTGTGAGGAAGAGTAGGCATGCGCATCAGCTCGGGAAATCGCCGCGCTGGAAATCGTTCGACAGTTCGAGGGCGTCGGCCATCTCGCCGACGGTGACGGGCGTGATCGGTGCGCGGATCCGGTAGTAACCGACGTCGCCGACGCTGCGCCGCTGCACCTCGGCGATCAGCTCGCCGACCGTCGTGCCGCACCAGCGGCCCTGGCACGGGCCCATGCCGCAGCGCGTGAATGCCTTCATCTGATTCGGTCCCTGGCAACCAAGCGCGGCGAGCTGGCGGATCTCGCCGGCCGTGATCTCCTCGCAGCGGCACACGATCGTGTCGTCGTCGGGGCGGCGCAGCGCGGCGGGCGGCGTGTACAGCGCATCGAGCAGCGGGCGCACCGCGAGATGACGATGCAGCGCGCGCAGTACCGGGCGCTCGCGTGCGGCCTGCCGCTGCGCGTCGAGCGTGCCGAGTTCCGCGGCGATGCCGAGCGCCGCCACTTCGCCGGCGAGTGCCGCCGCTCGCGCGCCGCCGATGCCCGCGCCGTCGCCCGCGATCCAGACGTGCGGCACGCTGCTGCGGCCGCGCGCGTCGCATTGCGGCCGCCAGCATGCCGACCGTTCGTCCCATTCGTGTGCGCACCCGAGCGCGCGCGCGAGCTGCGTCGACGGAACGACGCCCTGATGCAGCAGCACGAGCGACGTGTCGAGCATGTGCACGACGCCTCGAGCATCGCGAAAGCGAATGCGTTCGGCGCGCTCGTCGCCGTCGATGCCGATATCGGTCGCACCGCGATAGACGGGAATCCCGGCGTGGCGTACCGCGCGCAGCATGCGCCAGCCCTTGAGCAGATAGTCGGCGCCGCGCAGCGCCGGCAGCGCATGCGGGAGCGCACGACGCCAGGCGTCGCGCGGTGTCGTGTCGATCAGCGCACGCACGCGCCGCCCCGCATTCAGCAATTGCGCGGCGAACAGCCACAGCAGCGGGCCGCTGCCCGCGAGCACGGCGTCGGCCGACGGCGCGAGGCCCGACGATTTCAGCAGCGTCTGCGCGGCGCCGACGCCCATCACGCCGGGCAGCGTCCAGCCGCGCACCGGCCACGGACGCTCCTGCGCGCCGGTCGCGATCAGCACGGCGCGCGCGCCGACTTCGAGCGTGCCGCCGGACGGGCCGCCTTGCGTGAGCATCGCGACGGGTTCAGGTTCGAACGCGACCTGCCAAACGACGCTGCGCGGCAGGTAGTGCGCGCCGCTCGCGAGCAGGTCGTCGACGAGCGGCCGGCCGGCCGTGTAGTCGGTGCCGAGCCATTGCGCGAGCGGCGCCGGCGCATCGGCCACGTTGCGGTAGATCTGGCCGCCGGGCGCGCGGCCTTCGTCCGCGACGACGACCGACAGTCCGGCCGAGCGCGCGGCGGCAGCCGCCGCCATCCCGGCCGGCCCGGCGCCGACGATCAGCAGGTCGCACTGGCGGCGCGTCATGCGAGCCTCGCCTTGCCGTGCATCGCGCGCACCTGCATGCCGTCGGAAACGGGTGTCATGCAGCCTTGCACGTTGGGTACGCCATCGACTTCGACGAGACAGTCGAAGCACACGCCCATCATGCAGAACGGGCCGCGCGGTGCGCCGCTCACGGCGCTCGCGCGGCACGCGGCCGGACCGGTGGCGAGCAGCGCGGCCGCGACGCTGTAGTGCGCAGGCACCTCGTGCGGCGTGCCGTCGATATGGATGCGCACGCGTTCGACCGTCGCGGCGGCGGGAATGAGGGATTCAAACATGCCGGACTTCCGTGGGCGCGGCGAAGCGCGCGGTGGTAAAGGCGGACAGGTCGGCCGGCGCGGCGCCGCCCGCGATCCACGGCGCGACGAGATCGGCGTGGGCCGCCGCGAGCGTCACGCCGCTGTGGCAGATCGCGATGAACGCGCCGGGATGCGTGGCCGACGCCTCGTAGACGGGCAGCCCGTCGGGCGTCATGATGCGCAGCGCGCCCCACGCGCGCACGATGCGCGCATGCACGAGCGCCGGGAACGCGGTGCGCGCGCGGCGTGCGATGTCGACCATCGCGGGGCGCGTCTGGCCGTCGTCGAAGCCGACGTCTTCGGCCGAGTCACCGAGCAGCACCGTGCCTTCCGGCGTTTGACGGACGACGAGCGTCGGGTAGTCGAGAAACGGGGCGAGGCGCTCGGTGACCATGATCTGGCCGCGCAACGGCGCGATCGGCGCGAGCAGGTCGACCATCGGCGCGAGCCGTGCATTGTCGAGGCCGGCCGCGAGCACCACGCGCCCGGCGTCGAGCCGCGCGTCGCGCGTGTCGATCTCGAAACGCCCGGCGCGCGGGCGGATCTCGGTGACTTCGCTGCGCGGCAGATAGACGCCGCCGCACTGCTGGAATGCCTGCAGCATCGCGCGCAGCGTGTAGAGCGGATTCGCGTGGCCGTCGTTCGGCGACCACAGCGCGCCGGCCAGCGCTCGCGATGCCGACGGGATGCGCCGGCGCAGCGCCGCCGGATCGAGCACTTCGTACGACAGCGCCGCTTCCTGCCGGTGCAGCGATTCGAGCAGAGCCGTTGCGCTGTCGAGCTCGGCGCGATGCTCGAACAGCTCGATGCCGCCCGGGCGTTCGAAACCGCAGTTCACGCCCGTTGCGCGCTGCAACTGCGCGGCGAACGCGTGCCAGCGCTCGGACGATTCGCGCGACCAGCGCGCATACGGCAGGCAACGGCCGCCTTTGCCCTGTACCCACACGAGCCCGAAATTGCCGCGCGACGCGCGAAACGCGATGTCGTCGCCGTCGCAGACCGCGACGCGCTTGCCGAGACGCGCGACGCCCCACGCGATGGCCATGCCGACGAGGCCGCCGCCGGCCACCACGACGTCGAAGCGGCGCACGGTCATGCGCGGCTCCGGTGTCGTGGGCAAGACGGTTCCGTGTTATATCCCATGGCGGCGCGGCTCCCTACGTTCAATACGTTGTGGAACCGATGTTCGGGCAGGCAAAATGCACTGTCCAATACAGCTTGATCAATGCTCCATAATCCAGTGTTATGACCATGCCATCGCTGAGAATCCGTCAGATCGAAGCGTTCCGTGCGGTGATGCAGCGCCATACCGTCACGCGCGCCGCACGCGATCTCCATATCTCGCAGCCGGCCGTGAGCCGGCTGATCGCCGATCTCGAGGACCGGATCGGCTTCGTGTTGTTCGAGCGGCAGCAGGGGCGGTTCACGCCGACCGCGCAGGCGCGCGTGCTGTACGAGGAGGTCGAGCGCGCGTTCGTCGGGCTCGATCGCGTCGCGCAGGCCGCCGAACAGATCCGCGCGATGCGGCGCGGCACGCTGCGCGTGGCGGGCTCGCCGGCCGTCGCGCTCGACCTGCTGCCGGCGCTCGTCACGCGTTTCTCGCATGCGCATCCGGGCGTCGACATCACGCTGCTCGCGCACAGCGCATCCACCGTCGTCGACAAGGTCGCGTCAGGGCAGTGCGATGTCGGGCTGATCGCCGAACCCGTCCCGCATCCGGCCGTGCGCGGCGAGCGGCTCGCGGAAAGCGCGATGTGCTGCATCGTGCCGCGCGGGCACCGGCTCGCGCGCAAGCGCATCGTGCAGCCGGCCGACCTGCGCGACGAATCGTTCATCTCGTTTCCGCCGAGCTTCGAGGCGCGCAGCGCGATCGACCGCGTGTTCGTCGAGGCCGGCGTGCCGCGCGTGCTGTCGATCGAGGCGCAACTGTCGCAGACGATCGTCGCGTTCGTCGCGAACGGCGCGGGCGTCGCGCTGATCGATCCGGTGACGGCCGTGTACGCGGGCCGGCGCGTGGCGGTCAAGCCGTTCGAGCCGGCCGTGCCCGATCACTTCTATCTGGTGACGTCTGCGTCGCAGCCGCTGTCGATGGTCGGCGACGCGTTCTGCGCGGATCTGCGTGACGCGTTCGTCAGGATGCGGGAGCAGGGCGGAGGATGATCCGTCACGACCGCGCCGGGTACCCCGGGGCACCGCGGCGCGTGATCGTTCAAGCGATTGCCGTGTCGGTGGCTTCCGCCGCGGCGCGAGCCGGGGCGGCGGCGCCCGCCAGCCGTCGGTAACGCGCAAGGGCCCACAGCGGGAAGTACGCGGTATAGCCGTGATACTTCAGGTAGAAGATGCGCGGGAAACCCGGCGCATTGTGCGAGCGGTGCCACCAGAAGCCGTCGTCCTGTTGCACCGACAGCAGGTACGCGATGCCGCGTTTCACCGAATCGGATTCGTGGTCGCCGAACGCCATCTGCGCGAGCAGCGCCCACGCGGTGAAGTTCGACGTGCTTTCGCCGCCGTTCGTGCCGCCCAGCTTCGGGTCGAGATAGCTGTCGTTGGTCTCGCCCCAGCCGCCGTCCGCATGCTGCTGGGCGCGCAGCCAGTCGATCGCGCGTGCGATATACGGCTGCGACTTGTCCTCGCCGGCGAGCGCGAGGCCGGCCAGCACGCTCCACGTGCCGTAGATGTAGTTCGTGCCCCAGCGGCCCCACCAGTTGCCGTCGGGTTGCTGCGTGCGCTTCACGTAGTCGATGCAGCGCGCGCGCGACGCGCGTTCTTCCGGGCGGTTCGTCACGCCGAAGCACAGCAGCACGCGGCCCGACACGTCCTCGGTCGGCGGATCGAGCAGCGCGCCGTGATCGGCGAACGGGATCGCGTTCAGGTACATGCGGTCGCAGTCGGCGTCGAATGCCGCGAAGCCGCCGTTGCGCGATTGCAGCCCGCGCATCCAGTCGAGCGCGCGTGCGACGCGCGGCGCGTGCGGGTTCGTGCCGTCCGCGTTGCGGTGCGTGCGGCCGCGGCGATCGAGCATCGCGGTGACGACCGCCGTGTCGTCGATGTCGGGGTAGTACGGGTTCGCGTACTGGAATGCCCAGCCGCCCGGTTCGACATCGGCCGGCGCGTTCTCGATCCAGTCGCCCCGCAGGTCGTCGACCTGACGCTCGGCCAGCCAGTCGTACGCGCGTGCGATGCGTGCGTCGAGTTCGCGCAGCGCGCCCGACGCCGTCTCGCCGGCGTCCGGCACGGCGACGCCGCGTGCCTGTTCGAGCGCCATCGTGCTCCACGCGGTGTCCCACACCGGCGACAGGCACGGCTGGCAATACATGCTGCCGTCCGGCCGCGTGACCAGCAGCTTTTCCAGCGCGTGTTCGCAATCGCGCCGCAGCGGATGGTCGTCCGGGTAGCCGAGCACCTGCATCATCTGGTAGCTGTACACGATCGGCGGGAAGATGCCGCCGAGCCCGTCCTCGCCGTTCATCCGTTCCGCGCACCAGGCTTCCGCGTGCCGGATCGCGCGCTGCCGCAGGCGCTTCGGCATCAGCGGCTCGATATGGCGGACCGTGCGGTCGAGCGCGAGGAATACCTTGCGCATGCCGCTCGCGGGCGGGAAGTACCGGCGCTCCTCGTCCGGCGGCGTGACGAACAGCTCGCGGATCGAGATGTTGCGCGGATTGCGCGCGCGGGCCTTCAGCGAGCACAGCACGAGCAGCGGCACCATCGTCGTGCGCGCCCAGTATGCGACCTTGTACATCGAGATCGGCACCCACTTCGGGAACAGCACGAATTCGATCGGCATGAACGGCGCCGCGCGCCACGGCACCTGGCCGAACGTCGCGAGCAGGATGCGCGTGAACACGTTCGCGCGCGCCGCGCCGCCGAGCGTCAGGATCGCCTCGCGCGCACGGATCATGTGCGGTGCGTGTTCGCTGTCGCCGGCCGCCTTCAGCGCGAAATACGCCTTTACGCTGCACGACACGTCCGGCGCGCCGTCGACGTACAGTGCCCAGGCGCCATGCGTGTCGAGCCGCTGGTTCGCGCGCAGGTAACGCGCCATCCTCTCCTGGCGGTCGTCGTCGATCTTGTCCATGAAATGCATCATCAGGATGTATTCCGCGGTGATCGTCGCGTCGGATTCGAGTTCGAAACACCAGCTGCCGTCGGGCTGCTGAAGGCGCGCGAGCGCATCGCGTCCACGGGCGATCGCGGTGTCGAGCGCGGACCAGGAAGAGGGGGCGGTTTTGTTCATGCGGCGGATCATACCATCCAGCCGGAATGTTTATATCGAGACACCCGGGTGCTACCATCCGCACCATGAAAAAACGTCTCGAACCCGCGCCGCACGATGTGTCCGCGCCCGTCGAACCGGCTGGAACGGCCGGTGCGAGGGCGTCTGAAGGATCGTCAGCGCCCGCCGCCGTCGCCGCCGGCGTGCGGCGAAAAAAAGCGCCGGATCAGGTGCGCGCGCAATTGCTGGCGGCCGCATCGGAAATCGCGACACATCACGGCGTGGCCGCGTTGACGCTCGATGCGGTGGCCGAGCGTGCCGGCGTGACGAAAGGCGCGTTGCAATATCACTTCGCAAACAAGCAGGGGCTGCTCGATGCGTTGTTCGGCCAGGCGACCGCGCGGTTCGGCGCGCAGATGGACGCGCGCATGACGGCGGATCCGAGCGGCGACGGCGCGGCGGCGCGCGCTTATTTGCATGCGGTGCTCGATGCGGCCAATCCGGCCGCGAGTACCGACGTGCTGCGCGTGCTGGTCGCGTCGATGATTACCGAGCAGGACACGCGCGAACGATGGTCGGTGCCGATGCGCGAATGGACGCGGCCCGATCCGGTGCCGCTCGAGCAGGCTGCGACGCTGATGATCTGCCGGCTCGCGGCCGACGGGCTGTGGATTTCGGAATTGCTGGACAGTGTCGAGGTATCGGCCGAACTGCGCGCGGAGATCGTGCGCCAGCTCGATGCGATGAGCAGGGGCGTGTTTCCCAACGGCGGTTGAAGCAACCTGTATCACACCGGCTTGCCCGCGCCCGGACATGCCGCTCCAACGGCAAGCGGGCGCGGCCTGCGTTGCCGCGCAAGCGGGCGCGCGTCGCCCGTTCTTGCCGCCGCTGGAAAAACGAAAGCCCGGCGCGAAGCCGGGGTGACCGGCACGCGCCGATGCAATCGCTGTCAGGCCGACGATGCCGCCGACGCGTTGCCGTCCGCGCGGCGACGGTACAGCCCGAGCGTCGCGCACAAGCCGCAGAGCGCGGCGAAGCTCAGCCAGTAGCCGGGTGCGGCCTTGTCGTGCAGGACCTGAATCAGATACGTCGATACCGCCGGCGTAAAGCCGCCGAACAGCGCCGTCGCGAGACTGAACGCCAGCGAGAAACCCGCGACGCGCACTTCGACCGGCATCACTTCGGTGAGCGCGGCGACCATCGCGCCGTTATACATGCCGAAGAAGAACGAGAACCACAGCAGCACGATCAGCATGCGCGCAAAGCTCGGCGCATCGGCAAGCCAGGACAACGCCGGATAAGCCGTGAGGATCGCCAGCACGGAAATGGCGAGCAGCACCGGCTTGCGGCCGATGCGGTCGGAGATCGTGCCGCCGATCGGAAGCCAGATGAAATTCGATGCAGCCACGAGCAGCGTCACCATCAAGCTGTCGGAGGTGGACAGCTTCAGTACCGACTTGCCGAAGGTCGGCGTATAGACCGTGATGAGATAGAAGGTGGTGGTGGTCATGGCGGTCAGCAGCATGCCGCCGATCACGGTGCGCCAGTTGGCGAGCAGCATCGCGAAAATGTCGCGTGCCTGCGGATGATGCCGCCGCGCTTCGAATGCCGCGGTCTCCTGCAGCGAGCGGCGCAACACGAACAGGAACGGCACGATCGCGCAACCGATAAAGAACGGCACGCGCCAGCCCCATGCGGCGATCTGCTGTGCGGACAACCACGCGTTCAGGCTGTAACCGATGGCCGCCGCCACGACGATGGCCACCTGCTGGCTCGCCGACTGCCAGCTCGTGTAGAAACCCTTGTTGCCGGGCGTCGCCATTTCCGCGAGATAGACGGATACGCCGCCGAGTTCGGCGCCTGCCGAAAAGCCCTGCAACAGACGCCCGAGCAGCACGAGCGCCGGCGCGAGCAGGCCGATGGTCGCGTACCCGGGCACGCAGGCGATCAGAATGGTGCCGCTCGCCATGATCGACAGCGTAACGATCAGCCCGGTGCGCCGTCCGACCTTGTCGATGTACGCGCCGAGAAAGATCGCACCGAGCGGACGCATCAGAAAGCCCGCGCCGAACACCGCGAAGGTGAGCATCAGCGACGCGAACTCGCTGGTGGCCGGGAAGAAGATCTTCGAGATCGACGTCGCGTAGAAGCCGAACAGAAAGAAATCGAACTGTTCGATGAAATTGCCGCTCGTCACACGCAACACGGCGGCGGCCCTTGTCGTGGGCGAAACGCCGGGTGTCGCGGCGATCGGTTCGGTACGGTTCATTGCGTCTCCTGCTTCTTGTCTGTAGTGATGGGCGCCCAACGGGCGCCCGGGTGACTGGCTAATCCGAACCGAGGCTCAGTGTGCTGCGTTGGCGCTTCTCGATCGACGATTTGAGCAGCGCCGCCGAGCGGAAGATGCCGTGCGCGAACTTGCCGTAAGGCAGCGTGGCGAACAGCGCCATCACGATGCCGAGATGAATCGCGAGCAGCGACGGCATCGCCGAGGTCGTGCGGAGTGCGAGCAGCGCGAGACCGGACGTGCTCGTCAGAAGCAGGAGCGCGATGAAGCCGCGGTCCATCGGACGCTGACGAGCGTCGCCGCGCGCCGGAGCGCGTTTCAGGTTCAGCCACAGCAGTCCCGCCGGTCCGGCGATCAGTCCGATGCCGCCCGCGGTTCCCAGCAGCACCGGCACGCTCAGAAACGGATACGGCGCTTCCAGCCCGAAGGCATAGTGATAGAGCGTCGCGACGGCGGTCGCCGCGAAGCACAGCATGAAGCCGTAGAACGTCAGGTGATGGAACCGGCGCCGCGCCAGCGTGAACGTATCGTTCTCCTCGTTGCAGCCGTCGCCGTGGCCGCCGTCCAGGTACTTGAGCGTCAGCGCGTTCCGGGCCGCTTCCGCGACGGCCGGCGCGCTCGCGCTCGCCGTTCCTGCCGACACGTCGCGCCAGAAGCGCGTGACGCCGATACCGAGCGCGAGCATGGCGAACAGGAAAACGATGCCGAACATCGCCGCGAGCAGGTTGTGCGGGAAGATCGCGTAGAAGTTCGCGGGTGCGACATCGTCGGGCAAGCCGCCGTGCAATGCCGTACCGAGCAGCAGAAACAGCGCGAGTCCGGCCGCCAGTGCGACCGACAGGGTCAGGCCGTTGCGCTTGTACAGCGCGCCGAACGACGCGGGAAACGCGTATTCGGTGTAGGTTTCGAGCCGGACTTCGGCCATCGCTTTCGGCACGTTCACGCCGAACTCGTGCGGCGGCGCATATTGGCACGCGTGATAGCACGCACCGCAGTTGTGGCAGAGATTCGCCAGATAGTTGACGTCCGCCTTGCCGAATTCCAGGCGGCGCGTCATGGCCGGGAACACGGCACAGAAGCCCTCGCAGTAGCGGCAGGCGTTGCAGATCTGCATCTGCCGGGCGACTTCGGTTTCGCCGGCGCTCATCGGCACAATGGGAATCACGCGCGCCGTGCTGTCGCGTGGCGTTTTTTTCGTCTCGACCGAAAAGGCCGTGCGCGTGTGTTCGGGCGCGAGCGGGTCAGACTGCTGCACGGGTTGCCTCCGTTGTTTTGAGTGCGGCGCGCGCGGCCTGCGTCCCGGCAATGCGCCCGAAGGCCGTGCCGATCGACATGCCGACGCCCGCTGTATAGCCCTTGCCGAGCACGTTGCCGGCCATCATTTCGCCGGCCACGAACAGGTTCTCGCTGGCGGTGCCGCCGAAGTGAACCTGCGCGTGGTCGTTGGTCTTCAGTCCGAGGTACGTGAACGTGATGCCCGGCCGCAGCGCATAACCGTAGAACGGCGGCGTCTCGATGCGGCGCGCCCAATGCGTCTTGGGTGGCGCGAGCCCTTCGGTGTGGCAGTCGTCGAGTGCGGTGTGATCGAAGGTGCCGTCGCGGCACGCATCGTTATAGCGCGTGAGCGTTTCCATGAAGCGTGCTTCCGGCAGCCCGAGCTTGCGCGCGAGTTCCGGCAGCGTGTCGGCCTTTTCGCCCGGAAACACCGGCGGCATGAAGCGGCCGATGGCTTTCGAATCGATGATCGAATAGCCGATCTGCCCCGGCTGATGCGCAACGAGCCGTCCCCAGATTGCATAGCGCTTCGGCCAGAAATCCTCGCCTTCGTCGTAGAAGCGCTGGGCGTCGCGATTCACCACGACGCCCAGCGACACGCAGTCGATGCGCGTACAGATGCCGCCGTCATACAGCGGAGCGCGTGCATCGATCGCGACGCAATGCGACTGCGACGGGTCGCCGATCATGTCGGCACCGGCGTCGGCCATATGCTTGATGAGCACGCCCTGGTTGAAGCGCGTGCCGCGAATCAGGAAGTTGTCGGCGGGCCATTCGCCGCGCGCGTTTTGCCCCCACGCTTCGCGCAGCCATTCGCGATTGGATTCGAAACCGCCGGCCGCCAGCACGCAGGCGCGTGCCTCGAAGCGCTGGCTGCCGCTGCGCGCCGCGATGAAGCGGCTGCCGTCGAGTTCGAGCGAATCGACGGGCGTTTCATAGCGGATATCGACGCCGAGCGCTTCGGCGCTGCGGTAATACGCGTTGACGAGCGCCTTGCCGCCACCCATGAAGAACGCATTGGTGCGGGCCACGTGCAGCGCACCGGACAGCGGCGGCTGGAACCGTACGCCGTGCTTCCGCATCCACGGCCGGCACGACGACGACGCGCGGATCGTCAGCCGCGCGAGATGCTCGTTCGTGATGCCGCCCGTGACTTTCAACAGGTCCTGCCAGAATTCCTCTTCCGGATAGGCATCGACGAGAACGTCCTGGGGGGCATCGTGCATGCAGCGCAGATTGCGCGTGTGTTGCGAGTTGCCGCCGCGCCATGCGCGCGGCGCGGATCCGAGCAGCAGGACCGAGGCGCCCGCTTCGCGCGCCATCAATGCGGCACACAGCGCGGCATTGCCTCCTCCGATTACGAGCACATCGACCATCAGACTTGCCTCCTTTTGGGCAAATCGTAAAGGCCTCGTGCACGCGCCGCTACCAGCCAGCCGTCAACGGGTGTTCACTTTTTGTGAAGGCTGAGGTTCCCGCAGCCGTGCGCCGGGCCAACGGCCTTCCCGCACCAGTTGACGGGCGACATCGGCGAGCACCACGCGCGCGGCGAGACCGGCGGGAGACAGTTCGTCATCGGAGATGCTGGCGAGCATGTTGGGCCGCGTGGCGTATTTCTCGGCGACGGGCACGCTCGTGAGTATCACGTTCTCGGGCCTTGCGAGCGCCGCGCCCGGCTGTATCGTCGCGCCGATGCCGGCGCGGACGAAGTCCATCAGGAGCGCGAGGCCGTCGACTTCGGCGACGATGTTCGGCTCGTACTCGGCGCGCCTGAATGCGGACAGCAGCAGCGAACGCAGCCCGTGCGTGCCGCTGGGGAGAATCAGCGGAAGCCTGCCGAGATGCTTGAGCCGGACGGATGCGCTCGTCGGCATGCCATCGAGATCGCCCGCGCCGATCAGGAACAGCCGCTCGTCCAGCAGCGGCAGCACGCTCCAGCGTTGCGCGGACTCCTCGCGGAACAGCACCGCGAGGTCGATCTGACGCGCGCTCAACATGGACGCCAGATAGCCGGAGAGACTTTCGACCATGTGCAACCGGACATCGGGATAGCGCGCGCGCATGGCCTGCATGAACGCGACACCCATCACGCTCGCCGTGCTCGGCGCCATGCCGACGCTGACGTGGCCCGACAGACGGGCTGAGCGTGCAGCTAGCGCGGCATCGTCGATGTGACGCAGCGCGAGTTGCGCCTGACGCCAGAACGCCAAACCTGCGTCGGTCGGGACGACGCCCGCCGAGGTGCGTTGCAGCAGACGCGTGGACAGCTCGCCTTCGAGGCGGCTGATCTGCTGACTCAATGCCGAGGTCACCACGCCGAGCTCCAGCGCTGCCTTGCCCATGCTTCCGTGTTCCACGACGCTGAGAAAATAGCGCAGTTGTCTGAGTTCCATTCCGCGATTGGTCAGAAGGATCGGGCTGATATTTTGACAGAAGGTCGTCGAACCATCCTCCGCTTCGAGGTCGGTTTGTCATGGTCCGGCGCCGGCGACCGCTCCCGCGAAGAGTGCGGGCTTGCGCATGTCATGGCACGCCACGCCCGCGTCACACGCTCCGCTATCGCGCGCTGAAAAACGTGGCAAGGATGTCGTTTTCCGGCGCCCCTTGCCGCGACACGGTGCGCTTTTCCGGCCGCCCGCGCGATCGAAGCGGACCCGAGCCGGCATGCGTTTCGCTTGACCGCACTCCCGTATAAACCGCGCGAGGCCTGATCAGGTCGGGATGTTCGCGCTGTTCGAGCCCGTGCGCGATCCAGCCGATCGAGCGGCCCAGCGCGAACAGGCCGAACGCGGCGCCGACAGGCAGCCGCAAATGCCGGCGTAGCGCGACGAGCGCGAAATCCACCGAAGGCCTCTGGCCAACCAGCGAACTGCCCGCCTCGATCATCGTTTTCCATTGCCGATGGCGCGGCAGCATGCGCGACAACAGGGCCGTCGCCCGCACGTCGCCACCCGGATACAGCGAATGTCCGAACCCCGGCAGGTCGTCACCGCGGTGCAGGCGCTCGCGCATCGTGCGCGCGACGTCCCGGTTGCCGATTTCATCCCACATCGCCTCGACCCGCGCGGTGGTGGCGCCGTGCCGCCCGCCGGACAGAGCGGCGAGGCCGCCGATCACGACCGCTCGCAGGCTCGCATTCGTCGATGCCACGCATCGGCCCGTGAAACTCGATGCGTTGAGTTCGTGATCCGCGCACAGGACGAGCGCGATCCGGATGAGTTCCGCGCCCGCCGGGCCCACGCCCCATGCGCGCGCGCATTGCACGTGAACGGGCGCCGCATCGAACCCGGTGCGCAACAGGCACGCGGCGAGGATCCGTACCAGATCGCCGCAACCCTGCGCCCGGCTGTCGGCCGCTTGCTGCCACACCGCCGTCGGTGCGTCGTCGGTGGCGACGGCGAACAGCGGCAGGAGCGCTTGCTCCGCGCGTTGATCGCCGTAGTGCTTGAAGAGGGTGCGCAACACCGCGGGTGCGCGGGGAACGCGAGGACCGAACGCGGTGCGCTGGTCGCATTGCCAGAGCAGCGCGGCGACTTCCTCGAGACTCGCGTGGCCGGCGAGATCGAGCGCGTTCGCGCCGCGATAGAAAAGCTGGCCACCCTCGATCAACGTGATGCTCGATTCGAGCACGGGCGCCCCCCAGTTCAGCGCGGCTTTCGCGACTTCCTTCGGTTTGCGGCCGCGCGCACGTTCGGCCGCGAGCCGGTCGACGTCCGCCGCGAAGTAGCGGCTTTCGCGCGGATTGCCCGAGGGCTCCGCGCGAAGCAGGCCGCGGCTGACGTAGGCGTAAAGCGTCTGCCGCGAGACGCCCAGCTTTGCGGCCGCTTCGATCGAATTCAGGTAGGGCGACATGGCATCAGGCTCGAATCGTTCGACAGGTTGATCAGGATAATCAACGTTGACAACAAATGCGAGCGAGCCGATCGTTGCGTCACCGAAACGATTCGAGACGAACATGCGTGCCGATCAAATTTCCCGTGTTGCGACGACGGCCGGCGAGGGGCCGATATCGCGCCATCTGCAGGCACTCTGGGCCGCGCTGGGCGGCGCGCCGCACTTTCTCGAGCGTTGCCGCTTCAGCGGGTCGGGCGAACTGCCGTCCGCGTTTCGCGTGACCGACCTGGCCAGTGCGGCGATTGGCGCGGCAGGTGCGGCCGTTGCCGAACTGGTGTGCGAATCGACCGGCACATCGCCGGCCGTTCACGTCGACCGGCGCATGGCGTCGCTGTGGTTCGGCACGTCGCTGCGCCCGTCGGGATGGACGCTGCCGCCTCAGTGGGATCCGGTGGCCGGCAACTATCGGGCGCGCGATCGCTGGATCCGTCTGCACACCAACGCACCGCATCACCGGCAAGCCGCGTTGACGGTGCTCGGCTGCGCGGCGGATGCACAGGCAGTTGCCCGGACGGTCGGCCGCTGGGACGCCGAGGCGCTCGAAGACGCGATCGTCGGGCGCGGCGGTTGCGCGGCGGTGATGTACTCGCGGGAGGAATGGGCCGCGCATCCGCAAGGCAAGGCCGTTGCTGCCGAACCGTTGCTGCACGTTCACGCCACGCAGGCGGTAGCGTCGCGCGACTGGCAGCCGGCGCGAGACCGGCCGTTGCGCGGCATTCGCGTGCTCGACCTGACACGCATTCTCGCCGGCCCCGTCGCGACGCGATTTCTGGCAGGGCTCGGCGCCGACGTGCTGCGCATCGATCCGTATGGTTGGGAAGAGCCGGGCACGGTGCCCGACGTCGTTCTGGGCAAGCGCTGCGCCCGGCTTGACCTGAAGCAGCCCGCGGATCTCGCTACGCTCAAGCGGCTGCTGCGCGGCGCGGATATCGTCGTCCACGGCTACCGCTCCGACGCGCTCGCGCGTCTTGGTCTCGATGCCGCGCGACGGCGCGAGCTCAATCCCGCGCTCGTCGACGTATCGCTCGATGCATACGGCTGGAGTGGCGCCTGGCATTGCCGGCGCGGCTTCGACAGCCTTATCCAGATGAGCACGGGAATCGCCGACGCTGGCATGCGCGCGGCGGGAAGCGACGCGCCGGTGAATCTGCCCGTCCAGGCGATCGACCATGCGACGGGTTACCTGATGGCGGCGTCGGCCGTACGCGGCCTGACGGCGCGACTGAAGGACGGTGCGGGCACCGAGGTTCGCGCTTCGCTGGCGCGTACGTCGGCCGTGTTGCAGCTGCGTTCCGAGCCGATGAGCGACGTGGTTGCGTTGGTTCCCGAGACGGAGCACGATCGCGCGAATCACGTCGAAGCGACGTCGTGGGGCCCCGCAACACGGCTGCTCCCGCCGTTGCGAATCGAGGGGGCGCCGCTCGCGTGGTTCCATCCGGCACGCGCGTTGGGCGCGTATGAACCGCGGTGGCTGGATTCGAACGTCGGCCTTTGACGAGCGGAGAAGAGAGCGGACGGTATCTGATCAACCCTTCGGATTCCTTTGCAGGGTGCCGGTGCGCGGAGGACAATACCGCTGACGCACGCATCGGAGGTTGCGCACCATGGCCACATTCCAGCCCGGCGGATGGCATACCGTCACGCCACGGATCGTCGTACCGGATCCGGAAAACCTGATCGCATTCGTCCGGACGGTGTTCGACGCCCGCGGCGAATACCGTGCCGGCTTGCCGGCCGACATCCGCATCGGCGATTCGGTCGTGATGATCAGCGGCGACGACGGTCTGCGCGATCCGATGCCGGCGTTCCTGTACGTGTACGTCGAGGATACCGACGCGATCCATCGGCGAGCGGTCGCGGCGCACGCGATCTCGCTGGAAGCGCCCGCCGACATGCCGTACGGCGACCGGCGCGCGATGGTGAAGGATCCGTGGGGAAACCTCTGGCAGATCGCCACGCATCGGCGCGACCTGTCGGCCGACGAGATCCGCGCAAGGCTCGCCGGCGGGGAATAGCCGCAATTTTTGCTGCCTAGTCTGTCGCAATCGTCAAGATTCATGTCGCGTCCAGGTAAAACCTTCCCGTTCCCCATGCCGTTATCCGGTTCGTAGCCCCGCGCCGCGTGCTCACGAGCCGTGACGCGGCGCTCGTCGTTCGTGATCCGGAATCCACATCCGCCGCGGCCCGCACCCGGCCCGCGCAAGGGAACGTCATGCGAAAACAACTCACCATCCGCGGTGGACTCGTCGCGACCATCGCCGGTTATACCGTGCTGCTCGTGCTGGTGGTCGGCGCCTGTATCGCGGCCCTTTATATGGGTAACGATTCGCTCGAGGCGATGTACCGCGACGACACCGCTTCGCTGCTGCACCTGAAGACCAGCTCCGAGCGGATGCTCGTGTTGCGCGAACGCATGAGCGACGTGGCGCAGATCATCAGCGCGGGTCAATCGGGCAAGGAGGGCACCGCGCAGCTTCACACGCTCCTCAAGCAGAGCAATGACGAACTGGAGGCGTACACGCGCCTGCATGCGCGCGACGCGAACGAGCAGGCATTGTTCGACGCGCTGCAGAGCCGCCGGCGCGCGCTGCTCGATCGGGTGTTCCTGAAAGCGCTGTCGCAGCTCGACGGCGACGACGCGTTCAACTTCCTCGACACGCAGCGCACCGCGCCGCCGGCGCTGTTCGCCGCCTACCAGGACGCGATCGACGCGCTCGAATCGTTCCAGGTCGCGCGCCAGAAGGCCCGCTACGAGGCGGCCGGCGTGCGTTTCCACCGGATCGTGTGGGGGATGGCGGCGGTCGCCGGGCTGGCCCTCGTCGTCGGCTTTTTCGCGCAGCGCCTGCTCGCGAAGGCGATCATCGAACCGATCCATCTCGCGGTCGGCCAGTTCGAGAAAATTTCGAAAGGCGACCTGACGGGCACCGTCGTCGTCGCGGGCGAAAACGAAATGGCCTACCTGCTGAATGCGCTGAAGCGGATGCAGGACGGTCTGGTCGACACCGTGAACCAGGTGCGCGCGAGCACCGAGACGATCGTCGGCGACGTCCGCACGATCGCGAGCGGCAACGTCGACCTGTCCGCGCGCACCGAGCAGCAGGCCGTGTCGCTGCAGCAGGCGGCCGCGAGCGTCGAACAACTGACGGCGGCCGTGCGCCAGAACGCGGACAACGCACGCGATGCGCGGACTTACGTCGAAGGGGCGGCCGGCATCGCGTCGCGCGGCGGCGAGGCGATGCAGCGCGTCGTCGAGACCATGTCCGCGATTTCGACCAGCTCCGCGCGGATTTCCGGCATCGTCGGCACGATCGAAAGCATCGCGTTCCAGACCAACATCCTGGCGTTGAACGCGGCGGTCGAAGCCGCGCGCGCGGGCGAGCAGGGGCGCGGGTTCGCGGTCGTCGCGACGGAGGTGCGCGGGCTCGCGCAGCGCTGCGCGTCGGCGGCGAAGGAAATTCGCGACCTGATCGGCAGTGCCGCGCGGCGGGTCGAAGACGGCAGCGGCCTCGTCACGCTGGCCGGCTCGGCGATGAGCGAACTCGTCGCCGCGGTCGAGCGTGTCAACGCGATCATGGGGGAGACCAGCAACGCGTTCGAAGAGCAGTCGGCGGGGATCGAGCAGGTGAACGCCGCGGTCATCCAGATGGAGCAGACGATGCAGCGCAATGCGGCGCTGGTCGAGGAGGCCGCCGCCGCGGCGCTGTCGCTCGATGAACAGGGTTCGCGGCTGAGCGCGGCGGTCGCGCAATTCCGTCTGCGCGACGAGGCCGTCGCGTGAGGCGGGATCGTGTGGCGGTATCGCCGTGAGCCACACTGCGCGTTGCCGGGTAATGCATGGCCGAAGCGGTACGCGTGCCGGCCGTTGCCGATGGAGGCAGTCGTTTGCCTGATGCGCGGGCAGCGAGGCAACAGGATTCGACGTCGGGTCGTGAACGTGCCGAGCATGGGGGATAATCGGCGTCCCCTCTTCGACCCTCCGCACCCGTGACGACTTCTGCGTTCGCCCCCTTTCAGGATCTGGCTCATACCTTGCTCGCTCAGTGGCCCGACGCTCATGGCGACGGCGCCCACGACACGTCGCATCTGCAGCGCGTGTGGAAGAATGCCGCCGCGATTCATGCCGAGGAGGGCGGCGACGCCGAAGTGCTGTGTGCGGCAACGCTGTTGCACGACTGCGTCGCGGTCGAGAAAGATTCCCCGTTGCGCGCACAGGCGTCGCGGCTGTCGGCGGAAAAGGCGCGGCGGGTGCTGAAGTCGCTCGGCTGGCCGGATGCGAAGATCGACGCCGTCGCGCACGCGGTCGAAGCGCACAGTTACTCTGCCCGTATCGCGCCGAGGACACTGGAAGCCAAGGTGCTTCAGGATGCCGACCGGCTCGATGCGATCGGCATGGTGGGCGTCGCGCGCTGCTTTTATGTCGCGGGCCGGATGGGCAGCGCGTTGTATGACCCGGCCGATCCGCATGCCGCGAATCGGGCGCTCGACGACACGCGATTCGCGATCGACCACTTCCGCACGAAGCTGCTGAAGCTGGCAACCGGTTTCCAGACCGTCACCGGTATGCGCATGGCGAACGTTCGTCGCGAGCGATTGCAACGCTTTCTCGACGCGTTCTCCGACGAGATCTGAGGGCGCCGCTTCAATCGCCGACGGATCGATACAGCGCGTTCAGCTGCGACAACTCGTCGAGGAACCGGTCCTTGAGCGCCTGCGGCCCGAGGATCTTCACGTGCGCGCCGAAGCCCAGCAACTTGCGCGCGCCGTGCTCGATCGATTCGATGGGCATCAGGAATGCGTTCCATCCCGGCGGTACGTCCGCATTGCCGGCCTCATGCCCGGCCGGCGCGGCCTCGATCCGCGCATTGGCCAGCCAGGTTGCGCCGCGCGGCGATAGGGCGACATGGGCGGTGAGCCGATGGAGATCGGCTTCGACCCGGTTCATCGCGTCACGCCAGTGCGCGGCCAGGTCGAATCGCGCGGGGCGCCTGAAACGGCGGCGCGTCGTGTTGAATTCGCGGATGTTCGCGAGCCGGAAAGTGAGCGCGGCGGGTTTGCCGACTACCCTCGCGATCAGATACCAGGCCCCGCCCTTGAGCACGAGGCCGAGCGGTTCGAGCGCGCGGCGGGACACACCGCGCCAGCTCTGGTACGTCACGTCGATGCAATACGCACCCCACACCGCATCGGCGGCTTCACGCAGGAACGCGGGCGTTTCCTGCGCGCGGTACCAGTCCACGGTGTCGACGTGCAGCCGGCTCGCGACGCGATCGGCCTGCTCGCGCGAGGCCGGCGGCAGGCTGGCGATCATCTTCAGCCGCGCGGAAGCCGCCATGCCGTCGAGCCCCAATTCACTCGCCGGCCCGGGCAAGCCCGCGAGGATCAGCGCGCGCGCTTCGTGTTCGGTGAGCCCCGTCAGATCGGTGCGCCAGCCGTCGCGCAACTGAAATCCGCCGTTGCGGCCGCGCTCGCCCCAGATCGGCACACCGGCCGTCGAGAGCTGGTCGATATCGCGCAGGATCGTGCGCTCGGACACTTCCAGCGCTTCGGCAAGCGCCGGCGCGGTCATTCGGCCGCGCGCTTGCAGCATCATCATGATCGACAACAGGCGGCTCGCTTTCATACGCGACACGTTACCTCAAATACATGACACTGGATGTCATGTTTTCAAGCATATGCTTCGTCGCATCACTGAACCCGTTCCACTGTAGCGGAGACGAACCATGAAGATCATTTCAGGACCGCTGAGCATGTTCGGCGCCAAGGTCGAGATTGCGGCGCACGAGAAAGGCATCGATTTCGAGCGGGTGATGGTGCCGTTCAGTCAACAGCGCGGCTACGAACCGAAGCATCCGGACGTCTTGCGTATCAACCCGAAGCGCCAGGTGCCCGTGCTGATCGACGGCAATCTGGAGATCTTCGATTCCACGCAAATCTTCGAGTATCTCGAGGACCTGAAGCCGCAGCCCGCGTTGTGGCCCGCGCAACCGGCGGCGCGCGCCGTGGCGCGTCAGCTCGAACACGGCAGCGACGAAGTCTATTTCCCGCACGTCGTCCGGCTGATGGGGCTCGAGCGCACGCCGGACGACCCGGCGGCGCAGGCCGCGCGTGCCGAGGCGGCGCAATACTATCGACGCATGGAGCGCGTGCTCGCGGATCGGGATTTTCTGGCCGGCGCCTACTCCTATGCCGACATCGCGTTCTACATGGCGCAATTGTTCGGCGCACGCAAGGGCGCGCCGATGACCGACGACACGCCGAACCTGCTCGCGTGGCGCGAACGGATGACGGCTCGCCCCGCCGTGCGCAAGGTGGCCGGTGCGATGGCGGCGTATCTTGCGTCGATCGGGGAAGCCGTTCCCGGGTTTCTGCGCGAACTTTGGTAGCGGCTTTCGCACGACGGCCGCATGATCGCCCGGCGCGGCGCCGAGCGCCGGAGCGCCGCACGAACGAAGTCCGACGTGTTCCTCTATTCCGGGCCTTGACCTTGAAGTCGACTTAAAGCTTAGAGTGCTTGCTGACGACAGTGAATCAGCGGCGTCGGGTGTCGACTGCCACGGTCGATCACCGACGAGAGGCGACGAGCATGGACCGGCGATTGACGCAGGTCGGGCTCGGTGCGTCGACGGTCATGCGGCTCGACGTGGTCAAGGATGCGCAACGGGTCCTGAACCTACAGACGCCCCTGAAAACCTTCGATGCCCCCGGAATGCCACGCTGACGATAGGGATGCGCGACGCGCGCGCACGCACCGGAGGAGCCACTCATGCAGCAACCCGCCTACGATCTCGTCGTATTTGGCGCCACCAGTTTTGTCGGGCAGATCCTGTCCCGCTATCTGTCCGACTACCTGCCGGACGCCGGCGAGACGCTGCGCTGGGCGATCGCCGGCCGGTCGGAGGCGAAGCTCAGGCAAGTCAGGGAGGCGCTCGGCGCGGCCGGGCAGTCGGTGCCGATCATCGTGGCGGACGCGGCCGACGAAGCGCAGCTTCGGGCGCTGTGCGCGCAAACGCGGGTGGTCGTGTCGACCGTCGGGCCGTACGCCCTTTACGGGGAACCGCTCGTCAGGGTCTGTGCGCAAACCGGCACCGACTACTGCGACCTCACCGGCGAGACGCAGTGGATCAGGCGGATGATCGACCGGTACGAGCCCGCGGCCCGGCAATCGGGCGCGCGCATCGTGCATTGCTGCGGCTTCGATTCGGTGCCGTCGGACATGGGCGTTTTCTTCCTGCAGCAACACGCGCGGCGGCAGTGGGGCATGCCGGCCGGGCAGGTGAAGATGCGCGTCCGCACGCTGAAGGGCGGCGCATCAGGCGGCACCGTGGCGAGCGTGATCAACGTCGTGCGGGAAGCGGCGGCCGATCCCGCGTTGCGCCGCGAATTGCTCGATCCTTATTCGCTGTGCCCGAAAGGGCATGGCTTTACGGCGCGGCAGCATGCGGTTCGGTCCGCCGAATTCGATCGCGATTGCGATGCGTGGATCGCCCCGTTCGTGATGGCGGCGATCAACGAGCGCGTCGTGCATCGCTCCAATGCGCTGGCCGGCAATGCGTACGGCAGCCGCTTCACCTATGACGAAGCCGTGATGACGGGCGCGGGCCTCAGGGGCCGCCTGACCGCGCTGACGATCGTCGCGGGACTCGGCGCGTTCATGGTGGGCATCCTCGTCAAGCCGGTGCGCAGCCTGATGGAGCGCTTCCTGCTGCCGAAGCCCGGCGAGGGACCGAGCGTCGAGGCCCAGCAGGCCGGCCGCTACGACTTGCGTTTCTTCGGTCGGGCCGACGACGGGCGGATCTTGCGCGTGAAAGTCACCGGCGATCGCGATCCGGGTTACGGGTCGACCGGCAAGATGCTCGGGCAGGCGGCCCTCAGCCTCGCGCTGGATGGCAGCGCCGACGGTGTCAAGCGCGGGCGCGGCGGCGGCTTCTGGACGCCCGCGACGATGTTCGACGAGCGCTATATCGAGCGCCTGGTTCGCCATGCCGGGTTGCGCTTCGAGGTGATCTGAGCGTAATCCACCTGCGATTGAAGAAGCAGGGTAAAGATCGCGCCGCTCACGACGCCCGGTCGCGTTTGCCGGCGCTCGTGCGGGCGGTCGTCTCGTCCAGGATCGTCGCGGCGAATTCGGCGGCGGCCGGCATCCGGGCGTCATGCATCATCACGAATGCCATGTCCGGCAGTGCCGGCAAACCCTCGGCCACGCCCAGCTCGCGGAGCGTGTCGTCGATCGCGCTGCGCGGCACCGGGGCGATCGCGACACCCGCTCGCGCGAAGGCCCGGATGCCGGTCACGCTCGGGCTTTCGCACGCGATCCGGTAGTCCATGCCGGCCAGCGCGAGTGCCTTGATCGCGGCGCCGCGGTAAGGGCACGGATCGGGGAAACATGCGAGCGGCACGTCGCCTTCCGGAAGCGGCTCGTGGCGCGCAAACGCCCAGGCCAGCGGCTCCTGCCACAACGTCGCGCCCTGACCGGCATGCGAGCACCGGCTGCCGATCACGAGATCGAACTCGCCGTTTGCGTACCGTTGGAACAAGCTGTCGCCGATGTCGACCACCAGATCCATCCGCAGGCCGCGCCGCGCGGCGCCATGGCGTCGCATCAGGTCCGGCAGCCAGCCTTCCGCGACATCCTCCGACACGCCGATCCGCAACTTGATGTCGACGGCGTTGCCTTTTCCCAGTTTCGCCCGCGCTTCCTCGCTCAGATTGAGCATCGCGCGTGCATAGCCGAGCAGTGTCTCGCCATGCGCGGTGGGCGTGACGCTGCGCGTATTGCGGACGAACAGGGCGCGGCCGACCTGCTCCTCGAGCCGAACGATCTGCGCGCTGACCGCGGACTGGCTGAGGTTCAGCCGATGACCGGCACCGGTAAAGCTTCGTATGTCGGCGACCGCAACAAACGTATGAAGCAATGCCGTGTCGAGGGGAGGATTCATTGATCATCAATCCAGGTTAATTCGATCAATTAATATCGTTTCCGGATTATAAGCCGACCCGATACGCTGCGAGTCGCAGTGGGCGATCGCGCATCCCGCGCGTCGCCGTCACTCGTCGCAAGGATTGGCTCCATGACACGCGTGCTCTATATCGAAGGCTCCCCCAACAAGGCATATTCGGCGTCCATCGACGTGTGCAACGCATTTCTCGATGCGTACCGGCATGCGCATCCCGATCATGACATCCAGAAACTCGATATCTGGGACGTGGCGCTGCCCGAATTCGATGCGGCCGCGCTGGCCGCGAAGTATGCCGGACTGAGCGGCACGGCGCTGACGCCGGAACAGGCGGCGGCGTGGCAGCAGATCGAACGGCTCGCGGCGCCGTTCCACGAAGCGGACAAGTTCCTGTTCGGCGTGCCGCTGTGGAATTTCAGCATTCCGTACAAGCTCAAGCACCTGATCGACGTGATCTCGCAGAAAGACGTGCTGTTCACGTTCGACGGCACGGGTTTCAGCGGCAAGCTGGCCGGCAAGAAGGCGGCGGTCGTGTATGCGCGCGGGCTCAGCTATGAGGCGCCGGGTTCGTTTACGCCGGCCGCCGCGTTCGACCTGCAGCGTCCGTACATGGAAACGTGGCTGAAGTTCGTGGGCGTGACCGACCTCACCGGGATTGTCGTGGAGCGCACGTTGTTCGGCCCGGACGGGAAGATCGATCGCAGTCGCGCGCTCGACGAAGCCCGGACGATCGCGCGCACGTTCTGACGTTGCCGCATGGTCGGCGGTCAGGTCAGCGCCCGCCGCGCGCGATGGCGAGCGCGACGCCGAATCCCACGAGCAGGCAACCGAAGGTGCGGTCGATCCAGTGGCGCAAGGACAGCAGGCGATCGCGGACGGCCGTCGCCGAAAAGCAGACGGCCACCAGGCTGAACCAGCCGGCATGCGCGACCGCGATGAACGCGCCATAGCCGATCTGTACGATCAGCGGCGTGTCGGGCCGCACGGCCTGCATGAACAGGCTGACGATGAACACCGTGGTTTTGGGGTTCAGCGCGTTGGTCAGGAAACCGGTGCGTAATGCGGCGAGATCGGACAGCGGGGCCGCCGGCGTGTCGGGTTGCCTGGCGTGGGCCTTGGCCATGAGCATCTTGACGCCCAGGTAGACCAGGTAGATCGCGCCGATCAGCTTGATGGCGTTGAAGAGCCACAGCGATTGACGGATCAGCAGCCCGATGCCCAGCAGCGTGTAGCTCACGTGAACCGTGACGCCCAGCCCGATTCCGAGCGCGGTGAGCACGCCGGCGCGGCGCGACAGCATGAGGCTGTTGCGCGTGACCATCGCGAAGTCCGGGCCCGGGCTGATGACGGCCAGCAACGTGATGGTGACTACAACTATCAATTCGGTCATCGCTTTTCCTTTCGGTTGGAGTCTTGATGGCACAATCTTAGCCACCGTATTCCATCAGGAAAAACGATGATTTCTGACGACGATCGTGAGTTTGACTCACAATCGACCCGTGCGAACCTGCCGTCGCTGATGGCGCTGCGCTGTTTCGAGGCGGCGGCGCGTCACGAGAATTTCAGCCGTGCGGCGGACGAGCTGTGCGTGACCCACGGCGCGGTCAGCCGCGCGGTGCGTCTGCTCGAGGAGGATCTCGGCGTGGCGCTTTTTCTGCGGCGCAGTCGTCGCGTATTCCTGACCGATGCAGGACGCAAGCTGGCGCAGGCCGTTCACGACGGCCTCGGCCTGATGCGTCGCGCTACACAGGAATTGCGTGGCGAGGCTGAGCGTGCCCGGCGGTGGGTACTGTCGTGCGAGCCGACGCTGCTGATGCGCTGGCTGATCCCGCGCTGGCCGGATTTCCAGGCGCGACAGGCGGATGTCGATATCCACCTGGTTGCCGAGGGCGGGCCGTTTTCGTTCGACAGCGGGATCGACATGGCGATTCGCCGCAACGATTTCACGTGGCCGGCGGGGTATCACGCGGAGCCGTTGTTCGCCGAGCAGGTGGGGCCGGTTTGTCGACCGGACAAAGCCGGTGCGTGGTTTGCCGCGCGCCGCGGCCAGCGTTCGTTGAAGCAGGAGGCGCCGCTCCTGCATACGCGGACCCGGCCGAATGCGTGGAAGGAGTGGACGGTGGCGGCCGGTCTGCCGGCCGCGAGCAGGCGCGGGCAGACGTTCGATCATTTCTATTTCAGCCTGCAGGCGGCCGTTGCGGGGCTGGGGGTGGCGATCGGACCGTGGCATCTCGTGCGCGACGACATCGAAAGCGGTGTGCTGGTCGCGCCGATGGGATTCGTCGAGGATGGCTCGCATTACTGCCTGCTGACGCCGGCGCCGGTGGTGGACGGGAGCGTACCGGGGGCGTTGTTGAGGTGGTTGCGGGCGGTAGTGTGATGGGGGGAGTTGGGGAGCGGAAGTGGGCCGTGCGTGGCGAACTCGATCGGGGGTGTCGATCCATTCCGGCCCTGACGGCAGGGTCCGAGGTCAAACGGTCGTTCCGTCTCGTCCCGGAACGCCGGCTGCTCGGCGGGGCTCCAGCGTGCGCGGAAGTGCGACTTCATGCGGAGCAGCCCACCGCACACGCCAGCCGTCGGGATTGGCCGACATCGATTCGGCTACGCGTATTTGTCGCCGACCGTACTGCGAATCGGATGGGTGTCGTAGACGATGATCATCCGTTCGATGCGCCCCGCGCTGTCGAACTCGAACACGTCGACGCACTCGAAGTGCGCCACCGAGCCGTCTTTGAGCGCCCAGTCGTAGATGAAGTAGCCTGTCGCACGTCGAGCCCCGCTCGTGCTGACGCAGATATCGATCGGTGTAATCTTGCTTGCTCCCGACGCGGCGGCAACCTTCGAAAAGAAGCGCTCAGGGTGCATCCAGCCGAGAAATGGCGAGAAAATCTGCGCGTCCGGCGTAAAGAGCGCGCAAATGGCATCGACATCGCCTCGCTCCAGTTCCCGAAGGTAAGCGCGAACCTGTTCCGTATATAGTGAGGCCGACGTTGAGCCCAAGATTATCCTCCGATCATTCGTTGACAACCCTGTTCATTCGCGTGAACGGGGCATCCGGTAGACGCACGATAGCGACGCACCGATGACTGGACAATCGAAAAATTTGCAAGCCGGGTATGCGGCGCATGCATACCCGCTGGCCGACCTGACGAGGCCCCTGCCGCCGTTGGCGGCGATTCAGTCGTTCGTCGCCGCGGCGCAGCTCGGCAGCGTCAGCAAGGCCGCGGATCACCTGTGCCGTACGCAAGGCGCGGTGAGCCGCCAGATACAGCAACTGGAAACGCATTATCGATGCGCACTCTTCGTGCGCCGTGTATCGGGTCTCACGTTGACGGCGGAAGGAAGCGAGCTGCTGACGGTCGCGGTCAACGTGCTCACGCAACTGGTTCAGCACGCGGACGTGCATGCACGGGCGACCTCGGTGCTCACGTTGAAGTTGCCGTCCACGTTCGCCATTCGCTGGCTGCTCCCGCGGCTGCCGGACATTCATCGCGCGATGAGCGGTACGGAACTTCGTATTTCGACATCCGCGGACGATACGCCGGATTTCACGACGCCCGACGTCGATGCCGTCATTGTGCGCGGCACGGGGCAGTGGACCGGCATGGAAGCGGTACCGCTCTTTTCCGAGATGCTCACGCCGATGTGCGCGCCCGCATTGGCCGCATCGCTTCAATCCGTTGCCGACCTTGCGCAGGTCGATTTGCTTCATCCCGGGCCCAGCCACGCGGAGTGGCGATGCTGGCTCGATCATGTCGGGGCGCGCCAGATCGATGCGGGACGCGGACTGGTATTCGATACCCTCGAATTGACGCTCGCGGCATCGGTGGAAGGGCACGGCGTGGCCATCGGCGACCCGCGAATGGCACGAGACCGACTCCGTGCCGGATCGCTGGTGACGCCGTTTGCGGACGTGGTTCCGGACGGCCTGTCCTACTTCCTCGTCTATCCGCCTCAACGTGCGGCACAACCGAAAATTCGCGCCCTCGCCGACATCTTGCTGCGACTTGCGCGAGAAGACTGATTGACAGGCGAGCGTCCGATGCGGCGCGGTAACGGCTGGACTGCAGTGAACATTTCGCGGCGCCTTTCAACCCGCTTCCTGCATCGGAAGGACAATCACGAGGTCGAGCGATGCAACTTCAAACCGGTAACCTGTTCAGTGTCGAAGGGCAACGCGGCGGCGACGAGCGGATCGATCTCCTCGTCACGGCACAGCGCCTGAATGTCGAGCGGATCGTGTCGATGGGACATACGAGCCCCGATGGATTCTGGTATGACGATGCGCGTGCCGAATGGGTCGTCTTGCTGTCGGGCGCGGCCGTGCTCGAATTCGAAGAAGGTTCGACGCGGCACGAGATGCATCCGGGCGACTATGTGCTGATCGAACCGCATTGCCGCCATCGAGTTGCGTGGACGCATGAAGAAACGCAAACCGTCTGGCTTGCGATTTATTACGAACGATGAGGAAGGAATTGGCGTGCGGCGGCCCGAATGAGACAAACGGGTATTAACCCGGAGCGGTCTTTGAATCCCGCCGGTATCGATGCCCCACTCGCCGGACAGCGCGCTGAACCGCGCGCCGGTACGCGCCGAAAATCTTATTCCTGGATCAGGAATCGATTGCGGTTCTTCGCATCCTTGATCCATGCCGGCGCGCGACCGCGGCCCGACCAGGTTGCACCGGTCTTCGGGTCGCGATACTTCGCCTGCACGGGCGCCGCTGCCTGCTTGGCCGGCCGACCACGACGCGTGCCGAAAATGTCCTTTTCGGTAATGCCGTATTCCGCGACCTTGGCACGGATGTCGTCGACGATCGCCTGGAATTCGGCGATGCGCGCGGCTTCGGCCTTTTCGGCCAAAGCGTCCATTTGGGCTTTCAGTTCCTTGTAAGTCGCCATATATCGCTCATCAGGTTGTGTGTTCACATGATAGCGGTTTCAACCGGAAATGATGAAAAAAATCTCGCCGACTACGAATTACGGTGTCGATATCGCGCGCGGGACTGCTTCGAACACCTGATAAGTGTGTCAATTGCGTCATTTTCGGCGGATGGGTGCCTTCGGGACAAGATTCGGGGACTCAATTATTCTTTATCTTTTTTATGAAGGATCGGGGAATTCACGGATGAACAGAGACGATAAGCTGAAACAGATCGCGGCCGATTTCGGATTCGATCCGGACGCGGAAATCAGGATCGGCGGAAAGTACACGCCCGTTCTGGTCGATGGAAGGACGGCCTATATCTCAGGCCAGATTCCGCGAATCGGGGAAGTCGTGCATTTCGTCGGTATCGTCGGCGAATCCGTTTCGCTGGACGACGGCCGCCGTGCGGCCGGCATATCGGCGCTGCGTGCGCTGTCGCTGATTCGCAAGCATTGCGGCACGCTCGATGCGATCGCGACGGTGCCGCGCATCACCGTTTATGTGCGCAGTGCACCCGGCTTCACGATGCAAAGCGAAGTGGCCGACGGCGCGTCCGACGTCCTGTACGCCGTGCTCGGCGATGCCGGCGTCCACACGCGTTCGTCGGTCGGCGTGGTGCAGTTGCCCAAAGGCGCGGCGGTGGAAGCCGATTTCATTTTCGGGCTGAACCGCGACGACGCCACACGCTGATCGCCCGCCGGTCCAACGATGGGGCAACCTTGTGCGTCAGCGTGGCATCGTCCGCGAGCGTGCGGCGTCGGGGGTCATGCCGGTCCATTCGTTGAACGCGCGGAAGAACGAGTTCGGATCCTGGTAGCCGAGCAGGAACGCGATCTGGCTGTAGGGGAGTTCCGAGCGATCGAGGTAGTGCCACGCGAGCTTCTCGCGGACATCGGCCAGGATGGTCTTGAAGGTTGCGCCGTCGTCGCCGAGCCGGCGTTGCAGCGTGCGCTTGCTGATCGCAAGCGTCCGTGCGACGTCGTCCGCGGTGGCGAGGCCGCCCGGGATCAATTCGAGCAGTGCCGCGCGCACGCGTTCGACGATACCCGCGCCCGCCGACAGCGCGTCGAGGCGGCGGCGCAGATCGGGTTCGAAGATTGCCCACATCGCATGGTTGGCCGTCACGAACGGGCGCCGCGCGTCCTGCAGCGCGAAGCTCACGGCGGGCGCGTCGCCGTATTGCGGCGCCACGCCGAAAAAACGCGCATAGCCGGGATGCGGCGCGAGGCCGCGCGGCAGCGTGACGGCGCGGGCGGGCAATGCGGTGCGGGTTGCCAGCCGCGCCAGCTTCACGAAGAAGCCCAGTTCGGCCGCGAGCAGCATGCCGGGCGGCGGCACCTCGCGTTCGAGGAAGTCGACGGCGAGCACGAGCGCGTCGGCATCGTGCGTGACGTGCACGCGCATCGGGCCGATCAGCGGCTTGAACTGGCCGATGCGCCGGATGGCGACCTCCAGGTCCGGACTGCACAGCGCGGCGAACAACAGCGGGTCGAAGGCCTCGACGGAGAGCAGGTCGAGGAGGCGCAGCGCGACGGCCGGCACGCCGGCCAGCTCCTCCACCGCCTGCCACATGCGGAAGTACTCGCGGGTGGTCAGCCCGTTCCCGGGCCGCGCGAACAGATCGGCGGGCAATTGCGCGCGCCGCAGCAGTTCGTCGGTACGCAGGCCGAGGTCGGCCATCACGATCTGGTAGCCCGGTAAAATCGCGAAGCGGTTCATCGCCGCAATTGCCCGGTTTCGACGAACTGCTGAAAGAAGTCGTTCATCGACTCGGCGAGCGGGCGATAGCGCAGGCCGAGTTCGTTGCGACTGCGGCTGTTGTCGCCGCGCCAGGGAAGCCCGACGTTGCGCGCGATCACGCGGCGCGTCACGCCTTTGTTCGCGAGCGGACCGACCAGCCACACGAGCCATTTGGGCAGGATGCGCCGCGGAATCGGGTAGTCGGCGCCATACCGCTCGAGCAGCGTGGCGGCCATCGCCGGCAGGCTGGTATCGTGACCGGACACGATGTAGCGGCCGTTGGCGCTCGCCAGAAACGCGGCCCGGACGTGCGCATCGGCGACGTCGCGCACGTCGACCGCGCCCAGGCCGAGATTCGGCACGCCCGCTTTCATCGTGCCGTTGCCCATCTGCCGCACGATCTCGAAGCTTTCCGACGTGGCGTACGGATTGATGCCGGGGCCGATCACGAGCGACGGATTGATGGTCACGAGATCCCAGCGGTGCTGCGCGCCGGCGATTTTCCACGCTTCGCGCTCCGCCACGGTCTTCGAATACGAATACGGCTGATGGGCGAGCGACGAGCTGGTGTTCCAGATCGCCTCGGTGAACACGCCGTTCGGCGTCGCGGCGAGATCGGCATTGTCGCCGTAGATCGCCGCGCAACTGCTGGTCAGCACGACGCGCCGCACCGACGGTGTGCGGTTGGCCGTTTCGAGCACGTTGCGCGTGCCGAGCAGCGCCGGATCGACGAGTTCCTTCTGCGGGTCGCGAACGGTGACCGTGAACGGCGACGCGGTGTGGAACACGATGCCGCAACCGGCCATCGCAGCCGCGTACGAGCCGGGTTCGAGCAGATCGGCGCGGAAAAAACGGATCGTGCCGGGTGTGCCCGCCGCGATGCGCTGGAGGTGCTTCAGCTTGTCCGGGCTGTCGGGGTCGCGGACGGCCGCGTGGACCGTCAGGCCGGCCTTGAGAAGCCGTTGCACGAGCCGGCCCGCGACGTATCCGGTGGCGCCGGTCACCATCACGGGGAGGTCGGTATCGATATTCATGGGCGTGGGTTCCGTGGCAGAGGCGATGCGTCATGATGCCGCCTTTTACGCGCCAATTCACTTGCAAAGCGCGCCAATCGACATGCAAGGTGCGACAGGCGGCGCGATGCCCGCTGCCCGCGTCGACATGGACAGTGGCGCGCTGGACCGGCTCCATGCGCTGTCTGACGTGCCGCCGGCTCCACGACGGACGGTCGCCGATCGCCGTCGCGGACGGCCCGTGGCAGACCTGGCATCAGGCGTTGCGGACGCAACCGGTGCCCGTGAACCTGACGTGCCGCGACGGTGCAAGGCAAACGCGTCCGAATTGCGGGCCGTATCGCGCCTGAACCCCGATCCGGTCGAATTCGCACCGCCGTCTTATCGGCGGGAGGTGCCCCGCCTCCGGCATTTCCGTAACCCGTCGCGCAAACGATATCGGCCGGCATCCCCATTTTTGGGGATGCCGGCGCGGGCCGGTGCGCCTACGATTGACGACAGTGCACCGGGGAGCGGATGTAACGAAAACAAACGAACAGGCCTGCCATTCCGTGTCGATTGCATGCGATCGTCCGCGCAGTTGAACGACACGGCCGTTGCATGCGACGACGCACGGCGTGGGCGGTGCATCGTTGGCATCGCGGCACGATGGCGTTGACGACGGAAGGCCTGATGTCGTATTTCGGGGAATGGCAATCAATATGCTGGCAAGAGACTACGTGGAACGAGAGCTTTCTCACATCCAGAGAATGGTGGCTCTCCTGGACAGCGATGCGATCGCTGACGACGTATCGATGTCGGGCGCGGCGCGCGTCAGGCATCCGAGCTACTGGCGCGGGCGCATCGAGGAACTGCTGTCGGCGCCCGACGTGCCGCGTCACGTCAGGAAGCTCAGCGAAGCCGTGCTCGCGAAGATCGACGAACTGGAATCGCGGCTCGCGACGATGAAGTAAGCACCCCATTGCTTATTCGCGCGCCATCACGTCGAGCAGCGCCGCGCGAAACGCAGCCATCTCCAGAGCGGTGCCGATCGAGACGCGCAGGTACTCGGGCGGCCCGGACTCGCGAATCAGGACACCGTGACGCAGGAGTCCGCTCCAGATCCGGTGGCGATCCGCAAACTTGCCGAACATCACGAAGTTCGCGTCCGAATCGGCGACCGCGAGGCCCCGGCCGCGCAGCCAGCACACGGTCGCGTCGCGCTCGACCTTGATCGCGTCGACCTGCGACAGCATTTCGTCACGCGCGGCGAGCGCCGCGCAGGCCGCCGCCTGCGTCAACGCGGACAGGTGATACGGCAGGCGAACCCGCTTCAGCGCGTCCACGATCGCCGGCGCGCATGCGCAATACCCGATGCGGCCCCCCGCGAACTTGAATGCCTTGCTCAACGTACGCGTCACGATCAGCCGCGGATGGTCGGGCAGCAGCGTCACCGCGCTGCGGACGCCGTGACGACGGAATTCCGCATACGCTTCGTCGACGACGACCACACCCGGCGCGAGGTCGAGAATCGCGCGGATGTCGTCGATCGGCAGCGCGGTTCCCGTCGGGTTGTTCGGTGACGTGAGCAGGATCACGCTCGGCCGGTGTTCGCGGATGCCGTCGAGCGCCCGATCGAGGTCCAGCGAGAAATCCTCGTCGCGCGGCAACGTGTGCAGGCGCGTGAAGGTCGTCCGGCAGTATTCGTCATACATCGGATACGCGGGCGTAAAGGCCAGCACCGAGCGCCCCGGGCCGCCGAATGCCTGCAGGATCTGCTGGATCACCTCGTTCGACCCGTTGGCCGCCCAGACGCGGCTCGCGTCGACCGGCACGCCGGTGTCGTGCGTCAGGTAGGCAGTGAGATGCGATCGCAGTTCGGCGAAGTCGCGATCGGGATAGCGGTTCGCGTCGCGCGCCGCATCGGCCGCCGCGGTCGCGATGCGTTCGACGAGCGCCGGCGATGGCGGATACGGATTCTCGTTGACGTTCAGGCGGACCGGCACGTCGAGCTGCGGCGCGCCGTACGCATGCCGCAACGTCAGATCGTCCCGCAGCGGCAAATCCGACAGGGCAATGTCTTTCCACGGTTGTTGCATTGAAAACACTCCGGACGTTATCGATGGGGCGGCGCAGCGGGCTTTTTCGGCGGCAAAAAACAAAAAAGGCGCCGGAGGCGCCTTGGTTGTCGTGTTGACCGGGGAGCTACCCGATCGATGACTGGATGCGAAACGACCCACGGCGCAATGGAGGGCGGCCGTGGTGATGGTGCAGCGAGGACGTGGCGTTTCGGATCGTCATGCGCTGCATCATGGCATACCCTGATCCGGATGAAAAGCCGGCCGCGGCGCGGTTCGTGCCGGCGTCGGCCGCGCTGTCTTGCCAGGATTGCCAATACATCAGACGAGAAACGGTAACAAACGTGGTATTTCAGACCAAACGTACCCGGTTAATTTGAACGATCTCGTTCATTGAGTAAGATGCGCTGAAGACGTTCGACAGAAACGCACGGCGCGGGGTAGCCAGATGCAACTGAACGGATTGATTCAATCGGCGTGGATCGACGATATCTACGCGGCGGCACTGGGCGATCAACGATGGGAAGCGGTGCTGGACGGGCTGCGATCGTCGGTCGGTGTGCGCATGGCCACGCTGCTGTCGTTCGACGACAAGGCGAGGGTGCCGGCGATCGAGCAGGCGGCCGGCGACGACGCGTCGTGGGTCGCCGCGTGCTACCACAGCTACAACACCGAGTTCTACCTGTACGACCCGGTCGTGCCGATCGCCGCGGACTGGCCGACGGGGCGCTGGTTCGAGGACGTCAAGCACCTGTCCGCGCACCAGCGCGCGCACAGCGTGTTCTATCAGGAATTCATGCACCCGTTCGGGCTCGGCAGCATCTCGGGCCTGTACATCCATCGCGGCAAAGGCTCGGGCGCGTTCCTCAGCGTGCAGGGCGGCCCCGAATCGCAGGGGCTGTCCGACGATCAGCGCCGCATGATCGAAATCATGGGCGCGCACATCAGCCGCGCGCTGCGGATTCAGGCGCGCATCGGCGAACTCGAAGCGCGCGTGGCCGCCGCGGAATCGGCGCTCGACGCGATTCCGGTGCCGGTGTTCCTGCTCGGCGCGCGGCGCGAACTGCGCTACACGAACCGTGCGGCCGATCAACTGATCGCCGCCGAACCGGCGCTGCGGGTCGTGAACGGGCGTTTCGCGCCGGAAGGATGCGTCGACGACGCGCAATGGCGGCATGCGTTCGCGCGCGGCGGGCTGCTGCTGCGGCGGACGACGGGCGAGCCGCTGCCGCTGGCGTTGATCCCCGTTCCCGAACAGTCGCACCTCGCGCGCGAACGGCCGGGCGTGACGGCATTGATGACCGCCGCGGACCTGCGCTCGCCGTCGGCGCGCGCGCAGCGATTGCGCGTGTTCTACGGGCTGTCGTCGGCCGAAGCCGACCTCGCGGTGCTGCTGTGCTGCGACGGGCGCTCGCCGCAGGAGTGCGCGGCGCTGCGCGGCGTGTCGATCGGTACGGTCCGCGCGCAGATCAAGTCGATCTACACGAAGACGGACGTGGCGCGCGCGGCGCAGCTGACGTCGCTGGTCATGCAGACGTGACGATGCGTGACGGCCGGCCCGACCCTGCGGTGCGCGGCAGGCCGTCGCGTCCGGCCGGATTCACTCGAGCCCGCCCTGGCACAGGTACTTGATCGACAGGTAATCGTCGAGGCCGTAGCGCGAGCCTTCGCGGCCGTAGCCCGATTCCTTCACCCCGCCGAACGGCGCGGCCTCGCTCGCGAGCGCGCCTTCGTTGATGCCGACGATGCCCGTTTCGAGCCGTGCCGACACGCGCGCGATGCGCCGCACGTCCTGCGTGTAGAAATACGCGGCGAGCCCGAACGGCGTGTCGTTCGCCGCGCCGACGGCCTCGTCCTCGGTATCGAAGCGGAACAGCGCCGCGATCGGGCCGAACGTTTCCTCGCAGTTCAGTTGCATGTCGGCGGTCGCGTCGGCGAGCACCGTCGGGGCGTAGAAGTTCGGGCCGAGTTCGGCCAGACGCTTGCCGCCGGCGAGCACGCGCGCGCCGCGTTCGACAGCGTCGCCGACGTGGCGGGCGATCTTGTCGACCGCGCGCGCGTTGATCATCGGGCCGATCTGCGCGGCCGGGTCGGTTGCCGGTGCGACCTTCAGCGCGGCGACGCGTGCCGCGAGCTTCGCGGCGAACGCGTCGTAGACGCCGCGCTGCACATACACGCGATTCGGCGACACGCAGGTCTGGCCGCCGTTGCGGAACTTGGACGCCATCAGCCCGTCGACCGCGCTATCGAGCTCGGCATCGTCGAACACGATGAACGGCGCATTGCCGCCGAGCTCCAGCGACAGCTTCTTCAGCGTCGCCGCCGATTCGCGTGCGAGCAGCTTGCCGACGGGTGTCGATCCGGTGAACGTGATCTTGCGCACGCGGCCGTCCGCGAGCCAGTCGGCCACGGCAGCGACCCCGCGCTCGCGCGAGGCGGCGATCAGGTTCAGCACGCCGGGCGGCACGCCGGCTTCCTGCGCGAGGAAGGCGAGCGCGAGCGCGGTCAGCGGCGTGTCTTCCGCCGGCTTCGCGACGACCGTGCAGCCGGCCGCGAGGGCGGGCGCGATCTTGCGCGCGATCATCGCGAGCGGGAAATTCCACGGCGTGATCGCGGCGACGATGCCGATCGGTTCCTTGACCGCGCTCAGCCGTTTGCCGCGCTGCTGTTGCGGAATCAGGTCGCCGTACGTGCGCGTCGCTTCCTCGGCAAACCACAGCACGTACGACGCGCCGTAGGCGACTTCGCCGCGCGCTTCGGCGAGCGGCTTGCCCTGTTCGCGCGACATCAGCTTCGCGAGATCGTCGGTGTGCGCGATGATCGCCGCGTGCCACGCGCGCAGGATCGCGGCGCGTTCGCGAGCGGGCGTCGCGCGCCATGCGGGCAGCGCGCGTGCCGCCGCGTCGGTCGCGGCGCGCGCGTCGGCGGCTCCGCTGTCGGGTGCGTGGGCAACGGTCTCGAGCGTCGCCGGATCGGTGACGTCGAAGCGCGCGCCGTCGAGCGCATCGCGCCAGGTACCGTCGATCAGGTTGGCGGTACGCAGCAGTTCGGTTCGGGACAGCGTAAGCGGCATGACAGGTCCTTGGATGAAGCGGTTCGGCGGCGGCGCGGGCGCGCGACTACCCCGCGCGGACAGCACGCTGCCGCGTTCGAGGCAGGCGGGCACCGTGCGTCAGTGCCGGTCGCCGAACAGCGATTCGAGCGGATAGTGCCGTTTGACGAACGGCGACTTGATGATCACGTAACTGAAATACTTTTCGATGCCGATGTTCTGCTCGAGCAGCCCTTCGACGATCGTCTGGTAATGGCTCACGCTGCGCGTGATGAACTTCAGCAGGTAGTCGTAGCCGCCGCTCGCGAGATGGCACTCGACGATCTCGTCGACGTTGCGGATCGCCGCGACGAAGCGGTCGAAGTCCTCGCGCCGGTGGTCGGCCAGCGTGACCTCGGTGAACACGACCTGCACGTCGCCGAGTTTCTCGAGCTGGATGTGCGCGCCGTAGCCGCCGATGTAGCCGGCCTTCTCGAGCCGCTTCACGCGGATCAGGCAAGGACTGGGCGACAGCCCGACCGCATCGGCCAGCTCGACGTTGGTCATGCGGCCGCGCTTCTGCAACTGGGAGAGGATGCGCAGGTCGATGCGATCCAGCTTGCTGTCCGTCATGTTCACGTGAGAGGCGAAAAAAATGGAATGTCCGGTTACTTTAGAGTCGAACGAGGGCCGCCACAAGCCCGGCTTTCCCTTGGCCGGTCAGGCCGGCTGCGCGTGCGCGGCGTCGAGCGCGCGCTGCACGCCGGCATCGCCCAGCACGTCGTCGAGCGTCTTGCGCACGCGTTCGAACAACAGGTCGAACTCGCCCGCGGTGAAGCTCAGCGCCGGCGCGAAGCCGAGCACGCCGTCGCCGAACGCGCGGAACACCACGCCGTTCGCGTAAGCGGCCGCCGCGATCTTGTCGGGCACGTTCAGCGCCGGGTCGAAGCGCGTCTTGCGGGCCTTGTCGGTCACCAGTTCGAGCGCACCGAGCAGGCCGACGGAACGCGCATCGCCGACGAGCGGATGCGCGCGCAGTGCGTCGAGGCCCGCCGCGAAGCGCGGCGCCAGCGCCTGGCCGTTCGCGAGCAGCCCGCCTTCGTGATAGAGCTTCAGCACCTCGAGGCCGATCGCCGCGCTGACCGGATGCGCGGAATACGTATGGCCGTGGCCGACCACGGCCGATTCGGCGCGGCTGCCCGCGATCCCTTCATAGATTTCATCGGACATCAGCACCGCGCCCATCGGCGCATAACCGGCGGTCAGTCCCTTCGCGACGGTCATCAGGTCCGGATCGACCTGTTCGGTCTCGCACGCGAACAGCGGCCCCGTGCGGCCGAAGCCGGTGATCACCTCGTCGGCGACGAACAGGATGCCGAGGCGACGGCAGGCGTCGCGCATCGCCTTCAGCCAGCCGGCCGGCGGCACGATCACGCCGCCGGAACCCTGCACGGGCTCGCAGAAGAAGGCGGCCACGTTGTCCGCGCCGAGTTCGGCGACCTTCGCTTCGAGCGCGGCGACCGACGCGGCGATCAGCGCCTGCGGATCGTCGCCGAGCGGATGGCGATACGGGTAGGGCGACGGGATGTGATGCTGGTCCGCGCGCGGCAGGTCGAAGTGACGGTGGAACGCCGGCAGCGCGGTGAGGCCGGCGCCGATCGACGACGAGCCGTGATAACCGCGCTCGAGCGCGATCATCTGCTTTTTCGACGGACGGCCGGTCGCGTTGAAATAGTGCGTGATGAAGCGCACCGCGGAGTCGACCGCATCCGAGCCGCCGAGCGTGAAGTACACGTGGTTCAGCGACGGCGGCGCGAGCGCGGCGAGCCGTTCGGCCAGCTCGATCGCCGGCTGCGAGCCGAAATGGAAATAGCCGGTCGCGTAGGGCAGCTTCGCCATCTGGTCGGCGGCCGCTTTCACGATGCTGTCGCGGCCGTAGCCGACGTTCACGCACCACAGGCCCGAGAACGCGTCGAGCAGCGTGTGGCCGTCGGCGTCGCGCAGGAACACGCCGTCCGCGGATTCGAGCACGGTGGCGCCGCGCGCCTCGTGTGCGCGATAGTTGACGACGGGGTGGATCAGATGCTGACGATCGGCTTCGATCAGCGCAGCGTGGTCGGCGTGGTTCATGGCAGGGCAGGACTCTCGTCAGGTGTCAGCGGTGAGTTCATGCTACCGGGCGAACGATCCGCATGCGCTTTCAATTTGCGCCCCGAAACGTATGGGCGCGGCGTTTGCACGGGGCGCTTCGGCATTTTCTGCTGCGCGCCCCGCCGTGCCGGACGCGTGCGTCAGTAGCCGCGTGTGCGGTCGACGACGCCGATCATCGGTTGTCCTGCACGATGGCGCGCGAGATTCGCGAGCACGGCGTCCACGGCGGTGTCGGGCCGCGTGGCGCTCGCGATGTGCGGCGTGATCCGGATGCGCGGATGCGCCCAGAACGGATGACCGGCCGGCAACGGTTCGGGGTCGGTCACGTCGAGGATCGCGCTGTCGAGCCGGCCGCTGTCGAGCGCGGCGAGCAGCGCGGCCGCGTCGAGCTGCGGCCCGCGCCCGACCTGCACGAGCGACGCGCCGGGCGGCAGCGCATCGAACACGCGTGTGCCGAGCAGCCCGCGCGTGCCGTCGGTCAGCGGCAGCAGGCAGATCAGGATGTCGGTACGGGCGAGGAACGGTTCGAGCGCGTCGTCGCCGGCGTAGCACGCGATGCCGTCGAGCGTGCGCGGCGTGCGGCTCCAGCCCGCGCACGGGAAGCCGAAGCGCCGGAGCATGTCGAGCACCGCCTGGCCGAGCGTGCCGAGCCCGAGGACGCCGATCCGCGTCGACGCGGCGGCGCGCACCGGTTTCTCGTGCCACACCTGCGCGCGTTGTTGTGCCGCGTAGTCGAACAGGTCGCGGTGAATCGTCAGCACCGCCTGCGTCACGTATTCGACCATGCCCTCGACGATGCCCGGCTCGATCATCCGCACGACGGGGATGTGCGGCGGCACGCGCGACAGGTCGAACTGATCGATGCCGGCCCCGACCGAGAACACGACCTCGAGATTCGGGAGCAGCGCGGCCGGATCGTCCGGCGGCTGCCACGCGGCGAGATAGCGGACCGCCTCCGGGTCGCCGATGTCCGGCCAGATCCGGAACGCGAGATCGGGTGCGCGCTGCGCGAAGCGCTGTGCCCATTGCGCGCCGCGCACCGGGTCGGCCTTGTACAGGAAGCTCATCTTCGTTCCGCTCAGCCGAGTGCCTGGTTCACGATCGCGTACGCGCGCAGCGCCGGATCGCGCTCGGGCGCGGCGCCGCGCGCCATCGCGACGACGGTATCGACGCGCGGCAGCCCGAGCCCCTGCAGCCAGTCGGACAGCCCGCTGTCGCCCGGCACGTCGAGCCGCACGAACATGCCCTCGTGCAGGGCGAGCCAGTGACTGATCAGCGCCTGCGCGCGCTGCGCGTCCGGTGCGATCACCGGGCCGATCGCGTGGCCGCGGCCGAAGCGGCGGAACAGCGCGAAGCCGAGCAGCTCGCCGTCGCGATCGAGCGCGATGCCGTTCGCGACGTCGAGCAGCGCGCCGATCACTTCGTCGCGCTGATAGCCCGCGGCGCGCGACGCGAGCGCGGCAAGGCGCGGGCCGTCGTTCGCGCCGATCGGCCGCAGGCGCTCGCCGGGCGGCAGCGATATCAGCGGCGGCTGGAAGGCGGCGCCCTGGTGTTGATCGATCGTGCCGATCGCTTCGAACCCGAATTTCGCGTACAGCGGCTCGCCGGCCGGCGTCGCGTGCAGGAACACGGTCCGCGGGCCGAAGCTGTCGACCAGGCGGGCGAGCAACTCGCGCCCGATGCCGCGGCCCTGGCGCTCGGGCGACACGATGACCATGCCGAGCGACGCGTGCGATTCGCCGAAGCGCCAGCCGAGCGCGGTGCCGACGACGCCGGTTTCGTCTTCGGCGACGAAGCCGCCGCCGAGTTGGAACACGAAGCGCCAGTCGTCGAGCCGGTGCGGCCACTTGACGGCTTCCGACAGCCGGTGCGCGGCGGGCAGGTCGGTTTCGGCGAACGGGCGATAGGTAAGCGTGCTGGAAGGATTGAGGTCGGACACGCCGGACTCCGGAGGGGTGGGAATGACGCATCACTGTGCCAGCGAGGCCGCGGGGCGGATAGGACGATTCGCCTGTTTTCCGGCGGCGGCGGGCGCGCCCGCGAATTCGATGCAAACCGGCTCGATCGGCGCGAACGAACGCCCGGATCGTGCTGGCGAGACGGGTCAATCCGGCCACGCGTGCTGTGGAATACCACTACGATCAATGGCACGGCGGCACTGCCGCCTGCCGAAGGGCCGCATCGGCAGACGGGCTCGCCGCGGTAGCGCGGCGCCCATCGGCGCCCGCCGCCCGCGCCGCGCCCGATCGTGCCGCAGATCGTGCTGCATGTGGCGGGCAACACGCGGCGATTCTGCGTTTTGAGCGGCGCCGAACGATGCGCGGACGACTTTTTGCCCTGATTCAATTTCGTTAAATCCAGCCCGTCCCCGGCCCTGCCGGGGCTTCACACCGACAGGACGTCACCATGATCCAGTTTGAACCGAAGTACATCACCTTCGACTGCTACGGCACGCTGACCCATTTCCGGATGGCCGAGACGGCGCGCGAAATCTATGCGGACCGGCTGTCGCCGGCCGCGATGGAGGCATTCGTGCGCGCGTTCGCCGCCTATCGGCTCGACGAGGTGCTCGGCGCGTGGAAGCCGTACCGCGACGTCGTCGTCAACGCGGTCCGCCGCACCTGCGCGCGGCTCGGCGTGAAGTTCGACGAGGCCGAGGCCGAGCTTTTCTATCATGCGGTGCCGACGTGGGGCCCGCATCCGGACGTGCCGGCCGGGCTGTCGCGGCTGGCGTCGAAGTACAAGCTGGTGATCCTGTCGAATGCGATGGACGAGCAGATCATGAGCAACGTCGACAAGCTGGGCGCGCCGTTCCACGCCGTGTTCACCGCGCAGCAGGCGCAATCGTACAAGCCGCGGATGCAGGGCTTCGAATACATGTTCGACAAGCTCGGCTGCAAGCCCGAGGACGTGCTGCACGTGTCGTCGAGCCTGCGCTACGACCTCATGACGGCCGAGGATCTCGGCATCAAGCACAAGGCATTCGTGAACCGCGGCCACGAGCCGGGCACGCCGTTCTACAACTATTACGAAGTGTCGGACATCGGTCAGCTCGCGACGCAACTCGGGCTGTAAGCCGGCCGCGCCGGCCGATTCGTCGAGCGCCGGGGCGCGGCCGTGATGCCGTCGCGTCCCGGCGCGTTCGGTCAGCGCACGAAATGAGGGTAATTACCGATATTGAGTCGTTCAAGGCGGGGCCGCCCGGGCCGATATATGTACCGAACGGTTAATATTTCGAGGCCCCCGCATGAAGTTGTCCACCAAACTGCTGATGCTCGTCGCCGCGGCGCTGCTCGGCGTCGTCCTGCTGGCCGCGTTGTCGCTGCACACGCTGCGCGACGCGCTGATCGACAGCCGCCGCGAAGAGATCGTCATTCTGCTGACCAAGGCCGAGCATCTGGTCGATTCGTATCGCGCGATGCAGACGAGCGGCACGCTCACGCAGGAGCAGGCGCAGCAGCAGGCCAAGGCTGCGCTGGCGGCGCTCAACGCGAATTCGAAGAGCTACTTCTGGGTCACGACGTCCGACGGCGTCAACCTCGTGCACCCGAACGCGAAATTCATCGGCACGCGCGCGAAAGGCAACCGCGCGACCAGCGGCATGACCGACAGCGAGGCGTACCGCGCGGGGATGGCGCAGGCGCATTTCGCGCTCGTCGACGTGCTGGTCAAGCGCAGCCCCGACGCGGACCTGGAGCCGAAGCTGCAGGGCGTGGTCGCGATTCCGGACTGGAACTGGTGGATCGGCACGGGATTTTTCTACGACGACATCAACGCGGCGTTTGCCCGGCTCGCGATGGTGCTGGGCGCCGTCGCGCTCGTCATCGCCGCGGCGCTCGCGGCCATCGCATGGGGCGTGCTGCGCAGCGTCAGGCGCACGCTGGGCGGGGAACCCGCGCATGCGACGCAGATCGCCGCCCGCATCGCCGCCGGTGAACTGGACGTGCAGTTCGATACGGCGCACGCCGCGCCCGGCAGCCTGCTCGTCGCGCTGGGCGACATGAAGGCGCGGCTGACCGACACCATCGCCGAGATCCAGACCACGACCCACTCGATCGCCACCGGCACCGGCGAGATCGCGCAAGGCAACCTGGATCTGTCGCAGCGCACGGAGCAGCAGGCCGCGTCGCTGCAGGAAACGGCGGCGAGCATGGAGCAGATCACGTCCACGGTCAAACAGAACGCCGACAACGCGCGCCAGGCGAATGCGCTCGTGGCCCAGGCCAAGGATGCGACCGAGCTCGGCGGCGCCGCCGTGCACGCGGTCGTCGAAACGATGCGGCAGATTTCGGACGGATCGGTGCGGATCGCCGACATTACCGTCGTCATCGAAAGCATCGCATTCCAGACCAACATTCTCGCGCTCAACGCCGCGGTGGAAGCCGCGCGGGCCGGCGAGGAGGGGCGGGGGTTCGCCGTCGTCGCATCGGAAGTCCGCTCGCTCGCGCAGCGCAGCGCGGCGGCCGCGAAGGACATCAAGGGATTGATCGACGCGTCGGTCGAGCGGGCCGGCAGCGGCAGCCGGCTCGTCGAGACGGCCGGCGAGCGCATGACCGAGATCGTCCGGTCGATCGACCGGGTGGCGGACATCATGGGCGAGATTTCCGCGGCATCGGCGGAGCAAAGCACCGGCATCGAACAAATCGGGCTGGCCGTCGCGCAAATGGATGAAGTCACCCAGCAGAACGCCGCGCTCGTCGAGCAGGCAGCGGCCGCCGCCTCGTCGCTGGACGAGCAGGCGGCGCGCCTGCGGGCCGCCGTATCGGTATTCCGGCTCGCTGCGTGACGGCTTCGCGCCGTCCGCTCGCGGGGGCGCATCATCCTGCCGCCTGGGCGCCGCGCCGGCGAGCGCGCCGACATGCCCGGTGACGCATGCATCGCCGCTCGCGGCCGCGGCGCCTGACGGCTGCACGGGCCCGGTTTCCGGGCAGTCCCGTCATCTTCCCGTCTTCCCGCCAAGCCGTTCCGATCGAGCGGCATTCTTCCGAACTTTCCTGCGCGACGTCCCGTCGCGATCCCCATCGTCGCCGCTCGTGCGTGCGGCGATCCGCCGCAACGTGCCGCTCGTTTCGACCGTCTTGGGCACGCGCACACACATTCGACACAAACGTGCGGTTTGCGTGAGTCAAACGCGCGCCGGATGCCGAACGGGCAATTTTGTCGGCGCAATCTGCGGCGGCTGCGGCCTTACGATTTCCTGTATCGACACGGGTCGGGCAGCCGCCGCGACACGCCGCCGGGCGCACGACGACACATGCGCGCACGCAGCAATTCATGCTGCGCGGGCGGCTCAAAACGGTCGATTCGTATCGTGCGGGCCGCCCGAATCGCGACAAACCGCATTTTGGCGATGCTTAAATGAACTGCATGTGTACGACGTCGCGCCCGCCACCAGCAAGCGGGCGCGGCGGGATTGAACAACCACGCTGGACCCTTGGACCCACTTCCCACAGTCAGGAGCAGTTCGGATGAGCGACGATATCGACAATGACGGCAAGGGCGGCTTCACGCGCCGCGACATGATGCGGGTCATGGCGGCGAGCGGCATGATGGCCGTCGGCGGCGGCGGGCTGCTGATGGATGCGCAGTCGGCATTCGCCGCGCCCGCGCCGAAGCGCGGCGGCAAGATCCGGGTCGCGAACGAAGCCGGCTCGACGGCCGATACGCTCGATCCGGCCAAGGGCTCGACGGGCGCGGACTACACCCGTTTCTTCATGTTCTACAGCGGTCTCACGCAGCTCGATGCGAGCCTCACGCCGCAGATGAACCTCGCCGAGTCGCTGCAGACGACCGATGCGAAGACGTGGATCATCAAGCTGCGCAAGGGCGTCACGTTCCACGACGGCAAGCCCGTCGGCCCGGCCGACGTGGTGTTTTCGCTGATGCGCCACAAGAACCCGGCCACCGCGTCGAAGGTCAAGCCGCTCGCCGAACAGTTCGCGGATGCGAAGGCAACCGGGCCCGACGAAGTCACGCTGACGCTCGTGAGCGCGAACGCCGATCTGCCGGTGATCCTCGCGACGCCGCAGCTCGTGATCGTCAAGGACGGCACGACCGACTTCAGCACCGGTATCGGCTGCGGCCCGTACAAGCTGAAGTCGTTCAAGCCGGGCGTGGCGACCATCGGCGTGCGCAATGACAGCTACTTCAAGCCGGGCAGGCCGTATCTCGACGAGATCGAGCTGATCGGCATCGGCGACAGCGCCGCGCGCCTGAACGCGCTGCTGTCGGGCGACGTGCACCTGATCAACGCGATCGATCCGCGCTCGACGCAGCGGGTCTCGTCGACGCCGGGCTACGCGCTGAAGGAAACCAAGTCGGGCCTCTATACCGACCTGATCATGCGCAGCGACAACCCGATCGTCTCGAATCCCGATTTCGTCGAAGGGATGAAGTACCTGTTCGATCGCGAGCAGATCCGCACGGCGGTGTTCCGCGGCTACTCGGTGATCGGCAACGACCAGCCGATCCCGCCGGGGCATCGCTACTTCAACGCGTCGCTGCCGCAGCGGGCGCACGATCCTGACAAGGCGAAATTCCTGCTCCAGAAGGCGGGCGCGCTCGGCACCACGCTGCCGCCGATCTATGCGACGTCCGACGCGAACGGGTCGATCGAAATGGCCGTGCTGCTGCAGCAGGCCGGCCAGAAGATCGGGCTGAACCTGCAGGTCAACCGCGCGTCGCCCGACGGCTACTGGTCGAACCACTGGATGAAGCACCCGCTCACGTTCGGCAACATCAACCCGCGTTCGAGCGCCGACGTGCTGTTCACGCAGTTCTTCAAGTCGGATGCGCCGTGGAACGAATCGGGCTGGAAGAACGCGAAGTTCGACCAGTTGCTGCTCGCCGCGCGTTCGGAAACCGACGACGCGAAGCGCAAGCAGATGTACGGCGACATGCAGGTAATCGTGGCGCAGCAGGGCCGGGTCGGCATTCCGGCGTTCATCAGCTTCCTCGACGGGTACGACAAGCGGCTCGCGGGCCTCGGTTCGATCCCGACCGGCGGGATGATGGGCTTCATGTTCGCCGAGAACGTGTGGTGGAACGCGTGACGTCGTGGCTGGCCGCCGTCGCGCGGCCGGTGCGGGCCCCCGCGCCGGCCACGCACGGTTTTTTCGGGAGTGCTGCTCCATGAACCGAATTCTCATCGGGCTGATCGGCCGGCGCATCGCGGTCACCGCGCTGACGCTGCTGATCGTGTCCGCGATCATCTTCACGATCACGAACCTGCTGCCGGGCGACGCCGCGCAGGCCGCGCTCGGCCAGTCGGCGACGCCGGAAACGGTCGCCGCGCTGCGCCAGCAGTTCGGTCTCGACATGCCGGCGCACGTCCGTTACGTGCACTGGCTCGCCGGGCTGTTGCACGGCGATTTCGGCCGGTCGCTGTCCGGCGACATGCCGGTGTCGGAGCTGATCGGCGGCCGCCTGCCGAAGTCGCTCGCGCTTGCGGCGATCACGACCGCCGTGTCGGTGCCGATCGCGCTGCTGCTCGGCATCCTCGCGGCGGTCAAGCGCGAGACGGTGGTCGACCGCGTGATCAGCCTCGGCACGCTGTCGCTCGTCGCGACGCCGGAATTCCTGATCGCGACGGTCGCCGTGCTCGTGTTCGCGGTGAAGCTGCACTGGCTGTCCGCGCTGTCGTACAGCGGCCCGATCGAGAGCCTGCACGATTTCCTGCGTGCGTATGCGATGCCGGTGTTGACGCTGTGCGCGGTCGTGATCGCGCAGATGGCGCGCATGACGCGCGCCGCGGTGATCGAGCAACTGAGCGCGTCGTACGTCGAGATGGCCACGTTGAAGGGCGCAAGCCCCGCGCGCGTCGTGCTGCGCCATGCGCTGCCGAACGCGATCGGCCCGATCGCCAATGCAATCGCGCTGAGCCTGTCGTATCTGCTCGGCGGCGTGATCGTCGTCGAGACGATCTTCAACTATCCGGGCCTCGCGAGCCTGATGGTCGACGCCGTCAGCAACCGCGATTTCCCGTTGGTCCAGGCGTGCACGCTGATCTTCTGCGTCGCTTACCTGACGCTCGTGCTGTTCGCCGACCTGTGCTCGATCGTGTCGAACCCGCGACTGCGCACCTGAGTGTTTCGTCTTCCTTCCGAGATGCCGCCCATGCAACCGATCGAACCCGTACAACGCAGCAGCCCGCTGCCGCCATCCGACGACCCGCCCCTGGGGCGGGGCAGCATGCCGCCGGCCGCGCCTGCCCCCGACCAGCCGCGCAAGCGCCGCCCCGCGCGCATCGCCTTGACGACCGGCGGCCGCGTCGGTCTGGCGATGGTCGGCCTGATGCTGTTCATCGCCGTGTTCGCGCCGCTGCTCGCGCCGCACGACGTCGGCGCGATCGTCACGCCGGACGTGTTCGCGCCGTTCAGCGCGAAGCTGCCGTTCGGCTCCGACTTCCTCGGCCGCGACATGCTGAGCCGGATCCTGTACGGCGCGCGGCTGACCGTGCTGCTCGCGCTGGCCGCGGTGCTGCTCGCCGCCGTGACCGGCACGACGCTCGGGTTGCTCGCGACCGTGTCGGGCCGCGCGGTCGACGAGACGATGAGCCGGCTGCTCGACGCGCTCACGTCGATTCCGTCGAAGATGTTCGCGCTGATGTTCGTCGCCGCGTTCGGCTCGTCGTTGCCGCTGCTGGTCCTTACCGCCGCGGTCAGCTACATGCCCGGCTCGTACCGGATCGCGCGCGCGCTCGCCGTCAACATCAGCACGCTGGAATTCGTGCAGGTCGCGCGCGCACGCGGCGAAAGCGCGCTGTACATCGCGTGCGTCGAGATGCTGCCGAACATGATCCACCCGATGCTGGCGGACACCGGGCTGCGCTTCACGTTCGTCGTGCTGCTGCTGAGCGGCCTGAGCTTTCTCGGGCTCGGCGTGCAACCGCCGTACGCGGACCTCGGCTCGCTCGTGCGCGAGAACATCGCGAGCCTCGGCGACGGCTCGGCCGTCGCGATCGTGCCCGCGGTCGCGATCGCGATCCTGACGGTGGGCGTCAACCTGATGATCGACGGCCTGCCGCATCGCGGCCGCCGCAAGGGCGCGGCCGGCGCCGCCGGAGGACACTGATGCGACACGAATCGAACCCGCTCGTCGAGGTGCGCGGGCTGCGCGTGGTCGGCGGCCGGCCGGGCGGCGAGGAAACGACAATCGTCCACGGTGTCGACTTCGACATCGCGCGCGGCGAGGTGCTCGCGCTGATCGGCGAATCGGGCTCCGGCAAGACGACGATCGCGCTGTCGCTGATGGGCCATGCGCGCGCCGGATGCCGGATCGCCGGCGGCTCGGTGAAGCTCGACGGCACCGACGTGTGCACGCTTTCCGCAGCGGCGCTGACCGCGCTGCGCGGCCGCAAGGTCGCGTATATCGCGCAGAGCGCGGCCGCCGCGTTCAACCCGTCGCGCACGATTCTCGACCAGGTGATCGAGAGCGCGCTGATCCACAAGACGATGACGAAGCGCGACGCGCAGGCGAAGGCGATCGAGCTGTTTCGCGCGCTCGCGCTGCCGGAGCCGGAGACGATCGGCAAGCGCTATCCGCACCAGGTATCGGGCGGTCAACTGCAGCGGCTGATGGCCGCGATGGCGCTGATCACGGATCCGGAGCTGGTGATCCTCGACGAGCCGACCACCGCGCTCGACGTGACCACGCAGATCGACGTGCTGCAGGCGTTCAAGAGCGTGATCCGGCGCTACGGGATGAGTGCGGTGTACGTGTCCCACGACCTGGCCGTGGTCGCGCAGATGGCCGACCGGATCGTCGTGCTGAGCGACGGTGTGATCCGCGAGGCGGGCGACACCGAACAGATCCTGCATGCGCCGACGCACCCGTACACGCAGAGCCTGATCGCGGCGGTCACGCCGAACGATGCCGAACGCGACGCGCAGGGGCAAGCACCGGAGCCGGCCGCGCCGACGCCGCTGCTCGACGTGCGCGGCGCGATCGCCGGCTACGGCGGCCGTACCGCCAAAGGGTGGCCCGCGAAGGTGATCCTGCACGAAGTCGACCTGCGCATCGGGCGCGGCCAGACGGTCGGCGTGATCGGCGAATCGGGCTCCGGCAAGACCACGCTCGCGAAGGTGATCGCGGGCCTCGTGCCGGCGACGGGCGGCAAGATCCTGCTCGACGGCGAGCCGCTCGCGCTCGATATCGTCAAGCGCACCAAGGAGCAGCACCGCCGCGTGCAGATCGTGTTCCAGAACGCCGATACCGCGCTCAACCCGGTGCATACCGTCGAGCGCACGCTCGCACGGCCGCTCGCGTTCTATCACGGCATCAAGGGCGCGCGTGCGCGGCAGCGCGTCGCGGAGCTGCTCGAACTCGTGCGGCTACCGCCGGCGGTGGCCTCGCGGCGTACCGGCGAGCTGTCGGGCGGCCAGAAGCAGCGCGTGAACCTCGCGCGCGCGCTCGCGGCCGAGCCCGACCTGATCCTGTGCGACGAGGTCACGTCGGCGCTCGACACCGTGGTCGGCGCCGCGATCATCGAGCTGCTGCGCGACCTGCAGGCGAAGCTCGGCGTGTCGTACGTGTTCATCACGCACGACATCGCGAAGGTGCGCGCGATCAGCGACGACATCGTCGTGCTGTATGCGGGCCGCCGTGTGGAGACGGGCAGCCGCGACGCGCTGTGCGCGCCGCCTTATCACCCGTATTCGCACTTGCTGGTGTCGTCCGCGCCGGAGTTGCGCGCGGGCTGGCTCGACGATGCGGCCGAGCGTTGCCACCGGCCGCTGGTGCCGATCGGCGAGCGCGAGAACGAGGCCGAGCTGTGTCCGTTCCTGTCGCGCTGCGCGATGCGTGTGGACGGCGTGTGCAACCGCACGGCCCCGTCGCTGCGCACGCTCGGGAACGGCGCGCAGGTGCTGTGCCATCGCAGCGAGGAAGATCTCGCGCGCTTCCAGGCGGAGCCGATTTCCGCTGGCGTCGCGCCGGTACAGCTGTAGTGCGAGGCGCGCGAACCGTTCATCGCGCGGTGCGGTGGACGGCTCGCCGCATAGTCTGCTGCGGCGGTTGCGCAAAACGGCAATTTGCACGCGTGCCGCGCGCGAATACGCGGCAACTGCGGTTTTTGACGGTGATTAAATGATTCTCATTGAACGTTCGCCGATCGACATTGCCGGCATGCACAAGAAGGATCCAATGAAACTGGAATCGTACTGGCTGGATACCCGCCCCGCGTTTCGTGCCGGAAGCGTTGGTCCCGTCGAAGGGCGGGCCGACGTCGTCGTGATCGGCGGCGGTTTCACCGGCTTGTCGGCGGCGCTCGCGCTCGCGCAGCGCGGCGTGTCGGTGGTCGTGCTCGAAGCCGCGCAGGTGGCCGGCGAGGCGTCCGGCCGCAACGGCGGCCAGTGCAATACGGGCGTCGCGCAGGACTACGCGTCGCTGGCCGCGCGCATTGGCGCCACGCAGGCGAAGCAGTTTTATCTCGCGTACGAAAGCGCGGTGAAGAGCGTCGAGACGATCGTGACCGAACAGGCGATCGATTGCGATTTCCGGCGCGCGGGCAAGCTGAAGCTCGCCGCGAAGCCGCAGCACTTCGCCGGGCTCGAAAAGACCTTCGATGCGTTGCGCCGCGACGTCGATCCCGACATCGAGCTGATCGAGCCGTCGCGGATCCGCGATGAAATCGCATCCGACGGTTTCTACGGCGGGCTCCTGCAGCGCAACGGCGCGCAGATGCACATGGGCAAGTTCGGCGTCGGCCTCGCGCAAGCGGCCGTGCGTGCCGGCGCACGCGTGTACGAGCAGGCGGCCGTCACGCAGCTCGACCGGCTCGACGGCGAGCGTCACTCGATCACCAGCACCCGCGGCACGATCGTCGCCGATCGCGTGCTGGTCGCGACCGGCGCATCGCAGCACGGCCCGTTCGCGTGGTTCCGGCGGCGCATCGCGCCGGTCGGCAGCTTCATCGTCGTCACCGAGCCGCTGGCCGACGCGCAACTGAACCGGCTGTTCCCGCATCGCCGCGCGTACGTGACGTCGCGCCAGATCGGCAACTACTTCCGCGTGACGCCCGACAACCGGCTGCTGTTCGGCGGCCGCGCGCGTTTCGCGATGTCGAGCCCGCGCTCGGATACGAAAAGCGGCGACGTCCTGCGCGCCGGCATGGCCGGCTACTTTCCGGAACTGGCCGACGTGCGGCTCGACTACTGCTGGGGCGGCCTCGTCGACATCACCGCCGACCGGCTGCCGCGCGCGGGCCAGCACGACGGGCTCTATTACTCGATGGGCTACAGCGGCCACGGCGTGCAGATGTCGGTGCACATGGGCCGCGTGATGGCCGACGTGCTGTATGGCGCAGCCGCGTCGAACCCGTGGCGCGAGCTCGAATGGCCGGCGATACCGGGCCATTTCGGGCACGCGTGGTTCCTGCCGCTCGTCGGCGCGTATTACCGGATGCAGGATTTCCTGCACTGAAGCGAGCGCCCGGGAGGATACGACATGACAGTGCAACTCGTTGGCTCGTCTCGTGTCGCGCGGCCCGTCTCGCCGGCGATCGGCGACGTGCTGCGCGCGATCGATGCATCGTTCGCGCAGCCGCTGAACCTCGACACGCTCGCGGCGGTGGCCGGATTGAGCGTGTCGCGTTTCACCGCGCGCTTTCGCAGCGAAACCGGCTTGTCGCCGCACCGGTATCTGTGCCTGGTGCGGGTACGCCGTGCGCAGGACCTGTTGCGCGCCGGTCTCGCGCCGTCGGTCGTCGCGACCGACGTCGGTTTCTTCGATCAGAGCCATCTGTGCCGGCATTTCCGGCGGGTGCTCGGGATCACGCCGCGCGATTACGTGGTCGCGCGGGCAGGCGGTGCGACGGCGCGCACGTCTTCGACGCGCAGGCATGCCGAGCGCCGCGAAGCGTCGTGTCACGCGGCGTAGGCGCACACACGCACGGTTCGCATGCCGGGGAGGTCCGGCGGCAGAGCCGGCGAACGACGATTTCCGATATCGCGCGGCGGCGTTCAACCGCACCGCCGCGCGCCGCACAGGAGCAGATATGACCGCAGTTTTCGTGTTGCACCGCGCCGATGGCGCGCCTTCGTCAACCGTATTTCGCCAGCAGGCGTTCGGCGCGAACGATCCTTTCGCGCAAGCCCGGGAGATCGCGTGGGAAGGTCCCGACGCGATGGCCGCCGGACGTGTCGCGTTCGCCGGTGAACTCGACGTGGCGAGCTTTCCGCACATCGAAACCATCGCGATCATCGAGGGCGAGCTGACGCTCGAAGCGGCCGGCGCCGCGCCGCTGGTGCTGGGCCCGGGAGACGGGGCCGTGATCGGCGGCGGCACGGCGCTGCGCGTGACCGCGGCATCGCGCGTGCTGTTCACGTTCTGCGCCGCCGCGTGCGCGGCACCGACCCGGCGCGGCGTGTTCGCGCTGCGAGCCGATGCCGACTTCAAGCCGTCGGCCACGCTGCCGGCGGAGGTGCTGCTCGGCTCGGCGCCGCAGTGCAGCAGCGATAACGTGTTCGTCGACGACGGCGCCGCGTACTGCGCGGGCACGTGGGATTCGACGCCCTATCACCGGATCGTCCGGCCGCATCGCGTGAACGAATTCATGTTCCTGCTGGACGGCGACGTACGGTTCGCCGCGCCGGACGGCAGCGTGCTGTCGCTCGGCGCCGGCGATGCGCTGTTCGTGCCGCAAGGCACGCCGATCGGGTGGGAAAGCAGCGAACGCGTGGCGAAGTTCTACGTCGTGCAGACCGTCAACGCATCCACCGAGCGAGCCTGAGCATGACTCCTCCGCTACGCCATATCGAAACCCCGGCCACGCTGCCGGCTTCGGCCGATGTCGTCGTGATCGGCGGCGGCATCATCGGCGTCTTCACCGCCTACTATCTCGCCCGGCGCGGCGTATCGGTCGCGCTCGTCGAGAAGGGGCGCATCGGCGCCGAGCAGTCGAGCCGCAACTGGGGCTGGTGCCGGCAGCAGAACCGCGATGCGCGCGAGTTGCCGATGGCAAGCAAGAGCATCGACCTGTGGGAACGATTCGCGATCGAATCGGGCGAGGACACGGGCTTTCATCGCTGCGGCCTGTTGTACCTGAGCAATGACGAGGCCGAGCTGGCCCGCTGGGCCAGCTGGGGCGAGTTCGCGAAGACGGCGGGCGTGGCGACGTACATGCTCGACGGCAAGCAGGCCACCGAGCGCGGGCACGCGACCGGGCGGCCGTGGAAAGGCGGCGTGTTTTCGCCGACCGACGGCACGGCCGACCCGGAAAAGGCCGCGCCGGCCGTCGCCGCCGCGCTGATGAAGCTCGGCGGCAGTGTCCACCAGTACTGCGCGGCGCGCGGCATCGAACGCGAGGGCGGACGCGTGAGCGCCGTCGTCACGGAGTCCGGCGTGATCAAGACCAAGACCGTCGTGCTCGCGGGCGGTGCCTGGGCGTCGTCGTTCTGCCGCCAGCTCGGCATCCGTTTTCCGCAGGCGTCGATCCGTCAGTCGATCCTGAGCGTGTCGCCGGTCGAGCATCCGCTGCCGGATGCGATGTACACGTCCGGCGTGTCCGTGACGCGCCGCAGCGACGGACGCTACGCGCTGGCGATCAGCGGCCGCGCTCGGGTGGACCTGACGCCGCAGTTCCTGCGATTCGCGCCGCAATTCGTGCCGATGTTCGCGAAGCGCTGGCGCAATCTGCTGCCGGGCGGGCTCGAAGGGCTGCGCGGCGGTCATGAAACGCTGAAGCGCTGGCGCCTCGATGCGCCGACGCCGATGGAGGCGGTCCGCATCCTGGATCCGAAGCCGGACATGTCGACGGTCCACGAAACCTACCGCCGCGCCGTCGAACTGATGCCCGAACTTCGCGACGCGAAGATCACGCACGCGTGGGCCGGGTTCGTCGACAGCACGCCGGACGGCGTGCCGGGCATCGGCGAAGTGCCGGGCGTGCCGGGGCTGATCCTCGCGGCGGGCTTTTCCGGCCACGGCTTCGGGATCGGGCCGGGCGCCGGGCACCTGATCGCGGATCTTGCGACGGGCGCGCCGCCGCTGGTCGATCCGGTGCCGTACCAGCCGGCCCGGTTCAGCGATTCCGCATGGGGCAAGGTCGCCGATTTCTGATGCAAGGCCGCGACGCTCGCACGCGAGCGGCCGGACCGGCGCGGCGAACCTTCGCCGGCCTGACCGTCCGGCGCGGCCACCTGGGAGTGACGGATGCGTTTCGGTTCCTACTGGCTCGATACGTCGGAGCCATTTGCGAGCAACTCGCCGGCGTTGCGCGACGGCAGTTGCGACGTGCTGGTGGTGGGCGGCGGGATCACCGGCTCGGCGGCCGCACTGGCGCTGGCCAGGAAAGGGGCGCGCGTGATCGTCTGCGAGGCGGGCACCGTCGGGCAGGCGGCATCGGGACGCAACGGCGGTATGTGCAACAACGGCTTCGCGCAGGATTACGCGGCGCTGTCGCAGCGCATCGGCACGGAACTGGCCAATCGGCTCTATCGCGCGTTCGACGCAGGCGTCGACACGGTCGAGCGGCTGGTCAGGGAGGAGTCGATCGATTGCGATTTCGTGCGCCGCGGCAAGCTCAAGCTCGCGGCGAAACCTGAGCATTACGACAAGCTCGCGCGAAGTCAGGCACTGCTCGCGGCGAGCGTGGATCCCGACACGCGCATGGTGACGAAAGCCGAGCTGCGTGACGAGATCGGCTCGGACCGTTATCACGGCGGCCTGCTGTTCGGCAAGAGTGCCGGGATGCACGTCGGCCGTTACGTGCGCGGCCTGGCACGCGCCGCGCAAGCGCGCGGCGCGCACGTCCTCGAGCATGCGCCGGTGCTCGGGCTGAAGCGGCAAGCGGGCGGCGCTTACGCGGCGCGTACGCCGCTCGGCGAGATCCGTGCGCGCCAGGTGCTGCTCGCGAGCGGCATTTCGCAGGTCGGCCCGTTCGGCTGGATTCGCCGCAGGATCGTGCCGGTCGGTGCGTTCATCATCGTCACCGAGCCGTTGCCGGACGACCTGCTCGACCGGCTGTTGCCGACGCGCCGGATGGTCACCGACACGAAGAACTTCGTCAATTTCTTTCGCGTCACGCCCGACAACCGGATGCTGTTCGGCGGTCGCGCGCGGTTCGCCGCGTCGAACCCGCGTTCGGACGAAAAGAGCGGGGCGATCCTGCGGCAGCAGCTGGCCGCCGTGTTTCCCGAACTGGCCGGCGTACGCATCGACTATTGTTGGGGCGGGATGGTCGACATGACCGCCAACCGACTACCGCGCGCGGGCGAGCGCGACGGCGTGTACTACGCGATGGGCTATAGCGGCCACGGCACGCACATGGCCACGCTGATGGGCACGCTGATGGCGGAGATCATGGACGGGCGCGCGGATCTCAACCCCTGGAAAGACTTCGACTGGCCGGCCATTCCCGGGCACTTCGGCAAACCCTGGTTCCTGCCGTTCGTCGGTGCCTGGTATCGACTCAAGGACACGCTGCAATGAATTCTCCTGTTGTTCACCTGATGCAAAACGGAAGGCTCGATCGCCTCTTCATCGACGGCGACTGGGTCGTGCCCGACGGCGGCGACCGGTTCGTGGTCGTCAGCCCGTCCACCGAAGACGGACTGTGCGAGATCCCGCTCGGCAACGCGCGTGACGCCGACCGGGCCGTCAGCGCCGCGCGCAGGGCCTTCGAACCGTGGGCGGCCACGTCGCCGCAGGCGCGCGCCGCGCTGCTCGATCGCGTGCATGCGTTGATGCTGGAGCGCGCGGAGCTGTTCGCCGCGGCGCTGGCCACGGAAATGGGCGCGCCGATCAGCTATGCGCGCGCCGCGCACGTGCCGCTCGCGGCCGAGCATATCCGCGTCGCGCGCGACAATCTCGCGCGTTATCCGTTCGTCTCGCGGCGGGGAACGACCGCGATCGTGCGCGAGCCGATCGGCGTGTGCGCGCTGATCACGCCGTGGAACTGGCCGATCTACCAGATCACGGCGAAGGTCGGCCCGGCGCTCGCGGCCGGCTGTACGGTCGTGCTGAAACCCAGCGAGCTGTCGCCGCTCAGCGCGCTGCTGTTCGCGGAAGTGATCGCCGATGCGGGCGTGCCCGCGGGCGTATTCAACCTGGTGAGCGGCGACGGCGCGGTGGTGGGCGCCGCGCTGTCTTCGCACCCGGAAGTCGACATGGTGTCGATCACCGGCTCGACGCGTGCCGGCGTGCTGGTGGCGCAGGCGGCGGCGCCGACCGTCAAGCGCGTCGCGCAGGAGCTGGGCGGCAAGTCGCCGAACATCGTCTTGCCGGATGCGGACCTGCAGCGGGCCATTGCGCCCGGCGTGGCCGCCGCGTTCCGGAACATGGGTCAGTCGTGCAGCGCGCCGACCCGCATGATCGTGCCGCGCAACCTGCTCGGCACGGTCGAGGCGCTGGCTCTCGCGGCCGCGCAGAAACTGGTGGTCGGCGATCCGTTCGCGGAGACGACGACGCACGGGCCGCTTGCCAATCGCGCGCAATTCGGCCGGGTCGCGCAGATGATCGACGCGGGCCTCGACGAACGGGCGAAGCTGATCGCCGGCGGTCCCGGCCGGCCGGAAGGGTTCGACAAGGGCTTTTATGCGCGGCCGACGATTTTCTCCGACGTCCGCACCGACATGACGATCGCGCAGCAGGAGATCTTCGGTCCGGTGCTCGCGATTCTTCCCTACGATACCGTGGACGAGGCGATCGCCATTGCGAACGACACGGTCTACGGGCTGGGCGCGCATGTGCAGGGCACCGACAAGGCGCAGGCGCGCGCGGTGGCCGCGCGCATCCGGGCCGGCCAGGTACACCTGAACTACCCGGCGTGGGATCCGCAGGCGCCGTTCGGCGGATACAAGCAGTCGGGCAACGGCCGCGAGTACGGGATCGAAGGGATGGAGGAATATATGGAAATCAAGTCGATCCTCGGATTCGACGACTGAAGCTGTCGCCGCACGCGATGCGGCGGCGGTCCCGATTTGAACCGGTTTGCCTGGCAGAGGTGCCGACTTGGAAAACATCGTCATCCCCGACACGTCGCTGGACCTGCATCACGCGCACTGGGCGACATTGCGCCGCGATCTGCATGCGCACCCCGAACTGCGATTCGAGGAACACCGGACGGCCGACGTCGTCGCCCGCGAGCTCGAGGCGCTCGGCTACGCGGTGTCGCGCGGGCTCGGCGGCACGGGCGTCGTCGCGAGCCTGCCCGGCGCGGACCCGCGCCGCGGCATCGTGCTGCGCGCGGATCTGGATGCATTGCCGATTCACGAAGCGAACGACTTCGCGCATGCGTCGTGCACGCACGGAATCATGCATGCGTGCGGGCACGACGGCCATACCGTCATGCTGCTCGGCGCCGCGCGCATCCTGAAGGACTTGCCGCAGCTGCCGGGCGCCGTGCATTTCGTGTTTCAGCCCGGGGAAGAGGGCGGTGCGGGCGCGCGCAAGATGATCGACGACGGGCTGTTCGATCGCTACCCGACGGAAGCCGTATTCGGCATGCACAACTGGCCCGGCCTGCCGGCCGGGCATTTCGGGATGCGCACCGGCCCGATCATGGCCGCGGGTTCCCGTTTCCGGATCACGGTCACCGGCAAGGGCGCGCACGCGGCTCAACCGCACCTGGGCATCGATCCGGTGCCGCTCGCGTGCGCGATGGTGCTGCAGTGCCAGACCATCGCCGCGCGGCACAAGGATCCGGTCGATCCGGCCGTCATTTCCGTCTGCATGTTCCAGGCGGGCACGACGGACAACGTCATTCCGGACAGCGCGGAGCTGCGCGGGACGATTCGCACGCTGTCGTCCGAATTGCAGCAACGGCTGCAGCGCGATGTCCGGCTCGTATGCGAAGGGCTGGCCGCCGCGCATGGCGCGCAGGTCGACGTCGAGTTCTTCCAGTACTATCCGGCGACCGTCAACACGCCGGCCGAGACGGCGCTGTGCGAAACGGTCGTTCGCGACACGTTCGGCGACGACCGCCTGTTGCGCGACGTGCCGCCGAACATGACGTCCGAAGACTTCGGCTTCATGCTGGAAGAGCGGCCCGGCGCTTACGTGCTGATCGGCAATGCGCCGGCCGGAACGGATGCCCCGTCGCTGCATCACCCGAAATACGACTTCAACGACGACATCATTCCGGCGGGCGTCCGCTATTGGGTCGCGCTGGCGCAGCATTATTTCAGGCGCTCGCCGTGACGGCAGGCGCGAGGTCGAGGCAGTCGACAGCCCGATCACGTTGAAGGGGTATTCGCCAACCGGGCATTGACGCCCGGTTGGCGCGCGGCGGGCGCTCGAATCGCCGCGGCCGCACGCGGTGAGTGCCGCCGCCGCCGTTGCGGGCAAGGCGGCAAGCCGGCCGAGCACGCTCGGACTTGGTCGGCAAAGTGCGTGGACGTGGTCGCACTGTAGTCAGTCATCCTATAACAAAACGGGGCGCTACGAAAGAAGGCGATTGGCCGTCAGGAAATCGCCCCGCCCCTGTTCGATCCGAATCCCGCCCCGTTTCCGGAAAACGTTTCGCCAAAAACGCGCAAAAACAGAGGGAACGATTCCCCGATTCACGCCAAAAACCCCTGATGGTAACGGTCATAGGGGTATGCACCAAGTGAGTTAAACGGTTAACCGACGTACATTCGCTCGACACGTCATACGACGTATGACTCTGCGGTTCAGCGGAGCGTCTCGCCGACGCATGTGCCTGCCGACGGATCGCCGCACAACAACGATCGACCATCAAGGAGACTCACCATGAAGCACCGATTCACCGGCTCCCGTACCGCCCTGGCCGTCGCATTGATGGCCGGCTTCGCGATGTCCGCGCAGGCGCGCGTGTTCCGCTCGGCGGACGTGCACGGCGACAACTTCCCGACCAACATGGCCGTGAAGTTCATGGGCGACGAACTGTCGAAGGCGACGGGCGGGAAGGATTCGATCAAGGTGTTCGGCAACAGCGCGCTGGGCTCGGAGAAGGACACGGTCGACCAGGTGCGGATCGGCGCGATCGACATGGCGCGGGTGAACGGCGCGTCGTTCAACGAGATCGTGCCGGAATCGCTGATCCCGTCGTTTCCGTTCCTGTTCCGCGACGTCGACCATTTCCGCAAGGCGATGTACGGCCCGGCCGGCCAGAAGATCCTCGATGCGTTCAGCGCGAAGGGGATGATCGCGCTGACGTTCTACGAGAGCGGCGCGCGCTCGATCTACGCGAAGCGCCCGGTGCGCACGCCGGCCGACATGAAGGGGCTGAAGGTGCGCGTGCAACCGTCCGACCTGATGGTCGACGAGATCAAGGCGATGGGCGGCACGCCGACGCCGATGCCGTTCGCCGAGGTGTACACGGGCCTGAAGACGGGCCTCGTCGACGCGGCGGAAAACAACCTGCCGTCGTACGAGGAAACCAAGCACTACGAAGTGGCGCCCGATTACTCGGAGACGCAGCACGCGATGACGCCGGAAGTGCTGGTGTTCTCGAAGAAGATCTGGGACACGCTGTCGCCGCAGGAGCAGGCGGCGATCCGGAAGGCGGCGGCCGATTCGGTGCCGTACTACCAGAAGCTGTGGACCGCGCGCGAGGCGTCCGCGCAGCAGATGGTGACGAAGGGCGGCGCGAAGATCCTGCCGGCCGCGCAGATCGACCGCGCGGCGTTCGTGAAGGCGATGCAGCCGCTGTGGACGAAGTATGAAAAGACGCCGCAGATGAAGCAGATCGTCGACGAGATCGAGGCCACCAAGTGACGCGTCGCACTTCCCTGAACGGCGCCGCGGCTGGCGGCTCGTCGGCCGCCGCCCCGGACGGCGCCGGGCCGGCGCGGCCGCACGCCGCGCCGTTCCTGAGCTGCGTGAACGACGTGCTGTTCCGCGTGCTGGCCGTGATCGCGTCGGCGTGCCTCGCGGTGCTCACGGTGCTGGTGTTCTACGCGGTCGTGATGCGCTACGTGTTCGAGAACGCGCCGGATTTCGTCGAGCCGATCGCGCTGCTGCTCGTGATCGTGATCGCGATGTTCGGCGCGGCGATGAAGGTGCGCGACGGCGGCCATATCGGCCTCGATTCGCTCGTGCGCCGGCTGTCGCCGAAGGCGCGCAACGTGGTCATCGGGATCCAGCACCTGAGCCTGATGGCGTTCGCGGTGATGATCATGGTCGGCTGCGGCAGCATGGCCGCCGAGACGATGGGCGACCGCATCCCGATCATCGGGCTGCCCGAAGGCGTGCGCTACCTGATCGCGATGCCCGCGGCGGTTGCGATCATCCTCTTCTCGCTCGAGCACCTGCTCGCGCTTCGTCGTTCTTCGTCGGGACAATAACGCCATGGGACTCGCGATCCTGTCCGTCAGTTTTCTGATTTTTCTCGTCCTCGGCGTGCCCGTGTCGTTCGCGCTCGGGATAGCCTGCGTGCTGACCTACATGGTCGAAGGCCTGCCGATCGCGACCGCGATGCAGGCGATGATCTCGGGGATGAACGCGTTCTCGTTCCTCGCGGTGCCGTTCTTCATCTTCTCCGGCGAACTGATGCTGCACGGCGGCATCGCGGACCGGATCCTGCGCTTCGCGCAGGCGACCGTCGGCCATTTCCGCGGCGGCCTCGGGATGGCGAACGTCGTCGCGTGCACGCTGTTCGGCGGCGTGTCGGGCTCGCCGACCGCCGATACGTCCGCGATGGGCGGCGTGGTGATTCCGCTGATGAAGCGCGAAGGCTACAGCGCCGCGTACGCGGTCAACGTGACGACGCACGCGTCGCTCGCCGGCGCGCTGATGCCGACGTCGACCAACATGATCATCTACGCGTTCGCCGCGCAGGGCATCACCGGCATGCTGCACGGCCAGCCGGTGAGCGGCGTGTCGATCGGCGACCTGCTGTTCTCGGGGCTGCTGCCGGTGCTGTGGGTGATGGGCTTCGTGCTCGCCGCCGCGTACTGGCAGGCCGTGCGTCACGGCTACCCGCGCCGCGAGGACGGCTCGTCCGCGCTGCCCGCGTTTCCCGGCTGGTATGCGGTGCTGCGCAGCTTCGTCGGCGCGGTGCCCGGGCTGATGGTGATCGCGATCATCCTCGTGTGCGTCGCGAAGGGCATCGCCACCGCGACCGAAGCGGCCGCGATCGCCGTCGTGTACTCGCTCGTGCTGACCGCGCTCGTCTACCGCACGCTGACGGCCGCGAAGCTGCGCCGCGCGCTGTCGCATGCGGCGCGCACGACGGGTGTCGTGCTGCTGCTGATCGCGGTGTCCAACATGCTGCGCTTCCAGATGTCGTACCTGGAGATTCCGGATGCGATCGAAGGGCTGCTCAAGCAGTCGACCGCCGCGCCGTGGCTGATGCTGCTGTACATCAACATCATCCAGGTGTTTCTCGGCACGTTCGTCGACATGGCCGCGCACATCCTGATCACGACACCGCTGTTCCTGCCGATCGCGATGGCGTGCGGCGTCGGGCCGGTGCAGTTCGGGATCATGCTGCTGCTGAACTGCTCGCTCGGCCTCGTGCATCCGCCGATCGGGTCGGTGCAGTTCGTCGGCTGCGCGATCGGCAACGTGTCGATCGGCGAGACCACGAAGATGGCGTGGCCGTACTACCTCGCGATCTTCAGTGCGATCAACATCGTCACGTACATGCCGTTTTTCTCGACCTGGCTGCCGAGCCTGATCAGCGGGCACGCGGTGTTCTGACGCGCGCGATCGCGCGGCGGCTGCGTGATCACGTCAGCCACGCCGCGCACGTTCACGACCGCCCCGAATCGGACAGCGTGGCCCGGATGCCGGCAAGCCGGGGATCGGCGTCCGGTTCGGACGCGGTGCCCGGGCCGCGCGGCTGTCGAAACGTCATGCGACATTCTCCGTGGCGCCGCGAACCGGCGTGTCAGTAGCGGACCCGTCCGATCAGGCCCGGCGGGTCGACGGCGTGCCGGACGGCGGCGGCAAGCTGCCGCTGCGCGGCCGGCACGTGCTTGCGGCAGTACGCGATATTGACCGGCCCGACGCCGCCCCACAGCGGGCTGTGCCGCATCGTGATCGACACCGCGAGCGCGACGGCCGTGACGGCGAGCAGCACGAGCGACAGCGAACGTGCACGCGCATGGTCGACGAACGTGCCGTCGACGAAACCGCCGTCCGACCGCGCGGTACGCATAATGCCGACCACCAGCACGCGGATGGGTGTCGCGGCCAGCCCGAGTTCCTCGCTCCACAGTCGCCCCACAGACGGCTACCTGCCGGCGACACCAGTGCCAGCACCGCACCGCACCGATCACGAAGAATAGGTCGATGCCGATCGCGATGCTGTTGCGTTTCGCGCGACGGATCGGCCAGGCGCCGTGCATGAGCGCGAGCATGTCGCCGATCAGGAACGCGTGCGTCCCGAGCAGGTCCGGCTGTTCGGGGCGCAGCCGGCCGTGGAACAGGAGCACGATCGCGGGCAGGGGGTTGCTTGCGTGCAGCAGGTAGCCGGTTATGGGATTGCTCGATGTCATTGGTGTCTTTCCTTCGTCGGAACAGCGTGGCGACGCGTCGTGCATCGGGATCGTCAGATCGCTGAAGAACGGCAGCGGGTAGTCGGTGACGTTGCACACGAGTTCGGCGGCCGCGAGCGACTGCGCGCGGCCGTCACGAGCACGAGCGCCTGCAGCGCGATCATCGCCATCCGCGCGAGACGGGTAAGCACACGTACAGCTTGAACGTATTGCGTTCGCGCAGCGACGCGATCGCGGTGGTCGTCGAGTCGAGGCCGATCGCCGTCAACGCCATCACGAAGATGCCGGTCGCGAAGAGCGCGCCATGGTCGAACGGGCGGCGCGCGGGCGCCGCATTCTCGAAGCGCGCCTGCGCGGCCGGCAGCATCGTGCCACCGCTCCTCGATGCGATCGTGCCGCCGTGCTTCCGTCCGGACGTCAATTTCGTGGACCCGGTGCCTGCCGCGTCTCGCGCCGCGCTCGCGAGCCTGCCCGCCGACCGGCTGCGGCAGTCGATCGTCCCGCTCGGCCGGCTGATCGTCGGGCGGCCCGACACGCTGCCGGCGCGCCACCCGGTCGCGGTCAGCTTCGCGACGAAGAACTCGGCCAGCACGCCGACGTTGGCCGGCCGCGCCCGGGCGGACGGCGTGACGAAGGACAGGCCGTCTTCGGGCGGGTGCCGGTTTCGCATTGGCGCGCGTTCGGGTACCGCCGCCGATCGGCCAGCCCGCGCAGGTCGATTATCGTCGTCGTGAACCTGCGCGCGATGCGGCGGATTTCAGGATTGTCATCCGGGCGTCAGCGTCGTGCCGGTCGCGATCACCAGAATGAAAGCGTCAGGCGGCGAATCGCATCCGCGGTTCCGCCGGCGGCGCATCGACGATGCGTCCTCATCGAACCGTTCTGGGGAGTTTCATCATGAATCGCAGATTGATCGCAGCTGCCGCGCTGCTCGCCCTCGCCATCGGCACGCCGATGGCCGCTTTCGCACAGACGTCGTCATCGGGTCCGACCCGCGTCGACGTGATCGCCGATCTCGTTCAGGCGCAGCGTGACGGCACCGTGCCGACGTCGAACTGGGACTATCCGCCGAGCACGCAGACGATCGCGCGCAATCGCGAACTCTATGCAATTGCGCATGGCGAGCAGAGCACGGCGACCGCGTCGGTGTCCGTACCGGCCGCCAGCGCGCAGTAAGCGGGGAGTCGGGCGATGAAAAGCTTTTCCCGACTGGCGATCGCCGCGCTGCTCGCGGCGGCGGTCGCGCCCGCGTTCGCGCGCGGGCAGCCCCAATTGCCGAATGACGACGGCAGCCGCGCCAACGTGCTGCGTGAACCGAACCCGACGCGCGCGCCTGATGGGGCGCAATGCCGGTCCGCATCGGCCCCGGACCATCGTGACGGCAACGCGGGTGCGCCCGTCCCGAACGGGAGGACGTGAAGCTGGCCATTCACGGGCGAGTGCAACGAAATACCGGGATTGAAATGCCCGCTGCCGAGGTTTTCCGGAAGCCTGTTCACGGATGTGCCGTCCGGTACGCGATGTCGTCCGTGCCGGATCGATCGGCAAGCGCAAGCCGATCGAGCGATCGAAGGATTTGCAGTCGGACCGGTTCAGGCTTCCACCTTCGGGAACCCGGACCGCTCCGCATCGGCATGCACACAACCCGACAACGAGCGGCACCGGATCGAAGCCGTGTTGATACACGGGGTGAGCGTTGGCGCACATTCGACGCGTGACGTCAGCCCCGGCGACCAGTTGCTTTCAATCGCGCGCGCATGGCGAATCGGATCGACGGAAATGGCTCGTCGCGCGGCAGCCGCGATGCCGATCGAATCCGGAATTTGTCTAGTCATCCTTGTGATTGATCTGCACGAACTGCACCAAACCCGTGCCCGAATTCTCTTCGATGGGGCACGTGAAAGCCTTGAAATTAGGGGATTTCCCGCGTTTCCCCGGTTTTTTTTGATCACCGCTTGTATCGCCGTTTTTCTTCTTGCATGCTTGTATAGACAAATTCCTGAGGCGGCTTGCTGCACCGAAGGGATGGCGAACTTCAACGCAAGGAGAAATCTCGTGAACGGCAAGCGCATCAACTGGGCACTCAGGACGATCGGCATCATCGCGGCCGCGGCGGCAACGCTCGCGGCTCCCGTGCAGGCCAAGGAATGGAAAACGGTGACGGTCGCGCTCGAAGGCGGCTACGCACCCTGGAACCTCACGCTGCCCGGCGGCAAGCTGGGCGGCTTCGAACCGGAGCTGCTCGCCAACGTGTGCGAACGGATCAAGGTGCAGTGCAACATGGTCGCGCAGGACTGGGACGGGATGATCCCCGGCCTGCAGGCCGGCAAGTTCGATATCCTGATGGATGCGATTTCCATCACGCCGGACCGCGAAAAGATCCTGCTGTTCTCGCGTCCGTACGCGGCGACGCCCGCGACGTTCGCCGTCACCGACACCAAGATCCTGCCGAAGGCCGCGCCCGGCGCGCCGATCGTCAAGCTGACGGGCGACGCCAATGCCGACAAGCCCACCGTCGACGCGCTGCGCAAGCAGCTGAAGGGCAAGACGATCGGCATCCAGTCGGGCACCGTCTACACGAAATTCATCAACGACAGCTTCAAGGACATCGCGTCGATTCGCGTGTACAAGACCTCCCCCGAGCGCGATCTCGACCTCGTCGCCGGGCGCATCGACGCATCGTTCGACGACGTCACGTACTACGCGGCGAACAACGCGAAGAAGGACAACGCGTCGATCGTGCTCGCGGGCCCGAAGCTCGGCGGGCCGATCTGGGGGCCGGGCGAAGGGCTTGCGTTCCGCAAGCAGGATGCCGACCTGAAGACGAAGTTCGATACGGCGATCGGCGCGGCGCTCGCGGACGGCACGGTGAAGAAGCTCGCCGACAATTGGTTCAAGACCGACGTCACGCCGTAAGCGCGCATTGGGCCGCCGCCGCGTAAGCGACACGCGCGGCGGCCGGCATCCTGCCGATTCACTCAACGCTTGCCGGGAGGCACGCATGGCGATTCTTGAAATGCTCGGCTTCGGAACCGAAGGCTGGGGCGGCGTGCTGCTGCTCGCCGCGCTGATGACGGTGGCGCTGACGCTCGCCGCGCTCGCGGTCGGCGCGGTGATCGGCGCGGCGATCGCGGCGGCCAAGCTGTCGCGCTACCGCAGCGCCCGGCTGCTCGGCGACCTGTACACGACGGTATTTCGCGGCGTGCCCGAACTGCTCGTCATCTATCTGTTCTACTTCGGCGGCTCGACGCTCGTCACGGCCGTCGGCCAGTGGTTCGGCGCGGAAGGATTCATCGGCGTGCCGCCGTTCGTGATCGGCGCGCTCGCGGTCGGGATGATTTCGGGCGCCTACCAGGCGGAGGTCTATCGCGCGGCGGTGCTCGCGGTGTCGAAGGGCGAGCTCGAGGCGGCACGCTCGATCGGCATGCCCCGCAGCATGGTGCTGCGCCGCATCCTGGTTCCGCAGGTGCTGCGCTTCGCGCTGCCCGGTATCGGCAACGTATGGCAATTGAGCCTGAAGGACTCGGCGCTGATCTCGGTCACCGGCCTGGCCGAGCTGCTGCGCACGAGCCAGATCGCCGCCAATTCGACCCACCAGTACTTCGTGTTCTTCGTCGCGGGCGGTGCGCTGTACCTGCTGATGACGGGCTTGTCGAACCGCGTGTTCAACCGGGCGGAAGCGATCGTCGGCCGGTCGTTCCGCCGCAATTTCGCGCGCAACTGACGGAGAACGCGCATGTCCATCGATTTCGGCTTTCTCCTCGATACGCTGCGCCAGCTGCTCGCGGCCGTGCCGACCACGCTCGGGCTGTTCTTCGCGTCGCTCGTGCTCGGCGGCCTGCTGTCGCTCGTGATCGTCACGATGCGCGTGTCGCCGCACTGGCTGCCGAACCGTTTTGCGCGCGCGTACATCCTGGTGTTTCGCGGCTCGCCGCTGCTGATCCAGATGTTTCTCGTGTATTACGGGCTCGGCCAGTTCGGCGTGATCCGCGAGAGTTTCATGTGGCCGCTGCTGCGCGAACCTTATGTCTGCGCGGTCCTGTCGCTCGCGCTGTGCACGGCCGGCTACACGGCCGAGATCCTGCGCGGCGGGCTGATGGCCGTGCCGGTCGGGCAGATCGAAGCCGGTTACTCGATCGGTCTGTCCGGTTTCGCGCTGTTGCGGCGCGTGATCGGCCCGATCGCGCTGCGCCAGTGTCTGCCCGCGTATTCGACCGAGGCCGTGCTGCTCGTCAAGTCGACCGCGCTCGCGAGCCTCGTCACCGTGTGGGAGGTGACGGGCGTCGCGCAGCAGATCATTCAGCAAACCTATCGGACGACCGAAGTGTTCGTTTGCGCCGCCGTCATCTATCTGGGCCTGAACTTCATCGTCGTGCGCCTGCTCGGCGCGCTCGAATGGCGGCTCTCGGCGCACCTGCGCGCGCCGAAGCCGTCCGGTGCGCCCGCGTCGGCCCGCAATGCCCGGCGCGTCGCCTCCTGAGCGCGCCATTCCTTCCTGGAGAATTCGATGAACACCGCTGCTCCCGTTGCGCTGTCGGTCAAGAACATCCACAAGTCGTTCGGCGATCATCATGTGCTGAAGGGCATTTCGCTCGACGCGCATGAGGGCGACGTCATCTCGATCCTCGGCGCGAGCGGATCGGGCAAGAGCACGTTCCTGCGCTGCCTGAACCTGCTCGAGACCCCCGACGACGGCTCGGTCGCGCTCGCGGGCGAACAACTGGCGATGAAGCGCGCGCGCGACGGCAAGCTGCACCCGAGCGACCGCCGCCAGGTCGACCGGATCCGTTCGCAGCTCGGCATGGTGTTCCAGAACTTCAACCTGTGGTCGCACATGACGGTGCTCGACAACCTCGTCGAAGGGCCGCTGCGCGTGCAAAAGCGCAGCCGCGCCGAAGCGGTCGAAGAGGCCGAGGCGCTGCTGGCGCGCGTCGGCCTCGCGGACAAGCGCGGCTACTATCCTGCCCACCTGTCGGGCGGGCAGCAGCAGCGCGTCGCGATCGCCCGCGCGCTCGCGATGCATCCGAAAGTGATGCTGTTCGACGAACCGACGTCGGCACTCGACCCCGAGCTGGTCGGCGAGGTGCTGCGCGTGATGCGCTCGCTCGCGGAAGAGGGCCGCACGATGCTGGTCGTCACGCATGAAATGGGCTTTGCGCGGCACGTGTCGAATCGCGTGATGTTCCTGCATCAGGGCGAGGTCGACACGGACGGGACGCCCGACGCGGTCTTCGGCGGCCAGACCTCCGAGCGCTTCCGGCAATTCGTGTCGAGCCACCACGACCGCACCACCAACTGAGGCCGTCATGACCGTATTCCGCGCGGCACGGCCGCTCGACTGGCGCCAGGTTGCGGCGGTGGCGGCAGGCGCGCCGCTGGCATTGACCGACGACGCCCGCGCGCGCGTCGTCGCCGCTCGCGAACTCGTCGACGAAATCGTCGCGCGCGGCATTCGCGCGTACGGCGTCAACACGGGGGTCGGCGCGCTGTGCAACGTGATCGTATCGCCGGCCCAGCAGAGCGAGCTGTCGCGCAATATCCTGATGAGCCACGCGGTGGGCGTCGGCGTGCCGCTCGGCGCGGCGGAAACGCGCGCGATCATCGCGGCGGCGATCAACAATTACGTGCACGGGTATTCGGGCGTGCGGGTCGACGTCGTCGAGCAGCTCGTCGCATTGCTCGAGCACGATTGCCTGCCCGAAGTGCCGGCGCACGGGTCGGTCGGCTATCTGACCCACATGGCTCACGTCGCGCTCGTCTGCATCGGTCACGGTCATGCGCGCCATCGCGGCGAGCGCATGCGCGGCGACGAGGCGCTGCGCCGTATCGGTCGCGAGCCGCTCGTCCTCGGCGCGAAGGAAGGGTTGAGCCTCGTCAACGGCACACCGTGCGTCACCGGCCTGGCCGCGCTCGCCCTCGCGCGCGCGGAACGGTTGCTCGACTGGGCCGACTGGATCGCGGCGATGAGCTTCGAGAACCTCGGCGGGCAACTCGCGTCATTCGATCCGGCGTCGCTCGCGCTGCGGATTTCGCCGGGCATCGGGCAGGTCGGGGCGCGCTTGCGTGCGCTGCTGGCGGGCAGCGGGATGCTGTGCGCGGCGAGCGGCCGGCATACGCAGGATCCGCTCAGCCTGCGCACGATTCCGCACGTGCATGGCGCGGCGCGCGACGTGTTCGCCGTGACGGCGGAGGTGGTCGATCGCGAACTCGCGTCCGTCACCGACAATCCGATCGTCGCCGGCACGCGGGAGGCACCCGTCGCGCATTCGCAGGCTCATGCGGTCGGTGCGGGTATCGCGCTCGCGATGGACAGCCTCGCGGCCGCGATGGCCCAGGTTGCGGCGATCGCCGAGCGGCGTCTCGACCGGCTCGTGAATCCGCTCGTCAGCGGGCTGCCGGCGTTTCTCGCGACGCCGGGCGGCAGTTGCTCCGGTTTCATGATCGCGCAGTACACGGCGGTCGCGCTGGTTGCGCAGAACCAGCGGCTCGCGGCGCCGGCGAGCCTCGACGGCGGTATCACGTCGGGGCTGCAGGAAGATCACCTGTGTCATGCGACGCCGGCCGCGCTGAAGGCGCTCGACATCATCGAGAATACGACGCGCGTGCTCGCGATCGAGCTGCTGGCCGCCGCGCAGGCATACGACCTGCAATCGGGCGAAACGGGGCGGGCCGCGTCGACCGATGCGTTGTGGCGGCAGGTGCGCGAACGCGTGCCGGCGTATCACGACGACCGGCCGCTCGCGGACGATATCGCGATCGCGGCAGGCATCGTCGCGGGCGTGCCGCCGTCGTTGCAGTGACGATGACCGGGCACGGCGAATCATCCAATTTTCATTCGGTCGAGGGCGCATGAACGAAACGGAACGCGAACTTTCCGCCCGGCCGGCGCGTGCACTGCCGGCCTATCAGCAGATCAAGCGCTACGTGGTCGAACGGATCGCGAAGGGCGACTGGAAGCCCGGCGGCGCGATTCCCACCGAGGCCGAACTGGTCAAGGAATTCGGCGTGGCCCGGATGACGGTGTCGCGCGCGCTGCGCGAACTGACGGCCGAACGCGTGCTGACCCGCATCCAGGGAGCCGGCACGTTCGTCGAACGCCGGCATTACGAATCGACGGTGCTCGAAATCCGCAACATCGCGGACGAGATCGCGGAGCGGGGCCATCGGCACAGCGCGCGGGTGCTGCTGATCGAGCGCAGCGTCGACCCGGAAGCGATCGATGCGCTCGGGCTGCGGTCGGGGCCGGTGTTTCACTCGCGCATCGTGCATTTCGAGGAAGACGAGCCGATCCAGTTCGAGGATCGCTACGTCAATCCGGTCTTGTTTCCCGACTATCTCGAGCAGGATTTCACGCTCGAGACGCCGAATCACTACATGGTGCGACTGGCACCGATCCAGCGTGCCGAGTTCAGGATCTACGCGGAGAAGCCCAATGCGCAGGTGCGTCGGCACCTTGTGATGGAAATCGGCGAGCCGTGCCTGTTGTTGCGACGCCGTACCTGGGTGGGCGATCACGTCGCGACGTCGGTGCAGCTTTGGCATCCGGCGTCGCGGTTTCATCTGGCGGGCCGCGTCTAGGGGCGGCCGGGCTGGCATGCAGCGGCGTCGTGCGGGCCTGTGGTGTGAACGAGTTCGGGGAAACGGGCAGATCCGGCTGTCGGTCATGCGCCCGGAACCCGGTTGAAGACGACACGGGTCCCGGCCAGTGCCGGTCGCTAAACGGGCGGCGGCACGATGCGCACGGTCATTTCGCCGTGCGCCGGCCGACGGCGCCGAGCACTGCCACGAAGGCCGCTTCGTCCGCACGCAGGCCGCGCGGCGTCCGCTCGACCGCGAGCGCGGCGAGCGCACCCGCCTCGAAGGCGTCCAGCACGGCCGGATGGATGTAGCAGCGCCGGCACACGGCCGGCGTGTTGCGCAGCAGGTCCGCCACCGCGCGCACGGTCTCGACGATCTGCTTGCGCGCGTGCGTGATGCCGCGGTGCTCCACGCGCCGCAACAAGCCGAGTGCGTGCACGCTGCCGGCCCAGGTCCGATAATCCTTCGCGGTGAAATCGGCGCCGCCGGCGTCACGCAGGTAGTCGTTCACGTCGGACGAGCCGACCGGATGGCGCGCGCCGTCGTCGTCCACGTACTGGAACAACTCGTGACCGGGCAGCTCCGCACAGCGCCGCACGATCCGCGCGACCCGCGCGTCGTCGACCGTCACGTCGTGTTCGATCCCGCTCTTGCCGGCGAAGCGCAGCCGCACCTGGCCGGGCTGGATCTTCAAATGGCGCTTGCGCAGCGTCGTCAGCCCGTACGAGCCGTTTTCCCGCGCGTATTCGGCGTTGCCGATCCGTGCGAGCGTGGTGTCGAGCAATCGGACGATCGTCGCGACGACCTTGTCGCGCGGCATGCCCGGCAACGCCAGATCACGCGCGACGCGCGCGCGGATGCGCGGCAGCGCCCGCGCGAAGGCGGCCATCCGCGCGTACTTGTTCGCGTCCCGCGTTTCGCGCCACAGCGGGTGATAGCGATACTGCTTGCGCCCGCGCGCGTCGCGGCCGGTTGCCTGCAGATGTCCGCGCGGGTCCATGCAGATCCATACGTCGGTGTACGCGGGTGGAATCGCAAGCGCGTCGATGCGGGCGATTTCGTCGGCGTCGCGAACCCGCGCACCGTCAGGTCCGTAATAGGCAAAGCCGTGGCGGAGCCGCCGGCGCGTATAGCCGGGGCGACGGTCGTCGACATGACGCAGGGGCCCGCCGGGCATGCGCGCATTCGGCCGCGATGGCGTGCGCTTCGTCATGCTGCGGCGCGTCGATCGACACGTGTGCCGATCCGCGTATCGCCGGGCCGTGTTCCGGGAGGGCATCCTGCACGCATGTTCTGCTCCTGGTCGTTCGTCGGTTCGAGCCCCGGGGAGCAAGAATCGTGCGCCGATCCCGGCCCGGCTGCGGCCGCGATACCACGCGTGCGAACGAACACACGATGACGAAGGCGGCATTCGGCGGATTCGCCGAACGGAACATGGCGTGGCGGGCGAGTGCGTCGCAAACGCGGCCAGGGCCGGCTGTAACGGGCGGGACGTGCTTTAGGTGTTTATACGTATGCCGATTCCGATATCGCCTCAATCCAATATTTCATTGGAAGGTTATCGGACTTGTTCCTAGACTGATGCGGGGCATGCAGACCGGGCCGGCCGAACGCGCCGGCCGGCACCGGCCCCGCACCGCGTTCGCGCCATGCAGAATCAGAACAGCGCCGCGGCAGACAATTACATCATCGGAGACGGACCATGACATTCATCAGGAAGCTGGCGGCCGGTGCGCTCGTCGCCGCGGCGACGGTATGGGCGCCGGGCACGTTCGCCCAGCAGAAGCCGATCACGCTCGGGTTCTCGCAGGTCGGCGCGGAAAGCGCGTGGCGCACCGCGAACACCGTGTCGGTGAAGAGCGCGGCGAAGGATGCCGGCATCAACCTGAAATTCTCCGACGCGCAGCAGAAGCAGGAGAACCAGATTCGCGCGATTCGCTCGTTCATCGCGCAGAAGGTCGACGTGATCGCGTTCTCGCCGGTCGTCGAATCGGGCTGGGAGCCCGTGCTGACCGAAGCGAAGGCCGCGCACATCCCGGTGATCCTGACCGACCGCGCGGTCGACGTGAAGGATCCGTCGCTGTTCGTGACGATGATCGGCTCGGACTTCCTCGAGGAAGGGCGCCGCGCGGGCCACTGGATGGAAGAGCGCTACAAGAACGACCCGGGCCCGATCAACATCGTCGAGCTGCAGGGCACGGTCGGTTCCGCGCCGGCCAACGACCGGCGCGCGGGCCTGCTCGAAGTGATCAAGAACAATCCCAAATTCAAGGTGATCGCGTCGCAGAGCGGCGACTTCACGCTCGCCGGCGGCAAGCAGGTGATGGAAGCGTTCGCGAAGACCTACGGCAAGCAGATCAACGTCGTCTACGCACACAACGACGACATGGCGCTCGGCGCGATCCAGGCGATGGAGGAAGCCGGGATCAAGCCCGGCAAGGACGTGAGCGTCGTGTCGTTCGACGCGACGAAGGGCGGCTTCCAGGCGATGATCGCCGGCAAGATCAACGTCGACGTCGAATGCAGCCCGCTGCTCGGCCCGCAACTGATGAGCGCGGTGAAGGACGTCGTCGCCGGCAAGACGCTGCCCAAGCGCATCGTCACGAACGAGACCGTGTTCCCGATGAGCGTCGCCGCGCAGGTGATGCCGACCCGCAAGTACTGACCGGCCCGGCAGGTCCGGCTCGGGCCGCCGCATCGCGGCCGCCCGAGGATCGCAACCGCTTCGAGGGAGGCTGCATGGAGAGTCCGCCGGTGGTCGAGATGATCGGCATCGACAAGTCGTTTCCGGGCGTCAGCGCGCTGCAGTGCGTGAACTTCCGGCTGTTTCCGGGCGAGATCCACGCGTTGATGGGCCAGAACGGCGCGGGCAAGTCGACGCTGATCAACGTGCTCACCGGCGTGCATGCGCACGATGCAGGCGAGATTCGCGTCGGCGGCCGGCCGGTGCGCTTCGCCGCGCCGCGTGAGGCCGAGGCGGCCGGCATCCAGACGCTCTACCAGGAAGTGAACCTGTGCGCGAACCTGTCGGTCGCGGAGAATATCTTCGCGGGCCGGCAGCCGATGCGGCGCGGCGCGATCGACTGGAACGCGATCCATGCGCGCTCGCGCGCGGCGCTGGCCGAGCTCGACCTGTCGCTCGACGTCACGCGCTCGCTCGATGCGTATCCGATCGCCGTCCAGCAGATGGTCGCGATCGCGCGCGCCGTGTCCGTCGACGCGCGCGTGCTGATTCTCGACGAGCCGACGTCGAGCCTCGACGACGGCGAGGTCGCGCGGCTGTTCGACGTGCTGCGCCGGTTGAAGGCGTCGGGCATCGCGATCCTGTTCGTCACGCACTTTCTCGAGCAAACCTATGCGGTGTCCGACCGGATCACCGTGATGCGCAACGGCGAGCGCGAAGGCGAGTATCTGGCGCGGGACCTGCCGGTCGACGCGCTGGTCGCGAAGATGACCGGCCGCGAACGGATGTCCGACACGCTGCAGGCCGGCGCGGCGGCCGTCGAGCGCACGGCCGGCGGCGCCGCGCCGTTCCTGTCGATGCAGCAGGTCGGCCGGCGCGGGATGATGAGCGCGCTCGATCTCGACGTGCGCCCGGGCGAAATCGTCGGGCTGGCGGGGCTGCTCGGCTCGGGGCGCACCGAAACCGCGCAGCTGGCGTTTGCCGCCGAGCGTGCGGACACCGGCGCGATCGAGATCGACGGCGCGCGCACGCGGCTCGCGTCGCCGCACGATGCGGTCCGGCACGGCATCGCGTACTGTCCGGAGGATCGCAAGAAGGAGGGCATCGTCGCCGCGCTGTCGATCCGCGAGAACATCATCCTCGCGCTGCAGGCGCGACGCGGTTGGTGGCGGCTGATCGCGCGCGCGCGGCAGCGCGAGATCGCCGAGACGTACATCGCCCGGCTCGGCATCAAGGCGCGCGACGCGGAGCAGCCGATCGGGCTGCTGTCGGGCGGCAACCAGCAGAAGGTGCTGCTCGCGCGCTGGCTCGCGACGGCCCCGAAGCTGCTGATCCTCGACGAGCCGACGCGCGGCATCGACGTCGCCGCGAAGTTCGACATCATGGAGCGCGTGCTCGCGTTGTGCGCGACCGGGCTCGCGATCCTGTTCATCTCGTCGGAGATCGGCGAGGTGGTGCGCGTGAGCCACCGGATCGCGGTGCTGCGCGACCGGCGCAAGGTCGCCGAACTGACCGGCGCCGACGCTTCCGAGGAGCAGGTGTACCGGCTGATCGCGGGAGGCCAGTCATGACGCGGCTGCGCACGCTGTTTCGTCATCCGCTCGCGTGGCCGGTGCTGACGCTCGTACTGCTGCTGGCGCTCGACGTCGCGTATCGTCCGGGTTTCCTGTCGATCGCGCTGCTCGACGGTCACCTGTTCGGCGCGCCGATCGACATCCTGAACCGCGCGGCGCCGCTCGTGCTCGTGTCGCTCGGCATGACGCTCGTGATCGCGACGCGCGGGATCGACATCTCGGTCGGTGCGATCGTCGCGATTGCCGGCGCGGCCGCGGCGATCGTGCTCGATGCGGACCCGTCGCGGGTCGGCCTGGCGCTCGCGGCCGCGCTCGGTGTCGGGCTGCTGGCCGGCGCGTGGAACGGGCTGCTCGTCGCATTCGTCGGGATGCAGCCGATCATCGCGACGCTGATCCTGATGGTGGCCGGCCGCGGCGTCGCGCAACTGCTGACGGGCGGTCAGATCATCCCGATCGGCGCGCCGGGCTACCTCGCGCTGGGCGGCGGTTATCTCGCGACCGTGCCGTGCGCGGTGTGGATCGCGGCCGCGACGATCGCGGCGACCGCGCTGCTGGTGAACCGCACGGCGCTCGGGCTGTTCATTCGCGCGATCGGCGTGAACCCGGTCGCGACGCGGCTCGTCGGGCTGCGCTCGGGCGCGGTCGTGTTCGGCGTCTATCTGTGTTCGGGCGTGATGTCGGCGCTGGCCGGCATCCTCGCGAGCTCGAACGTGCGCAGTGCGGACGGCAACAACGCGGGCCTGCTGCTCGAACTCGACGCGATCCTCGCGGTGACGCTCGGCGGCACGTCGCTGCTCGGCGGCCGCTTCAGCCTCGCCGGCTCGGTGCTCGGCGCGCTGATCATCCAGACGCTCACCTACACGACCTATTCGATCGGCGTGCCGCCGGAGGCGACGCTCGTCGTCAAGGCGGTCGTCGTGATCGTCGTGACGCTGATCCAGTCGGACGCGGCGCGTGCGCTCGTCGTCCGGTTCGCGTCGCGACTGCTGCCTGCCGCGCGTTCGCGCGCCACCACCGGAGCGACGCCGCGATGAACCGATTCCTCGCACGGCTTGCCGACCCGCGCACGCTGCCGATCGTCGTGACGATCGTGCTGTTCGCCGCGCTGTTCGGCTTCGGGTCCGTGATGTACACGGGCTTCTTCTCGATGCAGGTGCTGACCGGGCTGCTCGTCGACAACGCATTCCTGCTGATCGTCGCGATCGGGATGACCTTCGTGATCGTGTCGGGCGGCATCGACCTGTCGGTCGGCTCGGTCGTTGCGCTGACAACGATCTTCTGCGCGGTCGGCGCCGAGCGGCTGCACTGGCCCGTGTGGGTGATCGTGCCGCTCGTGCTCGCGTTCGGCGCGCTGTACGGCGCGGCGATGGGCGCGCTGATCCATTACTTCCGTCTGCAGCCGTTCATCGTCACGCTGGCCGGGATGTTTCTCGCGCGCGGCGCGTGCTTCCTGATCACGACGCAGTCGATCACGATCAACGAACCGGTGTTCCATGCGATCGCGGGCATCAGCGTGCCGGTCGGCGGCGGGATGCTGAGCGCGGGCGCGCTGATCGCGCTCGCGACGCTGGCCGTCGCGATCTACGTCGCGCATTTCACGCGCTTCGGCCGCAACGTGTATGCGATCGGCGGCAACGAGCGCTCGGCGCTGCTGATGGGGCTGCCGGTCGCGCGCACCAAGATCGGCGTCTACGCGCTGAGCGGCTTCTGTTCGGCGCTCGGCGGCGTGGTGTTTACGCTGTACGTGCTGTCGGGTTACGGGCTGCAGGCGCAGGGGATGGAGCTCGACGCGATCGCCGCGACCGTGATCGGCGGCACGCTGCTGACGGGTGGCGTGGGCTACGTGATCGGCTCGGTGTTCGGCGTCGGCATCCTCGGCACGATCCAGGTGCTGATCACGTTCGACGGCACGTTGAGTTCGTGGTGGACGCGAATCGTGATCGGCGCGCTGCTGTGCGTGTTCTGCGTGCTGCAGCGCGTGATCGAGCGGCATGCGACGCGGCGGCGCACGGGCGGCACGGGGCTCGGTGCGCGGCCGGCCGATGCGGCGCCCGCGGCACGGCCGGCCGGGACGGGCGAGGATGCGGCGCTGGTATCGGCGACGATGCGGCGCGTGTAGCGGATCGCGCGACAATGCGTGCGGCGCGGCGGCTCGACAGGTCGACGCCGCGCGCCGCGTCATGCGCGAACGCCGACGCGGTATTGCGTGGTCTGCCGATAGACGGCGCCCGGTTGAACGATGACGTCGTCGCGCAGGTCGGCCATGTTGACCTGATCCGGAAAGCCGCCGGCCTCGACGCACAGCGCGGCGTGTCGCACGCAGCGCGTGCCGCCGCTCACGCGCACGCCATCCAGATAGTTGCCCGTATAGAGTTGCAGGCCGCGCTGATCGGTCGACACGATCAGCTCTCGGCCGCTTTCCGGATCGTAGATGGTCGCGACCGGCCTGACCGCGTGCGCGCCGTCGCGCAGCACGAAGCAGTGATCGAAACCGCGCGCCCGCGCGAGTTGCGCGTGCGGCCAGTCGAGGCGCGCGCCGAGCGGCGCGCTCTGCCGGAAGTCGAACGCCGTGCCGGTCACATCGGCGGTGCCGGTCGGGATCAGCGCGTCGTCGACTTCGAGGAACGCGTCCGCGTCGATGCTCAGCACGTGGCCGCGTACGTCGCTGCCCGCGCGGCCGCTGAGGTTGAAGTAGCTGTGATTCGTCAGGTTGAGCGGCGTGGGTGCGTCGGTGACGGCGGTGTAGTCGATCGTCAGCGTGCCGTCGTCGTCGAGCGCGTAGCGAACCTGCACGCTCACGTTGCCCGGAAAACCGGCGTCGCCTTCGGGCGAATCGAGCTGCAGCGTCAGCCCGCCGCCATCGTCGACGACCGCCCAGCGCTGGCGGTGAAAGCCGTTCGCGCCGCCGTGCAGCAGGTTGTCGCGCTCGTTGCGATCGAGCCGGTAGTCGACGCCGTCGAGCGTGAAGCGCGCGCCGGCGATCCGGTTCGCCCACCGGCCGATCGTCGCGCCGAGGTAGACGCCCGAATCGACGTATTCGGCGGGCGTGTCGTGCGCGAGCACGATATCGGCGAAGCGTCCGGCACGGTCGGGTGCGAGCCACGACACGACGGTCGCGCCGAGATCGCTGACGACCACGCGCATCCCGTGCGCGTTGCGCAGCGTATAGCGCCGCACCGCGTCGCCGTCGGGCAGCGTGCCCCACGGCTCGGCATGCACGCGTGCGGCGCCGGGCGCCCGGTGGAGAGAGTCGGTATCGATATGCATGGGCGGATTCGATGGGTAAAGGCGGCTTCAATGCGCGGCGATCGCGCGTTCCTGGTATTCGCGCGGCGTGCAGCCGAGTTCGCGCCGGAACACCGCGTACATGTACTGGAGCGACGTGAACCCGCAGCGGATCGCGACTTCGGCGCTCGACGCCTGCCGGCCGGCGAGCAGCGCCTGCGCCGCTTCAAGCTTGTGGCGCAGGATTTCCTGGTGCACGGTGCGCTGCAGTTCGCGCCGGAAGTGTTCCTCGAGCAGCGAGCGCGACACGCCGACGTAGTCGGCGACCTGCTCGGTCTTGATGCCCTGGCACGCGTACTGGCGGATGAAATGGCGTGCACGCATCACGTACGGGCTCGTGAGCGGCTGGTGGCGCGTCGATTCGAGCACGTTGATCCCGACGGGCGGCACGAGAATCCGCCGGTCGGGAAAACGCGCGCCGCGCAGCATCTGGTGCAGCAGGTGCGCGGCGGTCCGGCCCATTTCCTCGGTGCCCTGGATCACGGACGACAGCGGGATGCGCGTCAGCGTGCGGGTGAGCGGATCGTTGTCGATGCCGATGATCGCGACCTGTTCCGGCACCGCGAGGCCGGCGATCAGGCAGGCCTGCAGCAGGTGCCGCGCGCGCGCATCGGTCACCGCGATGATGCCGACGGGCTTCGGCAGCGCGTGCAGCCAGCCGATCAGCTGCTCGATCGCGTGGTTCCAGGCCGATGCGCTCGTCGACAGCCCGCGGTAGATCGGCGCGTCGAGCCCGTCCGCGCGCGCGAGCCGGTCGAACGCCAGCTCGCGCTGCTGCGCCCAGCGGTTCTGCTGCGCGACGGGCAGGCTGTACATCGCGAAGTGCGCGAGCCCGGCGCCGATCAGGTGCGTGTACGCGAGCGACACGAGCTTCGCGTTGTCGGTCGCGATATACGGCACGCCGTCCGGGTACTGCGCCGGATCCTCGTAAGACGAGCCGAGCGCGACGATCGGCAGCGGCGAGCCGGCGAGCGCGTCGGCCACGGCCGGATCGTCGAAGTCGGCCATGATGCCGTCGCCGTCGAAGTGCTCGATGCCGGCGAGCCGGCAGCGGAAATCGTCTTCGAGGAACAGGTCCCACACCACGCGCGTCGAGCGCAGGTACTGGCCGATGCCGCTGATGATCTCGCGGTCGTAGACCTTGTTGGCGTTGAACAGCAGCGCGATGCGGTGCGGTGTCTGGCTGGAAGGGGCGCGGTTCATCTCGGTCTCGAAGCGCGCGCCGTGCGGGACGTCGCGCCGTTGTCTCCGGGGGCGCGGGGCGTGCCGCGCGGTGGTCGGGTGTCCGGCGATTGTAGGACGGAACGCATGCCGTGCGCAGCGCGCTGGCAAGAAACGTTAAGCGTACTGCGCAATTTCGCAATTGCGGGCGGGCAGGTGCACGGGCACGATCCAGCCAGATCGAATCCGGCCCGCGTGCCCACGCGCCGCGCGCCGCACCGCAACAAGAAACCGCACGGAGACGCCATGTCGTATTTCGAACAGATTCCCGCGATTCGCTACGAAGGTCCGCAATCGGACAACCCGCTTGCCTACCGGTATTACGACCGCACGAAGCAGGTGCTCGGCAAGACGCTCGAGGCGCATCTGCGGATCGCGGTGTGCTACTGGCACACGTTCGTGTGGCCGGGCCACGACATGTTCGGCCAGGGGGCGTTCCGGCGGCCGTGGGACCAGCCGGGCGATGCGCTCGAGCGGGCGCGGCAGAAGGCGGATGCGGCGTTCGAGTTCTTCACGAAGCTCGGCACGCCGTTCTACACGTTTCACGACACCGACGTTGCGCCGGAGGGCGACAGCCTGCGCGAGTACGTCGAGAACTTCGCGCGGATGACCGACTACCTCGGCGAGCGTCAGCAGGCCACGGGCGTCCGGCTGCTGTGGGGCACCGCGAACCTGTTCTCGCATCCGCGCTTCGCGGCGGGCGCGGCGACCAACCCGAATCCCGACGTGTTCGCGTGGGCGGCGACGCAAGTGCGTCACGCGCTCGATGCGACGCACCGGCTCGGCGGCGAGAACTACGTGCTGTGGGGGGGCCGCGAAGGCTACGAGACGCTGCTCAATACCGATCTCGTGCGCGAGCGCGAGCAGTTCGCGCGCTTCCTGTCGATGGTCGTCGAGCACAAGCACCGGATCGGCTTCACCGGCGCACTGCTGATCGAGCCGAAGCCGCAGGAGCCGACCAAGCACCAGTACGACCACGACGTCGCGACCGTGCACGGTTTCCTCACGCAGTACGGATTGCAGAACGAGATCCGCGTGAATATCGAGGCGAACCATGCGACGCTCGCCGGCCATTCGTTCCATCACGAGATCGCGAACGCGTTCGCGCTCGACGTGTTCGGCAGCGTCGACGCGAATCGCGGCGATCCGCAGAACGGCTGGGACACCGACCAGTTTCCGAACAGCGTCGAGGAACTGACGCTCGCGTTCTACGAGATCCTGCGCCACGGCGGTTTCACCACCGGCGGCATGAACTTCGACGCGAAGGTGCGCCGCCAGAGCGTCGATCCGGAAGACCTGTTCCACGGCCACGTGGGCGCGATCGACGTGCTCGCGCTGGCGCTGGAGCGCGCTGCCGTGCTGGTCGAGAACGACCGGCTCGACGCGCTGCGCCGGCAGCGCTACGCGCAATGGGACAGCGCATTCGGCCGCGAGATCCTGGCGGGCGGCTACACGCTGGAGTCGCTCGCCGCCGACGCGCTCGCGCGCGGCGTGAATCCGCAGCATGCGAGCGGCGGGCAGGAGCGGCTCGAGAACATCGTGAACCAGGCCATCTACGGGCTGCGTTGACGCCATGTATATCGGAGTCGACCTCGGTACGTCCGGCGTGAAGGCCGTGCTGCTCGACCGCGACGGTGCGGTGCGGGCCAGCGCGAGCCAGGCGCTGACGGTGAGCCGGCCGCACCCGCGCTGGTCCGAACAGGCGCCGCGCGACTGGTGGGACGCGGCGTGCGGCGCGCTGGCGGCGCTGGTCGCCGACGCGCGCGCGGCCGGCATCGATCCGCACGACATCGGCGCGATCGGGCTCACCGGGCAAATGCATGGCGCGACGCTGCTCGATGCGCGGGGCGACGTGCTGCGCCCCGCGATTCTGTGGAACGACGGCCGCGCGGACGCCGAGTGTGCGGAACTCGAGCGGCTGGCGCCCACGTTGCGTGCCGTCGCCGGCAATCTGGCGATGCCCGGTTTCACCGCGCCGAAACTCCTGTGGGTGCGCCGGCACGAGCCGGACGTATTCGCGCGGATCGCCCACGTGCTGCTGCCGAAGGATTATCTGCGCTACCGGTTGACCGGCATGTTCGCGACCGACCCGTCGGATGCGGCCGGCACGCTGTGGCTCGACGTCGCGAAGCGCGACTACGACGACGGGCTCCTGGCCGCATGCGGGCTGTCGCGCGCGCAGGTGCCCGCCGTGTTCGAGGGCAACCGCATCGCCGGCACGCTGCTGCCGGGCGTCGCACGCTCGCTCGGGTTGCGCGAGATTCCGGTCGTCGCGGGCGGGGGCGACAACGCGGCCGGCGCGGTGGGCGTGGGCATCGTGCGGCCCGGCGACGCGCTGCTGTCGCTCGGCACGTCGGGTGTCTATTTCGCCGTGTCGGACGGGTTTCGCGCGAATCCCGAATCGGCGGTGCACAGTTTCTGTCATGCGTTGCCGCGCACCTGGCACCTGATGTCGGTGATGCTGAACGCGGCCGGCTGCATCGATTTCACCGCGCAACTGGCCGGGTACGACGGCGTGGCCGCGCTGCTCGCCGACGCGCAGGACAACGCGCGCGCGGAGCGCCCGTGGTTCCTGCCTTATCTGAGCGGCGAGCGCACGCCGCACAACGACGTGAACGCGAAGGGCGTGTTCTACGGGATGACGCCCGATACGCGGCGCGCGGATCTCGCGAACGCGACGCTCGAGGGCGTCGGCTTCGCGCTGCTCGACGGGATCGACGCGCTGCATGCGGCCGGGCTCGCGCCGGACGGCATCACGGTGATCGGCGGCGGCTCGCGCAGCGCGTACTGGACGCAGATGCTCGCCGACCTGAGCGGCCGCGCACTGACCTTGCGCGCGGGCGGCGAAGTCGGCCCGGCGCTCGGTGCCGCGCGGCTCGCGCATCTCGCGCTCGAACCGGATGCGCCGCTCGACGCCGTGTGCCCGCAGCCGCCCGTCGTCGCGGTGCGGGAGCCCGACATGGCGCGCCACGCGTGGTATCGGGACGCGCGGCGCCCGACGTTTCGCGCGTTGTACCGGGCGCTCGAACCGGTGTTCGCGGCAGGCGCGTAGCACGCCGTACGATGCCGTGCCGCGCGGTGGCAAGACGATGGGCGAGCGGCTTCGGCGGCTGCCCGGCGTTCGTGACGTTGTCCAATAAAGAGAGGAATGGAGACATGAAATCCGTGAAACGTCGTACCGTATTGAATGCACTGGCCGGCGCCGCCGCGCTGGCGGTCTTCGCGCTGGGCGCGCCGCTCGCGCACGCGAGCAAGGACAAGCCGGAAATCGGCTTCTGCATCGACGACCTGCGCGTCGAGCGCTGGTCGCGCGACCGCGACTATTTCGTGGCCGCCGCCACGAAGCTCGGCGCGAAAGTGTCCGTGCAGTCCGCGGATGCGAGCGAGGAGCGGCAGATCTCGCAGATCGAGAACCTGATTTCGCGCGGCGTGGACGTGATCGTGATCGTCCCGTTCAATTCGAAGACGCTCGGCAACGTGGTGGCCGAGGCGCGCAAGGCCGGCATCAAGGTGGTGTCCTACGACCGGCTGATCCTCGACGCCGACGTCGATGCGTACATCTCGTTCGACAACGAGAAGGTCGGCGAACTGCAGGCGCAGGGCGTCGTCGACGCGAAGCCGAAGGGCAACTATTTCCTGCTCGGCGGCGCGCCGACCGACAACAACGCGAAGATGCTGCGCGAAGGGCAACTGAAGGTGCTGAAGCCGGCGATCGATCGCGGCGACATCAAGGTCGTCGGCCAGCAGTGGGTGCCGGAGTGGAGCGCGTCGACCGCGCTGCGGATCGTCGAGGATGCGCTGACCGCGAACAACAACCGGATCGATGCGATCGTCGCGTCGAACGACGGCACCGCGGGCGGCGCGATCCAGGCGCTCGCCGCGCAGCACCTGGCCGGCAAGGTGCCGGTGTCCGGGCAGGATGCGGATCTCGCCGCCGTCAAGCGCGTGATCGCCGGGACGCAGACGATGACCGTCTACAAGCCGCTCAAGCTGATCGCGAGCGAAGCGGCGAAGCTCGCGGTGGATCTCGCCAAGGGCACGAAGCCCGCGTTCAATGCGCAGTACGACAACGGCAGGAAGAAGGTCGACACGGTGCTGCTGCAGCCGACGCTCCTGACCAAGCGCAACGTCGACGTCGTCGTGAAGGACGGCTTCTATACCCAGGCACAGCTGGCGAGCCAGTAACGGCGCGGTGCGCGGGCGGCCCACCGGCGCGTCCGCGCGCACACTGCGAGGCATGAGCGAATGACCGAACCCTTGCTGACGATGCGCGGCATCGTCAAGGAATTCGACGGCGTGAAGGCGCTGGACGGCATCGACCTGATGGTGCGGCCGGGCGAGTGCGTGGGGCTGTGCGGCGAGAACGGCGCGGGCAAATCGACGCTGATGAAAGTGCTGTCGGGCGTGTATCCGCACGGCACGTGGGACGGCGAGATCCGCTGGGAGGGCGCGCCGCTCGTCGCGTCCGGCGTGCGCGACACCGAGCGTGCGGGCATCGTGATCATCCACCAGGAATTGATGCTCGTGCCCGAGCTGTCGGTGGCCGAGAACATCTTCCTCGGCAACGAGATCACGCTGCCGGGCGGACGCATGAACTTCGCGGCGATGGTGCAGCGTGCCGAGGCACTGCTGCACGAACTGCGGATCGACTCGATCAACGTCGCCCAGCCGGTGATGAACTACGGCGGTGGGCACCAGCAACTGATCGAGATCGCGAAGGCGCTGAACAAGCGCGCGAAGCTGCTGATTCTCGACGAGCCGTCTTCGTCGCTGAGCGCGTCCGAAACGCGCATCCTGCTCGACATCGTGCGCGACCTGAAGCGCCGCGGCGTCGCGTGCGTGTACATCTCGCACAAGCTCGACGAGGTCGAGGCGGTGTGCGACACCGTGACCGTGATCCGCGACGGCCGTCACGTCGCGACCGAGCCGATGCGCGCGCTGACGACCGACCGGATCATCGCGATGATGGTCGGCCGCGAGATACGCGATCTGTATCCGCGCGAGCCGCACGATATCGGCGAGGTCGTGCTGGAGGCGCGCCACGTGACCTGCCGCGACGTGACGAACCCGCGCCGCAAGCGGGTCGACGACGTGTCGTTCAGCGTGCGGCGCGGCGAGATCCTCGGCGTCGCGGGGCTCGTCGGCGCGGGCCGTACCGAGCTGATGCAGGCGATCTTCGGCGCGTACCCGGGCGCGAGCACGGCGACCGTGCTGATGAACGGCCGGCCGTTGTCGATCCGGGCGCCTGCCGATGCGATCCGCGCCGGCATCGCGATGGTGCCCGAGGACCGCAAGCGTCACGGCATCGTGCCGCAGCTCGGTGTCGGCCACAACATCACGCTGGCGGTGCTGCGGCGCTTCGCGGTGCGCGGCCGGATCGACGCGGCGGCCGAGCTGGATGCGATCCGCACCGAGATGCAGCGGCTGTCGGTGCGCGCCGCGCATCCGTTCCTGCCGATCGCGAGCCTGTCCGGCGGCAACCAGCAGAAGGCCGTGCTCGCGAAGATGCTGCTGGCCGAGCCGCAGGTGCTGATTCTCGACGAGCCGACGCGCGGCGTCGACGTGGGCGCGAAGGCCGAGATCTACCGGCTCGTGTTCGCGCTCGCGAAGCGCGGCGTCGCGCTGATCGTCGTGTCGTCGGAAATGCCGGAGGTGCTCGGGCTCGCCGATCGCGTGCTGGTGATCGGCGAAGGCGAGCTGCGCGGGGATTTCGTCAACGAAGGCCTCACGCAGGAACAGATCCTCGGCGCCGCGCTGAAATCCGGCCGGCGGCCGACCGAACCCACCGCAGCGAGTGCGACATGAATCCAGAACTTTCCTCTTCCACCCCGGCGACGCAGGACGCGGACGCGCGCCGTTCAAGCGGCCACGACGCGGCGCACCCGGCAGGTCGTCCGACCGGCAGTCAGCTTCGCCAGGTCTTCGTGCGCTACAAGATCCTCGCGCTGCTGCTCGCGGTCGCGGCGATCTGGGCCTTCTTCTCGGTGCTGACCGACGGCGCGTTCGTCACGCCGCGCAACGTGTCGAACCTGCTGCGGCAGATGTCGATCACCGGCATGCTCGCCTGCGGGATGGTGTTCGTGATCATCGCGGGCGAGATCGACCTGTCGGTCGGTTCGCTGCTCGGGCTGCTCGGCGGCGTCGCGGCGATCCTCGACGTGAACCGTCACTGGCCGGTCGCCGCGACGGTGCCGGTGGTGCTCGCGCTTGGCGTGCTGATCGGGCTCTTCAACGGCTGGTGGTCGACCTATCGGCGCGTGCCGTCGTTCATCGTCGGGCTGGGCGGCATGCTCGCGTTTCGCGGGATCCTGCTCGGCGTGACGGGCGGCTCGACGATCGCGCCGGTATCCGACGGCTTCGTGTTCCTCGGGCAGGGCTACCTGCCGCGCGTGGCCGGGGACGGCCTCGCGCTGCTGCTGTTCGCGCTCGTCGCGCTGCTGGTCGTGCGCCAGCGCGGCACGCGGCGCCGCTACCGGCTCACGGTTGCGCCGCCGTGGCAGGACGCCGTCAAGATCGTGGGCGCGGGCGCGGTGCTGTTCGCGTTCGTCGCAACGCTCGACCGCTACGGCGGCATCCCGGTGCCGGTGCTGCTGCTGCTCGCGCTGCTCGGCATTTTCTCGTGGATCGCGACGCAGACCGTGTTCGGGCGGCGTATCTATGCGGTCGGCTCGAATCTCGAGGCGACGCGGCTGTCGGGCGTCGACACCGACCGCGTGAAGCTTGCGATCTTCGCGCTGATGGGGCTGATGTGCGCGTTCGCCGGCATCGTGAACACCGCGCGGCTCGCGGCCGGCTCGCCGTCCGCGGGCACGATGGGCGAACTCGACGCGATCGCCGCCTGCTTCATCGGCGGCACGTCGATGCGCGGCGGCTCGGGCACCGTGTACGGCGCGTTGATCGGCGCGCTGGTGATGGCAAGCCTCGACAACGGCATGTCGATGCTGGACGTCGACGCGTACTGGCAGATGATCGTCAAGGGCGCGGTACTGGTGCTGGCGGTGTGGATCGACGTGGTGTCGCGGTCGAACCGGCGGTGACGCAGCGTGCGGCCGCCCGTCAACGGGAGAGGGACATGAAGCGGAACACGGTGCCGATACCCGGCATCGCCATGCTGGCGGCGCCGGCCGGCGAACCGGGCCGCGGGCCGGTGCTCGGCCTCGACGATCCGCGCGACCGCCGGATCATCGCGGATGCACTGCGCACGCTGTTGCGCGAGCGCTCGGAAGCGCTCGCGTTCGCGATGCGCGTGGCGCGCGAGCACGATCGGCCGACGCCGGACGCGAACGATTTCGCGCTGACCGACATCATCCGGCTTGCGCGTATCGTCGAGCGCGCGGAGCGCGTCGGCGGCGCCGTGAACGAGGCTACGCACGAGGGCATGCGCTGACGCGCGGAACGGGGGGCGCAACACCGTCCGGGCGGTCGGCGTGACTCGACGCGCGGATCGTTACGGCAGCGGCGCACCCCACGCCGCGGTCACGTCGCCGCCGAGCCGCCATTCGCTGAACGGGCGGCGCGGCGCGATGATCGCGGGCAGCCGGCGATCGCCGAAGCGTGCGTAGTACGGCTCGACCCAGCTCAGTTCGTCGCGGAACGTCCACGGGAACAGGTCCTGCCTGACCGGCGTGATCTTCCTGAAACTGTCGGGGTTCTCCACCGCGTCGATCACGAGGTTGGCCAGGCGGCCGATCGCGCCGCCGTTCTCGCGATACAGGTCGATCTTGCGCCGGTGCACGAGCTCCGCCGCGAACACGAGCGGCAGCAGCGCGAAGGTGTGATAGTGCAGCGCGCGGTTGCCGCGCTTGACTTCCCGGGCCAGCGAACCGTCCGCGGCGATGTCGCGGATTCCTTCGCGCACGCGCAGCAGGCCCGAGTCGATCAGGCTCGCGTTGTCGGTCACGGTGCCGATGGCGATCAGGTCGAGGCCCGCCCAGTACACGAGGTTGTTGTGCAGGCGGTTGATTGCCTCCGAATCGCGGGTGGCGATCGCGATGCGTTCGAGCCACGGGTCGATCGCGTTGAATGGCGCGCGGTTCGCTTCGCGCACGCCGGGCGGCATGCGCAGGATCACCATCGCGAAGTCGGTGCCGGCCCACGAACGCTCGAAATATCCCTGATAGCCGGAGATCTTGCCCATCAGCGCATCCGATTGCGCCCAACTGTCGAGCAGCGTCAGCGCGCACGACCAGTCGGCGCGTTCCGCCGCGGCGTTCAGCTTCGCGACGAAATCGCGCATCGGCTTCACGTCGCGCGCGTAGCCGGTCGGGTCGTCGTAGTAACCGGGCGGATCGATCGTTCGCACCGGGGCGGGCACGTCGCAGGCGCGGCTCGCGGACGCGGCGCCGAACAGCGCACCGGCGGCGAACAAGGCGACGGAGAGTCTTCGGAAGGCAATGGCGCGCATGCTGTCCTCGAGGGGAAGGGGCGGGAGTGTCGAGCCGCAGGCAGTCTAGCGCTTGGTTCTTTCAGCGGCCTTTCCCGATGGCGACCGTTGCCGTCCGGCGCGACGCGTCGTATTCGCGCGGGTCCCGGCGTCGTATGCTTTACGTTATCCTGTCGCCCTCGACCGCATGCCCGATCCGATGAAGCGTCCGCCGTTCTCCACTCAACTCGTCATGCTCTGGGCGCTCGTCGCGGCGCTCTGCGCGACGCTGGTCGCGGTCGTCTGGGTCATGGCCAGTTCCGCCGAAGGGCAGCAGATCGCCGGTGCGCGGGCCGCGGGCGCAGCGGCCTGCGAAGCGGTCGCGTCGCGTTACGATACGTCCGCGCCGGCCGGCGCGCAGCCGGATGCCGCGCTGATGCATGCGATCCTCGATATCGTCCTCGCGCGCGCGCCGGACATGGAAGGCGGTTTCTGGACGGCGGGCGGCGGCGCCGCGGCGAGCGGTTTTCTCGCGTATTCCTTTCCCACCTATCAGGGCAGCGGCATCAAGCGCGACGTGCCGGACGCGGAAACGCCGCTGATTCTCCGCACGCTGCGCGCGGCCGCCGCGACGCGCGCCGCGACGTCGAACGCCGTCGAGGGCGCGCAGGACGCCGTGATCGCGGCGGCGTGCCCCGTCCGCGCCGGATCGGGCCTGTTCGTCTGGATGCTGACGCGCGCCCGCCCGCCGCTCGGCCGGCACGGCGAGCTGCTGGCGCTGGGCCTCGCCGGCGTGCTCGCGGTGATTCTCGCGATCGCGGCGGCGCTGGCCATCGGATTGCGCCGCTGGAAGCGCAATCTCGCGCGGATCGAGACCGGGCTCGGGCCCGACGGTCGCGAACCGCACCTGCCTTACGTCGGCGAGTCGGATCTCGACCGGATCATCGAGGCGTTCAACGCGCGCGCACGGCGTGCCGAACACCTGCAGCAGCAGGCCGCCGAACTCCGCACGCGGCTCGCGCAGGCGGAACGCTTCGGGATGCTGGGCAAGCTGGCCGCCCAGGTCGCGCACGAGATTCGCAACCCGATGGGCGCGATGCGGCTGAAAGCCGAAAACGCGCTGGCCGGCGACAGCGGGCGGCAGCAGGATGCGCTGCGCGTGATCCTGGCGCAGATCGAACGCATCGATGCGCAACTGTCCGGCCTGCTTGCGCTGACGCAGCCGGTCAGCCCGCATGCGACGCGGGTCGATGTCGACGTGTGGCTCGCGCAGGTCGTCGACGCGCACCGCGAGCTGGCGCAGCGCCGGTCGATCGAGCTAGTATGGTCGCGCGGCGAGCCTCGCGAACGCGTGGCGGAGCCCGCCGGTTTCCCCGTGTTCGATCCCGACCAGATGCGCCGCGCACTGGACAACCTGGTGCTCAATGCGCTGCGCCATGCCGGCGACGGCGGCGCGGTCACGCTGACCGCCGCGCGTCGCACCGATGCCGGACGCGACTGGCTGAGGATCACCGTGTCGGATACCGGCCCCGGCGTTCCCGCCGAGCAGCGCGACCGCATTTTCGAGCCGTTCGTGACGGGACGGGCGGACGGCACGGGCCTCGGTCTTGCGGTCGTCCGCGAAGTGGCCGCGGCGCACGGCGGCCAGGCCTGGCTCGACGACGTGCCGCGCGGCGCCTCCTTCGTCATTGAAATCCCATGGCAACCATCCTCATAGTCGACGACGACGCGGCGTTTCGCGATGGCCTGGCCGAGACGCTCGCCGATCTCGGCCATCGCGTCGTCGAAGCGGAGGCCGGGCAAGCGGCGTTGAGCGTGCTGCGCGATGGCGTCCGCGTCGATTGCATCTTTCTGGATTACCGCCTGCCCGACCTGGACGGGCTCGCGGTGCTCGCGCAATTGCGCGACGATCCCGCGCTGGCCGCGATTCCGGTCGTGATGCTGACCGCCCATGCGACCAGCGACAACACGATCGACGCGATGCGGCTTGGCGCGTTCGATCACCTGACCAAGCCGATCGGGCGCCGCGACATCGCGCAACTGCTCACGCGCGTCGTGTCCGCGAACACGCCGCCGGCGGCCGCCGAGCCGCACGGCGACGGGTTCGCGCGCGAACCGGTGTCGACCCGCCCCCGGCTGCTGGGCGTGAGCGCCGCGATGCGCGACGTGCAAAAGCAGATCGGCCGCGCCGCAACGAGCGACGCGACCGTACTCGTCACCGGCGAGACGGGTACCGGCAAGGAAGTGGCGGCTCGCGTGCTGCATGCGGCGTCGGCGCGGCATGCGCAGCCGTTCGTCGCGGTCAACTGCGCGGCGATTCCGGCCGATCTGCTCGAAAGCGAATTGTTCGGGCATCGTCGCGGCGCGTTTACCGGCGCGCATGCCGATCGCGCCGGACGGCTCGTCGAGGCCGACGGCGGCACGCTGTTTCTCGACGAGATCGGCGACATGCCCGCCGCGATGCAGGCCAAGCTGCTGCGCGCGCTGCAGGAGCGCCAGGTGACGCCGCTCGGTGCGGATCGTCCGACGGCGATCGACATTCGCGTGGTGGCCGCGACGCACCGCGATCTTGCCGCGGCGGTCGCGAACGGCACGTTTCGCGAAGACCTGTTCTATCGCCTGAACGTCATTCCGCTGCACTTGCCGCCGCTCGCGGAGCGCGTGGCCGACATCCTGCCGCTGGCCGCGCATTTCCTGGCGGGGGCGGCAGGCGCGCGTGCGTTGCACCTGACGAACGACGCGCAGCGGGCGTTGCTCGATCATCGCTGGCCCGGCAACGTCCGGGAACTGCGCAACGTGATGGAGCGGGCGGCCGCGCTGGCGCCCGGGCCGGCCATCGGTGCGGCCGATCTCGGGCTGGCCGCCGTGCCCGCGCTTCAGAACGGCAGCGACACGCTCGCGCTGCCGGCCTCGCTGTTCGACCTGCCGTTGCCCGATGCGCTGGCGGCGGTCGAGCGCGCCGCGATCCTGCGCGCGCTCGAGCGTGCGAACGGCAATCGCGCCGAGGCCGCGCGGCAGCTCGGTATCGGCCGGCAATCGCTCTACGCGCGCATGGCTCATCTGGGGATCGAGCGCGACGACTAGCCGCGCCGATGTGACTGTCGGAATCTCCGACAACGGCGGGTGAAACATGTCGGGAATCCCGACACGTCCCGCACGGTCCGTCGTCCGGAACACCGCCCGGCGGGCGCGCGCGTGCTGGCACGCGTGTTGCGAATATCGACGCATCGCAACCCGTTGCCGGAGCCCGCCATGATGTCGACCCCACTTGCCGCGCGTTCGCGGCCGCCGCGGCGCGCCGCCGTTCGCCGCACCGCTGCCGGACTGTGCGCCGTCGCGCTGCTTGCCGCGGCGACCGCCTGCGCCGCGCAGATTCCGCCCGCGCCGCGTGCGGACGAGCCGCCCGGCGCACCGCCGCGCGCCGGCCTCGACCCGGCGCCGCCGGTCGGCGTGCCCGGCGGCGGCATCGCTCCCGACGCGCTCGTGTCCGGCACGCTGGCACGCATGACGATCAACCCGGAAGGCGACGTCGACGGTTTCGTGCTGACCGACGGCACGCTCGTCCGCCTGCCGCCGCATCTCGGCACGCAACTGGTCGCGCTCGCGCGGCCGGGCGAGCGCGTCACGGTGGCCGGGGAACGCCGCCTCGGCGACGACCTCCACGCGCGCGTCGTGCGCAACGACCGCACCGGCGCGTCGCTGTCGGACCAGCCGCCGGCACCTGCCGCGCCGATGCCGCCCGCGCTGCGCGGCGTCAATCTGACCCGGATCAGCGTGTCCGGCGTCGTGCGGCGCGTCATGCGCGCGCCGCGCGGCGAGCCGGACGGCGTGATGCTCGACGACGGCGCGATCGTCAAGCTGACCGTGCCGGCCGCCCAGCAATTCGGCGGGCTGCTCGTGCCGGGCGCGCGCGTGGCCGCGGTCGGGTACGGCACGCGCAACGCCTATGGCGAAGCGCTGCAGGCCACCGCGTTCGGTGCGCCGGGCCGCGTCGTGAATCTCTATGACGACGTCGCGCGCTGACCGCGCGTCGTTTTCTCTTCATCCAATAAGGAGTCCTGCCATGCACTGGATCGATCCCGCCTGCCTGCCCGAAACGCGCGGCCGCGTCACGCAGTTCCTGCTCAACCCGCACGGCGACATCGACGGCCTGGTCCTGAACGGCGACCTGCAGGTTCACGTGCCGCCGCATCTGGGCCGCGAACTGGTTCGCCACATCGAGGTAGGCGACCGCATTCGCGTGCGCGGCGTCAAGATGCGCGGCGCCGAGACGATCGCCGCGGTGCAACTGACCGGGCGCCACGGCGTCGAGATCGTCGACGACGGGCCCGTGCACGGTGCGCCGAAGCCGCCGCATGGCGGCCGCAAGCCGATGGAGATGAGCGGCGAGGTCGCGTTCGCGCTGCACGGCCCGAAAGGCGAGCTGAACGGCGCGTTGCTGGCGAACGGTGCCGTGCTGCGGGTGCCGCCCCATGCGGCGGCCGAACTGAGCGACTATCTGCGCGCCGGTGTCCATGTCATGGCGTGGGGACAAGGCGTCGTCACGCGATACGGCGCCGTGCTCGATGTCAGCGAGATCGCCGAACTCGTCGATGCGGAAGACGAATGACCGCCCGTCGACCATGAAACCGACGCGCGCGCTCGAGGCGCTCAACTTTTTCCTGGCCGACGTGCAGGCCGGCATCGGCCCGTTCGTCGGCGTGATCCTGCTGTCGCGCGGCTGGAGTGCCGACGCGATCGGCTCGGTCATGACGCTGGCCGGGCTCGCCGCGATGGCCGCGACGCCGCCGGCCGGCGCGCTCGTCGATGCGCTGCGCGCGAAGCGCGCGCTGATCATCGTGGCCACCGCCGTGACGGCGCTCGCCTCGCTGGCGCTGATGGTCGCCGACGGCTATCCGGCGGTGGCGGCGTCGCAGATCCTGGCCGCCGTCGGCGGCGCGGCGCTGGCGCCGGCCGTCGCGGGCGTGACGCTCGGCATCGCGCGCCGGCAGGGTTTCGACCGGCAGTTCGGCCGCAACCAGATGGCGAACCACGCGGGCAACGTCGTGGGCGCGGCGCTCGCCGGCTGGCTCGGCTGGCATGCGGGATTCGACGCGGTGTTCGCGCTCGTCGCCGTGTTCACGATCCTCGCGATCGCGAGCACGCTGGCGATTCCCGGGCAGGCCATCGACCATGCGTGCGCGCGTGGCCTCGACACCGAGCCTGCCGCGCCGCGAACGCTTGCCGCGCACGACGACCGGCCCGCGGGCGCGCCGACGATGCGCGTCGGCGGCATGCGCACGCTGGCCTCGAACCGGCCGCTGGTCCTGCTCGGTGCGTCGCTCGCGCTGTTTCATCTCGGCAACGCGGCGATGCTGCCGCTCTACGGGATGGGCGTGGTCGCCACGCATCGCAGCAACGCGAGCATGTTCACCGCGCAGACCATCGTCATCGCGCAGCTCGTGATGATCGCGGCCGCGTGGCTCGCACCCCGGTTGATCCGCGCGCACGGCTATTGGCGCGTGCTGCTGCTGTCCTATCTGGTGCTGCCGGTGCGCGGCGCGCTCGCCGCCGTCCTGATGAGCGAGGCGGGCGTCTGGCCGGTGCAGGTGCTCGACGGTATCGGCGCCGGCCTGCAGAGCGTCGTCGTGCCGGCGCTCGTCGTACGCCTGCTGCACGGCTCCGGCCGCGTGAACGCCGGGCAGGGCGCCGTCGCGACCGCGCAGGGCATCGGCGCGGCGCTCAGTCCCGCGCTGGGCGGCGTGCTCGCGCAGCACTTCGGTTATCCGGCCGCATTCGTCGTGCTGGGCGCCGTGTCGACCGGGTCGCTCGCGCTCTGGCTCGGCCATGCGCGCGCGCTGAGCAGCGTGTGCGGCAAGCCGGCCGATCTGCCGGCCACGTCGTCATGAACGTGCCTGTCCTCTCCATGTCATTTCCGACTTGTCCATGAATTCCGTTTCGCTTGCATGGCTGATTTCCGCGCTCGCCACGGCGGGCGTCATCGCGCGTCCGTTCGGCTGGCCCGAGGCGACCTGGGCGGTGAGCGGCGCGCTGCTGCTGGTCGCATGCGGCCTGCTGCCCGTGCATCCGGCGCTCGAGGCCGTCGCGAAGGGCGGCGACGTGTACCTGTTCCTGACCGGCATGATGCTGCTGTCCGAGGTCGCGCGGCGCGAAGGGCTGTTCGACTGGGTCGCGACGCGCGTCGTCAATCGCGCGCAGGGTTCGCCCCGGCGCCTGTTCGCGCTCGTCTACCTGGTGGGCGCGGTGACGACGGTCTTCCTGTCCAACGATGCGACCGCCGTCGTGCTGACGCCCGCGGTCGTCGCGGCCGCGCGCCGCGCGAAGGCCGAGCCGCTGCCGCTGCTGTACATCTGCGCGTTCGTCGCGAACGCGGCGAGTTTCGTGCTGCCGATCTCGAACCCGGCGAATCTCGTGCTGTACGGCGCGCGCATGCCGCCGCTCGGCGCATGGCTGGACCACTTCGCGGTTCCGTCCGTCGTGTCGATCGCCTGCACGTACGGGATGCTGCGGATCACCCAGCGACACGCGCTGCGCGGTCGTTGCGAATCGGGCCTGCCGACGCGGCCGCTCACCGGCGGCGGCCGTATCGCGCTGGCCGGCATCGCGGTCACGGCCGCCGCGCTGATGGCGGTGTCGGCGCTCGATCTTCCGCTCGGGTTGCCGACCGCGGCGGCGGGTGTCGTCACGGTCGCGTGCGTGCTGGTTCGGGATCGCACGGCCGCCGTGCCGATCGTTCGCGCGATTTCATGGAGCGTGTTGCCGCTCGTCGCCGGGCTGTTCGTTCTGGTCGAGGCGCTCGACCGGAGCGGCGCGGTGCGTGCGCTGGCCGGGCTGCTGCGCGCGCTGACGGCAAGCGGCGAGCAGACCGCCGCGGCCGTGGCGGGCGTCGCGATCGCGCTGGCGTCGAATCTGGTCAACAACCTGCCGGCCGGACTCCTCGCGAGCTCGACGATCGACGCCGCGGGCAGCCCGCACCGGGTGATCGACGCGATCCTGATCGGCGTCGACCTGGGGCCGAACCTGTCCGTGACCGGATCGCTCGCGACGATCCTGTGGCTCGCGGCTATCCGGCGCGAGGGGCTGCAGGTCGGCTTCCGCGCGTTCCTTGCGGTCGGCGCGTGCGTGATGTTGCCGGCCCTGCTGCTCGCGCTCGCCGCACGGCTCGCGCTCGGCGCGTGACCGCGGTACGCGGCGGCCGGCCGATTCCGGCTAGAACGCGTAGGCGAGCGACGCGAACAGGCTGCGCGGCGCGCCTGGCGTGACCCACAGGCTGTTGTAGGAGCTGACGTAGGTGGTGCGGTTGAACAGGTTGTTCAGCACGACCGACGCGCGCAGATGCTTGTCGATCTGCACATAGCCGTTCAGCTGCACGGTCGCATAGGCCGGCAGGTCGAACCCGTCCTGCGTGTTCGCGGTATTGCCGGCCCGGCGTCCGACGTAGATCACGCCGGCGCCGGCGCCGGCCTTGTCCGCGAACGGCACCGCGGTTTCGTACAGGAGCAGCGCGCTGCCGCTCAGGCGCGGAATGTCGACGAGGCGTGCGCCGGGCGTCAGCACCGCGTCGCGCGTGACCGCGGCATCGACATAGGCGACGTTGACGAGGCCGCGCACGCCGTGACCCAGGTCGCCGTTCCATTCGAATTCGACGCCGCGGCTGCGCACCTCGCCCGCCGCGCGGGAGAAGCCGGCGTTGGCCGGATCGGCGGTCAGCACGTTGCGCTTGTTGACGTGGAATGCCGCGACGGTGGCGAGCCAGCGTGCGCCGGCCCATTTCGCGCCGACTTCGTAGCCATGCCCCTTCTCCGGATCGAACGCGCGGCCGTTTACGTCGGCGCCGTTGTTGGGCCGGAACGAATACGCGGTGTTCGCATACAGCGACAGCGCGGGGCTCATCTCGTACACGATGCCGAGGCGCGGACTCAACGCGGTCTGCAACTGGTGGCTCGTCGTGCCTTTCAGGCGGTTCTCGACCGACTGGTGAAAGCGATCCCAGCGCAGCCCCGCGAGGATTTTCCAGTGCGGCCCGAACGCGAGCGTGTCCTGCGCATAGACGCCCTGGCCGTCGTCGCGCTCGAGCAGGTTGGTCGCGGTGCGCGGCACGGGCGCCGGCTGGCCGTAGACGGGATCGAAGATGTCGATCGCATACGGCGCGGCGGCCGTGGGTGTCGAGCGCGCGACGAACTGGTCGTAGTTGAAGCGGTACGCGTCGATACCCAGCACGAGCGTGTGGCCGATGCCGCCGGTGCGGAACTTGCCGGCCGTTTCGAGGCGGCCCTGCAGGTCGTTCGAGTGAAACGCGACTTGCCGGTAGCGGCGCCACAGCGTGCGGCCGTCCGGCTGCAGCGCGAATGCCTCGGACGAGCGGCCGGACAGGTCGGTGGTGCGCTGCGCGAAGCCGGCGTTGACCGACCAGTTCGCATCGACGCGATGCTCGAGCGTGAACTGATGGCCCGTGTTGCGCACGTCGAAGTCGCCGTCGCGCGGCTCGCCGAGGAAGCGCGACGCGGGAATCGCGCCGAGCTGCCCGCCCACCGCGACCACGCCGCGATCGAGCGGCGCGCGCTGGCGCACGCTCTCGAATTCGTAATGGAGCGTCGTGTCCGCGCCGATGTCCCACGTGAACGACGGCGCGAACAGGTAGCGCTTGCTCGACACCGTATCGCGGAAGCTGCCGTTGTTCTCGTTCATCGCGACGAAGCGGTACGCGAGCGATTTCGTCACGGGGCCGGTCGAATCGAGCGTCTCGCGCAACGCGCCATAGCTGCCGGCCGACACGCCGACGGTATTCGCGCGCGTGAACTGCGGCTGCTTCGTCGTGTAGCTGATGAGGCCGCCCGGATCGCCGCGCCCGTACAGCGCCGACGCCGGCCCCTTGAGCACTTCCATGCGCTCGAGGTTGACGGTGTCGCGCGGGACGCCGATGCCGCGATTCCACGAAAAGCCGTTGACGAGGTAATCGGTGCCGGACGTGTTGCCGTCGCCGGCGAAGCCGCGCACCGCGTAGTTGTCCCACAGCCCGCCGAAGCTGTTTTGCCGCGCGACGCCCGCGACCCAGTCGTACAGGTCCTCGCCGCGTGTCGCCGCGACGGTCCGCACGAGTTGCGCATCGACGCTGCTGACCGCGAACGGGATCTCCATCACGTCCGCGTCACCACGCGTGGCGCTCGTCGAGTCACGCGTGCGAAACGGCGCGCTCGCGCGCTGCCCGGCGATCTCGATGGTCGGCAGCGTCGCCTCCTGCGCGTCGGCGGTGCCCACGCCGGCCGCGCCGACGACGATGGCCATCGGTGCGGCCGCCCATTTCTTCCTGCTCATACCCTGTCCTTTGATGTGGTTGGCGTTCGGGCAGGGCTGACGGTTGGGCATCGGCATCTGTGTTCCAAACGGTACATTTGCGCGGAAATTTAATGCAAATGAGAGGCATTTGCAATCGTAAGCTCGCATTTTTGTGTGCGACGCGATGCGGCTCGCCACAGGCACGCGGCCATGGAAGTTGGCGTAATCGGTGGATTTCATGAATTCCGAATGGCGGGAATTTACGACGAGCTCAGGACATGGCAAATCGCTGGGGTTGAGCCTTGATAGCACTATCCAGTCGAATTTTTTCCGGGTAAACGAGGATCGGTTTGGCGTTATTCGCGCACTGGCGAGTTTGACAAATCCCGTAATTCGGGATTAAAGTGATATCCACTTCATTCAAACCGTCGAGCGGACGCATGAACATCCCACAGTTGGACATCGATGCCGGAACACGAAGCGGGGCGGGCGTCGTGCTCGCCACGGCGCGCGACGCGGGCGTCGACGTCTGTTTTGCGAACCCCGGTACCACCGAGATGCCGTTCGTCGGTGCGCTGGATACCGTGGCGGGCGTGCGCCCGATCCTCGGGCTGTTCGAGGGCGTATGCACCGGGGCGGCCGACGGTTACGGCCGCATGGCCGGCAAACCCGCGATGACGCTGCTGCACCTCGGGCCCGGGCACGCGAACGGCATTGCGAACCTGCACAACGCGCGCCGCGCCCGCACGCCGATCCTGAACATCGTCGGCGATCACACGCGCGATCATCTGAAGTACGACGCGCCGCTCACGTCCGACATCGAATCTCTCGCCCGCCCGGTGTCGGTGTGGTATCGCAGCGTGGCACGCGCCGCGGATCTCGCGACGGATACGGCCGACGCGATTGCGGCCGCGATGGGCGCGCGGCGCGGCGTCGCGACGCTCGTGCTGCCGGTGGATCTGCAGTCGGTCGCGGTGCGCGGCGGTTCGGTGTCGCCGGCCGTCGTTCGCGCGGCCGCGGTGTCGTTCGACCGAACCCGGGTCGAGCGGGTCGCCGATCAGTTGCTCGGCGGCCTGCCGGCCGTGCTGCTGCTGGGCGGCCGCGCGCTGTCGGCACGCGGGCAGCGCGCGGCGGCGCGCATCGCGGCGGCGACCGGCGCGACCTGCTTCGGCGAGACGTTTCCGGCGCGCGCCGAGCGCGGCGGCGGCCTGCCGGACATCGACCGCCTGCCGTATTTCCCCGAGCCGGCGCTCGCCGCGCTGGCCGGCCGGCGCGTGGTGCTGGCGGGGGCGCTCGCTCCCGTCACGTACTTCGGCTACGAAGGCATTCCCGGCGAACTCGCGCGCCCCGAGGACATCGTGACGCTGGCCGAGCCGGGCGACGCGGCGGACGACGCGCTGGACGCGCTGGCCGCGCGCATCGGCGCGCCGGAGGGCGCCGGCGGCGTGCCCGTCGAGCGCTGGCAGGTGGAAAGCGGGCCGCTGACGCCGCAAGCCGTCGGTCGCGTGCTGGCGAATGCGTTGCCCGACGACGCGATCGTGTCGATCGAGGGCGGCACGTGCGGTTATCCGTTCGTGACCGCGTCGGCGCGCGCGCGCCGTCACACGATCCTCACGAATACCGGCGGCGCGATCGGCCAGGGTTTGCCGGTGGCGCTCGGCGCCGCCGTCGCGTGCCCGGCACGCCGCGTGTTCGCGCTGCAGTCCGACGGCAGCGCGCAGTACACGATCCAGTCATTGTGGACGATGGCGCGCGAGCGTCTGCCGATCGTCATGCTGATCGCCTCGAACCGGCGCTACGGCATCCTGCAGACCGAGCTCGCACGCGGCGGCCTGCCGGCCGACACGCCGCACGCGAGCCGCCTGACGCTGCTGGACGATCCGCCGATCGACTGGCTCGCGCTGTCGCGCGGCTACGGCGTACCGGCCGAGCGTACGAGCACGGTGCAGGCGCTGTCCCAGGCGCTCGACGACGCACTCGCGCACACCGACGGGCCGCGGCTCATCGAAATGTGCCTGCCCTGATCGCGCCGCCCGCCGATTTCTTCACTCCCGACTCTGATCTTTCATCGTTATGGACCTGCAACTCCACGGAAAAGCCGCATTCATCACCGGCGGCAGCATGGGCATCGGCAAGGCGGTCGCGCTCGAACTGGCGCGCGAAGGCGTCAACGTCGCCATTGCCGCGCGACGCCTCGAACACCTCGAGGCCGCCGCCGCCGAGATTCGCGCGACGCTCGCGCCGCTGGGCGACGCGGCCGGCGCGATCCTGCCCGTCACGCTCGACACGACCGACATGGCGTCCGTCGAAGCGGCGATGGCGGCGAGCGTCGAACGTTTCGGCCGGCTCGACATCCTGCTGAACGGCGCCGCGCATCCGGGCGGCCTCGTGCGCGCGGAGCTGGAGCACGCGGATCCGCAGGGGCTGCTCCAGGACATCGACATCAAGGTCGTCGGCTACCTGCGTTGCGCGAAGGCGGCAGCGCCCTACATGCGGCGCCACGGTTTCGGCCGGATCGTCAATGTCGGCGGGCTCACGGGCCGCGGCAGCAAGCAGTTGTCCGGCATGCGCAACGTCGCGATCGTGCACCTGACCAAGACGCTGTCCGACCAGCTCGGCCCGTTCGGCATCACGGTCAACACGATTCACCCGGGCGTCGTCGAGACGCCGCACATTCACGAGCTCTACGAGAAGGAAGCGCGGAAGCAGGGGCTGACGGCCGCGGAGGTCGAGGCCAACTACGTGAAGGTCACGCCGATCCGGCGCGTGCTGCAGCCGGAGGAAATGGGATGGATCGTGGCGTTTCTCGCGTCCCCGAAGTCCGGCTCGATCACCGGCGAGTCGATCGGCTGCGACGGCGGGCTCACGCGCGGCATTTTTCTCTGACACAAGGAGCATCGCATGACCGCAACCGTACTGGTCGCCACCGCCGGACAAGGCATCCTGCGCTCGAACGACGACGGCAAGACCTGGCATCGCCTCGGGCTGGACGAGCCCATCGAGTTCGACGGCATCGTGCGCGCGCTCGCGGTGGACCCCGCGACGCCGTCGCGGGTGTATGCCGGCGCCGATTCGGGGCTGTGCATCAGCGAGGATGGCGGCGCGCACTGGTTTCGCCCCGAGAACCTGCTGAACGGGCAGACAGTCTGGTCCATCGCGATCGATCCCGCGAATCCGGCCGTGCTGTATGCGGGCACCGGCGCGCCGTCGCGCGCCGCGCTCTACAAGTCGAGCGACGCGGGTCTGACCTGGGCGCGAACGGCTCCCGAGTTCCCGGAGTTCTGTTCGGGCGTCAATCGTCCGCGGCTGCTGACGATCTGCGTGGACCCGGAAGACGGCCGCAACGTGTGGTACGGCGTGGAGGAAGGCGGCGCATGGCGCAGCCGCGACGCCGGTGCGACCTGGACGCGCGTGGACGGCCCCGGCACGGCGATCCGCAACAGCGACATTCATGCGATCGCCGTGCTGCCCGCCGGGCCGCACCAGCCGAAGACGACGGTGCTGCTGACGGTGAACGCGGTGCACGTGAGCGACGACGACGGCCTGACCTGGGACGGCAAGCTGTCGCGCGACCGCTTCGACGGGCTGTACTACACGCGCACGGTCGTCCCGCTGGCGGCGCCCGGCGGCGACCTGCTGATGGCGATCGGCGACGGTACGCCGGGCACGCGCAGCCGTATCTACCGCTCGCCCGATCGCGGCCGTGCATGGCACGAGACGGATCTGCGCACGCCGCCGAATTCGACGTTCTGGGCATTTGGCGTCCATGCGGCGCGGCCCGGGCTCGTCTATGCGGGGACCAAGTACGGGCACCTGTTCCGTTCGCACGACGGCGGCCGGAGCTGGACCAAGGAATGGCGCGATTTCAGCGAGATCACGGCCGTGGCGTGGACGCCGTTCGAAGCGCCGCTCGTCGCCCACGCGCAGTCGACGCATTGAGCGGAGCGAGCGATGACCCAGCCTGACCTCCAGCAACGGGCGGCGCATGCGAACGCGCTTGGGCTGCCGCTGCCGGTACCGCGCGTGCAGCGCACGCACCTGTCGCTGTTCGTGCGCGATCCGGTGCGATCGAGCATCTGGTATGCCGACGTGCTCGGCATGACGGAAACCGCTCGCGGCGAGCAGTGGGTGTTCATGTCGTTCGGCCAGAAACACCATGACATCGCGCTGATTCGCGCGGCGTCCGATGCGGAACTCGGCACGATCGGCCTGCAGCACTACGGCCTCGAAATCGCGGGCGGCCTGTCCGAACTGCGCCGGCTGTACGGGATGCTGATCCGTCGCGACGTGCCGATCGTGAAGATCACCGATCACAAGGTCGGGATCGGCGTGTATTTTCCGGACCCGGACGGCAACCGGCTCGAATTCTTTTGCGAAACCGTCACGGACGACGAGGAAGGCAAGCGCGTGCTGCACCGGTACAACGCGCCCAGCGATCCCTTCCAGCTCGAACCGCTGTTCGACTGACGCGCCGTCCATTCATTCCGACATCATCGATACTTTATAGAGGATTACTGATGAGCAAGATCGCCAATTTCGAAGGCTTTCATATCCGCAAGTGGTATACGCAGATCGAGGATTCGCTCGCGAACGAGACCGGCCAGCTCGCGGACGGCGAGCCGCTGCGCAAGATCGTGATCGCCGCGGCCGTTCACAACCCGTATGCGGGGCGGTACAGCGAAAATCTTGACGATCTCGTACGCCCGTCGTCGGCGCTCGGGCAGGAGTTCGCGCGACGCATCGCGTCGCTCGCGGCGGGCCAGGCGATCGAGAGCTACGGCAAGGCGTGCCTGGTCGGCTCGGCGGGCGAATACGAACATGGCAACGCGTTCCTCACGTCGATCTTCGCGGAGCCGATCCGTGCCGCGCTCGGCGGCGGGAAGTCGTGGGTGCCGTCGAGCGGCAAGCGCGGCCCGATCAACACGGTGATCGACGTGCCGCTCGCGCACAAGGATGCGCTCTACGTGCGCTCGCATTACGACACGGTGACCTGCCTGTTTCCCGACGCGCCCAACGACGACGAAGTGCTGGTGATCTTCGCGTTCGCGACGCGCGGCCGCCTGCACGCGCGGCTCGGCGGCCTGAAGGCGAGCGAGATCGTCGGTCGCGACGGCCTGGTGTGAAAGCAGGGGCTGCCGGAGAGCGAATGATGAATACGGTGTCCGTCAAGGATGGATGGGTCGAGAGCGACGGGTTGCGGCTGCACTACGTGAGCTGGGGGCGCGACGATGCGCCGGCCGTGGTGATGCTGCACGGCTTGCGCAGCTACGCGCGGACGTGGGAGCCCGTCGCCGACGCGCTGGCCGACCGCTACCGGGTCGTTGCGCTCGATCAGCGCGGGCGCGGGCTGAGCGACTGGGATCCGCGGCGGGACTATTACGCGGCGGCCTACGTGCGCGATCTCGATGCGCTGGTGCGCGCGCTCGACCTGCGACGATTCGTGCTGGCCGGGCATTCGATGGGTGGCGCCAATGCGTTCGTCTACGCGGCATCGAATCCGGACCGGCTTGCCGGTCTCGTGATCGAGGACATGGGCCCGGGCGCGTCGGCCGGCTCGCAAGGTGCCGAGCGCATCAAGCGCGAGCTGCAGGAAACGCCGGACGCGTTCGCGTCGTGGGACGACGCGCGCGCATTCTGGCGGCATCAGCGGCCGAACATCGCGGAATCCGCGCTCGATTCGCGGGTCGCACACTCGCTGAAGGAAGACGCGCACGGACGGATCGTGTGGCGGCACGACGCCGCCGGGATCGCGGCGGCACGGCTGGCCGCGACGCCGGAGCAGCTCGTCCATCTGTGGCCGCTCGTCCTCAACCTGCACGTGCCCACCCTGCTGTTGCGCGGCGGCGCGTCGGACTTCCTGTCCGCGGAAGTGGCGGCCGAAATGGCGGCCGCCAATGCGGGAATCGGACGGATCGACCTGCCCGGCGCGACGCATTACGTGCATGACGACCAGCCCGATGCATTCAATCGCGCACTGCGATCATGGCTCGATCGTCTCGACGATCCGGCGTGGCGGACGGGGGCCGACGCATGAAGGCGAACAATCCGGAGCGGACCTCGGTCGCGATCGTCGGCGCGGGGCCGAACGGCGTGGCGATGGCGAATCTGCTCGGCCTCTACGGCATCGCGACGGTGATCGTCGAGAAGGCCGCGGAGATCGTCGAATTTCCGCGCGCGGTCGGCATCGACGACGAAGCGTTGCGGATGTTTCAGACAGCGGGGCTCGCCGACGAACTGAGCCGCGACATCATCCAGAACGTGCCGCTGCGCATGTTCAAGGCGAACGGCGAATGCTTTGCCGATATCCGCCCGTCGATCCGCGAATTCGGCTGGTGGCGGCGCAACATCTTCATGCAGCAACTGGCCGAACGAACGCTGCGCGCCGGGCTGGCCCGCTATCCGCACGTGTCGCTGCGGACCAGTCAGGAAGTGGTGGATGTCGAACAGGACGACGGAGGCGTCACGTTGCAGGTGCGCCGCGCGGACGGCCGGCAGTACGCGCTCCAGGCCGACTACGTGGTCGCGGCCGACGGCGGACGCAGCCCGATGCGCGAGCTGCTCGGCGTCATGCTCGCCGGCACGACGCATCCGATCAAGTGGGTCGTGGTCGACGTGAAGAACGCCGGCCTCGACCAGCCTTGCACGGCGCTGAACTGCGACCCGCGCCGCCCGAACGTCTGCATCTATCTGCCGTTCGATTTCCGGCGCTGGGAATTTCTCGTGTTTCCGCACGAGGACGAAGCGGCGATCGCCCAGCCCGACTCGATTCGCGCGCTGATCGCGCCGTACGTCGACGACATCGATCGCGTCGAGATCGTGCGGGCGCGCACCTACACGCACCATTCGCGCGTGGCCGAGCGTTTCATCGTCGGTCGCGTGGCGTTCGTCGGCGATGCCGCGCACCTGAGTCCGCCGTGGATCGGCCAGGGCCTGAACGCGGGCCTGCGCGACGTGGGCAACCTCGCGTGGAAGCTGGCCGGCATCGTCCGTGGCGCGTTGCATCCCGGCGTGATCTCGACGTACGAATCCGAGCGGCGCGATCACGCGAAGGCGATGATCGACCTCGCGGACACCTTCGGCGCGATGCTGATGCCGACCAACCGGCTCGTCGCGTTTCTGCGCGATCGCGTTCTCGGGCTCGTCCGCTTTGCACCGGGGCTGAAGGACTACATCCTGCAGATGCGGTTCAAGCCGATGCCGAGCTACACGCGCGGCATCGTGCTGCCGGGCGGCTCGGATGCGGTCGGCAGGATGATCGTGCAGCCCGACGTCGAAACGGCCGATGGCCTGCGCCGCAAACTCGACGACGTGCTGGGCCCGTGGTTCTCGATCGTCGGCTGGCAGTGCGATCCGCAAGCGTGCCTGAGTGACGACGATCGTGCGTACTGGACGTCGCTCGGCGCGACCTTCGTGCAGGTCAGCCGTTCGCGCAGCGGGACGAGTCGCGCCCGGCGCGTGACCAGCGTGCACGGCAGCGCTTGCGTCGAGGACGTCGACAACGCGCTGGCGGCATGGTTCGACCGGCATGCCGGCCCGCTCGTGGTGGTGCGCCCCGATCGCTACGTGGCGGCGCAGACGGACGCCGCGGGGATGGCCCGCGCGACCGCGGCCTTTCAGGCGTTCGCGCCGCGACAACGGGAGGAAGCGCATGTTTGTTGAGCAACGCACCTATACGCTGGTGCCGGGCGGCGTCGCCGAATATCTGCGGCTGTATGCGGAATGCGGGCGCGCCGCGCAGGAGCGGGCACTCGGCACGATGATCGGCTGTTTCGCGACGGAAGTCGGGCCGCTGAACCAGCTCGTCTATCTGTGGGCATTCGATTCGCTCGACATGCGTGCGCGGCGGCGGGCCGCGCTGATGGCCGATCCCGAGTTCGGGACGTTCCGCGGCAAGGTCCGGCATCTGCTCGTCAGGCAGGAAAACCAGATTCTCCGGCAGGAAATCGGCGGCTTGCTGCAAGCGCCGCAACAGGCGGCGTGACACGACCGTCGCACCGTCCGCGCCCACCGCGCACTTTCAACCGAGGGTACCGTCTTGATTCCGTTTACGCCGCTGACTTCGCGCATGGTGCCTGATGCGTGCGCCGATTACCCGCCGCTTCGTCTGTATGTCGATGGACGGTTCCTGCCGGCCGACGGCCGGCGCACGCAGCCCGTCGTCGATCCGGGCAACGGCCGCGTGCTCGGCGACCTGCCGCATGCGACGCGGGCCGATATCGACGCCGCCGTGCATGCCGCGCATCGCGCGTTCGCGGCATGGCGCCGCGAGTCGCCGCTCGTGCGCTCGGACATCCTGCGGCGCGCCGCTTCGCTCGTGCGCGAGCGCGCCGAGTCCATCGGCCGCCACATTACGATGGACCAGGGCAAGCCGCTTCGCGAGGCGGTCGCGGAGGTCGTGTCGTCCGCGGAACAGCTCGAATGGCACGCGGAGGAGGGGCGTCGCACCTACGGCCGCGTCGTGCCCGCGCGTTCGCCGGACGTGATGCAGACGGTGCTGCGGGAGCCGATCGGCGTGTGCGCGGCGTTTTCGCCGTGGAATTTCCCGTTCAGCCAGGCGATGCACAAGATCGCGGCCGCGCTTGCGTCGGGGTGCACGCTGGTGCTGAAGGGGCCCGAGGAATCGCCGAGCGCGATCGTCGCGCTCGCGCACCTCTTCCACGATGCGGGGTTGCCGCCGGGCTGCCTGAACATCGTGTGGGGTGTGCCGGGCGACGTATCGACGCAGCTGATCGAGGCGCCGCAGGTGCGCAAGATCTCGTTCACCGGTTCGGTGCCGGTCGGCAAGCGGCTGGCGGCGCTCGCCGCGTCGCACATGAAGCGCATGACGATGGAGCTGGGCGGACACGCACCCGTGATCGTCTGCGCGGATGCCGAGATCGAGCGCGCCGCGACGATGCTGGCCGCGTACAAGTTTCGCAATGCCGGGCAGGTGTGCGTGTCGCCGACGCGGTTCTTCGTGCAACGCGCGGTATTCGACCGCTTCGTTGCCGCGTATCTGGAAGCGGTCGGCAAGATCCGCGTCGGCTACGGACTGGAGGAGGGCGTCACGATGGGGCCGCTCGCGCATGCGCGGCGCGTGTCGGAGATCGACGCGTTCGTCGCCGACGCGAAGGCGAACGGCGCGGCGATCGTCGCGGGCGGCACGCGTTTGCCGGGGCCCGGCCATTACTTCGCGCCGACGGTCGTCGTGGCGCCGCCGCGCGAGGCGCGCCTGATGAACGACGAGCCGTTCGGCCCGATCGTCGGGATCGTGCCGTTCGATGCACTCGACGATGCGCTCGCCGAGGCCAATCGTTTGCCGTTCGGCCTGGCGTCGTATGCATTCACGACATCGGTACGCAACGCGCACCGCATCGGCCGCGCGCTCGAGGCCGGCATGGTCAACATCAATCACTTCGGCATGGGGCCGGCGGAGATCCCGTTCGGCGGCGTGAAGGACAGCGGCTTCGGCAGCGAGGGAGGCACGGAGACCTTCGACGGTTATCTGGTCACCAAATTCATCACGCAACTGAACTGACGGTGCGCACGCCGGCGCCCGCGCGCGGCGTCGCGCCAGCCTTCAGGTAGCTTCGCCGATCTGCGCGGTGGCGTCGATCAGCAGCTTGCCGAGCACGTGCTCGTCGAACAGCGCGAAGTGCTCGGCGCGGAAGACCAGCGACAGGCTGCTGTTGATCTCGCCGCTGCTGGCGGTGCGGATCGGGGCGGCGATGCCGACGAAACCGGCGTCGAGTTCGCCGCGCGAGATCCAGTAGCCGGTCTCGACGATCTGCTGGCAGTGCCGCCAGAACTGCGTCCAGTCGGCCGCGAACTCGCCGAACGCGGCATTGTGCCGTTCGTGCAGCCGTTTCAGGCGCGCGCGCGACATCGCGGCCACGATCACTTTCGACGACGCGCCCTGGAACAGCGGCATGATGCGGCCGCGGCCGAAACCGAGCTGCAGATTCTCGGCGCCGGTTTCGTGCATGACGTTGATGATCTGTTCGTCGAACAGCGTCGACACGAGCGCATCGCCGCCGGTGACCTGGACCAGTTTCTGGATGACGGGCTTCGCGGCGGTGAGCGTCGGGTCCGACTGCCGCATGTTGTAGTCGAGATGGATGATGCGCGGGCCCAGCGTATAGCGGCCGTTGGTGCCGACGAGCAGGCCGACGGAAGCCAGTTCCTTCACGTAGCGATAACACGTGGTGCGTGAAAAACCCAGGTGTTCGGCGATTTCCTCGGCGGTCATCGACGTCGCGGACGAAGAGAAGACGTCGAGGATGGACAGCATTTTGGTGAGGCTCGACATGACGTGATCCGGAAATCAGGCGGCTTGCGGCAATGGAACGGGACGATCGGAAACGGCTCGCGCCGCGCCGCGGTCGCGGGCGACGCGACACATCGGCGACGGCAGGGCCGTAGTCTAACTTAAGTCGTGGCGGCGGCAACGGGACTCGCATCAAGGAAGGCGCGTGACACATGCCACTGACGGTCCCGAGATCGCGTCGCGTCGAATCGATATGGAATCCTATGTTGACGATGAAGATGACGCAACCCGGTACGGCCTGCGTGCGGTCCGGCTCGCGGACGCGACGCGCGAAAATTCGATGAGGAGAAGAAGATGGGAACGTGGTTGAAGATGATGGCGCTGTGCGGCTGCGGTGCCGTTTCGCCGGTGTTCGCGCAGTCGAGCGTGACGCTCTACGGTTCGCTGGACACCGGCATCACCTATACGAGCGACGTCGCATCCGCGCCGCACGGCGGCCGCCAGCTCGCGCTCCAGGCGGGCGTGTCGCGCAACGACGTGTGGGGTCTGACGGGCAGGGAAGATCTCGGCGGCGCCAACTTCGCGGTATTCCGGCTCGAAAGCCAGTTCCAGACATCGGACGGCACGCTGACCGTGCCGGGCTCCGCGTTTAGTTCGCAAGCCTACGTCGGGCTCGGCGGCGACTGGGGCACCGTGACGCTCGGGCGCCAGTTCGATTTCGTCGGCGATCTCATGCCGTCGTTCGCGATCGGCGCGAACACGCCGGCCGGGCTGCTCGCGTGGGGCTTGCCGGCGAACGCGTCGGCGGGCGGCGCGCTCGACAACCGCGTGTGGGGTGTGCAGGTGAACAACGCGGTGAAGTACGTGAGTCCGACGTTCGGCGGTGTCGCGTTCGGCGGCATGTGGGGGTTCGGCAACGTGCCCGGCACGGTCGCGCGCGGCAGCGTGCAAAGCGCGATGCTGTCCTACACGCAAGGTGCATTCAGCGCCGCGCTCGCCTATTTCGGCCAGCACGACGTGACGGCCGGCGGCAATCTACGCAACTTCTCGGGCGGGGCCGGCTACAACGTCGGGGCGTTCCGCGTCTTCGGCATGGTGTCGGACGTCCGGATCAGCGCCGCCGCGCCGCTGCGCGCCACCACCTACGACGCCGGGTTGACCTATGCGGTCACGCCCTCGTTGCAGCTCGGCGGCGGTTTCCAGTACCAGCAGCGCGGCGGGGACATCGGCTCGGCCAACCAGATCACGCTGAGCGCCGACTATTCGCTGTCGAAGCGCACCGGGCTGTACGCTGTGTTCGCGCGCGGGCACGACAGTGCTTACGGCGCCCAGGTCGAAGCCGCGCTCGGCGCAGCGGCGGCAGGCGCGTCGCAGACGGCGGTGCGCGTCGGGGTGCGGCATCAGTTCTGACCGCACGGGAAAGCCCGGGTTGCCGCGTGCGGCAACCCGGCCCGCGGGTCGCCGCGCTCAGAACCGGTGCATCATCCCGATCCGCAGCGCCAGCTGGTTGCGGCCCGACGACTGCCCGGCCGTGCCGAGCACGTGCGCGTAGTCGAAGTCGGTACCGGTGTTGCCGGTTGCATGCTGGTACGCACCCTGGATGTAGGTCGATGTCCGCTTGCTGAGGTCGTAGTCGAGCATCATCGACAACTGGTGCCAGCTCGGCGATACGTCGCCGGCCGTCGTGGCGACATGCGCGTGCGTGAACGTATAGGCGGCGCCGAGCCAGAGGTCCGGCCGGAAGAAATACTGGCCGTTGACCTCGAAGTTGTCGAATTTCCACGCGTTCTGCGTGCCTGCCGCGGGCGGGTTCGCGAAGTAGAGATTCGACTCGGGGTGGGTCACGTCGACGTGCGAATACGCGGCGGAGAGCGTGAACGTGTCGCTGAACTTGTATGACGCGCCGGCATCGATGTTCTGCTGCGAGCGGCCGCTGAATACCGTGTCGTCGCTCGACAGCGCGCCGCCCGCGGTCGCGCCGCCGTTGTTCGCCTTCAGGTAGGCGACGGCGGCGGAGAACGCGCCCATCTGGTACTGCACGGCCGCGCTGTAGACGCGGTTTCGCGCGAAGCCGCCCGCCTGGTTCGAGAGGCCGTAGAGCACTTCGCCCTTGAAGCCGGCATACGCGGGCGACACGTACTTGACGCTGTTCTGGATGCGGTAGTCCCAGTCGGCGTTGTCGTTGTCGTACGGGTGCGCGCCGAAGTCGCCGAGCCAGTTTCCGGTGGCCGTGAACGGGCTCCACATGTCGAGCGTGGGGTCGTACTGGCGGCCGAGCGTGAGCGTGCCGAACCGGTCGGAATCGAGGCCGACATAGGCCTGCCTGCCGAACATCCGGGACGTCACGCCGAGCGCGCCCGTACTTGCGTTGAAGCCGTTTTCGAGCTGGAACAGCGCTCTCAGGCCGCCGCCGAGGTCTTCGGTGCCTTTGAGTCCCCAGTTGCTGCCGACGGTGTCGCCGCTGACCATCTGGTAGGCCTTGCTGCCGCCCGCGTTGCTCGTGAAATTGACGCCTTCGTCGATCAGCCCGTACAGCGTCACGCTGCTCTGCGCATGGGCCGTCAAGCCGAATCCCATCGCGCCGGCGGCCGATACGGCCGCAATCATCTTCTTCATCGTCGATCTCCAGGTGAGCGCCGGATTGCCGGCGCGGTACCGGTTTCGAGGGCGTGCAAGGGCATCGGACGCCCGAACCGGTCCGGTAGTAGTTAGTAAAACGAAGCAAGGAAAATGCAGGAAACCGGGCCGCCGTCACCAGGCGGCCCGAAGGCGAATCCCGACCGGGCCGCGCGCCCGGTCGGCGGCGGCGTTACAGCATCCGCCGCAGCACGTCGTTTTCCGGATTGCGGTCGAAGAACCGGTGTTTCAGCGCGCCGAGAACGTGCAGGACGATGAGCGCGAGCAGCGTGTAGGCCAGCGTCCGGTGCAGCCACTGGAACGCCTCGAACCAGTGGTCGTTTTTCGGCAGCAGCTCAGGCACGCGGAACAGGAAGAACGGCACGCCGTCGCTCTGCGTATAGGTACTGGACATCGAATAACCCATCAGCGGCACGACGATCGCCAGCGTGTACAGCAGGATGTGGCCGATCTTGGCGAGCTTGCGGTCGAGCCTCGGCAGGGTCGCAGGCAGCGGCGGCAACGGCTTCATCGAGCGGATCGCCAGTTGCGTGACGACCACCAGCAGCGTGAGCACGCCGAATTCCTTGTGGGTCGGGTAGTACCAGTCGAATTTGGCCGGCAGGTTGTCGTCGAGCCGGACCATGGTCCAGCCGGTCCACAGCTGCGCACCGATCAGGATCGCCCGGGCCCAGTGCAGCAGCCGAAGGGCGAGCGGGTATTTCTCCACCGTGAATGCAACGGCCTGGTTTTCCATTTGGCGTGTGATCCTCGAAAACGAAATAACGGCGGGCGGGGCGCCGGGCATCGACGTCCCGCGAGGGTGCCCATCGGCGCGCGGGGGCATGGCCATGCGCACGAACCCGGGATGCCGGGCCCGTGCACGAAGGCCGGCGGCGTCAGGCGATCGACCGCGAATCCGCGCAGCACGCCTGCAGCGCCTCGCGCAGCGTGACCGCGATGAAGTCGGCTTCGTCCGGCAGCAGCGTCAGCGGCGGCGACATCACGACCTTGTTCGCGATCGCGCGGACCAGGACCCCGCGCTTGCGCGCGGCATCGGCCACGCGCGCCGCAAACCCCTGGCCCGGATCGAGCGGCGTGCGGCTGGCCTTGTCGGTCACCAGATCGAGCGCCAGCATCAGCCCCTTGCCGCGCACGTCGCCGACGGTCTCGAAGTCGGCTTTCAGCGGCTGAAGCTGCTCGAGCAGGCGCTGGCCGACCCGCGCGGCATTGCCCGGCAGATCCTCGGCCTCGACGATGTCGAGCACCGCGAGCGACGCGGCGCACGCGAGCGGATGCCCGCTGTACGTGTAGCCGTGCATGACCACGTGCGAGAAGCCCGCGCCGTGTTCGATCGCCTGCGCGATGCGCCCGTTGTACAGTGTCGCGCCGAGCGGCACGTAGCCGGCCGAAATCCCCTTGGCGACGCACAGGATGTCGGCGGCGACGCCCCAGCCGCGACTGCCGAGCATGCTGCCGGTGCGGCCGAAGCCCGTCACCACCTCGTCGGCGATCAGCAGGATGCCGTTGCGGTCGCATACGTCGCGCACGCGCGCCCAGTAATCGGCCGGCGGGACGATCAGGCCGCCCGCGCCCTGGACCGGTTCCGCGACGAACGCGGCGATGGTCTGCGGACCGTGGAACGCGATCGTTTCCTCGAGCTGTCCGATGCAATGCTCGACGAGCTGCTGCGGATCGTCGCAGTTCCACGGGTTGCGATAGAGCCAGGGCGTATCGAGCAGCACGCAGCCGGGCAGCAGCGGGCCGTGATTGTAATGGTAGACGCCGTTGCCGCCGATCGACGTGCCGCCCATGTGCACGCCGTGATAGCCGTTGCGCAGCGACAGGAATTTCGTGCGCGACGGCTCGCCCGCGGCGATCCAGTACTGGCGCGCCATCTTGAGCGCGGTTTCGATCGCGTCGGATCCGCCGCTGCCGAACATCACGCGCTGCATGTCTTCCTGCGCGAACATCGCGCACAGGCGGTCGGCCAGGTCGTAGACGCGTGGGTGGGCGACGCCGTCGAAGGTCTGGTAGTACGACAGTTCGTCCATCTGCCGGGCGATCGCGCTTTTCACTTCCGGCCGGTTGTGGCCGACGTTGACGTTCCACAGGCCGCCGACGCCGTCGAGCATGCGGTGGCCTTCGACGTCGTACACATAGTTGCCGTCGCCGCGCGCGATGACGACGGTGGGGGTCGTATGTCCGGCGGCCGCCGAGCTCATCGGATGCCAGAATCGTTTTTGACGCGTTTGATAGTCCATGGTGTCTCTCGTCTCTCTTACGAAGTACTTGAACAGGAGGCGGCGCGGTGTGCGCCGCGGGATCACAGGGCTGCGGTGACGATCTTTTCCTCGAGGTACGAATCGAGCGCGGCCTTCGACAGGTCGCGCCCGATCCCGCTTTGCTTGGTGCCGCCCCACGGCAGGCGCGCGTCGATCGGGCTCCACGCATTGATCGCGACCGCGCCGACGTCGAGCCGCTCGGCGACGCGGTGCGCGGTGCCGACGTCCTGCGTCCACACGGAAGCGGACAGGCCGAACGGCGTGTCGTTGGCGATGCGAACCGCCTCGTCCTCGGTGTCGAACGGCATGACCATGCCGACCGGGCCGAACACTTCGTCACGGGCGATCCGCATGCCAGGTTGGACGCCGCCGAGCACCGTCGGGCGCATGAAGCAGCCGCGCGGCGGCACCTGTTCGTCGCCGGCCAGCAGCACGGCGCCTTCGGCGAGCGCGCCGTCGACCAGCGCGCGGACGCGTGCGAGGTGACGCGGGTTGATGAGGGCGCCCATCTGCACGCCGGGCTCCGACGGCGGACCGACGCGGATCGCGCGGGCCGCATCGGCGAGCCGCGCTTCGAGTGCGGGCGCGATCGAGCGATGCGCGAGCACGCGCGAGCCGGCGGCGCACGTCTGGCCCTGGTTCGCGAACATGCCGGCCATCAGCGACGGGATCGCACGGTCGAGATCGGCATCCGCGAAGACGATCTGCGCGGCTTTTCCGCCCAGTTCGAGCGTGACGCGCTTGAAGGTCTTTGCCGCGGCGCCTGCGATCGCGCGGCCCACTTCGGTGCTGCCCGTGAAGCTGATCTTGTTGACGAGCGGGTGCGCGACCAGTGCGGCGCCGACTTCCGCGCCCACGCCGTGGACAATATTGACGACCCCGGCAGGGAGGCCGGCTTCGCATGCGAGTTCGCCGAGCCGGGCCACGGCCAGCGGCGCATCCTCCGACGGCTTGACGACCACCGTGCAGCCGGCCGCCAGCGCCGGCGCGAGTTTCCACACGGCGATCATCAGCGGCGCGTTCCACGGGATGATCTGGCCGGCCACGCCCACCGGCGCACGCCGCGTGTAGCTGAGCGTCGGGCGGCCCATGAAGCCGTCGGTCGGAATCGTGCGGCCCTCGAGCTTGTCGGCCCAGCCGGCGAAGTAGCGCAGCGTGTCGATGCACATCGGAAGGTCCATCATGCGCATCTCGGCGAGCGGCCGTCCTTGTTCGACGGCGAGCAGCTGCGTCAGCGCATCGCCGTCGCGTTCGACCAGGTCCGCCAGCCGCAGCAGCCAGCGGGCTCTGGCCGGCCCGCCCGCGCGGGCCCACGCGTCGTCGTGCAGGGCATTGTGCGCGGCACGCGCGGCGCGATCGACGTCTTCGGCGCTCGACGCGGGCACCGCGGCGACGTAGTCGCCCGTCGCCGGCGCAAGTTTTTCGAAGGTGCGGCCGGCGGAGGCATCGCAATGCCGGCCGCCGATCAGATTCTGAATTTTCATCATGGTGTCCGTGTTTCCCAGGGGCGAATCGTCGGGCCGAACCGGTGGCGGCGAGGGCAGCGGCCACGGTGCGGCTTCAACGTCGCTTTCACTGTATGTCGATGAAATCGCGGGCCTTGTCCGCTATCGGCAATCGTTGCGAGGCGATCGGGACAGGGAATACCCGCGCCGGCGCGACGCAGCGGGCGCGGGTCGCCGGCACCGGGACAGCGTCGACGGGGCGTCGTGCGACGGCGGTGCCGTGCGGCACCGTCCGGGGGCGGCTACTGGACGGCGCGCCCGAGTGCGCGGTACAGGTCGGGATCGCTGCGCTTCAATCGCAAGGCGGCGCGGATGCCGAGCGCGCCGACGGCGACCAGGAAATACGGAAACATCGCGACAAAGGTGGAATCCGATCCGCTCAGCACGGACAGGTTGCGTACGACCAGCACGAGGCAGGCACCGAGCGCGATCATGCTGACGAGCGGCGCGATCAGGCGGTGCACGACGCTGGCATCCCGGCGATCGCGCGCGAAGAACGCGATCACCGAGGCCGCCACGAGGATCTGCACCGCGATGATGCCGATCGTGGCCAGCGCGCTCATCCACGAGAACACGACCGCGAACGGGTCGAGGCGAAAGGCGGCCGATCCGGCGATGGCCGCGAGCGCGATCAGCGTCTGCACTTTGCCGGCGACGTCGGGGCAGCGATGCACGGGGCACGTATGGCCGAGCTTGCGCCACAGCACACGTTCACGGCCCATCGCGTAGAAATAGCGCGTGATCGTGTTGTGGAACGACAGGATGGCCGCGAACAGGCTCGTGACGAGCAGGACGTTCATCGCGTCCGTCGCGATGCCGCCGAGCAGCCGGCCGCTGACGGCGAACCAGAGATTGGCCGGGTCGTGGGCCGCCTGCGCGGCGATCCGGCTCTCCCCCCATGCCTCGACGATCGCCCACGACGACAGCGCGTAGAACGCCATGATGAGAAGCACGGCAACGTAGGTCGCGCGCGGAATCGTGCGCTTCGGGTCGCGTGCCTCCTCGGAGAAGATCGCCGTTGCCTCGAAACCCATGTACGAGCCGAGGACGAACACGAGCGCGGTGCCCAGCCCGGGCGCGAACACCGTCGACGGGCTGAACGGTTTCGCGCTGAAGCCGCCGGTGCTCGCGCCGTGCGCGACGATCGCGAGATCGAGCAGCATCACGATCGCGATCTCGCCGATCATCAGCATGCCGAGCAGCCGGCCGCTGAACTCGATGCGCCGCGCGCCGCAGACATGGACGGCGACGACGCAGGCGAGCGCGAACGCCCACCACGGCACGTCGACGCCGTAGTGGCGCTGGATGCTGTCGTTCAGGAAGAAGCCGAACATGCAGTAGATCGCGATCTGCACCGCGTTGTACGCGACGATCGCGATGAACGCGCCACCCACGCCGGCCGGACGTCCGAGCCCGTTCGCGATATACGCGTAGAACGCGCCCGCATTGGAGATATGCCGGCTCATCGCGGCATAACCGATGCTGAAGATCAGGTACATGATGCCGGCCAGCACGAATACGCCGGGCACGCCGGGGCCGTTGCCGAGCGAGAATGCCGCGGGCGTCGCGCCGACCATCGCGGTGAGCGGCGCGGCCGCGGCGACGACGAAGAAGACGATGTGTGAGAGTCCGACCGCGTTCCTGCTGAGCCCCGCGTCGGACCGGGATGACGATTCGTTCATGAGTAGTCCCGCTGACCGGATCGTCCATCAGGAATCGACACCGGCATGTCTGATCAATATCCCGGTGCCGCGGGCCGATCCTGACGAACCGGCCATGGAGGCTGATGTTCGCCGGCGACACCGGTGTGCGCTTGGCCGGCCGCCCGGTGCAACGCACCGCGGAGCAGGCCGACGACGCAATTTACGGTGCCGAAAAACCGGGCGTTGTCCGCTATCGGCAATCCGCATGCGTCGAGCGGCAGGGGATTACCCGGATGCGGCGTCACGGCGCTTGCGCACGGACTCAGCTCAGGCGCGGCGTATGCGACGGCAACTCGTGGAAATGTTGCTGGTAGTACGCGGAGAAGCGCCCGAAGTGGCAGAAGCCGAATTGCGCCGCCGCGTCGCCGATGCGTATCGTCTCGGGCGTCGTCATCAGGAAGCGCCGCACCGCGTTCAGCCGGATCGAGCGGAGGTAGGCCGTCGGCGTCGTGCCGACGACGTTCTGGAAGCTGTATTGCAGCGTGCGGCGGCTGATGCGCAGGTGGTGGCAGAGATCGATGACGGTCGGCACGTCGTCGCTGTCGAGCGCGATCTCCTGGCTGCGGCGCACGATGTAGCTCTGCGTCGACGCCGACGGCAGCGCGCCGGCGCCGGACGCGTCGGTCTGCACGAGGTCGAGCAGGATACCGACGACGCTGTGCGCGAGCACGCGTTCGTCGAACGCATCGCGCGCCGTGAGCGAATCGCGGTCGAGCGCCTGGCAGAGTACCTGCTCGAGGCCGTCCAGTGCATCGCGGTAACGCGCGGGCGCGATGGGGAGTACCGGCTGCTGCAGGATGCGCGCCGGCAGGTGCGCGAGTTCGTCGACCTCGCGATCGGCGGTGAGGGTGCGATCGATCGTGAAGGCGAGCACTTCGGTGTCGCTCGGAAGGTGCGCGACGAATTCCTCGCCGCCGCGCAGCGTCAGCAGGCTCGGGCGCTCGACGGTACGGCCCTGGACCACCGGCGCAACCGCACTGGCGATCGGCAGTGCGAAGCAGAGCCGGCCGCGCGGCGCGAGTCCGTGCTGCATCACGCGCTGGTTGATGCGTTCGCGAAAGACGTGAAAGCGCTGGCCGGCGACCTGGCGCAACGTGGTCGTGGCCGTGCCCGGACTGATCTGATCGTAGTGCTGCGACCAGTTTACGATCGCCTGCGAATGGAGGAACACATCCGAGAAGCACAGTGTTTCAGCGTGCAGGTTCATGGCGTGGCTAATGCATTCCGTCTCAAATTCGACGCCGGCCGAAGCCGGCTCATGCTGCCAGGCGCGGGCAGCGGGCTCGCGCCATGCGCGCGGTTCGCCTGGATGGCTTCCGAAGGTGCCGTACGACGCGGCCAGTTTCCTCGACGATCATATCCAGAAAAAAACACGGGAGGAGGTGATCTCAACCCTCGAGGATCTATTTTTTGTAAATCTCATTATAAGGGATTGTATTTATTTTTATGATGGGGTTTACATAGGGTGTCACGCGATACCCCGCACGCGGGAAAGAGGGCCTGGTGATCGAGTTTTTTCGATATTTATTACGAAACTGACGGGTTCGGGTTGCGGCGGCATCGCGTGCGTAGCGTCCATCGGCCTCTCTCGTGTTAACTACCGATAAATACCGAATAGCGGGATTTGTATAATCATCCGGCAACGCTTCACCCGCTCGTGCGCGCGCAACGTGTGTCGACGCCATCGCTGGCGGCCCCCACGCAATGCAAACGACGGTCGACGCATTTCCACATACCGGGAGCGGTCCATGTCCGAGTCATCCCCTGCCTTCTTGTATCGTCGGATCGCGCTGCGCGTGATTCCGTTTCTGTTCCTCTGCTACGTCGTCAACTTCGTCGATCGCGTCAACATCGGGTTCGCCAAGCTGCAGTTCCTGCAGGACCTCGGCTTGAGCGAAGCCGTATTCGGCTCCGCGGCGGCCATCTTCTTCATCAGTTACGCCGCATTCGAGGTGCCGAGCAATCTGCTGCTGGCGCGCATCGGCGCGAGCCGCACGCTCATGCGAATCATGGTGCTGTGGGGCCTCTGCACGGTCGCGCAGATGTTCGTGACCGGCAGCGCGTCGCTGTATGTGGTGCGTTTTCTGCTCGGCGCCGCCGAGGCCGGCTTCTTTCCGGGCCTGATCCTGTACCTGTCGTACTGGTTTCCGGATGCGGTGCGCGCCCGTGTCAACAGCGTGCTGCTGCTCGCCGTTCCGGTCGCCGGGATGATCGGCGGGCCGCTGTCCGGCTGGATCATGGCGCACATGCAGGACGCGATGGGGTTGCGCGGATGGCAGTGGCTGTTTCTGATCGAGGGATTGCCGGCCATCGCGCTCGGGCTGGTTGCGCCGCTGATGCTGAGCGACCGGCCGGAACAGGCGGCATGGTTGTCGCCGTCGGACCGGCAGGCGCTCTTGCGCGATCTTGACGCGGAGCGGGCCTCGGCCGTGATCGGCCATGGCCGGGTGGGCGTTCTCGACATTGTCCGCCACGCGCGCGTGCTGGGGCTTGCGGCGATCTATTTCTGCGTGTACGTCGGGATGGGCACGGTGACGTTCTGGTCGCCCACGGTGCTGAAGGCGGCCGGGGTGACGAGTGTCGCCGGAATCGGTTGGTTGTCCGGATTGATTTCCGTGTTCACGATGATCGGCAATGTGGCGATCGCATGGAGTTCCGACCGGTACGGCGAGCGCCGGTGGCATACGGTGGCCTGCATGCTCGTCACCGCGTGCGCTCTGCTGTTCCTGCGCTTCGCTGTCGGCCATGTCTGGCTCACCGTGACCTTGCTGGCGATCGCGCAGCTGTGCGCGTTCACCGTGCCGATCGTGTTCTGGACGATTCCGGCGGCGCAACTGACCGGGCGCGCGGCGGCGGCCGGCATCGCGGTCATCAGCATGCTGGGTTCGCTCGGCGGCGCGTTCGGTTCGTGGCTGGTCGGCGCCCTGTTTGCGCGGACCGGCGCGCCGTATGCCGGGCTCGCGGTGGTCGCGGGGCTGCTGGTGGTGGGCTCGGTGCTGGTGACGAGCCTGGTCCCGCGCTCATTGCCGCCGCGCCGCACGGCGAGCGAACGGGCGGCGTTGCAGGGCGTTGAATAGCGCGTGGCCGGGCCCGCGTGTCGCGGCGCCAACGGCCTGCCCTCGGCGTCGCGGGCAGCGGCTCGCGCGAATCGGCCGGACCCGGTCGACGTGACGCGCGATGACGCTGCCGCGTTTACGCGGCAAGCGCCGGAATTTTTTCAGCGGAGATCCGGACGGAGATTGGGACGGATATCGGGCCGGCCTCGTTTGGCAACGCGTTCGCCCGCATGTGCCGACGCCCGCAGCAGTCAATCCGGCTCGGCTTTCAGGCCACCCTCGATCCACCGCGCTTCGGACGCGCGAAGATGCGCGCGGATGGCCGTCTGCGCCGCGATCGGATCGCCGGCCTGCAGCGCGAGCAGCACGTCCTCGTGCTCGCGCACGGCGGCCGTCCAGGTCTGCGGATTTTCCGCGTGGCCGCGCATCGCGGTCGCGATCGGGTCGTGGCGGCTGTCGAACAACTCGCCGACGAAGCGGGTGAGCACCGAATTGCCGGCGGCTTCCGCGATCAGCATGTGGAACTGCCGATCGGCTTCGACCGGCGATTTGCCGGCTTCCGCGAGCCGCTTCATGCGCTGAAGCGTGCGGCGCAGGCGGTCGAGCATCGCGGCCGTCATCCGCGCGGCGGCCAGCGCGGCCACGCTGCCTTCGATGGCCGCGCGGGCCTGCATCAATTCCGACGGACTGTCGCCGAGCGTGACCATCGTGCCGACATCGTCGGCCGCCGTGTCGCGGACATAGACGCCGGAGCCCATCCGGATCTCGATCTGCCCGCCGATTTCCAGCGCGATCAGCGCCTCGCGAAGCGACGGGCGCGATACGCCGAGCGTCAGCGCCAGCTCGCGCTCCGGCGGCAGCCGCTCGCCGATCGCGAATTCGCCCTGGCGAATCAACGCGACGATCTGGGCCGCGACCGATTGGTAAAGCCGCTTGGGTTCTGTCGATTTCATCCGATGGATTGGGGTCAATGCGCTTTCGGCGCAAGCGCGTGTCGCGGAGTCTATCACGCCCGCCGCATCGCCCTTTGCAGTGGCGGGTTCATCCGGATGTCCGGGTTTTCACTATTGGTAAGATCGGGATTGAGATAGTTAAATTGGCTTGACCAAAATAGGTTTGATTGATGTAATCCCTCCAAATTGGACTGACCAGACGAAGCCGAGGTCGATCCGCCCCCAGGAGACGCAATGGCATTGCCTCGCAATCTGCCCGGCCAGGCCGCGCAGGACGAAACCGACCGGGAGATCCTGCGCCTGGACGGCATTCGCAAGCGCTTCCCGGGCGTCGTGGCGCTCGACGGCATTCGCCTCGACCTGCGCCGCGGCGAGGTGCATGCGGTGTGCGGCGAAAACGGCGCGGGCAAATCCACGCTGATGAAGATCATCAGCGGTCAGTACCTGCCCGACGAGGGCGTCGTTCACTATCGCGGCGCACCGGTGCAATTCCGTTCGGCCTCCGAAGCGCAGGCGGCCGGCATCGCGATCATTCACCAGGAACTCAATCTCGTCCCGCACCTGAGCGTGGCGGAGAACCTGTTCCTCGCGCGGGAGCCGCGGCGCGGGCCGTTCGTCGATACGAAGCGCATGAACGCGGACGCGGCGCGCTGCATCGCGCGGATCGGCCTGAATGTCGCGCCGACGACGAAGGTCGGCGTGCTGTCCATCGCGCAGCAGCAGATGGTCGAGATCGCGAAGGCGCTGTCGCACGACGCGCGCGTGCTGATCATGGACGAGCCGACGTCGTCGCTGACGGAGTCGGAAACGGTGCAGCTGTTCCGCATCATCGAGGAACTGCGGGCCGACGGCGTGGCGATTCTGTATATCTCGCATCGCCTCGACGAAATGGCGCAGATCGTCGATCGCGTGACCGTGCTGCGCGACGGGCGCCATATCTCGACGGACGATTTCGCCGACGTGAGCCTCGACGACATCGTCGCGCGCATGGTCGGACGCACGCTCGACGACGCCTATCCGTCCCGGCAATCGGTGCCGACAGACGACGTGCTGCTCGACGTGCGCGCGCTGCGCCGGGACGGCGTGTTCGGACCGGTGTCGTTCGCGTTGCGCCGCGGCGAGATTCTGGGTTTCGCGGGATTGATCGGCGCCGGCCGCACCGAGATCGCCCGCGCGATCTTCGGCGCGGATCGCCCGGACGGCGGCTCGATCGCGCTGCACGGCCGGCCCGTGACGATCCGCTCGCCGCGCGAGGCGATCCGGCACGGCATCGCGTATCTGTCGGAGGACCGCAAGAAGGAGGGGCTCGCGCTGCCGATGCCGGTCGCGGCGAACCTCACGCTCGCGAACGTGCGCGGTATCTCGTCGCGCCTGGGCTTCCTGCGCTTCGACGACGAGCTCGAGGTGGCGCGCCGCTACGTGCAGGACCTCGCGATTCGCACGCCGTCCGTGCACCAGCGCGTGCGCAACCTGTCCGGCGGCAACCAGCAGAAGGTCGTCATCGGCAAATGGCTCTACCGCGGCTCGAAGATCCTGTTCTTCGACGAACCGACGCGCGGGATCGACGTCGGCGCGAAGTTCGCGATCTACGGGCTGATGGACCGGCTCGCCGCCGACGGCGTCGGCGTGGTGCTGATCAGTTCGGAACTGCCCGAACTGCTCGGCATGACCGACCGGATCGCCGTTTTTCACGAAGGTCGGCTGACCGCGTTGCTCGACACGAAACACACCAGTCAGGAGGAGATCATGCACTATGCGTCGGGGCGTTCCCATGCTTGAAATGACATCCGATCGGAGCCAGGCCGACGAGCGGGCGGCGCGACAGCGGCGGCGCGACCTGATCCAGAAGTTCGCGGCGCTGGGCAGTCTCGTCGTGCTCGTGTTCGCGTTCTCGATATCGAGCGCGGCATTCTTCTCGGTCGACAACCTGATGACCGTCGGCCTGCAGGTGACCTCCATCGCCTATCTGGGCGTGGCCGCGACCTGCGTCATCATCACGGGCGGCATCGACCTGTCGGTCGGCTCGGTGCTCGCGCTGGCCGGCGTGTGCGCCGCGCTGCTGGTCAAGGCGGGCGTGCCGGTGCCCGCCGCGATGGCGGCCGGCATCCTGGTCGGCGCGCTGTGCGGGCTCGTCAACGGCATCTGCGTGACGCGCATGGGCTTGCCGCCGTTCATCGCGACGCTCGGCATGATGCTCGTCGCGCGCGGCATCGCGCTCCAGATCACGGGCGCCCGGCCCGTATCGGATCTCGGCGACGCGTTCGGCGCGCTCGGCAACGGCGCGCTGCTGCGGATCTCGCACATCGGCGCGGACGGGTTCCCCGACACGACGTTTCCCGGCATTCCGTATCCGGTCGTGATCATGATCGTGCTGTTCGTCGTGGTGTCCGTGCTGCTGTCGAGGACGTCGCTTTGCCGTCACATCTACGCGGTCGGCTCGAACGCCGAGGCGGCGCGGCTGTCGGGCGTGAACGTCCAGGGCGTGAAGCTGTTCACCTACGTGCTGTCCGGCGCGCTCGCGGGCGTGACCGGCTGCGTACTGATGTCGCGGCTCGTCACCGGGCAGCCGAACGAAGGCGTGATGTACGAGCTCGACGCCATCGCCAGCTCGGTCATCGGCGGCACGTCGCTGATGGGCGGCGTCGGCACGATCTCCGGCACGGCGATCGGCGCGTTCGTGATCGGCGTGCTGCGCAACGGCCTGAACATGAACGGCGTGTCGAGCTTCATCCAGCAGATCATCATCGGCGTCGTGATTCTGGGCACGGTCTGGATCGACCAGTTGCGCAATCGCCGGCCCTGACCGGCAGCAAGCAGTCCCTACCAACGAGAAGCGGAGCGAGACATGAACAAATCCATCCTGCTGGCGGCCTCGGCGTGCCTGTTCGCGGCATGCAACAGCGGCGCGTATGCGGCCGGCGGCGAGATCGCGGTGATCGTCAAGACGGTCAATTCGAACTACTGGCAGAACGTGCAGAAAGGCGCGAAGGCGGCGCTCGACGGGGCCAGCGGCTACACGATGACGTTCCAGGGGCCGGCGGCCGAATCCGACATCAGCGGGCAGGTCAACATGGTCGACAACGCGGTCACGCGTCATGTGGCGGCCATCGTGCTCGCGCCGTCCGATCCCGATGCGCTCGTACCCGCGATCAAGAAGGCGTGGGAAGCGCACATTCCCGTCGTGCTGATCGACTCGGCCATCTCGGATGCCGGCAAGCCGTACTACCAGGCGTTCCTGTCGACCGACAACGAGAAGGCGGGGGCGTTGTGCGCGAAGGCGCTGATCGATCGCGTCGGGCAGTCCGGCAAGATCGCGATCATGTCGTACGTGCCGGGCGCGGGGTCCGAGGTCAGCCGCGTCGGCGGCTTCCGCACGTACATCGAGCGCCACTCGAAGCTGCAGATCGTCGGCCCGTATTACTCGCAATCGCAAATGGCGACCGCGCTGAACCAGACGACCGACGTGTTGTCGGCGAACCCGGACCTGAAGGGCATCTTCGGCGCGAACGAGCCGACCGCGGTCGGGATGGGCCGTGCGCTGAAGCAGTCGGGCAAGGCGGGCAAGGTGGTGGCGATCGGGTTCGACGGCAACGAGGACCTGCAGGGCTTCGTGCGCGACGGCACCGTGCAGGCGATCGCCGTGCAGGGCTCGTGGCAAATGGGGAACCAGGGCGTGCGCACGGCGCTCGACGTGATCGCGCGCAAGCCCGCGCCGAAGCTGATCGATACCGGCGTCGTGATGGTCGACAAGCAGAACCTCGATTCGCAGGCGTCGAAGAACGTCCTGTACTGACCGCCCATGCGTCCTTTCCGTACTACCTGTCACGCCTCATGAACGCAAACGATACGCGCACCTTGCCGCGCAGCGGGTTGACGGTATCCGCGCTCGGTCTCGGCTGCTCGCAGCTCGGCGGCCTTTATCGTCCGATGTCGGCGGCCGATGCCGCGTCGCTCGTCGACGCCGCGTGGGCGGCGGGCCTGCGCTATTTCGACACCGCGCCGTATTACGGTTACACGCTGTCCGAGCGGCGCGTGGGCGCGGGGCTTGCCCCGCGCGAGCGCGGCGCCTTCACGCTCAGCACGAAGGTCGGACGGCTGATGCGCGCCGACGCGAGCGTGCGGCCGGGCGACGACGGCTGGGCCGAGCCGCTGCCGTTCCGGCCCGTCTACGACTACAGCTACGACGGCATCATGCGTTCGCACGACGACAGCCGGCAACGGCTCGGGCTCGCGCGGATCGACATGCTGTACGTGCACGACATCGGCGCGATGACGCACGGCGAGCGTCATGCGCACTACTGGGATCAGTTGACCCGCGGCGGCGGGTTCCGCGCGCTGGAGGCGTTGCGGGCGGGCGGCGAGATCGGCGGGTTCGGTCTCGGCGTGAACGAATGGGAAGTCGCGGCCGACGCGCTGAACGAAGCGGCGCTCGACGCGGTGCTGCTGGCCGGCCGCTACACGCTGCTCGAACAGGCGGCGCTCGAGCCGCTGCTCGACACGTGCGCTCGCGAAGGGACGGGGATCGTGATCGGCGGCGTGTTCAATTCCGGCGTGCTCGCCGGCAACGGCAAGTTCAACTATTCGGACGCGCGTGCCGACGTGATCGACAAGGCGACGCGCCTCGGCGCGCTGTGCCGGCGCTTCGACGTGCCGCTTCCCGCCGCCGCGTTGCAGTTTCCGTTCGGCCATCCGGCGGTCGTGTCGTGCGTGATCGGCGCGCGCAGCGTGGCCCAGCTGACGCAGAACATCGAATGGTTCGAGCGCGCCGCGCCGGCCGAACTGTGGGACGCGCTGCGCGATGAAGGACTGATCGACGCGCACGCGCCGGTTCCGGGAGCGCACGCATGACCGTGCGTATCGACGCCCATCAGCACTACTGGCGCATCGGCGCGCGGGCCGGCAACTGGCCGCCGGCCGAGCTCGATGCGATCCATCGGGATTTCGGCCCCGCCGATCTGGCGCCGCTGCTCGACGCCGCGCGCATCGAGCGCACCGTGCTCGTGCAATCGTTGCCGAGCGAAGCCGACACGCGCTATCTGCTCGATCTCGCGGCCGACACCCCGACGGTCGGCGCCGTGGTCGGCTGGGTCGACATGAAGGCCGACGACGCGCCGGCGCGGATCGCGGCATTTGCGCGCGCGCCGAAGGCGCGCGGCCTGCGGCCGATGCTTCAGGATCTGCCCGACGACGCGTGGATCGACGATCCGCGGCTGGATCGCGCGGTGGCCGCGATGCTTGAGCATGTGCTGAGTTTCGACGCGCTGGTGATGCCGCGCCACCTCGATGCGCTGCATGCGTTCGCGCGACGCCATCCGGATCTGCCGATCGTGATCGACCACGGCGCGAAGCCGTTCGTCGAGCGCGGCGAACTGCAGCCGTGGCTGTCGTCGATGCGCCGGCTGGCGAGCCTGCCGAACCTGCATTGCAAGCTGTCCGGCCCGTGGACGGAGGCCGGGCCGTCGGCCGGGCCGGACGCCGTGCGGGCGCGCACGCGGCCGTATGTTCGCGCGCTGGCCGAGCTGTTCGGGCCGACGCGATTGATGTGGGGCAGCGACTGGCCGGTGCTGCGGCTCGCGTCGGCGTGCGGCGGCTACGGCGAATGGCTGGCCGCGTGCGAGGACGATTGCGCGCGGTGGCTCGGCTCCGCGGCGCTGGCCGGCCTCTTCGGCGGCAACGCGCGCCGCTTCTACCGGATCGACACCGCACGCCACGACGAATGAACCCCGAACGAAAGGAACCGACATGCTCAGCGTGATTTGCGAATCCCCCGGCGTGCTGCGCGTGCAGCATCGCGAACTGCCCGTGCGCGGCGGCGGCGAAGTGCTGTTGCGCGTGCAACGTGTCGGCATCTGCGGCACCGACCTGCACATCTTCACCGGCAACCAGCCGTACCTCGAATATCCGCGTGTGATGGGCCACGAGCTTTCCGCGGTCGTCGTCGAGGCGGAACCCGAGTCGGGGCTCGGTGTTGGCGACGCGGTGTACGTGATGCCGTACCTGTCGTGCGGGCACTGCGTCGCATGCCGTCACGGCAACACGAACTGCTGCGTGAACATCAAGGTGCTCGGCGTGCATCGCGACGGCGCGCTGGCCGAATACCTCAGCGTGCCCGCGCAGTTCGTTCACAAGGCCGACGGCATTTCGCTCGACCAGGCGGCGATGCTGGAATTTCTCGCGATCGGCGCGCATGCGGTGCGGCGCGCGGACATCCGGGCCGGCCAGCGAGCGCTGGTGGTCGGCGCCGGGCCGATCGGCATGGCGGCGATGACTTTCGCGAAGCTGCGCGGCGCCGACGTGACCTGCCTCGATACGCGGGCCGACCGCCTGGCGTTTTGCCGGCAGCATCTGGGGGTCGACGCGGCGGTGGAGGTCGGGCCCGACGATGCCGCACGCCTCGCGGCGCTGACCGACGGCGAGTATTTCGATGCGGTGTTCGATGCGACCGGCAACCTCGATGCGATGAACCGCGGTTTCGAATTCGTCGCGCACGGCGGCAAATACACGCTGATCTCGATCGTGCGCGGGCACGTCGCCTTCTCGGATCCGGAATTCCACAAGCGCGAAACCACGCTGCTCGCGAGCCGCAACGCCACGGCCGAGGATTTCGCGACGGTGCTCGATGCGATGCGCGCGGGGCGGATTCCGGACCGCGCGCTGAATACGCACCGGATGCGGCTCGAGGACGTGCCCGACGCGCTGCCGCGCCTGCTCGACGCCGGGCAGACCGTCGTGAAGGCGCTCGTCGAATGCTGAGCCGCGCCATGCAAGCCGCGGGGCGCACGTCATGACGCCGCCGATCCTGCAGTTCGGCACAAGCCGCTTCCTGCTCGCGCACGTCGACCTGTTCGTGTCGCAGGCACTCGACGAAGGCGGCGCGATGGGCGGCATCGGCATCGTGCAGTCGACCGGGAACCCGGCCAGCCGCGCGCGCATCGACGCGCTGCGCTCGGGCGCGCACTATCCGGTGCGCATACGCGGACGCGACGGCGGCCGGATCGTCGACGAGGTGGTCGAGTGCCGCGCCGTGCACCGCGCGTGGGATGCGGAGTCGGACTGGGCCGAAATCCGCCGCGCGGCGATCGAGTCCGTGCGGGCGATCGTGTCGAACACCGGCGACGCGGGTTATCGCGCCGACCCGCACGATTCGGCGGAGGTGCTGGCTCATCCCGACCGCGCGCCGCGCGGTTTTCCCGCGAAGCTGCTCGTGCTGCTGCAGGCGCGCTGGCAGGTGCGGCCCGCCGACGGCGTCACCGTGCTGCCCTGCGAACTGGTCGCGGACAACGGCGACACGCTGCGCGGCGGCGTGCTCGCGCTCGCGCGTGAATGGCGGTTGCCCGACGCGTTCGTCGACTACCTGCAGCACCGCTGCATCTGGGTCAACTCGCTCGTCGACCGCATCGTGTCCGAGCCGATCCACCCGGTCGGCGCGGTCGCGGAGCCTTACGCGCTGTGGGCGATCGAGCGGCGTGCCGGCATGGCGTTGCCGTGCCGGCACGCGCGGATCGTCGTCACCGACGACCTGCGCAGCCACGAGCGCCTGAAACTGTTTTTCCTCAACCTCGGGCACAGCTGGCTGGCGGAGCAATGGCTCGTCACGGGGCGGCCCGAATCGGAAACGGTGCTCGACGCGATGAACGACGTGCGGCTGCGCGACGGCCTCGAGGCCGTATGGCGCGATGAGGTCGCGCCGGTATTCGCCGCGCTGGGTCAGCAAGAAACGGCCGAACGCTACCTCGACAGCGTGCGCGAACGTTTTCTCAATCCGTATCTCGCGCATCGCCTCGCCGATATCGCCGGCAATCATCGCGAGAAGGTGGCGCGGCGGATCGCGCCGCTGCTCGCGCTCGCGGATTCGCTGGCGCTGCCGGACGGGCAGCCGCGCCTGCGACGCATCGCGGCCCGCTGCGATCCGGCGCGCCGCGCCACCACAGGGAGCATCGCATCGTGAACCAGCCGGCAGTAGTGATCCTGCATCATGACGACAATGTGGCCGTCGCGCTCGACGCGCTGGCGCCAGACGTGCCGGTCGACGCGAACGGCACGACGCTGCGCGTCGCCGCCGCGGTGCCGGCCGGCCACAAGCTCGCCACGGCGCCGATCGCGCGCGGCGCGCGGATCGTCAAGTGCGGCCAGCCGATCGGCGTCGCGCTGCGCGACATCGCCGCGGGCGAGCACGTGCACGTGCACAACGTCGGGATGCCCGAGCGGCACGTGCTCGATCACGGCGCGGCAGGTGCGGCGCCCGACGCGTCGACCGACCTCGGCGACACCTTCGACGGGTTCGTGCGGCCCGACGGCCGTGTGGGTACCCGCAACTACATCGGCGTGATCGCGAGCGTCAACTGTTCGGCGAGCGTGTGCCACGCGATTGCCGATGCGTACCGGCACGAGGCGCTCGCGCCGTTCGGTCATGTCGACGGCGTCGTCGCGATCACCCATCAGAGCGGATGCGGGATGGCGGCGAACGGGGACGGGGTCGAGCTGCTGCGCCGTACGCTCGTGGGCTACGCGCGCAACCCGAATTTCGCCGGCGTGCTGTTGGTCGGTCTCGGTTGCGAGGTCAACCAGGTGCGCGTGCTGGCCGAGCGGCTCGACGCGGCCGCGCCGGGCACGGTCCGCACGCTGGTGATCCAGGACGAGGGCGGCGTGCGCGAAACGGTCGCGCGCGGCGTGTCGATCGTGCGCGAGCTGCTGGAGGCGGCCGACGGCGCGCGCCGCCGTGCGGTGCCGGCGGCGCGGTTGACGGTCGGCCTGCAATGCGGCGGATCCGACGGCTACTCGGGGATCACGGCGAACCCGGCGCTCGGCGCCGCCGTCGACCTGCTGGTGCGCAACGGCGGCACCGCGATCCTGTCCGAGACGCCCGAGATCTACGGCGCGGAGCACCTGCTGATCGCCCGCGCGGCATCGCGCGACATCGGCGAACGCCTGCTCGGCCGGTTGCGGTGGTGGGAGCGCTACGTGGCCGACGGCGGCGGCGAAATGAACAACAACCCGTCGCCCGGCAATATCGCCGGCGGCATCACGACCATTCTCGAGAAATCGCTCGGCGCGGTGTCGAAGGGCGGGCGCTCGACGCTTCGCGCCGTCTACGACTACGCGGAGCCGGTGCGGCAGCGCGGCCTCGTCTTCATGGATACGCCCGGCTACGACCCGGTGTCGGCGACCGGGCAGATCGCCGGCGGCGCGAATCTCGTCTGTTTCACCACGGGCCGCGGTTCGGTGTTCGGGTCGAAACCGGTGCCGACGGTCAAGATCGCGACGACGACCGGCCTGTACGAGCGGATGCGCGCCGACATGGACTTCGACAGCGGCGGGATCGTCACTGGTTCGTCGAGCGTCGACGACGCGGGCGCGCGGCTGTTCCGGCTGATGCTCGACGTCGCGTCCGGGCGCAGGACCTGCAGCGAGGAGAACGGTATCGGCGAACGCGAGTTCGTGCCGTGGCTGCGCGGCGCGATCATGTGACGCGCGGGGCGGCATGTGGCCGCCCGCGCGATCCGGCTTCGAAGGAGACCCCGCGATGACGACCCTGATGCGCAAGCCGGCGGCCGGCGACACCGGCCGCGACTTTCCGCTGTCGGACCTGGAGCAGCGACTGCTGGGCGAGGCGCTGCGGATGCTCGCCGAGACACGCGCCCGGGCGCTGGAACTCTGTGCCGAGGTGAACCGGCGGCAAGGCGGCGCCGTGCCCGACGTCCACGACTTCAACCTGCCCGCGATCATCGATCTGCAACGGCGTTTCGGGACGCGGCCTCGTCCGTCGGGCGAGGCCGGCACCCCGGGCGACGGGCCGGTGCCCGGTCGCTTCGCGTAGCCGCCGCCGCTCGGCGGCGACGTCGCCCGGGTCGCTGCGGCGCCGCTTACGCCGCCGACAGCGTGATCGACACGCCCGTCGCCGTGTAGACCGGCGTCGCCTTGAAGCCGTCGACGGTCACCGTCGCGAATTTCGCCGCGCCCGCTGCCGCGTCGATCAGCGCGATGGTGTCGCCGGCCTTCGGCTGATAGCCGTTCACGAACTTCACGTGCAGCGTGCCGCCCGCGACGGTGAACGCGCCGCCCACGCGCAGGCGTCCGCCGCCGTTGCCGTCGATGTCGAGTTCGAGCGTGGCGCCGTCGAGCTGCGTGTAGCGCGTGGCGATCGTGACGGGCGCGCCGGCCGCGATCCTGACGCCGCCGCCCGCGCCGACGTAGACGTCGCCGTTGCCGAACGCCGTCGCGGACGCGGCGGCGAGCGTGCCGCCGCCGACCTGCGTGCCGCCCGTGTAGCTGTTGTTGCCCGCCAGCGTCAGCACGCCGCTGCCTTGTAGCGTCAGCTTGCCCGAGCCGGCGATGTCATTGCGCCACAGGTCGGCGGCGTTGAGGCCGCCCTTCGACGCATCCATCGCGACGGTCACGTTGCCGTTGAATGCGCCGTAGCCGTCGGCGGCCGCGAACAGGTTCAGCCGGCCCCAACCTTCCGCATCGTCCATCACCGGGTAGCCGGACGGCAGTTCGGTGGTTTTCAGCACGACGCGCCGCTGATCCGCGCCCAGGTACGGGAAACGCGTCTGCAGCAGGATCTCCGCCCCCTTCGGCACGACCGGCGGCGCGCCGGTCGCGTCGAGCGCGCCGAAGCCGTAGGTCATGCGGCGCGCGAAGGCCGTCTTGTTCGTCGTGTAATCGGCGAACCGGTCGGTCGCCGTCGTGCCCGAGCGTGCGAATGCCTGGAACGTCGCGTCGGTCGTGCCGGTGAGCTGCTGCAGCGTCTGGTGCGCCTGGCCGTAGGCGGCCTGCGCATCGTTCGCGTACACCGCGAGATTGGCCGCGCTGATCGCCAGCGCGAGCATGCGCCCGCCGATCACGTCGAGCGGCGAGTGCATGCCGGCGAGAATGCGGTTCTCGCCGAGTTCGAGGCCGCGGCCGACCATTTCCTGGAAGCGCTCCGGCACGAGCCACGCCATCGTCACGGCGTCGCGCATCGCTTCCGCCTGATGGCCGCTGATGAAACCGCCGTCGGTCGCGGGCGTCGTGCTTTCCGCGGGCACGAGCGTGGGGTCGACGACGACGCTCGTGCTCCAGCGGTACGGCCGCGCATATTTGTAGAAACGTTTCGAGGGTTCGGTCGACGCGTTGTTGCCCATTTCATTGAGCAGATCGACGACTTTCCCGAAGCTCGCGTTCGCGCTGCCGCCCACGCCCACGTTGTTGCCCGTGTCGTTGTACAGCACGCTCGTCGCGTCGGCCGGCACGCTGGTGATGCTGGTCGTCTGCTGGGCGGCGGTGCGCCAGGCCGACGTGAGCGGCCCCATGCCGTCGGTCACGCTGTAGCCCTTGCCGCGCCGGTCGTCGTAGTACGCGGCGTCGGCTTGCTGCGGCGTGCGTGCGGTCGTCGCGTTGACCACGTATTGCACGTTCGCCTGCAGTACCGCGTCGTTCAGGATCGTGCCGCACGGTGTGCCGTTGCCGGGCAGCCCCGTGCAGGTCGACGGCGAGATGGCCGGAAACGCGCCGTTGGCCGGCGCGGTCACGCCCGCATCGACGAGCATCGTCGACGGCTGCCAGAGGTCCAGGAAGCGGCTGACCACGCGCACCGCGGCGTTCGTCGACAGCGTCGCGTAACGCGCGTCGCCGCGCTGGTTGGTCGCGATATTGTCGACGAATGCGGGCACGCTCGGAACCGGCGCGCTGTCGACGAAACCGGGATCGGCCGGCGGCGCCGGGATCGCGGCGTTCGTCGAGGGTGTGGCGACCACGTCGTCGCCGCCGCCGCACGCGGCCAGCACGACCGCGGTCGACAGGGCTGCGACGTGCAGCGGGAGACGGCTCGATGACACAAACATGCAAGACTCCATCCTGGGTGTGAAAGATGGCGCATTGTCGTGGCCGATCGTGACGCGATGGTTACGAATCGGCTGTGCGTCACGAGCGATGCATGGATCGAACCCGCCGACGGGTTTGTTTACTCCGATATCCTAAACGCGGTGCGGATGGCGGATCGATCCGGCCGTCACGCCGCTTGTTCGTTCCGCGGCGACGGCGCGTGACGGACGCGGTTGCGTCCGTCACGCTTGGCGGCGTACAGCGCGAGATCCGCCTCGCGCGACCACGCGTCGACGGACGCCGGCCATCCGGCGCGGGCGGTCGCGCAGCCGATGCTCACCGTGAAGGCCGGCACCGGGTCGTCGAACCCGTCGAGGCGGTTGCGTTCCACTTCCCGGCGGATCGCCTCCGCCACCTTCGCGGCGCCGCGTTCATCGGTATCGGGCAGCACCGCGACGAATTCCTCGCCGCCGTAGCGCGCGGCGAAGTCGCCGCGCCGCTGCGTGTGCGCGCGGATGCAGGCGGCGAGGAACCGGAGCCCCGTGTCGCCTCGCGCGTGCCCGTGCCGGTCGTTGTACTGCTTGAAGTGGTCGGCATCGATGAACAGCAGCGACAGGCTGCCGTGGCCGTTTCGATGCAGCCGCTCCCACTGGTCGGCCAGCGCGAAGTCGAGCGCACGCCGGTTGTGCAGGCCGGTCAGTGGATCGGTGCGGCTGAGGCCGGTCAGCAGCGTCTGCTTGCGCAGGTTGTCCCGCAACGCGAAGGCGAGCAGCCAGACGACCGCGCAGAAAAGTGCGCACAGGAGCGACGCCGATATGCCGACCGACCATGACATGCGGATGAAGCCGTCCAGCACGTCGCCTTCGGCCGGCGCGACGACGGCGATCAGCGGTGTGCCGGGCACCCGCTGGAACGTATACAGGCGCAACGTTCCGTCGATGCGCGAATGCGCCGCATAGAAGCCCGAGTCCTGGTTCAGCATGCGATCGAAGGTGTTCGAACGGCGCAGGCGGACCATCTGGTGGTCGTTCAGCGACGGGTTGCGGGCCAGGATGGTGCCGTCCGCGCGCAGGACCGCGCTGATGCCGTGCGGCCCGACGTCCAGCCGGGACAGCAACTGATCGAAATAGGCGAGGTCGATCGCGACCACCGCGATCCCGTTGAACGTGTGGTCCGGCTGTTCGATGCGCCGCGAGAGCGCGATCGATTCCTTGCCGCCGCGCGAGCGCGCGCGATAGGCCTCCGACACGTAAAGGCCGACATTCGGCGCGTCGCGATGGACCTTGAAATAATCGCGATCGCTGAAGTTCCAGTGGTGGGACGGCCCGCAGCACGCGTCGATCAACTGGCCGTCCCGGTCCGTCACGCCCATCCCCGTCACGTATTGCGCGGCCGAGCGCTGGAACAGCAGATCGTGCCGCAGCCCGGCGTCCATGTGCCGGACCGCCGGCTTGCCGAGGTCGGCGGCGAGCGCGACCAGTGCGTTGTTGGACGTTTCGACGGTCCGCGCGATCTCGCTCACCAGCACGGCGGCGACGTTGCGCGAGGTTTCGTGCGCATGTTCGACCACTTCGCTTCTCGTGGCCCAGAGCGTGATCGCGCTGATGCTCAGCGCCGCGAGCGACATCAGCGTGCCCAGCGCGCCGACGACGAGGTAGTGTCGTCCCGCCCAGTCGGCGATTTTCTCGATGGAGGTGGATGCGGACATGCTGGCGCTCGCGGGGAAGGCCCGGCGCGATGAACCGGGCTGCGCTTAAATCCGGGTTAACGGCAGGTCCGCGGGGAAATCGAGGGTCGTGTGCAACGCAAATGGGCGGGGCGCGGTCGCAAACGTGTGCGGCCCGTGAGGCCAGGCCGGGAACGGCTCGACCCGGCGGTCCGGCGCGGGGCGGCGCTCGATCCCGACGCGGCGATCGGGCATGTGGCCCGCACCCGGCTCGGATGCGTCGGATTCCGTCTTTGTTTCGAGCAATAGGGCATCCCCGGGACGCCCGACGAAATCGGGAGGAGTATCAGGGTCGTCTGGCTGAAGCGCCGATTCGTTCCGGCCCGGCCGCGTCCGCTTCGGCGTCGAACGAAGCGTCCGCGCCGCGCACACGCTTGAGCGCCCCGGCCAGCTTCTCGATCGCGTGCAGGTCGAGCGTATCGAGATGCTCGCGCACGCGCTGCACGAAGGCCGCGTAACCGTGCTCGTCCGCAACCTGGCCGAGCCATGTCTCGATATCGGTGAGCCGCCCGTCACGGGCCAGCAGGATCAGTGCGTCGAGTGCATCGTCGGGCGGGCCATCCATCGCGGGCGCGACGCGTTCCGGGCCGGCCTCGTCGCCGGGATGAAACCGCCGGACGAGTTCCGACACCGGCACGAGCGCGTGCCCGAGCGCCGGTGCGACGACCGGGAACGAGAACGCGGTGCCGACGCCCGGCTGGCTCGCGACGGCCAGCTCGCCGCCCATCGCGCCGACGATGCGCTGCGCGATGAACAGGCCGAGCCCGGTTCCGCCGTTCACGGCCTGGACCTGCTGGTACGCGCGGAAGATGTCGCGGGTGCCGCTGATGTCGATGCCGATGCCCGTATCGGCGACCTCGAACAGCAGGCGCCACGCATTACCTTCGCGCGCCGCGTGCACCGACAGCGTGACCGTCCCGTCCCGCGTGAACTTCGACGCGTTCGACAGCAGGTTGAGCAGCACCTGCTGCAGCCGCATCCCGTCGATCGATACCATGCGCGGCAGCGGCGTGGCCGGCCGGTAGACGAACCGGTTGTCCTGCTGCGCGCACAGCGCGAGCGCATAGTGGCCGATGTCGTCGAGCAGGCCGGGCAGGTCGGTCGCGTCCGGCGCCACACCGAGCGGCTGCAGTTCGGCCTTCGTGAACGCGAGCAGTTCGTCGATCAGCGTGAGCTGGTAGCGGATGCTGCGGTCGATCGACCGGATCAGCCGCGCCTGGCTGCGCGTCGCGCTCTGCAGCAGCAGCTTCGCATAACCGTTGATCGTCGACAGCGGCGCGCGCAGGTCGTGGCTCACATAACCGAGCGTCTCGATCTTCTGCTGCATGTGGGTCGTCACCTGCTGCAACGCGTCGTTGAGCGCGACCGTGCGTCTCGCGACTTCGTCGCGCAGGCGATCCTGTTCGGTGAGCTGCCAGTATTCGAGCCGCTTCCTGGCCTCGGTGCGCTGGCGGCCCACGTGGTGGATCCACGCGGCCAGCACCAGCAGGTGCGTGGCGAGCCCGACGATCGCGATGACGGGGTTCGGATAGATATCGGACTTGAGCCAGGACAGCAGCGGCGGCAGCGCGTCCATGCCGTCGAGCACGCGGATCAGCATGTTGAAGGTGGCGAACACGATGGCGATCAGCATCACGCGGCCGGTCGGCGTCCGGCGGATCGCGAGCATCAGCGCGAGGCTGATGTTGACGATCCCGAGCACCGCGTTCAGCCGCAGGCAGAACCACGTGAAGGTCAGCAGGTCGCCGCCTGCGGCGCCGGCCATGCCGATGCATTCGAGCGCGAGGAACGCCATGTAGACGGCACGCAAGGGCAGCCTGGCCTGTTCGCGCCGGGCGACTGTCAGGATGAAGACGATGAAGCAGGCGATCGCCGCGTACACGGCGATCACCTCGCCGCGCGCCGACCACTCGCGCAGTGCGGGCGGCAACGCCATGGCCACGTAACCGCGGTAAGCGGCCTCGAACAGCGTCGTGCCCAGCGCCATCGCGGCCAGTACATGGAACACGCCGCTGCGCGAAAAGAACCCGATCAGCAGCGCGCACCACAGGAGCGCGAGCAGGCCGCCGAAGAAACCGAAGTCCCACATCGTCGCGCGCCGTTCCTGCGCATCCCATGCCGCGCGGGTGAACGCGGCCGGCGCGAGCCGCATTTCCTTGCGCGACGTGACGCGGATCAGCACGGGGAGGCTTGCGCCGGCGGGCAGCGTGACATCGAGTACCGGGTAGCGCGACGGCTGACGGGCCGCGTCGCTGCCGGCGTCGGCAGCCGGGAAGCGGCTGACGAGCGTCCAGCTGCCGTCCTGGCCGACATGGAAGTCGGCGTGGTCGATGCGCGCGTCGCGAATCACCAGCACCAGCGGACGCGCGACGCTGCCGCGGTTGGTCAGCGTCGCCCGGACCCACCATGCCGACCGCGAGAACTCGACGTTGAGCGTCGACGTGCTTGCCGCAGGCGCGCGTCGAGCGGGCCCGGCGAGGCGCGAGGCGACCTGTTCGGCCGTCATCGTCGTGCTCGCGTCCTCGAACACCGATACGCCGTCCAGTTGCGCGGGGTTCGGCGTCGATGCCGCGCGGGCCGTCGCGCAGGTGACGGCCAGTGCGATCACAAGCAGCAGCACCGCGCGCCATCCGGCTGCCCACGCCGCGTGTCGCCTACGCATCGCCGTGGCGCCCCCCCGGTGCGGCCGGCGTGTCGCCGGTGTGGCGCTGGCGCCGCCAGTCGGACGGCGTGATACCGAAACGTTCGCGGAACGCCGTCGCGAAATTGCCGGGCGTGGAAAAGCCGATTTCCTCGGCGATGTCGCCGATGCCCATCGATGTATCCGACAGGAAGTGCATCGCGGCACGCAGGCGCGTGTCGCGCAAGTACTCGAATACGGTCTGGCCGAGCTGGTCGCGGAACACGCGGGACAAGCGCTTTTCGTGCGTACCGACCTGCTTCGCGAGATCGTCGAGCGCCGGCGGATGCCGCAGGTCACGCAGCAATACGTCGGTCGCCGCGCGTACGAGCGCGGCGTCGGGGTGGTCGGGTAGCTCGGGCAAGTGCGCGAACGGCTGGCTGCGCCGCGCGCGTTTCAGGTGATTGCGGATCCGCGCGATGACTTCCGCAGGCTCGAACGGCTTGACGATGTAGTCGATCGCGCCGGTTTCGAGCCCGGCGATCCGATCCTCGAGCTCGCCGGCCGCCGTCAGGATGATCACCGGGATCGCTTGCGTCGACGGCGTCGATGCCAGCAGCCGCGACGCGGCGAAGCCGTCCATGCGCGGCATGCGGACGTCCATCAGGATCAGGTCGGGCGCGATGGCCTGCGCACGGTGATAGGCCTGCAGCCCGTCGAACGCCACGCTGATCCGGCACCGCGCCGCGCGCAGGATTTCGGTCAGGAGCCGCAGGTCGTTCGGGCGGTCGTCGACGACAAGAATATGCGCGCCCGCGAGATCCGGCGTGGTACGAGGCGGCGCCGAACTGGGCAAGCGGGATGGCATGGTGGCGGACGCGAGGGAAGGGTGGTCGGTCGGATTGAAAGCATCGCAGTGGGTGCGATTGTTGCGAAAAATTATATGTCGACAACAATACCGATTGTGAGGATTCCGTGCGGACTGTGTGGGCTTATCCGCCGGGACGCCGAGCGGTTTCGGCAGCGTTGCTAGACCGGAAGAAATGGAGTGGAAAAACATGCCGAGCCGTCTTTTTTATTTCGGTCTTTATTTCCGATTTTTATGGATTATGTGATCGAATTGGCCCGCGGAATAAATTGGGATGAATTGTGTCGAGAGGTGATGTCTTTCGATTTGAAACAGGCGCGTCGAATCGGCGCTCGTCCGGTTGATTTTTTTGGTTGGCCGGTCAGGATTTGTTTTGATGAAAAACCGATTTCGAGTGGAAATGTATGAATGTAAATATCATCCGCTCTGGAAAAGGATTTTTCCGCTCTGGAAAAGGTTTGTTTGAACGGATGACTGCACACTAGCTCCGGCGCGGCTGGAATCGGTTCTTCGAGGGGAACGGATGTTCGTGGATTCCTTGCCGCTGCCACGTTCGGATGTTGCGATATTCAATGTGACATCGAATGATGGCAATTCTCAGAATTTGAGAGTGCGATGATGAACAAGAAAATTGGCACGAGGGTAATACAAATTTCATAATTTTCCGAATGTGTTCGTATACAAGAAAAGCGGAATGATTGTGAGATTGGTTCGGGTGTGACGCATCGACAAGAAAAATCGTCAAGAAAATTCGATCGACTCAATCGATGCGGGGGCCGTTCTGCAAGTCGGGCGATTTTTCCGGAAATCCGGAAAGCGCTCGACTGCCGGCGGAGAGGGTGAGCGGCTGCGCATGGTCCGCCCGACGGTCTGATCCGTCGTGGCGCGATCGCGCGGCGCGTTCTCGAATCAGGCGGGCACGAAAAACATGAATACGACAGGCATGACAGGTCAACGCACCGGCTCGAACGGACCGGATGCGCATGCTTCATACCCGGGGACCACACGGCGTCATCCTCCTCCTGAATGAATCGTGACGAAAGCCGCCCCGGGTTCGGGGCCGGCTTTCGTTCATCCGGCGTCTGAACGGCGCCTTCCCATGAAATTCAAGGTCGCCGCCGGCTCGGCGCGACGGCGCGCGCACGCGAATCCGCGATGCGCGGGGCAGCGTGCCGCCGTCTTCGCGTGCCATCGGCTTCCATGATCCGATAACCGGCGAGTGCCGCCGCGCAGCGTGCCGACGCGCGCGTGCGGCGTGCCGTCGCGCGATCGCCGTGGCGATCGCGATTGCCGAGCAGCGTTGTTCGATCGTTTAGTTAGCTATCCAAAGTGAATCGCGAAGCGTCGCGACACGGGCGAGGAGGCGGGCCGATGCATCATCGCTTGCCGTCGCGCTCGCTGCTGCGTCATCCAGCACATGAGAACCGAGGGAACACAAGATGAACAAGTCGTTCAAGTCGATCTGGAACGAAGCACTGGGGGCCTGGGTCGCGGCGTCCGAGCTTGACCGTGCGCGCGGCAAGCGGGTTGCGTCGTCGGCAGTCAGGTCCGGGCATGCCGCGAGCGAGGGCGCCGCGAGCCGCGCGGGCCGGTCTTCGATGCCGTCGCCGCGGCGATTGGCCGTGCTGATGGCGTCAACTTATCTTGCGTTGTTCCATGCGGGCGCGCACGCGCAGTATGCGCAGGATGGCGGCTCCGCGACCGGCGGCGTGAGCTCGATCTCGATCGGCGTCGGGTCGAGTGCCGCGCAGCAGAATTCCACCGCGCTGGGCAACCTGTCGACGGCGCAGGGCGTGTCGGCCACCGCGCTGGGGCCGGGCGCGCATGCGATGGCGGACGGTTCGACGGCCGTCGGCATCAATTCGCAGGCGACCGGTGTCAATAGCGCGGCGTTCGGTGTGCAGGCGATCGGGTCGGGCGCGTTTTCGGTTGCCGTCGGTAATGCAGCGCAGGCGACGCAGTCCGGTACGGTGGCGATCGGCAGTGGCGCGACCGCGAGCGGCACGTCCGCCATCGGGCTCGGGAACAATGCGACGGCCTCCGGTCAGAGTGCGGCTGCGCTCGGACTCGGCGCCGTTTCGTCGGGTATCGGCAGCGTCGCGCTTGGTTTTTCGGCGCAGGCGACCAATCAGGGCGCGGTTGCGCTCGGCAACCAGTCGACGAGTTCCGGCGCTGCCGGTGTCGCGGTGGGCAGCGGTGCGCTGACGACCGGCAATTCGTCGATCGCGATGGGTGTCAACAGCGGCGCGAAGGGTGCAACGTCGATCGCGATCGGCTGGGGCGGCACGGCCGGCGTACCGGGCTCGGGCACGCAGTCGCTCGGTACCAGTTCGATCGCGCTCGGCTCCGCCACGACTGCGGGCGCCGATCAGGCAATGGCACTCGGCCTGAGCGCCAATGCGTCGGGCGTCAGCTCGATCGCGGCCGGCGTGCAGTCGACCGCGACGCAGCAGTTCGCCGTCGCGCTCGGCAATCTCGCGCGCAGCAGCGGCATTTCGGCGACCGCACTTGGATCCGGCGCGACGGCGTCGGCCACGAATGCGACGGCGGTCGGTATCAACAGCGTCGCGGCGGCGAGTTCGACCGTGGCGATCGGCGATTCCAACTCGGTCGCCGCGGCGGCCGGTGCCGGTTCGGTCGCCGGCGGCTACGGCTCGAAGGTGCTGGGCGGTACCGGCGCAGTCGCGCTCGGCTTCGGCCAGACCGTGAGCGGCAACGGCGCGGTAGCGATCGGCGATCCGAGCACCGCGATCGGCACGGGCGCGGTCACGCTGGGGGCGAACAACACCGCGAACGGCGACGGGGCGGTGGCGATCGGCAATACCAACAACGCGCAGGGCACTGGTTCCCTCGCGCTCGGCAATACGTCGACGGCAGCAGCAGCGGGGGCGGTCGCGTTCGGCGCCTCGGCCGTGGCGAACAATGCGAACGATGTCGCGCTCGGCTCGGGCTCGACGACGGCCGCGCCGAATCCGACGGCCAGCGCGGTGATCGGCGGTGTCACGTACAACTTCAACGGTACGTCGCCGACCAGCGTCGTCAGCGTCGGCGCGGCGGGTACCGAGCGCCAGATCACCAACGTCGCGGCCGGACGGATCAGTTCGTCGAGCACGGACGCGATCAACGGCTCGCAACTGGCCGCGACGAACCTGGCGGTCGATTCGCTGTCGACGTCGACGGCATCGAGCATCACGTCGTTGTCGACCTCGACGTCCACCGGGTTGTCGTCGGCAACCAGCGCGATTTCGTCGCTGTCCACGTCGGCGTCGACGGGCATCACGTCGCTCTCGACGGGCCTGAGTTCGACCAACAGCACGGTGACGTCGCTGTCGACGTCGACCTCCACCGGGTTGTCGTCGGCGAATAGCGCGATCACGTCGCTTTCCACGTCGACGTCGACCGGCATCACGTCGCTGTCGACGTCGACGTCCACCGGGTTGTCTTCGGCAAACAGCGCGATCACGTCGTTGTCGACCTCGACGTCGACGGGCATCACGTCACTGTCGACGGGCCTGAGTTCGACCAACAGCACGGTGACGTCGCTGTCGACCTCGACGTCGACGGGCATCAGCTCGCTGTCCACCGGCCTGAGTTCGACCAACAGTTCGGTGACGTCGCTGTCCACCGGATTGAGCTCGACCAACAGCGCGGTCACGTCGTTGTCGACTTCCACGTCGACCGTCGTCGGGTCGTTGTCGACGGGCCTGAGCTCGACCAACAGTTCGGTCACATCGCTGTCGACGTCGACCTCGACGGTCGTCGGTTCGCTGTCCACCGGCCTGAGTTCGACCAACAGCACGGTCACGTCGTTGTCGACGTCGACGTCAACGGGCATCACGTCGCTGTCCACCGGCCTGTCGAGCACGAACAGCACGGTCACGTCGCTGTCGACCTCCACGTCGACGATCGTCGGTTCGTTGTCCACCGGCGTCGCGTCGCTGTCCACCGGCCTGAGCACGACGAACAGCAGCGTGACGTCGCTGTCGACGGCCACGTCGTCGAGTATCGGTTCACTGTCCACCGGCCTCAGTTCGACGACCAGCTCGATCTCGTCGCTGTCGACGTCGACGTCGACGACCGTCGGCTCGCTGTCCACCGGCCTGTCGAGCACGAACAGCAACCTGACGTCGCTGTCCACCGCGACGTCGACGGGCATCGGCTCGCTGTCGACGGGCCTCAGCTCGATCGCGTCGAACAACACCAACCTCGGCAACAGCACGGCAGGTGCGATCGGCGGCGGCGCGACCTACGACCCGACGACCGGCACGATCTCCGCGCCGTCGTACGTGACGTACAACAGCGACGGCACGACGACGGTCAACAACAATGTCGGTTCGGCGGTCGACAACATCAACGCGCACGGCATCAAGTACTTCCACGCGAACTCGACCGCGCCGGACAGCCAGGCGCTCGGACTCGACAGTGTCGCGATCGGTCCGAACGCCGTGTCGAAGGTCGACGGCAGCATCGCGCTCGGCGCCGGCTCGGTAGCCGATCGCGCGACGGTGCCGACGTCCGGCACGATTCGCAACGGCAGCGCGTCGATTCCGTTCAACACGACCGACCAGACGCTGCTCGGCGCGGTGTCGGTCGGCGACGCGACGAGCAAGACGTACCGCCAGATCACCAACGTCGCGGACGGCACCGGCCAGCAGGATGCGGTCACCGTGCGACAACTGGCGGGCGCGCTGCAATCGTTCGCGGTCACCACCACGAAGTACTTCCACGCGAACTCGACGGCCGTGGATTCGCTCGCGGTCGGCGCGGAATCGGTCGCGGTCGGCCCGACGACGGTCGTCAACGGCGACAACGGCGTGGGCATCGGCAACGGCGCGATCGTCGATGCCACCGCGCCGGGCGGCGTCGCGATCGGGCAGGCGGCGAGCGTCGCGCAGGCCGATGCGATCGCGCTCGGCAGCGGGGCGACGGCCACCGGCGCGCAGTCCGTCGCGCAGGGCGCGAACGCGGTCGCGGCGAGCGTGGGCAGCGTCGCGCTCGGGTCGGGCGCGCACGCCACGGCGACCGATGCGCTCGCGTTCGGCGCCGGCGCGTCGGCGACCTATGCGAACAGCGTCGCGCTCGGCGCGGGTTCGCTGACCACGGTCGGCGCGCAGACGAACTACATCGCGTACGGCCTGAGCAGCCCGCAGTCGTCGGCCGGCGAGGTCAACATCGGCAACCGGCAGATCACCGGCCTCGCGGCCGGCAAGAACGGCACCGATGCGGTGAACGTGTCGCAGCTCGACTCGGTCGCCAACCAGTTGACGACGCTGATCAACCAGCGCACGTCGAACCTCGGCGGCTCGTACACGACGAATCCGAGCGGCACGAACGTGCCGCCGGGCTCGACCGGGTCGAACTCGTCGGCGGGCGGCTCGGGCGCGGTCGCATCGGGTTCGAACAGCACGGCGGTCGGCAACGGGGCGCTCGCATCGGGCAACGGCTCGACCGCGATCGGCGTCGGGTCGACCGCGTCCGGCAGCAATTCGGCCGCGATCGGCACGGGCAGCAACGACGGCGGCCGCTCGAACGTCGTGGCGGTCGGCTCCGCGGATTCGGCGCGCCAGGTCGTCAACGTCGCGGCCGGCACGCAGGGCACCGACGCGGTCAACGTGAACCAGCTGAACGCGAGCGTCGGCAACACGCTGTCGCAGGCGAACAGCTACACGGACGGTCAGGTCGCGAGCTTGCGCAACAGCCTCGACAGCTACCGCCGCGATGCGGACGGCGGCACGGCGACGGCGATGGCCGTCGCCGGCCTGCCGCAGCCGTCCGGCCCCGGCAAGAGCATGGTCGCACTGGCCGGCAGCGTGTATCGCGGCCAGTCGGGGCAGGCGCTGGGCATCTCGACGATTTCGGAGAACAACCACTGGATCTACAAGGCGGCCGTCTCGACCAACACGCGCGGCACGTATGGCGCGGTGGTCGGTGCCGGGTATCAGTGGTGAGCCGCGGCGCGCGCCGTTTCCCTTCCATTCAGACAATGGCAAACATGAACGCAAATCTTGCAAAGTTCGCGGCCGCCGCACTGGTCGCCGCCGCCGGCCTGACCGGATGCGCCACGCAGCAGGGCGATCCGCCGTTCCCGTCGCCCGATACGGCCACACTGCCCGAAGGCACGTATCCGAATCTCGCGAACCTGGCGCAGGTGCAGCCGGGCGTGACGAAGAACCAGCTGTACGAACTGCTCGGCCCGCCGCATTTCCACGAGTGGATCTTCCACGTGCGCACGTGGAACTACCTGTTCCAGTTCCGCGACGCGGGGAAGGTCGCGACCTGCCAGTATCAGGTGCAGTTCGATTCGGATAGCCGCGTCGCGAAGACGCGGTGGGACAAGCCGGAGTGCGAGGCCTTCGGCGGGAAGGGGGCGGCGGGCAACGCAGGCTGACGCGGCACGGCCGGTTCTCGGGCCGGGCGGCGGGCGTCGATGGCGCAGGGTCCATCGGCGCCCGCCACCGGGCGTCGGGTCAGTGCCTGAGCACGCACACGGCCACGATTTCGTACCCGGGGTCGGCATGCACGTGCGCCGCCTTTTCCGCTTCCTCATACGAACGAAACGACGTGGCATCTTCAACCGCCGGTGCCATGCCGATATCGCCATCCTCGGCGGTGCAGAGGAACTGCTCGCCGGTCTTCACGACGTAGACGGACAACATGACGCCCTCCATCGTTTGCAGGGGGAATTTCAGTCTAGCAGGCCGGAAAAGGGGCGCGGGCGGTTCGTGGCGGCCTGTTCGCGAGGCCGCGGCCGGCGGGTTTGCCGCGTGCCGCATCGGCCCGGCGCGCGACACGGGCCCAAAGGCGTGCACAATACGCGGATGCAGACCGCGGACCTCGCACACCTCGTCACCGTCACCATGCCCTTTGGCAAGTACAAGGGCCGGCTCATCGCCGACCTGCCCGGACCTTATCTCAACTGGCTGGCCCGTGAAGGCTTCCCGCGCGGCGAAATCGGCCGGCAGCTGGCGCTGATGCACGAAATCGATCACAACGGCCTGAGGGACTTGCTGGAACCGTTGCGCACGCGTTCGTCGTGAGCGACGCCGCTTTCGCCAGGGCGCTTGCCGGCCGTTCCCCGGCCGCCTGCCCATGACGCCCGCAGGGTCGTCATGGAAAACTGTATGAATATACAGTATAGTACCCGTCGAACTCGAGCCGCACAGGTGCAACCCTTGCGGCGCGTGCGCCGCGCCTGCGGATATCCGCCGCAGCGTTCCGGCACCGTGAATTCCGGCTAACTCATTCAGACGGGCAGGCAAATTGTCATCCAGCAATCTGATCCGCATTCGCGGAGCACGTCAGCACAACCTCAAGAACCTCGATCTCGACCTGCGCACCGGCGAAATGACGGTCGTCACCGGCCCGTCGGGCTCGGGCAAGTCGAGTCTCGTGTTCGACACGCTGTATGCGGAAGGGCAGCGGCGCTACGTCGAAACCTTCAGCGCGTACGCACGCCAGTTCCTCGACCGGATGGACCGCCCGCAGGTCGAGCGCGTCGACGGCGTGCCGCCCGCGATCGCGATCGACCAGACCAACCCGGTCCGCAGTTCGCGTTCGACCGTCGGCACGATGACCGAGCTGAACGATCACCTGAAGCTGCTGTACGCGCGCGCGGCCGAGCTGTTCGACCGCCAGACCGCGCGGCAGGTGCGGCACGACACGCCGGAAACGATCTACGCGGATCTCGTCGCCCGCACGCGGGCGGACGATCCGCGCGTCGTCGTCACGTTCCCGGTCGAATTGCCGGAAGCGGTGTCCGACGAGGAAATCGCGCAGTGGCTGTCCGCGAGCGGCTATACGCGCGTGCAGGCGCGGCGCGAAGTCGCGTCGCCCACCGGGCCGCGCAAGGTGCTCGACGTGGTGGCCGACCGCTTCCGCGTGCAGCAGGCCGACAAGGTGCGCGTGGTCGAGGCGATCGAGGCGTCGCTGAAGCGCGGCGGCGGCCGCGTGAACGTATACGTGCTGGCCCCCGAGGCCGAACATGCGGTCGCCGAGCCGCAGGTGTGGCGCTTCTCCACCGGGCTGCACGATCCCGACAGCGACCTGCGCTACGCGGAACCGCAGGCGGCGCTGTTCTCGTTCAACTCGGCGTACGGCGCGTGCGAAACCTGCCGCGGCTTCGGCCGCGTGATCGGCGTCGATCTCGGCCTCGTGATTCCGGACGCGCGCAAGACGCTGCGCGGCGGCGCGATCAAGCCGATGCAGACCCCCGCATGGAAAGAGTGCCAGGACGACCTGATGCGCTACGCGGCGAAGGCCGGCATCCGCCGCGACGTGGCGTGGTCCGAGCTGACCGACGCCGAACGCGACTGGGTCGTCAACGGTTCGCCGGACTGGAACGGCAAGTGGCAGAGCCAGTGGTACGGCGTGAAGCGCTTCTTCGGCTATCTCGAATCGAAAGCGTACAAGATGCACATCCGCGTGCTGCTGTCGAAATACCGCAGCTACACGCCGTGCGACGTGTGCGGCGGCGCGCGCCTGAAGACGGAATCGCTGCAATGGCGGCTCGGCTCGAAAGAGAATGCCGACGGCGTGCTCGCGCCGGCCGAGCGCTTCATGCCGCGCGGCGTCGACTGGAGCCGCGCGCAGCTCGAGGCGCTGCCGGGCCTGACCGTGCACGACCTGATGCTGCTGCCGATCGAGCGCATCCGGCGCTTTTTCGACGGCATCAGCCTGCCGAGCGCGCTGCTCGACGATGCGCTGAAGCTGCTGCTCGCCGAGGTGCGCACGCGCCTGAAATACCTGTGCGACGTGGGGCTCGGCTACCTGACGCTCGACCGGCAGAGCCGCACGCTGTCCGGCGGCGAGGTGCAGCGGATCAACCTGACGACGGCGCTCGGCACGTCGCTGACCAAAACCCTGTTCGTCCTCGACGAACCGAGCATCGGGCTGCATCCGCGCGATCTGACACGGATCGTCGAGGCGATGCAGCGGCTGCGCGACGCGGGCAATACGCTGGTCGTCGTCGAGCACGATCCGTCGGTGATGCTCGCGGCCGACCGGCTGATCGACATGGGGCCGGGTCCGGGCGAGCGCGGCGGCACGATCGTCTACGACGGCACGCCGGCCGACATCCGTTCCGCGCCCACGCTGACCGGCGAGTATCTCGGCGGCCGCAAGCAGGTCGCGCACGCGTCGAACTGGGCGCGCCGGGCGGTCGACGCGCATACGCCGCGCATCCTGCTCGAAGGCGCGAGCGAACACAACCTGCGCGACGTGACGGTCGAGATTCCGCTGCAGCGGCTCGTCTGCGTGACGGGCGTGTCCGGTTCCGGCAAATCGACGCTGCTGCAGGACGTGCTGTATCCGGCGATGGCGCGGCACCACGGCAAGGCGACCGAGTCGCCGGGCGCGTACCGCAGCCTCACGGGCGCGGACCAGGTCGGCGACGTCGTGTTCGTCGACCAGTCGCCGATCGGCAAGACCACGCGCTCGAACCCGGCGAGCTACGTCGGCGCGTTCGACGAGATCCGCAAGCTGTTCGCGAAGGCGCCGCTCGCGCTGCAGCGCGGCTACGGCGCCGGCACGTTCAGCTTCAACTCGGGCGACGGTCGTTGCCCGACCTGCGGCGGCTCGGGCTTCGAGCACATCGAGATGCAGTTCCTGAGCGACGTGTACCTGCGCTGCCCGGACTGCGACGGCAGCCGCTACCGCGCCGAGATCCTCGAGGTGCGCATCGAACGCGGCGGCCGTGCGCTGAACATCGCCGACGTGCTCGACCTGACCGTCAGCGAGGCGGCCGCGTTCTTCGCGACCGACGCCGAGGTGCTGCGCGTGCTGCAGCCGATCGTCGACGTCGGCCTCGAATACGTGAAGCTCGGCCAGCCGGTGCCGACGCTGTCGGGCGGCGAGGCGCAGCGCCTGAAGCTCGCCGGCTTCCTCGCCGAATCCGCGGCGGCGGCCAACGGGCGCCGGGTCGCGACGGAAGAGGCGCGCATCGCGCGCGCGAAGCTGTTCATGTTCGACGAGCCGACCACCGGGCTGCACTTCGACGACATCGCGAAGCTGATGCAGGCGTTCGGCAAGCTGCTCGCGGCCGGCCATTCGCTGATCGTGATCGAGCACAACCTCGACGTGATCCGCGCGGCGGACTGGCTGATCGACCTCGGCCCGGAAGGCGGCGACGGCGGCGGCCTCGTGCTGTGCGCGGGCACGCCCGACGACGTGAAGGCCTGCGCCGAATCGCACACGGGCGTGGCGCTGCTGCAGTACGATCGCGCGATGGACGCCGAGGCGGCGCTCGCCGACGAAGGCGTGCCGCTGCAGGCCGTGCTGAACGCCGCGCGCGAGCGCCGTGCGATCGAGGGCGAGGACGTCGTGCGGATCGTCAACGCGCGCGAGCACAACCTGAAGGCGCTCGACGTCGACATTCCGCACGGCAAGTTCAACGTGATCACCGGCGTGTCGGGCTCCGGCAAGTCGACGCTCGCGTTCGACATCCTGTTCCACGAAGGCCAGCGCCGCTACCTCGAATCGCTGAACGCGTATGCACGCTCGATCGTGCAGCCGGCCGGGCGGCCCGAAGTCGACGCGGTGTACGGCATTCCGCCGACCGTCGCGATCGAGCAGCGGCTGTCGCGCGGCGGGCGCAAGAGCACGGTCGCGACCACGTCCGAAGTGTGGCACTTCCTGCGGCTGCTGTACGTGAAGCTCGGCCTGCAGCATTGCATCCACGACTGCACGCCGGTCACGTCGCAATCCGTCGAATCGATCGCCGCGCAGCTGCTGCGCGATCATCGCGGCGAGCACGTCGGATTGCTCGCGCCGCTCGTCGTGAACCGCAAGGGGGTGTACACCGATCTCGCGAAGTGGGCGAAGGCGCGCGGCAGCACGCATCTGCGTGTCGACGGCGAGTTCGTGCCGGTCGATCCGTGGCCGAAGCTCGACCGCTTCCGCGAGCACACGATCGAATTGCCGGTCGCCGATATCGTCGTGTCGCCGGACAACGAAGCCGAATTGCGCCGCAGGCTCGACGAGACGCTCGAGCTCGGCAAGGGCGTGATGCATCTGCTCGCGCCGCTCGACGGGCTGCACGATGCGATGCGGAACGACCATTCGACCGCGCGCGTCGGCACGGTCAAGGTGCTGTCGGTCAAGCGTGCGTGCCCGGTATGCGGCACGAGCTATCCGGAGCTGGACCCGCGAATGTTCTCGTACAACAGCAAGCACGGCTGGTGCACGACCTGCGTCGGCACCGGCGTCACGCTCACGCGCGAACAACGCGCCGCTTACGACGACACGGTACTCGCCGAGGACGGCCGCGGCCGCGAGCAGACGCTGCCGTCGGACGAGCAGGAACCGGAAGGCGTCGGCAACGAGCCGTGCCCGGACTGCGGCGGGACGCGGCTGAACCCGACCGCACGCGCGGTCACGTTCGACGCGCATCCGATCGTCGAGGTCGCGCAGTGGACGGTGTCGGACACGCGCCGCTGGATCGACGCGCTCGAACTCACCGGGCGCGACGCGCAGATCGCGCGCGACATCGTCAGCGAGATCGGCAGCCGCCTCGCGTTCCTCGAGGAAGTCGGTCTCGGCTACCTGAGTCTCGACCGTGCGGCGCCGAGCCTGTCGGGCGGCGAAGCGCAGCGCATCCGGCTCGCCGCGCAGCTCGGCAGCAACCTGCAGGGCGTGTGCTACGTGCTCGACGAGCCGACGATCGGCCTGCATCCGCGCGACAACCAGATCCTGCTCGACGCGCTGCGCAAGCTCGGCGACAAGGGCAATACGCTCGTCGTCGTCGAACACGACGAGGACACGATCCGTCGCGCCGATCACATCATCGACATCGGCCCCGGCGCCGGCAAGCGCGGCGGTGCGCTGGTCGCGCAGGGCGCGGTCGCCGATCTCGCCGCGCAGGCCGACTCGGTCACGGGTCGGCTGCTCGCGCGGCCGATGACGCATCCGCTGCAGCCGCGCCGTAGCGTGAGCCTGCCGGGCAAGAAGGGCGGCGCGGCCGTGCCGGAAGCGTGGTTGACCGTGCACGGTGCGCGGCTGCACAACCTGCGCGACGTCACGGTCGGCATTCCGCTCGCGCGGCTCGTCGCGGTGACGGGTGTCAGCGGCTCGGGCAAGTCGACGCTCGCGCGCGACGTGCTGATGACGAACCTGCTCGACGCGGTCGGCCGCTCGGTGCTTTCGTCGCCCGCCACACGGCGCGCACGCAAGGCCGCGCAGCAGGACGCGCCGGCGGCCAACCGCCGCTCGAGCGTGCTCGCACGCAGCGCGCCGCGGCCGTCGCTGAACGTCACGCACGCGTGGCAGGGCTGCGCGTCGCTGAGCGGCTGGGAGCAGATCGATCGCGTGCTCGAAGTCGACCAGACGCCGATCGGCAAGACACCGCGTTCGTGTCCGGCCACCTACATCGGCGTGTGGGACACGATCCGCAAGCTGTTCGCGGACACCCTGGAGGCGCGTGCGCGCGGCTATACGGCGTCCCGGTTCTCGTTCAATACCGGCGACGGGCGCTGCCCGGCGTGCGAAGGACAAGGCGTGCGCACGATCGGCATGAGCTTCCTGCCCGACGTGAAGGTGCCGTGCGACGTGTGTCACGGCCAGCGTTTCAATCCGGAGACGCTCGCCGTCACGTGGCGTGGCCGGAACATCGGCGACGTGCTGACGATGGAGATCGACGAGGCGGTGGAATTCTTCGCGCCGATCTCGAACATCGCGCATCCGCTGCAGCTGATGAAGGACGTCGGGCTCGGTTACCTGACGCTCGGCCAGCCGTCACCGACGTTGTCCGGCGGCGAGGCGCAGCGCATCAAGCTCGTCACCGAGCTGACGAAGGTGCGCGACGACATCACGCGGCGTGGTCAGAAGGCGCCGCATACGCTGTACGTGCTCGACGAACCGACGGTCGGCCTGCACATGGCGGACGTCGCGAAGCTGATCCGCGTGCTGCACCGGCTCGTCGATGCGGGGCATAGCGTCGTCGTGATCGAGCATGATCTCGACGTGATCGCGGAAGCCGACTGGATCATCGACCTCGGGCCGGAGGGCGGTGTGGGCGGCGGCACGATCGTCGCGGCGGCGCCGCCCGAAGCGCTCGTGAAGGTCGGCGCGAGCCATACGGGGCAGGCGCTCAAGCCGGTGCTGGCGCGCACGAGTTCGGATGAAGGGGAAGCCGAGCGCGAGGGAGAGGCGCGCGTCGGTTGAGCGCGGGGCTTCCATTCGGTCGACGGCCGCGGTGTCTTGCCGGACACCGCGGCCGTTTCATTTCGTCATGCGCGTCCGGTCAGGCGGCCGGGGCGACGGACGCGCCCGTGATACCGTGCCGATGCAGCGATTCGGCGACGAAGCCCGACGCCTTCATGTCCTCGACGAAGGCGTTCAACACCGCGGCGGCGGCTTCGCCGCGGCTCTTCGGTACGCCCATCGCCTGCCGGATCTCCATGAAGCGCGCGTCGAGCAGGCGCAGGCCGGTCGTCTTCGCGGCGTCGGCTTCGAGCTGCTGCTTCACGCCGGCGGCGACTTCCAGATGCTGTTCGAGAAACGTCGGCACGACGGCCTGCGATGTCGGTGCGCGCACGATCCGGGCGGCTTTCAGTTCGCGCGTGAGGAACAGGTCGTACGCGCTGCCCTTGCCGACGGCCACGCGGTTGTGCGGCTGGTCGACGTCCGCGTTGGTGCGGATCGGCGATGCGTCGGGCACGAGATAGAAGCCTTCGATCAGCACGTACGGTGCGGTGAACGCAACCGTTTCGCCGCGCAGCGGATCGACCGCGAAGAAGCCGAAGTCGGCGCGTTCTTCAGTCAGCGCCTGCACCGATTGGCCGGCGGTGTCGAATACGACGAGTTCCAGCTCGGCCGACAGGCGCTCGGCGAATGCGCGCGCGAGGTCGATCGAGACGCCGAACGGTTCGCCGGTCGCCGGATCCCGGTTCGCGAGAATCGGGTTGCCGAGGTTGATCGACGCGCGGAGCTTGCCGGTGGGGGTGAAGGCGGAGCGGACGGAGGAAGCGATGGGCATGACGGGCTCTCGTTGGGGCGTGGGCGGGCGGATGCGATTGCGTACCGCCTCGCAGCTTATCACCAGCCCCGGGCCCGGGCCGGTATGCCGCGGGCGAGCCGCTGCAAACGTCAGTCCGGCATCCCGTCATGGGGGCCGAGCGGCCTGTCGGGCCAGTCGACCCAGCGATCCGCGCGGGTCCGTTCATAGGCCTCGTTGAGCGGGTAGCGAATGCGGTTGTCGTCGCGCGGGCGTTCGCCGATCACCATCAACCGGACTTCGTCCTTCGTATTGTTGATGAAGGTGTGGCAGATGCCGGTACCCGCGGGAAACGCGACCGAATCGCCTTCGGCGACCGGATGAAGCACGCCGTCGATCCAGACGTCGGGCTTGCCTTCGAGCACGTACACGAATTCCTGCTCGGTGCTTTCGGCATGCGGGTACGATGTCCGCCGGCCCGGAAGCAGCCTCACGTGATGAATACCGATGCGCGTGATGCCGAGCGCGGCGGAAAGCGGGGCATCCAGTGCCATCGGCTCGGTATCGCCGCGATAGCAATGCGCATCGGGTTCTTCGAGTTCGGTCCAGTGCTTGATGAAATCGGGGCGGCTCATCGGCGGTTCTCCGTGGGGACGAACATCGATGGTAGCGGTTTGGCGTCCGCGCGGACACGGTTTGCTCAGTGCGTTGCGACACGGTCGACGAAATCAGCCAGATCGCGATTGAAGCGCGCCGGTTCCTCGATGAAAGGCGCATGGCCCGAGTTCGCGTACAGTCGGATTTGAACGCGCGGCGCAATGGCCTTGGCACGGGCGATCGCCCCGTGGGTGTTCACCAGCGCGTCGCGTTCGCCATAGAGCAGCAGCACCGGCACGCGGGTGTTGCCGAGGCCTTCGGCCGCCGCCACCGTCATCGACGGCACCGCGCGCTGCATGTCCCATGAAGCCATCGCCGCGTTCGCGAGCAGCCGGTCGGCCGTGGCGGTGTCGGGTTGCGTGTGGAAGCACTGGCCGAGAAATGCGCGTTCGCCATCGAGGTGCGTCTTCAGGTCCGCGGAGATCATGTCGCGATAGATGTCCGCATGGGCGACGAGCTGGTCCGCCTTCAGTTCGATCACTCCGTCGACGTAGACGGCTCCCGCGATCCGGCTATCGCCATGAGCGGCCAGGTAGTTCGAGATGACGGCGCCGCCCAGCGACCATCCGACCAGTACCGGACGGTTCGCATGCGATGACGCAATGACGGCGGCGAGATCGTCCGCCCAGCGCCGCCCGTCGAGATAGGCGGCGGTTCCCGCCGGCTTCCCGGACAGGCCGTGGCCGCGCAGGTCGTACGTGATGATGCGATACCGCTGAAGCAGCGCGCTGTCGACCTGTGCATCCCAGTTCAGATGACTGCCGAGCAAGCCGTGAATCAGCACGATCGCCGGCCCGGACGGGTTTCCCGATTCCTGGACGGCAAGGGTGACGCCGTCCGGCGCGGTCACCGTATAGTTTGTTGTCGCGGCGCCGGCCGTCGATATCACCGCAAGCGCGGCGAGCATGGCCACCAGTGTCGAAAGCACGTGACGCAAGAGGGTATGGGGCATGATCGGTGTTCGAGAATCGTTGAGATGCCCACGAGTTTCAACCCTGACACTGATGTGAGGGTCAAGCGAAAGCTGCTATGCTTTTTCCATGACTCGATCTCCCGGACAAAACCTGCTGACCATTGGCGAGCTTGCGCGCCAGACCGGCGCAAGCGTGCGCTCGATCCGTCATTACGACGAGCAGGGGCTGCTCACGTCCGTTCGCGCGAGCAATGGTTACCGCGCGTTTCCTGCCGCAGCGGTGACGCAGGTCAGGCAGATTCAGCGGATGATCGCAACGGGTTTCAGTCTGGCCGAGATTCGTTCGTTTCCCGACTGCATGCGCATGATCGAAGGCGCGGGCGCATGCCCTGAAACCACTGATGCCCAGCGCAAACGACTGGCGTCGATCGAACGTCAGATCGCGGATCTCGAACGCCGTCGCGCGCGGTTGCTCAAGACCTTGGCCGAGGGGGCCGTGCCGCCGTTGGATTGATGTCCGGGGATGAGCGGGCAAGCCAGTGCTCATCATGCAGGGATTGCAGGATCTTCAGGTGGGCTCCGCGGATGCGCAACGGTTGAAACAGGCAAATCCCGCCGTTGAACTCGTGCTTGTCGCCGACGCCAACCACGTGCTCAAAGCGGTACATACGGCTGACCGTCGAGCCAACCTCGCGGCTTATCCTGATCCCGATCTCCCGTTGGCGGACGGTATCGTCGAAAGGATTGCCGCGTTCGTGTGGAAATCAATGACCGGGCAGCGGTAGGTAGTCGAATGATCGTCAATTGGCATTGCCTGCGCGTCTAAATGGATCGGCAAGTCGATGCGCGAGGATGAGCGTCCGCTTTCATAATCTTGATGGTCGCCTCAGGGGGCTGTAGCGGTTCTGTACATCTGTCGGCTCCCGGCCACCAACAGTCGTTCGACACTGTCACCGGAATCGTCGACAATCGACCGGGCTCTTATGACGGCAACTGCAGCCAGCCAACACTCGGGTCGGTAAACGCGATGGCAAAACCTATCTTGATCGTATTGCTGAAAGGTCCATTTCCGGAAGCTTTTTACTTTGTCGAGACTTTGCTCAAGCCTCTTGGATTTCTGCTTGCCAACCCTGATAGTGGGCGAATAACGCACTGGAGCGATGACGGCCAACAGATCGAAGTATCCAGAGCCAAGATTGTTGATGAAGCATCGACAGGTGTAGTGAAGAACGTTCAGTTTTGGCGGTCCGACAGCGATGATCTATTCGTGTCCTGGATCGATGCGTCGCCGGGATGGGAGTTTTCATTTCATCTCAATGGCGTCATACCAGAATTGAAGATCGCGTTGGTAACCGCACTCGCAAGTGCGATCCTGGTCGATTTAAAGCTGCAATACGAAGACGAGAGTGCCTTTCGGATCGATTTCGACTAACTTTCCAATAGAGCGTTCGGTTCAGATTCGGCTAGCTAGATCCAGCGACCGCTTCAAGAGCAATTGAGTGGCTGGTCAGGATCGGGTTGAGGCCGTCGCGGGCCACCGGGATGGCAACCGACCAGATTCGGCCAACTTGGGACATCCAACAAACCCGGCAGGATCGGTGACAATCACGACGAGTTAAGCATATTGCACAACAATGTCCAATGATCAAAGAAACGTTTGCCACCGATTCGGTGCAGAATACATGCCGCCCGAGGCGAGCCAGAAGGTAGGGATCGCGCTTGGATCCCTTGAGAATGTGCCGCTTCACGCGGTTCGGCTAACCCCGGAAAACGGTACGTGTGGTTGGTATATTTACGGCGGCGACTACTCACCGGACGCTGACTTCTATCAGCCGCTTCATGTGGCCCACTTGATCGAGCGCTGTCCGAACATTGTCCCTTACTTGGCACTGCCGCCGGGATGGCGTGTATTGCTTGCGCCGGACTATGAGGATGTCTGGTTCGATGGCGAGTTGCTGGTCACTGAAAGCTCGTAACGGCTATGAGCGGCCATTCGACATCGCGACCCGAATCGCCGACAATCCTCCGAGGATGGTTCTAGCAGTATTTTAAGATTGATTGAATATCGCCCTATGACCGTGAGAGAAGGCGGCATTTGTGCCCGCGCCATCGCTTATCTGAAGCCCATGGTGCAAGACTCAACACCAGCAATATCGTTGTCAGGCGAAGACTCGCCTGTTCTTCGTCCTCTTAGCGGCGACCTATTGGTTTCGTATGTCGTAGACGCATCTGATCATTTGGCTTTCGTTCAGCACCGGCATCTGGAACAGGAGTGTGTTTCGGCTGATCAGCTTCATTCGATCGCCGTTTCAAATTTGCAGACTCTTGCGGAAGAAAGGCTGGTTGTTCGTGAGTACGGTTCCATATATGTTGCACTCATGGGAGGTAACTTCGAGGCGAGTCTTCTCACGCTTGATGCCATGTGGAATCACTGGTATGCACATGTCGCCCCACAGGGCTTTGTCGCTGTTGCTCCAGCGCGTGACCTCCTTGCATTCTGCGACTCATCTTCCGCACAAGGGTTAGTGGAGCTTCGGCAAGTCGTAGAGCGGTCCGGGGATTGCGACCATCGACTGCTCCCGCACTTGTACCGACGCATAGCCGGCGCATGGAGACAACTGCCTGTCACACCGTGATCAGGGATGGCGATTCAGGCGCTCTGCGAATTAGGCAAGATAGACGCCAAGTCCAATGGGACAGATTCGCGTCTAACGACGATGCGAATGTCCGCTTTCGCTTTCCGCGATTGTCTCTTCAGGGCCGCAAGGAGCCTTTCACCCCGGCTCCGCGCGGACACTCGATGTTGTGCGGGGTCGCTTGCAGACATCGTCGAACGGCATGATAACGAGATGCCTGCGTATCACGACAGCGTGCCTGCGCAGCCAAACTCAGGCTCCGCCGAACGCGTGACCGCGACTGCCCGCCGTGCAAATGCGTCCCGGGCGGGTTGACACCTATCGGCGTGCAGCTTCACGCAGCGATGCAGCTGGTCGGTCCCGAACGGTGACCTGATGGCGCGTTATACCCGTCGCGCCGATATCGGGGGCACGACGCGATGCGTTTATCGTTCGAGGCGCTCACGTTGCTACGACCACGTATCACGCGCGCCTCGACGTATTTTCCGAGCATCCTGTCTTCCCCATCCAGCGAGTCGACGCCGAGGTGTGAGACAGGCATTTGCTTCAGGTAACGATGCCGCGCGCACTGAAAAGCCCGGTTATCAGATCGATCTGATCCAGTCGTTCAATCCACCATCTCGACGCACGCCCCGTCTTATCCTCCCGCCAGCCGAGGTAGCAGTTTGTGTGCGCTCGCACGCCTGTTACCTGGCGCTCGACGAGCTTGCCCTGCCGTATCAACTCGTCGGCGACAGGCGCGGGCAGCATGCCGACGGCAATGCCTTCGCAAAGGAGGTCGATTTTGGCGGCCAGGTTCGGTACGACGATGACCGGTTGTCCGTCATGAATGGCCACCGATCTCGGCTCGAGTTCACGCGATGTATCGCTGATGACGACGCCGCGGTGACTTGAAATTGCGCTGCTGTCGAGTGGCTTTTCGTTCGCGGCAAGCGGATGATAAGGCGCCACGACAAAAACGTGACGTAGCAGGCCGATCGGCCTTGCTGCAATGTTGGGCGCGTGTGGCGGCTCTCCCGCGGCGCCGATCGCGATATCCGCACGCCCCGTCACAAGCGCGTCCCACACGCCACCGAGCACTTCGGTCGATAAACGCAGCCGTGTCGTCATCTTCAGTTCGTAGAACGCACGCACGTGCGGCCACAACGAAGGCAACGGGAGAATATCGTCGACGCACAGCCTGAGCTCGGCTTCCCAACCCGCATGGACACTTCGAACCTTGCTCTCCAGATCCTGCCCGGCTCGCAGCAAATGACGACCGTCCTCCACGAGCAGTCTCCCCGCCTCCGTCATCTGCGCGCGCCGGCCGTTGCGATCAAACAGGGCGACGCCAAGATCAGCCTCGGCCTTTTTCACCAGATAAGTCAATGCCGACGGTACGCGATGAAGCAGCACGGCCGCTTCCGCGAACGTTCCCGCCCGGTCTATGGCATCGAGCACTTCGATAACTTCAAACGACAATTTCAAAGCGATTACCTGTGAGATACGCCGCTGATGATCGACGCAGGGCTTGGGGTGTCGTTGGTCGAGACTTCCCTCGCGGCTGCGGGGCCGCCATTTTGGCAGCCGCCACGACGCTTTGCCACTGATTCCTCGGATCACGCACGTCAGCTCGGCTGGACTTTGGGGCACTGATACGAGGTGTTCAGGGACGGAAGCGTCGGTCACAAGTTTATCAACGCCGGAAGTCAATCCATGCGGATTCGAAGGGCGGTAGCAGGATGGCGGCGCCTACGTCGGGCTCCGTGCGGCCAGAAGCCGCCAGTCGCCAGTGGCTGCTTGCAGGTAGACAAGCCAGCTGTTTCTTGGCGAGGCGGCTCGTCGTCGGTGCGTCTGCTAGCCGCAGCTAACACATTGATCCGAGCACCGCTCACTCGCTGGTTCGGATCTGGAAGTCGGACTTGTCTAGTTGGATGTGCTGGCCGTCGTCCGGCAATGCATGCTTCGCTTTGAAGGTTGATTGGAGTATTGCATCCAGACGTGAAAACTCAAGCGGGCTTTCCGTGCCGGAGACGACAAGTTCAGGTGCCCGGACTTGTGACAATCGCGGCCAGCGCTTGACCACCATCACATCGGGCAGTGTCTTGGTTGGGAAGGATGTGATTGCTGGATGCGATCAGTTTGAATCCGCATCCCACCGAACGAGGAACCGTGATGCCCCAATGCCAACCTCCATCTTGTTCGAACACATGGAGGGCGGGCAGGGACTGGCTCAGTGCTGGTGAAGAAGTCGTCATGGCGTGCTCTCCCGTCATGGGGCGACTGAGGGGCTACTGCTTCTAAGGCGAAAATTCAGTCGACGGAAGTTCATGCTGCAACGCAATATCGGGAGTGTTGCGAATGCGTCAGTGCGTCAGTCGCCACAATTTTGAAATACTAATGTGCGTATTGAGAATAGCTGGCATATTGATCTGACGATAGGGATTTTCCGGAGGCGTCATGGATTGCGGCCCGCTTGTATGGGCAGGAGTACCGCATAACAGCGATGGGGTGGTTTTTGAGGTTCGCTTGCGGCGCGGATTTCAGCGCTTTCATCTCCCGCGGACGGTGCTTGAGAGGGCGTTCGATCTGGAGAGATTGTTGTCCGATGCGCGACAGCTCGCGTGTTTTTATGAACACTTGGGCGCGATCCTGGTTGTCGCGCGGAAGACGCGCTCGAACGCAAAGGCGGATACAGTTCCACTGAGCGTTTCCGATTTCACTCGAGTCGTCAAAACGGGGATCCAGCAGGATTCGCGGACGGTCGCGCGATGAGCGTAGGCGAAAACGACGAGCGTAGGTCTTGGCGAAGATTGCACTGCCGGCCGTTGTCACGTCAGGCGCAGGTGGGGCACGCACGCGATCTCTCGAAGTTCGCCTTCCGGCTAGGTATTGGTATCCGTACCTGTAAAGGCGGGAATTGTGCGGACCTTCAGGCGCCAAGGGCATTTATCGTCTCAGACGGCGGACTGTCTGTCATCTGGCGCGTGAGGATTGTTGGATTCGGGCATCCGTAGATAGACGGCCAACGAGACGGCGGCCCACAAAGATACGTACCAGTAAAAATACGCTTCGTGCCCGCTCGCCTTGAATTTCAGTGCGACAAGCTCCGTAGTGCCGCCGAGGATCGCCGTGGTCAAAGCGTAGGGCAATCCTACCGCAAGGGCCCGTATGCGCGCCGGAAACAGTTCGGCCTTCGCCAGCATATGCACCGACGTGAAACCAGCCAGCATGAAAAGGCCCGCGAACGACAGACCGAACGCAACCCATGGATCGTGCGTCATGCTTAGCGCCTTGAAGAGCGGGACGGAGAACAGCGTGGTCGACAGTCCGAACGTGATCAGTACGGGACGTCTGCCAAACACATCCGATGCATAACCAAATAGCGGTTGCAGGAACATGTAAAACACCAATGCGCAGGTAAAGGCGAGCGTCGACACTTCCTTCGTGAGGCCGACGGTATTGACGAGGTACTTCTGCATGTACACCGTGTAGGTATAAAAGCCTACTGTGCCGCCAACGGTCATGCCGATTGCGAGCAGTATCTGTCTCCAGTGCTGCAGCAATTGAACGGTTATGGACGGTCCTTCCTCGCGCTGCGCTGCTTCAAATGCCGCCGTCTCAACCACATTACGACGCATGTAGAGCGCGAACATGGCAAGCACGCCGCCAATTGCAAACGGAATCCGCCAGCCCCATGCCTCGATCTGATGCGCGCTCAGCGTCTTCTGCAACAGGAGCATCAACCCGAGCGCCACCAGTTGGCCGGAAATGACACTCACCTGCAAAAAGCCGACGAAGAAACCGCGACGGTGTGGCGGCGCGATTTCGCTCAGATAGGTCGCGCTGGTGCCATATTCTCCACCCATGCTCAAGCCTTGCAGCAGTCTCGCTGCGATCAGCACGATCGGCGCGCACACACCGATCGACTCGTAGCCGGGGGTGACGGCGATCATCAATGACCCGATGCACATCGTTGCGACCGACCAGGTGAGCGCGGATTTGCGCCCGCGCTTGTCGGCCCATAGACCAATCAACCAGCTGCCGAGCGGGCGCGCGATATAACCGACGGCTGCAATTGCCGCTGTGTTCATGAGCTGGACGGTCGGTTGATCGCTCGGAAAGAACGATTTCGCGAAGTAGATCGAGAAAATACTGTACGTGAGGAAGTCGTACCATTCGATCAGATTGCCGCCCAGGCCTCCGGCGATCGAGCGGATGCGCGGACGTCCGGATGATTCGATGCGAGGCATATCCTCCGCAACGTCGCATGCGGTACGGGTGTCTGTTGCGATTGTCATAGCGTCTCCTGCATGTATCCATGCCTGTTTTTGGGTCTAAAGGACGATCTGCGACAGCCGACGTGTGTCGGCCAGTGGCATGCGGATGTCGCAGGGTCAGGTAGCCTGCCCGGCACTGAATCTCGTCAGTCGTTCACGCAGGACGAAGGGGAGAATTCCGCCGTGACGGAAGTAAGTCTCTTCGATCGCCGAGTCAAGGCGCGCCAGCAGCGACACGGTTTCGGTTTCTCCATTGCTTCGGTGAATCACCATTTCGACGGTTTGCCGCATGCGTAAAGTATTCATATCCGCACACACGTCGAACCACTCGTCGCCGGACAGATGCAGTGTTTGCGCGCTCACGCCGTCCGGAAACTCAAGCGGAAGAACGCCCATGCCGACCAGATTGTTGCGATGGATGCGTTCGAAACTGCGCGCGATCACTGCGCGAACGCCGAGCAGGCGCGGCCCTTTGGCTGCCCAGTCACGACTGGATCCGTTGCCATATTCTTCTCCAGCGAACACGATCATGGGCACGCCGTCCGAGTTGTAGCGCGTCGCCGCCTCGAAAATGCTCATGCGCCGGCCATCCGGCTGATGTCGCGTTACGCTTCCTTCCTCGCCGTCAGCCATCATATTGCGCAGACGGACATTGGCGAAGCTGCTGCGTACCATCACCTGATCGTGGGCACGGCGCGAAATGTAGCTGTTAAAGTCACGCGGCGTGACGCCGAGGAACTGGAGGAATTTTCCCGACTCGGATTCCGGTGGAATAGCGCCCCCCGGGTTGATGTGATCGGTCGTCACTGAATCGCCGAGGATCGCAAGCGCCCGCGCGCCCCGAATGTCCGGCAAGTGGGGCAGATCGGGCGTCACACCGTCGAAAAACGGCGGGCGTTTGAGATACGTCGAACCGGCAGTCCATGTGAACACGTCGCCTTCCGGCGCGGGCAGCGCGTCCCACAATTGCGTTTCCGCAGTAGTCCGATAGATATCCGGCACGTTGCGAGGGTTTTGGGCATACGGCGAAACGGCAGCGAGCTCGGCAGATGTGGGCCACACATCACGCAGATACACGTATTCACCATTCGCGCCTCGGCCCAGTGGCTCGCTTTCAGGATCAAAATCACTGCGGCCGGCAATGGCGAAGGCGACGACCAGCGGCGGGCTCATGAGAAAGTTGGCCTTGATCGCCTGATGAATGCGCGCTTCAAAGTTGCGGTTGCCGGACAGCACGGCCGCAACGTTCAGATTGTCAGCGTCGATCTGTTCGAGTATTTCCGGTGCCAGCGGACCCGAATTCCCCATGCATGTCGCGCAACCATAGCCCACGGCCTGAAAGCCGAGAGCGTCGAGATACTGTTCCAGACCGGCTGCCCTCAGATATGCGCTTACCACTCGCGAGCCGGGCGTAAAAGACGTCTTCACATGAGACGCGGTCTTCAGGCCATGTGCAACGGCCTTTTTCGCGAGAACGCCAGCCGCAAGCATCAGATTCGAGTTCGACGTGTTGGTGCACGATGTGATCGCTGCCAGCACGATGTCACCGTGACTCAGCTTGCCGGTTTCGCGGGCTGTTGATGGCAGCATTTCGCGGACCTTGCTTTTCAGTGTCGATAACGGAATGCGGTCTTGCGGACGCGAAGGTCCCGCGACGCTCGGCACAACCGCGGACAAGTCGATCGTCACCGTATCGGTGTAGTCGATATCACCGCGCTTTGGAATACCAAACATCTGTTGGGCTTCGAAATAACGCTTCAATGCGGCAAGCTCGGTGTCGCTTCGGCCGACGGACTTGAGAAAGTCGAGGGTTTTTTCGTCGACGGTGAAAAAAGCGACGGTCGCGCCATATTCCGGCGCCATGTTCGCGATCGTCGATCGATCGGGCGCCGAGAGACCCGTTGCACCTTCTCCAAAGAACTCGACGAATTTTCCGACAACCTTTCTGGCGCGCAGCGCTTCGACGACGGTCAGGACGATATCGGTCGCCATGATGCCGGGACCCGGCGTACCGATGAGTTCCACACCGATCACATCGGGAACCACCAACGTGACCGGCTGGCCAAGCATGGCCGCTTCAGCTTCGATGCCGCCAACGCCCCAACCGATCACACCGATTCCGTTCACCATCGGGGTGTGGCTGTCGGTACCCACGAGCGAATCGAAGTACGTGACCCCGTCCTTTTGATGGACGCCGCGTGCGAGCCATTCCAGATTGACCTGATGGATGATGCCGGTGCCGGGCGGAAAAATCCGGAACGACTTGAATGCGTTGGCAGCCCATTTGAGAAACGTGTAGCGTTCGGTGTTACGTTGATACTCGACCCTCATGTTTTTGCGCAGCGCGTCGGCGCTTCCCGCATGCTCGACGGAAATTGAATGATCGACAACGAGGTCGACGGGTATTTGCGGCTCGATATCGGCAGGATCGACGTCGAATTGTGCTGCCGCTTCGCGCATCGCGGCGAGATCAGCGAGCAACGGCACACCGGACGAATCAGGCGCCGCGATGCGTGCCACGACAAACGGTATCTCCGTCTCCCGGGTTGCGTTCGGTCGCCACGCGGCCAGCTCGCGGAGATGGTGCTCCTGCACGCTGATGCCGTCGAGATTGCGCAGAAGCGCTTCCAGGATGATGCGGATCGAATGTGGCAATCGCGAGATCTTGCCGAAACCTCGCTCTTCGAGCACGGCCAGAGAATAGAACTGGCTCGCAGGCAGACCGTCTGCGAGAAGCGGTTTGAGGGCGTCGTTGGATTGAAAGTTCATGTCTGGATGAGAATCGTCAAGCAAACCTGACCATCGACCAGCCATGACGAGATCGTCGCGTTGGCATGACAGTACGATTTGCGATTGAAGGGGCACGCGATGCAGGGGCCAAGGAATGAACAAAGTCTATGCAATCGCGGATAGCGCGTCTAATATATTGAAGTCGCAGTCCCGATACGTTTAATGTATGGATCTCAGGCATTTGCGGTACTTCGTCGTGGTCGCAGAGGAACTGCACTTCACACGCGCGGCGCAGCGCATCGGTATTGCACAGCCGCCATTGACGTCGCAGATCAAAGCACTCGAGCGTGATCTGGGGGTGCAATTGTTCGACCGCCAACCGGGGCGTGTGAGTCTGACGGTCCCCGGGAAGGTTTATCTGGAGGAGGCGCGCGCAATCCTCGAGCAGGTCAAGAAAGCGGGGCTGCGATGCCAGCTGAGCGCACAGGGGAAAGTTGGGCGTCTGGCTATCGGCTTTACCGAGTCGGCGTCGTATCGCGAAGAGGTGACCTGGGCGCTACACGAATACCGGAGCCTCTATCCGCACGTCGAAATTTCACTGGAAGAACATCGCACGGGGCCGTTGATGGACGCCTTGAGGCAAGAACGCCTCGATCTGGCCTTCGTTCGTCCGCCGGTCGACGAGGATGACGCAGTTGCGTTTTTGCTGATGTCGACCGAACCGATGGTGGTCGCGGTTCCCAGGGGGCATCCGCTCGGCAAGCGCAAGTCTGTGCGGCTCGCCGAATTACGCGACGAACTGTTCGTGCTTTACGCGCGGACCACGCGCTCCGGTCTCCCGGAGAAGGTACTGTCGGCGTGCGAGGCAGCCGGCTTCAGTCCCAAGGTCGTGCAGTTTGCCCCCCAGATTTCGTCGACGATCAATCTGGTCGCTGGCGGTCTGGGCATTTCAATCGTGCCCTCCTGCATGCGCAAAAGCCGGGCGGACGACGTCCGTTATCTCGCGCTGCAAGGCGGGCAACTGACGGCAAGTCTGGGCTTGGTACATCGAGTGAACGGGATTTCGCCCGCGGCCCGGAACTTTGTCGATCTGGTGCGGAAGAAGACGGTTCGGTAGCCGCGAGGAAATCATTCCGCCGTGCCTCCAGGGCGCAGCACGCCGCCAGCGTCACTGCTGAGAGGACAAAGGGTCTATCTGTCTCCGCCATCTCTGCGCACGGCCGTTGGGTGCACGAATGCGACATTCAGTATCCGAAGCGATCGATCAGGCCGTGACGGAATCGGTCACCCATCTCAACGCGCAAGTGGAATGGGCGCGTAACCTGCTGCTCGGCATGCTCGGGCATGACATGCGCACGCCTTTGCAGACGATCCTGCTGACGGCGTCGTATCTCGCATCGCTGAATGCCGGCGAGACGGTGGCGAATGCCCGCAGCGCGACTCGCAAGGAGTGGCACCAGGATGCGATCGCTGCTGGACGACTTGTGTGACTTCAATCGGACGCAATTGGGATTGGGGATCAAAATCGATCCGCACGATTCCGATGCGAGCGACATCGTCACCGATATGGTCGAAGAGCTTCGTGTCGCGTACCCCAGGCGGCAGATCGACTCGAACGTCGAATCGAATTTGTCGGGACGCTGGGATGGTCAGCGAATCCAGCAACTGGTCGGGAATCTCGTGCTCAACGCACTGAAGTACGGCGCCCAGGATGCACCGGTCGGCGTTTCTGTTGCACGGGCGAACGGGGGCGTATGCATCGAGATGAGCAACCATGGGGCAGCCGTCAACCAATCGTTAGTTGTATTAGCCGGGACTCGATCTGACAGGTAGTCGGATCGACAAAGAACGAGGCATCAATGGGGGGTGAGTTTCTCCTTGGCAAGCTCGAGTGAATCGAGGAAAGTGCGCATCGATGCCTTGCCGTAACACCAGCGCCCCTGATGCGCTCGTTCATTGTTGTACTGGTCGACCCGCGCATCAAGGTCCGTTTGCAAGGTCTCGGCCGCGCATCCGAGACTGCAGACAGAGGCGGTCGTGATGAAAGCGCGAAGCTGCTGGCGATTGAAAGTCATGCCTGAAGGTAATGCCTTTGGGCGAAATCGGCAATTCCGGATTCTGCCGGATGTTTAGATAATGCGTTCACCAGAACCGTACTGAACAATAGGAGATTCCAATGGCGTACAGCGTTCCGCCACAAGGCCATCAAGCCGGCAATGCGCAGGGCATGACAGTACGCGATGCGGTGATCGCTTGCGCAAACGACAACCGCTACGGTCTCGCGGCGGCCGTGTTTGGTCGGGACAGCGCACGCGCGATGAACGTTGCCCGGCGCATCGAATCCGGAATCTGCCGTATCGATGGGCCGGTGGTATACGACGGAGCTCAAATGCCGTTCGGCGGCGCCAAGGACAGCGGCTTCGGGCGATTCGGCGGCCGCGCGGAATTTATCGACTTGCGGTGGATCGCCCTGCAGCCCCCCCCGCCACTATCCGTTCTGAGGAGCATGCCATGCAGATCGCCATTCTGGGCGCCGGTGCGATGGGTTCGTTCTTTGGCGGCCGCCTCGCGCTGGCAGGTCATTCGGTCAGCCTGCTCGATATCGACGAGGCTCATCTTGCCTCGATTCGCGCCCACGGCCTGCGGCTGTCGACCGATTCGGGCGAGCAAGTTGTGCGCAATCTCGTCGCGCTGAGGCCGGAGGAGGCCAGCAAGCCCGTCGACCTCGTCATCGTTTTCACGAAGACGATGCATACGACCGCCGCACTCGCTGCCGCAAGCGCAGTACTCGGCTCTGACACCGTCATCCTGTCTTTGCAGAACGGCCTGGGGAACGCCGAACGGCTCGCCCGATCCGTATCGCCCGACCGGGTCATGGTCGGCGTGACCACGTGGCCAGCCGACAAGTCGGAGCCTGGGGCCGTCCGCTCGCATGGCCAGGGCACGATTCGACTGATGAACGTGAACGGCGCGCATACGAGCGCGCTCGAACAGACCGTGCAGGCCTTGAACGACGCCGGCCTCTCGTGCCATGTCGATCCCGACGTCTGGGCCGCGATTTGGGAGAAGGTTGCATTTAACGCCGCCCTCAACAGCCTGTGTGCCGTGACGCAATGCATGGTCGGCGAGTTGACGAGTACCCCTGACGGTGAAGAATTGGCGCTGAAGATCGTTGCGGAGGTGATGGCCGTCGCCCGTGCGCTCGGTATTTCGGCAACCGAAGAGCACGTGGTGTCGAACGTGCGCGATGCGCTCGCCCATCATCGTACGCATCGGCCATCGATGCTGCAGGACGTGCTGGCCGGGCGGCGTACCGAGATTGAAGCAATCAATGGCGCCGTAGTCGAGGCTGCTCGCAAGGTCGGTGTAGAAGTGCCGTATACGAACAGCCTAGCGTGCCTCGTCAGGCTCGTCGACGCTCGTGCACGCCAGTCGGATGGAGCGACGGCTCGACATTGAAGCACATGGCGGTTGCCGCCACGCGCGTCGTCGAATTGTCCGTCGACCTTCCGAGTTTCCAGCAGCACGTACGATCCTCCAGAAGAATCCCCTCGATGCTTCAGGCTCAACTCTTGCGCAGTCGACTGCAACGCGGGTGTTCGCCCGTTTCGCGGAGGACACGACATGCGCTTGTCTGAATTCATCACACATAACATCGAAGCTATCCTGGTTCAGTGGGAGGCATTTGCCAGAACCCTGATGCCCGCAGCCGACGGCATGTCGCCGATGGCCTTGCGCGACGATGCCCGGAAAATTCTCGAGGCGTTGGTCAGAGACATCTCGACGCCGGAAACGCGGGATCAACAACGGGAAAAGTCGTTAGGGCATGCTGAGGAGCACGGCAATGCTGCCGATACGCCCGCGCAAACGCATGCTCAGTCGCGCGCCGGGCGCGGCTTCGACATCAACCAATTGATCGCCGAGTACCGCGCGCTCCGCGCCAGCTTGTTGCGGATGTGGATAGACGACTGTCTCCCGGATGCCCCTCACATAGGCGACATGGTGCGCTTCAACGAAGCGATCGATCAGGCCGTGACGGAATCGGTCACCCATTTCAATGCGCAAGTGGAATGGGCGCGTAACCTGCTGCTCGGCATGCTCGGGCATGACATGCGCACGCCTTTGCAGACGATCCTGCTGACGGCGTCGTATCTCGCGTCGCTGAATGCCGGCGAGACGGTGACGGACGCTGCTGCGCGACTCGCAAAGAGTGGCGCCAGAATGAGGTCCTTATTGGACGACTTGTGTGACTTCAATCGGACGCAGTTGGGATTGGGGATCAAAATCGATCCACATGATTCCGATCTGAGCGATATCGTCACGGATATGATCGAAGAGCTTCGCGCCGCATACCCCAGGCGGCAGATCGACTTGAGCGTCGAATCGAATTTGTCGGGGTACTGGGATGGCCAGCGAATCCAGCAGCTGGTCGGGAATCTCGTACTCAATGCACTGAAGTACGGCGCCCAGGATGCACCGGTCGGCGTTTCGGTTGCGCGGGCGAACGGGGGCGTATGCATCGAAGTGAGCAACCATGGGCCTGCCCTCGACCCGTCGACGCTGGCGAAAATCTTCAATCCGCTCCAACGCGGTCCCGGCAAATCGCACAACGCGCCGGGCGATGACGGCATGGGCCTGGGCCTGTTCATCGCGCGTGAAATTGCGTCTGCGCATGACGGGACCATTGAAGCAAGGTCGGACGCGAGCGAGACGGTGTTCGTTGTACATCTGCCATACCGCAGCTAGTTGCTGTTGATCGACCGATTGAATCCGCGGCCAGGAACGATCGCTCGATACAGCGGCCCGGATCGCGGGCGCGGCGCTGATCGTCACCGCACTCCATCGTGGCCGCCAAGACCATCCGGGCAGATTGAATGAAATGCCCGCATCAGGAAAGCCTCCATCGGAAGCGCAAGATCTATGGATGAATGGTTTCGCCCCGGTTCAGCATGTCGATGAATTCGCCGATCTTGCGCGCCCGTGTTTCCGGCTTTTTGGCATTCTGTATCCGGAACAGAATGGCATAGCGGTTGCGGCTGCTCAGCGTTGCAAAGAACTTCCCGGCTCGCGGATTGGCGTCCAGGGCCGCCTGCAGGTCGTCCGGCACGATCGAGTTGCCGGCCGACGTATACGCGGCCTTCCATCGGCCGTCCTGCCGGGCCTTCTCGATTTCGACCATGCCGCGCGCGCGCATTCTGCCCGCGGCGATCAACGCTTCCGCCCTGTCTTTGTTGAGTTTGGACCAGATGCTTTTGGCGGTGCGCGGGGTGAAGCGTTGCAACCAGTATGTCTCGCTCTCGGCCCGCTTTTGACCGTCGATCCAGCCATGGCAGAGCGCACTTTCCAGCGCCTGTCCGTAGGTGACGGTTCGCTGCCCCGCGCCTTGTTTCGCCAGACGCAGCCATGCGCCGGTCGCGGTGCCGCCGTTCTGCTCCAGCCAGCTTTCCCACTCGGCCTGACTGGCAAAGGTCAGCGCGCATTCGGTCATGTCGTTATCCTGAATGGTTGGGTACGGTACAGGGCAGGCGTCCGCGGTCCGGCAGTGTCGACGCGGACATCACCGTCCGGGGTGCGCTCAATACGTGAGCGCCTTACCGGAAGCATCCTTGATTTTTGTCTTCCACTGCGTGCGGATTTCAGATACGACCGAATCAGGCAGCGTGATGTAGTCGAGGTCCGTGGCAGTCTGGCTGCCCGAGCGGAATGCCCAATCGAAGAACTTCAGCGTTTCCGCGCCCTGTGCCGGCTTCTCCTGCTTCGCGTAAAGCAGCACGAACGTCGCGCCGACGACCGGCCATGCGTCCTTGCCCGGCTGGTTGGTCAGGATCTGGTAGAACGACTTCGACCAGTTCGCGCCGGCCGCGGCCGCCTTGAACGTTTCCGCTTTCGGCTCGACCACCGTGCCCGTCGAGTTCTTCAGGGCCGTGTAGACCATGTTGTTCTTCTTCGCATACGCCCATTCGACATAGCCGATCGCGCCCGGCAGGCGCTGCACGAAGGCCGCGACGCCGTCGTTGCCCTTGCCGCCCGTGCCCGTCGGCCAGTTGACCGCCGTGCCTTCGCCGATCTTCGACTTCCACTCGTCGTTGACCTTCGACAGGTAGTTCGTCCAGATGAAGCTGGTGCCCGAACCGTCAGCGCGGCGAACCACGGCGATGTCCGTATCCGGCAGCTTGACCTTCGGGTTCAGCGCGGCGATCGCCGGGTCGTTCCACTTCCTGATCTTGCCGAGGTAGATGTCGCCGAGCACCGGGCCCGACAGCGTCAGTTCACCGGCCTTCACGCCCGGCACGTTGACGACCGGCACCACGCCGCCGACCACCGTCGGGAACTGGAACAGGCCTTCCTTCGCGAGCGCTTCATCCTTCAGCGGAGCGTCCGAACCGGCAAAATCGATCGTCTTCGCGATGATCTGCTTCAGGCCGCCCGACGAGCCGATGCCCTGGTAGTTGACCTTGCCGCCGCCCGCCTTCCGATAGGCATCCGCCCACTTCGTGTAAACCGGGACTGCAAATGTGCTGCCGGCTCCCGTGATGTCGGCGGCGTGAGCGGTGATGGCAACGAAGGCCAGGGCGCAGGGGGCCCACATCCGGATGTTCATGCAACGTCTCCTGTCTGATTTCGATGGCAATGAGCAACGGCTCGGGTGCAGTTTCGGTCACGTCGAACTTCTCCGCAACGGCATCCGCCGCCAGTCCGGCCGCGACGCATTGCCGGCCCGTGCCGTCAGCAGAGCGATGGTCGTCACGCCCCCGCTGTCTGCCCGAATGATGCCGATGAGGGTCGAGACGAGGCGCGGGCACCGATCGGCATCCCGGGGGCCGTTTGGGGGCGGCAGCTACCGATTCGGAAGGAACGAGGCTGGTACGCGCCTGAAGTGTTGTAGCGATCTCTACAAGATTGCAGTCTTCGTGACGGGAAACTATGCTGCCCTCATGAATGCGATTCCTGCCCCCTGGCTCCTGTTGATCGTCAGTCTGCCGACCTCCGGCGCGACTGCGCGGATGCGCATCTGGCGGACCGTCAAGACGCTCGGCTGCGGCGCGCTGCGCGACGGTGCCTACCTGTTGCCGGCGCATGCCGAACAGGCCGCGCAGTTGCGCGAGCTGGCCGACGAAGCGCGCAAGGGCGAGGGGCAAGCCTGGCTGTTGCAGGTCCGCCCGGAAGATGCGTCCGACGAGGACGCGTACCAGGCGCTGTTCGATCGCAGCGGCGACTACGCGGACTGGCTCGCCGAGCTGTCGGAGGACCGCAAGACACTGCCCGAGCTCGCCGCAGCCGATCTCAATCGTCTGCACCGTCGCCACGCGCGCACGTATGAGGCCATTCGCAGCATCGATTTCTTTCCCGGCGAAACCTCGCTGCGCGCCAGTGCGCAATGGCGGGATTTCACCGCTGCGATCGAAGCGGTGAAATCCCCCGACGAGCCGCGTGCTGCCCAGGGTGGCATTCCGCGGCGCGATCGTGGCCGGTATCAAGGGAAAGTGTGGGCGACGCGGCGTCACCTGTGGGTGGACCGCGTCGCCAGCGCATGGCTGATTCAGCGCTTCATCGATCCGCATGCGCGCTTCGTGTGGCTGGAAAACATCGCCGAATGCCCGGCCGATGCCCTTGGCTTCGATTTCGACGGCGCTCCGTTCACGCATGTGGGCGATCGCGTTTCATTCGAGGTCCTGGTCGCCAGTTTCGGACTGGACGACAACGAAGGGCTCGTCCGGCTGGGGGCGATGGTGCATGCGCTGGACGTGGGCGGGGCGAGCGTGCCGGAAGCCGGCGGCTTCGAGGCCATTCTGGCCGGCGCCCGCAAGCGCCTTGTCGGCGACGATGCGTTGCTGGCGGAGATGGGTGCCGTGCTCGATTCGCTGTACGCCCATTTCCGCGGCCCCCGGAAACCTTGATCTTGCTGCTCGCCCCATGAACATTCATCGCGATCGCCCCGCCTATACGCTGTGGCAGCTGATCATCTATTTCGCGTGGCTTGGCGCGACGGGCTTCGGCGGCCCGGTTGCGCTCGCCGGCTACATGCATCGGGACCTCGTGGACACCCGCAAATGGATCGCCGACGCGGACTACAAGGAAGGCCTCGCGCTCGCGCAGCTCGCGCCTGGTCCGCTCGCAGCGCAGCTGGCGATATATCTCGGTTATGTGCACTACCGCATCGTCGGCGCGACGATGGTCGGGATCGCGTTCGTGCTGCCGTCGTTTCTGATGGTTGTGCTGCTCGGTTATGCGTACACCCGATTCGGCGGTCTGACGTGGATGCAGTCGGTGTTTTACGGGGTGGGCGCGGCGGTGATCGGCATCATCGCGATCAGCGCACGCAAGCTGACCGCGAAGAGCATCGGTCGCGACAAGCTGCTTTGGGCGATCTATCTGACGCTGGTCGCCGTGACGGTGATCACCGAATCGGAAGTGGCGTGGCTGTTTCTCGCGGCAGGCCTGCTCGTCTGGTTCACGCGCTCGCCGCCCGGCTGGTTGCGCCAGCGGCGCGTCGATGCGATGGTCGCGCTGCCGGTATCGGCTACCGGCGCCTGGCTGGGTATCGCCGACTGGCCGCAGCTTGCGCAACTTGCCGCCTTCTTCGCCAAGGCCGGCGCCTTCGTGTTCGGCTCGGGCCTCGCCATCGTGCCATTCCTCTATGGCGGTGTGGTCACGGAGCACCATTGGCTCGACGAGAAACAGTTCGTCGACGCGGTTGCGGTCGCGATGATCACGCCGGGGCCGGTCGTCATCACGGTGGGCTTCATCGGTTATCTGGTGGCGGGCCTGCCAGGCGCATGTGTGGCGGCAGCCGGCACGTTCCTGCCGTGTTATCTGTTCACGGTGTTGCCGGCCCCGTACTTCAAGAAGTACGGCAAGCTGCCGGCCATTCTGGCCTTCGTCGACGGTGTGACGGCAGCCGCCGTGGGCGCGATCACGGGTTCGGTGATCGTGCTGGCCAGACGTTCGATCGTCGACGTGCCCACCGCATTGATGGCGCTGGCGACGATCGTGCTGCTGGTCCGATTCAAGAAGCTGCCGGAGCCGGCGGTCGTGGCGGGGGCCGCCGTGATTGGCTTGATGGTGTATCCGCTGTTGCATCACTGATCGGGGAGGCTGTCATGCAGTGGATTACGCGAGAACGTCCCAAGATCGACAGGGTCGCCTGTCCCTGGCTCATCGTTCGTTTCATCGACGAGCGCCCGGTGTTCCTCTACGTACCGCCGGGCGACGTGTTGCGGATCGCCGGCGAGACCGGTGCGATCCCGTACGACATTCCAGGCGTGGAATTGACGCATGTCGGCGAGTACTGCAGCTTTGACGCGTTTCTCGACAAGTACGGCCTGACCGGCGACCGGGCGCTGCAGCAGATGGCCCGCATCGTGCGGGGCGCGGATACGTCGCGGCTCGACCTGACGCCGCAGTCCAGCGGGCTCTACGCGATTTCACTCGGGCTGTCGGCGCTGTTTTCCGACGATCACGACATGCTCGAGCATGGCCTGGTCATGTACGACGCACTGTATGCGTGGTGCAGGCATTGTCAGGCCGAAAGCCATGCGTGGCCGCCGAAGATGGCGGAGTGACGCACCCGCTGTCGTGCATGCTTTCTGGCGGGAAACGCATGCTACGACGCTTCGCGCTCCGTCACCTGCTCGAGCAAATGGGCAACGAAGCGGGTGAGCTTCGGCAGCGGCCGCCGGTCGTGTCGATACACGACATGAACGGGATGCGGCCTCGGTGAATGGTCCTGCAGCACCTGTACCAACGCGCCGCTGGCCAGATCGTGGCGCACGAGGACTTCCGGTTGCAGCAACAATCCCGCGCCTGCGATCGCGGCCATCCGCAGGCCGTTGCCGTCATTGCACGTGAATACCGGTTCCGTGGACAAGTGCGGGCTGTCCTGGTCCCCGAGCTTCCAGCCGTGACGGCTGTTCCATACCGTGTGAGACAGGCAGTGATGCGCGGCCAGGTCCTGCGGCGTCTCCGGCCGCCCGTACCGGGCGAGATAGTCCGGCGACGCACAGATCACCATGCGATACAGCGTCAACGGCTTGGCAACCAGGTCGGCATCGCCCAGGTCGCCAATGCGGATCGCCAGATCAAAACCCTCGTCGATCAGGTCGACGTTGCGATTGCTCAATTCCAGTTCGACACGCACGAGCGGATACCGCTGCCGGAACGTCGCGGCCAGCGGCGCGATCACACAGGCGCCGAAGGTGATCGGCGCGCTGATGCGCAACGTGCCGGACGGTGACGCGCGCAGCCGTTCGACCGACGTTTCGGCGATCCGCATGTGTTCGAGCGCGCGCTTGGCGTCTTCGTAAAACGCGCGGCCGGCATCGGTCAGGTTCTGGCGTCGGGTCGTCCGCTCCAGCAGGCGTGCGCCGAGGCGCTCCTCCAGTTCGCGCACATATTTGCCGACCATGACCGCCGAGATTGCCAGCCGCCGTGCTGCCCCGGTGAAGTTGCCGCCCTCCACGACGGCAACGAAGGTTTCCATCGCACGCAGTCTGTCCATATTGCGAACTGTAGGTTAGTAGTGTCGGAAATTAGAGCATATTTATGGGCTCTTCGGTTCGGGGAAGAATGGCGACGTTTCCACCTGAACGCGAAAAGGAGTGTTCGATGAAGATCGTCGTAATCGGTGCCGGCGGGGACGTCGGCCGTTCCGTGGCAGATGAACTGGCGCGTGACGGCAAGCACGAAATCATTCGTGTCGGCCGCACCCGTGGCGACCGCCAGGTCGATATCACCCGTGACGACAGCGTGGGTTCGCTGTTCGAGCAGATCGGGCGCATCGACGCCATCGTGGTCGCCGCGGGCAATGTCATTCTGGCGCCCATCGACGAGATGACGGCGGAGGAATTCCATCAGGGCCTGCAGGACAAACTGCTCGGTCAGGTGCGTGTCGCGCTGATGGGTCAGCATTTCCTGGGCGACGGCGGCTCGATCACGCTGACCTCGGGCATCGCGGTCGATGATCCGATCGCGCAGGGCACCCATGCCGCAGCGTCGAATGCCGCGATCGAAGGGTTCGTGCGTGCCGCCGCATGCGATCTTCCACGCGGGCTCCGCATCAATGCCGTGAGTCCGACCGTGCTGACGGAATCCATGGACCGGTTCGGGCCATTCTTTCCCGGCTACGAAGGCGTGCCGGCGGCACGCGTGGCATTGGCCTACCGCCGCAGTGTCGAGGGGGTGCATAGCGGTCGCATCTATCGGGTCGGTCATTGAAGTGACGGGCCCGCATGTCGGCACCTGCGGCACGCGCCGGGCCGGTACACCGGAAACCGCAGCGCACGCGTCATCGCGCTCGGGTATGCTGCGTCACTGTTGACGCGCCTGGCGAACGAATCGGGCACGACGATGCATGGCGCGGCCGATACCGCGCTGGCAGCGCCCCGTTCGCCGCGCGACGCCCCTTCGATTTCCGGAAAAAAGGACCCCTCATGGCAGAACTGGACCACGCACTTTACGAGCAGATCGGCGCGCTGAGCGAGGCCGGCGACGCGCTGGCGGAGGACGAGGATTTCGAAGGCGCGCTCGCGAAATACCGGGAGGCGTTCGACCTGCTGCCCGAACCCAAGACCCAGTGGGAAGCCGGCACCTGGCTCATGGCCGCCATCGGCGACGCGAACTTTTTTCAGGAAGACTACGCGGCCGGACGCGACAATCTCGGCTACGCGATGCGGTTTCCCAACGCGATCGGCAACCCGTTCCTGCACCTGCGGCTCGGTCAGTGCCAGTTCGAACTCGGTGATCTCGACCGCGCGGCGGACGAGCTGATGCGCGCCTACATGGGCGGCGGGCCGGAGCTTTTCGAGGACGAGGACGACAAGTACCTGCGCTTCCTGGCCACGCGGGCGGACGGGATCCAGGTGCCTTGACGGGTGCGCGGCGCGAGTCCCGGCCAACGAGCCCGACCCGCGCCCCCGACGCCATGCCGCTTCATCGAAGCCGATGGCGCCCGCTCGGGTTTTGACGTATCGACGAAGCGGAAGGGGATGTCTACGCCGCGCGCGAAGCGGGTTCGACAACGGAGGTAGCGCAGCGCCGGATGCATGTCGGTGGAAACCGGCACGCACCTATCAGCGTTTCCACCAATATGGAAAACGCGAGTCCGGCCGATGTTGCAGAGAGGACGTGAACAATCGATCCGAGGCCCATTGTGACGACATCTGCAACGAACGGCGTGAATGGCGTGCCATCCGAAACCCCCGACGCAACAGCGGCTTCCGGCGACGCTGAACGCGCCCCGTCGATCCTGCTGGTCGACGACGAGCCGAACGTGCTGTCGGCGCTCAGGCGCGTGCTTCGTCCCACCGGCTACGACGTCCTGACCGCCGACAGCGGCGAGGCCGCACTCGCGATCCTGGCGTCGACGGAGATCGACCTGATCGTGTCCGACATGCGGATGCCGCACATGAGCGGCGCGGAATTTCTGGCGCGCGCACGGGCGTTGTACCCGGACACGATGCGCATCCTGCTGACCGGTTATGCGGAGATCGCGTCGGTCGTGCAGGCCGTCAACGAAGGCGGCGTGTACCGCTACCTGAACAAGCCGTGGGACGATCACGACCTGCTGCTGACCATCGAGCAGGCGTTGGAGCAGCGCAGTTTGCGCCGCGAAGCGGCCCGGCTGGCCGCGCTGACGGAAGCGCAGAACGACGCGCTGCGCCGGTTCAACACGGAACTCGAAACGCAGGTGCGTGCGCGCACCGAGGAGCTCGGCCAGACCGTGATGTTTCTCGAGGCCGCGCAACGCGACCTGAAAAGCAGCTTCACGGCGATGGTGCAGGTCTGCGCGAGCATGATCGAACTGCGTTGCGGCGCCGCCAGCGGCCACGCGATGCGGGTCGGCGAGATCGCGCGCCGGCTCGCGCTGGCGGCGCAGATGAGCGAGCTGCACGCGCAGGACGTCTATTTCGCGGGGCTGCTGCACGGCATCGGCAAGCTGTCGCTGCCGGACGAATTGCTGCACAAGCCGCTCACGCGGATGACGACGGACGAGCAGCGGCTGTTCCACGAGCATCCGTTGCGGGCGCAGATGGTGCTGACGCCCGTCGCGCAATTGCACAAGGTCGCGTCGATCGTGCTGCACCAGTACGAGCGCTTCAACGGGCGCGGCACGCCGGACGGGCTGATCGGGGAAGCGATCCCGCCCGGCTCGCGGATCGTGGCGATCGCCCGCGATTTCGAAGGGCTGCGCCACGGCGAAATCGGCGCGCCGCATTCGATCGAGCAGGCGATCGACGTGTTGCGTTCGCAGGCCGGCGTGCGTTACGACCCGCTACTGGTCGAGCGCTTCACCGAGCTGATGCGCGACCCCGCGAGTCTCGGCATCGCGGCATCCGTCGCCGAGATCCGGTCGGCGCAACTGCGCGAAGGCATGCGGCTCGCCGACGATCTGCGCACGCATCGCGGCGTGCTGCTGATGACGAAGGGCAGCGTGATGTCCGCGCATCAGATCGAACTCGTGCGGCGCTTCGAGACGCGCGAAGGGACGCCGTTCGACATCCTCGTGCTGGCCGGCCCGGCGGCGTCGGCGCAGGCGCCCGACGCAGGCGCGCCGCCGGCGTGACGGTCGCGGGGGGCCGCCGCACCTCCACCCCCGCAATGGTTTTCCACAA